>JBAOIH010000001.1:0-600000 GCA_037045645.1 Nocardioides sp.
CGACCGTGTGCGGCGCTGCCGGCGAAAGCCCCGCCCCCGCGGGCACGTGCATGAGCACGGACCACAGTCCCGCGGTGCTCACGGGCAACGAGAACGTCACCCGGTCCGTTGCGAGCGACGACGGCAACGACACGCGAGCTGCGCCACCACTCGCAGCCGCCATCGTGCTCGGCAGGAAACCCGCCGTCACCGTCGGTACTCGGATCGTTCTCCTCACGCACGACCGGCAGCGGCCGGAAACCAGCGGGCTGGAACGGCACCGCTACCGCAGTCTGGAAGTAACTCGCGTGCAGCGCAGGCAGATCGTCGTAGAGCCCTTCTGCATACCAGAACACGTCCGCGAACCGCCACAGATCGCCATCACGACGTCGTTCAGGGTGCCGCCGGAGCGCTCGCCGAGTGCCTTGATCCGCGCCATGTCGTACTGCTGGGTCGCCAACCGGCGGTTGCGACCCGTGCGCCCGTTGAGGATCGTGTTGGGCGCGCTGACGCTGTTGATGATCTCGCTGTCGCGCAGCTTCTCGGTCTCGAGTTTGAGCACCGCCTTGGTGACATCGGTGCCCATGCTCGCCACGGCTCCGACTCCTTGCGCGACGCCGGTCACCGGCGCCGTGATCTTGCTGAGCAGCGACTTCGTGGGGGCGCGGAGTCTTGGCGCGCTTGGTCGGCTTGAGGCTGAAGAAGTACGGCTGATCGCGCGCCTCGGGGTCGCGGCTGAGGCTGCGACCGAGGATCTTGACGGCCGTGAAACCGTCGACCAATGCGTGGTGCACCTTCGTATAGATCGCGAAGCGGCCGCCGGTCAGACCCTCGATGAAGTGCACCTCCCAGGGGGGCCTGGTGAAGTCGATCTGGGTGCTGTGCAATCGGCTGACCAGGACGCCGAGTTCGCGTTCGTCGCCCGGGCTGGCCAGCGCGGAGCGGCGTACGTGGTATTCGATGTCGAAGTCGTCGTCCTCGACCCAGGCCTGGAGTGGGTGCATCAGCAGGTGCGGGTGCGTAAGCTGAGATTCCACGGTGACTCGACGGGCGCGTCGCGCAGTTTGTAGACCATGTCGCGCAGATCAGCTCGGACCGGCGTCTCGTGGTGGCGTGAACGGCATCACCGAGGCCACGTGCATCTTGGTCTCGGGTGTCTCACCCCAGAGGAACATCGCGTCCTGGGCTGGGACTCGCCGCTTCTTCGCCATGCGACCGAACGCTACCCGTGCGTACGGCCCGCGTCAGCCTTGTGGACCGAGGCTCATGCGGACCGGATTCTGTGTCGGCCGCCCGGCTCCGGTAATCTTCCCCGCGGTGGCGTGTCCGAGCGGCCTAAGGAGAACGCCTCGAAAGCGTTTGTGGGTGCAAGCCCACCGAGGGTTCAAATCCCTCCGCCACCGCCGAGGGCTGTCCACGAAACTATTTGTGAGTAGCCACGAAACTCCCCGCAACCGTCTGGTTGTGGGGAGTTTTGGCGTTCCGGGGCGGGTGGGACCGTGCGCGTGGCGGGTTTTCGGCGTCGTGGTTGCCGTCGAGGTGGCGAAATGAACCGCCCCGGCATGTCCGGGAGAGCTGATTCGTTGGAAGGATCACTCTCATGGCACGTCCCTCGAGGTACCCGACCGAGCTGCGTGAGCGCGCAGTGCGGATGGTGATGGAGTCCAGGCGGGACTATCCGCACGAGTCCGCCGTGATCAGGTCGGTCGCGGCGAAGCTGGGCATCACCTCTACTGAATCGCTGCGTAAGTGGCTGCGGCAGGCCGAGATCGACGGCGGTGTCCGCGTCGGCAAGTCCAGCGAGGAGATCGCTGAGATCAAGGCGTTGAAGAAAGAGGTCGCCGAACTGCGGCGGGCGAACGAGATCTTGAAGAGCGCTTCGGCTTTCTTCGCGGCGGAGCTCGACCGCCCCAACAGGTTCTGATCGACTACATCGAGGACCACAAGGTGGAGTTCGGGGTCGAGCCGATCTGCCGCGTGCTCAGTGAGCACGGGATCAAGATCGCTCCGTCCACCTACTACGAGGCTCGCTCACGCCGGCCTTCCAAGCAGCAGATCCGCGACGCGGAGCTGGTCGAGATCATGGTCGCCGAGCGCAACCGGCAGAAGCTGGTCGCGCGGTTTGGTGCACGCAAGATGTGGCTGCACCTGCGCGGACGGGGCCATGACGTCGCTCGATGCACCGTCGAGCGGCTCTACCGTGAACAACGCTGGGTCGGGGCGCTACGTCTGAAGAAGTTCCGGACCACCATCGGCGACCCGGCCGCCGAGCGACCACTGGACCTGGTCGATCGGCAGTTCTGGGCGAGCAGGCCCAACCAGCTATGGGTCGCCGACTTCACATATGTCGCG
Source organism: Nocardioides sp. (assembly GCA_037045645.1). Lineage (NCBI taxonomy): Bacteria > Bacillati > Actinomycetota > Actinomycetes > Propionibacteriales > Nocardioidaceae > Nocardioides > Nocardioides sp. The sequence goes on from JBAOIH010000001.1 coordinate 2,332, forward strand.
ACCTGGTCAGGCACTGTCTACGTCGCCTTCATCTTCGACGTCTTCAGCCGTCGGATCGTGGGCTGGCGGGCCGCCACGCGGATGACGACCGACCTGGTGCTCGACACCCTTGAGCATGCGATCTGGACCCGCCAGCAGGCCGGTGTCACCGACCTTTCCGGCCTCATCCATCACACCGATGCAGGGTCTCAATACGTCAGCTTTGCCTTCACCCAGCGCCTCGTCGACGAGGGGGTCGACCCCTCAGTCGGGTCTGTTGGCGATGCCTATGACAACGCCCTCGCCGAGTCCCAGATCGGGCTCTACAAAGCCGAACTCATACGTCCTGAAGGTCCCTGGCGCGGCGTCGAACACGTCGAACTAGAGACCCTGAACTGGGTCGACTTCTTCAACAACGAGCGCCCTCACGAGGCGCTCTCCGACCTCACGCCCATGGCGGCCGAGGAACTGCACTACGCTGCAAGAAACGAGCTCACGCCAACCGGCTGAGCCACCAAACCCAGCCTCCGGACTCGCCGGGGCGGTTCACCCCGTCCGTGTCGGACATGAGGTGCCTTGTGCGGGTCGGTGCTTTGGTGCCTTGGTCGTCGGTTTCGGTGTCTTCGGTGCGCACTTTGGGGCGTTCGATATCGACGTCGACGGGGTCGGTGGACATCCCGAAAATCTGGTTGTAGGCGTCACGTCGTTCATCAGTCAGGGCTTTGATTGCGACCCGATGCTGGGTGGACCAGTCGTCGGCAATCTGGCCTGCCTTGGTGTCGAGTTCGTCGGCTACACCGGGCACGAGCGCGAGGGCTGCGACCGTGATTTCGGCGTCGAACAGGCCGTCGTCGTCACCAGTGGCGACCGCAATATGGTCTGCGTATTTGCGGGCGAGGTCGGGGGTGAACACCCGTTGTGCTTGCCGGAAGTCGGCGGCCACGGAACGGTCATCCGCGAGTGTCGTGAACGTGTCCCCGGTGGCAACGTCACCACCTACGGTGGCGACCACCGTTTCCCCCTCCACCTCCATGAGTGAATCGATTTGTGCCGCGAGTTCGGTTTTCTTTTCGACGGCGAGACCGTCCAGTTTGGCGAACAGCGCTGCGTAGGCGGTCTTCCGGGCATCCGGCAGCAACCCGTCATCGGAGAGTGCTTGTGCGAGCGCTGCGAGTCGTCTGGTGGGTTTCGCGGCCTTCTTCGGCAGTGTTTGGCAGGGGAGCGCGTCGAACGCCGCCCACACGAAATCGGGGACGTGCGGGTTGGGGGTCATGTCGACGGGGTTGAACAGGACACGCCGCCCGTTGCCGCCACCCGTGCCACCCGTGTCGTCGTCGCCGTCCTTCTTCTTCCCCAGCAGCACTTCCCCGACCTGCACGGCAGTGGCACGGTCAAAATGGGGAAGCACACACTCCACACTGTTGAGCGTGTCTTGTCCTGCGATACGACGAGCCAACGGGGTCCGCACCATCCGACCCAACAACTGGGTGATATGTGTGCGGTCCTTCGCAGGCCGGAACGACATCAACACTTCCGCACGCGGACAATCCCACCCCGTCGAAATCGCGTCCTTCGCCAACAGCACCCGGATACGTGTCGTGTCCTGCACCCGCTCCGGGGACACATACTCGACAATGTGAGCACCGATATCGAGGTCGGCATGTTCACCGAACACGTGCGCGATACCCCGCGCATCAAGGTCAGGCCACACATCCCGCACCGTCGACACCACATCCAGCAGCAACGCGTCGGTGGGTTTGTTCGGCACCTGCACCACCAACAGCGGCACCACAAGGTCCGCGTCCGCCCCCTCCGGCGACGCCTTGTAGTCAGCCCACTTCGTCGTGGACTCCCGCACCTTCTCCACGGCACGCTTCAGCAGGACGGTAGAAAAGTCCCCGGTTTCGGCAGGGAAGTCGAGACGAATGTCGTCCTTGATGAGACCAGACTCCTGAATCAGAGCCGCGTCCACTTCATATGCGGGGTAGTTGAACCGGCTTTGGGTGCCCGCCATCGCTTCGGTGAAACGCTCGATAGTGGCGGAGATACCCCACACCACCGGCACCGGGGGGACACCGTTCCCGCCGTCCACGAGCCGTTTCACAATCGTCTGACGCTCCTGCTTGTGCCCGCTCGTTTGTTTCATCCCCTTGTGGGCTTCATCGAGCACCACATACAAGGTCAACGCCGGGTCTTCGACCGTGTTCTTGATGGTGTCCCACAGGGTGTGCTGCCGCAGGTCCGGTGACGCCGCACGCGACACCAACACCCCATCCTCGCCATCGTCGTCGGCGGATGCGCCCCGGACGAGGAGACTGTTCTTGGACAGTTTTTGGGCGTTCAGGAAGTAGACGTTGCCGGGGTCGAACTTTTCTTGGTTGAACGTGTTTTCGATGACCTGCAACTGCCCGAACCTGATGCGGTCACCCGACGCCTGCATAATCCGGGTCCGGGTCTGCTCATTCAACGCAGGGTCGTCGGTGAACCACAGCACGACAGCGCCGGGGTCCGCCGTGAAGTCATGGTCGGGGTCACCAAAAAACAGACCCTCAATCACCGCAGACGCCATCACCGTTTTCCCGGCACCCGTCGTCGCGGACAGGGAGAACGCGACGTTGCGGCCCTTCCGGTGAAAGTCGTCACGAGCGTCCGCGAAGTTGTCGAGCATGCGCCCGACCGCGTCCTGCTGATAGTCGGTCAACTGAAACTTCATGGCCGGTCACTCCTGTCCCGTAGCGAACGAGAAGTTCGTCAAATACGACTCATACAGCCGCACGGGTTCCACACCGTCCGGGAGACGAGAACATGTGGTCTGGAACGCCCGGTCATCGTCAGTCACAAGAAACACCATCCCCACAGCGGGGTGCTGCTTCAGCTCCGTGAGGAACCCGGCAGCCGTATCCATGTCGAACAACACGGCATAGGTATCGGCAAACCCATAGTCGCCTGTAGCCGACTCGACACGAGACCCGCTGGCCCCCGCTTTCAGCCACAACAGGGGCGCTATCGCCGCGAATGAGCGGTTGTGTGCCACCGAACGGGGTGCCTCATAGGTGAGGGTGAAGAACTCGACGTTCTCCGCGAACCCTTCGCACATGGGGAACTCGTCGGTGAACTTGTAGTCCCCCGCCACGGGGTCACCATCGGGTGTTTTGCCTTCGATGGCGGCACGAATCCGGGGCTTCGTGATGTAGTCACAAATCCCCCACTCCTCCCACCCGTCGTCGCCCGGACGCAAACCCTTCGCCCGCAGCGCACCCTGTTCGTCAGCAGACACCTCATTGTTCGTCACAGACACCGTTGTGCGCCTGCCGCCGTCCTGCCGGTTCAACCTCATCACTGCGTGCGCCGTCGTCCCCGACCCAGCGAAGAAATCCACCACCACCGCATCCGGCTTGTCCCCGACAGCGAACCGCAAAGCATCCTCGACCGCGTACAGGGACTTCGGGAACGGAAACTTATGAACCGCCCCGGCATGTCCGGAGAGCTGATTCGTTGGAAGGATCACTCTCATGGCACGTCCCTCGAGGTACCCGACCGAGCTGCGTGAGCGCGCAGTGCGGATGGTGATGGAGTCCAGGCGGGACTATCCGCACGAGTCCGCCGTGATCAGGTCGGTCGCGGCGAAGCTGGGCATCACCTCTACTGAATCGCTGCGTAAGTGGCTGCGGCAGGCCGAGATCGACGGCGGTGTCCGCGTCGGCAAGTCCAGCGAGGAGATCGCTGAGATCAAGGCGTTGAAGAAAGAGGTCGCCGAACTGCGGCGGGCGAACGAGATCTTGAAGAGCGCTTCGGCTTTCTTCGCGGCGGAGCTCGACCGCCCCAACAGGTTCTGATCGACTACATCGAGGACCACAAGGTGGAGTTCGGGGTCGAGCCGATCTGCCGCGTGCTCAGTGAGCACGGGATCAAGATCGCTCCGTCCACCTACTACGAGGCTCGCTCACGCCGGCCTTCCAAGCAGCAGATCCGCGACGCGGAGCTGGTCGAGATCATGGTCGCCGAGCGCAACCGGCAGAAGCTGGTCGCGCGGTTTGGTGCACGCAAGATGTGGCTGCACCTGCGCGGACGGGGCCATGACGTCGCTCGATGCACCGTCGAGCGGCTCTACCGTGAACAACGCTGGGTCGGGGCGCTACGTCTGAAGAAGTTCCGGACCACCATCGGCGACCCGGCCGCCGAGCGACCACTGGACCTGGTCGATCGGCAGTTCTGGGCGAGCAGGCCCAACCAGCTATGGGTCGCCGACTTCACATATGTCGCGACCTGGTCAGGCACTGTCTACGTCGCCTTCATCTTCGACGTCTTCAGCCGTCGGATCGTGGGCTGGCGGGCCGCCACGCGGATGACGACCGACCTGGTGCTCGACACCCTTGAGCATGCGATCTGGACCCGCCAGCAGGCCGGTGTCACCGACCTTTCCGGCCTCATCCATCACACCGATGCAGGGTCTCAATACGTCAGCTTTGCCTTCACCCAGCGCCTCGTCGACGAGGGGGTCGACCCCTCAGTCGGGTCTGTTGGCGATGCCTATGACAACGCCCTCGCCGAGTCCCAGATCGGGCTCTACAAAGCCGAACTCATACGTCCTGAAGGTCCCTGGCGCGGCGTCGAACACGTCGAACTAGAGACCCTGAACTGGGTCGACTTCTTCAACAACGAGCGCCCTCACGAGGCGCTCTCCGACCTCACGCCCATGGCGGCCGAGGAACTGCACTACGCTGCAAGAAACGAGCTCACGCCAACCGGCTGAGCCACCAAACCCAGCCTCCGGACTCGCCGGGGCGGTTCATTACGACCGGGTAGCAACGCGTTGACGACGCCGGAGCCGTAGTACCCGGCGTTGTGCGATGGACGGTTCCACACCGTCATCGCTGCTCGCAGGGGGCGGGTCACTGACACCAACTCCAGAACCCCATTTGTGTCTCTACCCGTGACTTTGATTTCGCCGCGTTCGATGCGCTCCAACTGTCCACGGTTCAGGTAGAGGATGCTCCATCGGTCGTTCTTCGCGTCGTACGCGCCGACCTTCGCGGTACCGTTTGCCACATGTGTTCGCAGGGTCGCAGGCGACACTTGCCACCGCTTCTCGTCACCTTCACGAGACAGCGGCCACACCGCCACACAGCCTTCGGGAACCCGAACGGTATCTCGGCCCTCCGACAGTTCGATTGCGTCCCCGACGCCTTCGATTGACCGCTTCTTCGGGTCCACGAACACCGGGTAGAACAGGCGTGGCCGGTCAACCCTTCGGGCGTTGTTGCTGCCCTTAATGAGTCGTTCCCACCGCACTGGCTCCGAGGCGTCAGACTTCGATTCAGCAGACAGGAGGTCGTCCACACTGAGGGTCGGCCCCGCCTCGCCAAGGAACACAAAGAACGCGTACTCCTCGACGCGAGTGAACTCGCGGTTACGCGCCACGCCACGATGATTGATGGCGATAGTCACCATCTGCCGCTTCGCCCCAACGAACAGTTGGTCCAACAACAAACCCAGCCGGTGAACCTCCCGCTCGTCAATGGTGACGATGAGCACCGAGTTGGTCGGGTTGAGTAGCCGTCGAGCGAGTTTGAGGCGTCGTTCCATGAACGCCAACCACTTGGAGTGACGGTAAATGTCTTCCCCGTCCACGTAGTCGTTGTTGTATTTCCAGTCCTTCGCGCCCGTGTTGTAGGGCGGGTCAATGTAGATGGCGTCCACCCGGCCTGCGTGCGTGTAAAGCAGGGCTTGGAGGGCGTGATAGTTCTCGGCGTTCAACACGGTGTGGAACGGCTTATCGCCGCCGTGTTCCACGGTCCCGGTGGACTTGAGGCCGGGGTAGATGGTGTCGCGGAATTCGGCAACCACCACCACATCCGCCACGAGGTGTGTGGTCGTGTCACGGTCACCGGCCTTGTCCGCCACGGCAGCGGTCAGGTGGGCGACACGTTCCCCACCGTCGCTGGTGGTGAGCCGGGTAACCACCCAGAGCCGGGTGTCGGTCTTGTCGTTGCCGTCACGTGCAGGCAGCACCCGCACCTTGTCGCCCTTACGGACGGGACGACCTGGCAACTCGACTGCTTCGGGGGTGTGGCGTTCAAAGTTCAGACCAAACTCGCGGCGTTGCGCCAACGCTCGCACTTCACGCGACAGGGCACCCGCGAGCATTGGGTCGGTCTTCTCCAGTTGGGCCAGCAGTTCCCGCAGCGTCGACACGTCGGCCCGACTCCCTCAATCAGCGAGGGACCACCCGTAGCAGGCCCCTACCTTCAGGAAGCCACCCTAGAGACGACCACCGACCCTGCGTAGCAGGACAGCGTTATCCGCCGTGCTGGACCCGGAAGTTCGACAGATACGACTCATAGAGGCGCACAGGTTCCACGTGCTGGGGGAGGCGGGCGCACACGGTCTGGAAGCCCGCGTCGTCGTCAGTCACCACAAACACCATCCTCACCGTGCCAGCCGCTTCGACGGTTTGGACGAACCCGGTGGTGTGGTCGAGGTCAAACAACACCCCATACGTGTCAGCCACCGCGAACGTGTCCGTCACGTGCTCCACACAGGAGCCGGTGGCCCCCGCCTTCAGCCACAGCAGCCACGCGACACGAGTGAACGCACGGTTGTACGCCACCAACTGCCCGTTCTCGTAGGTGAGCCGCGTGAACACCACATTCCCCGGCACCGTATCCGCGTATTCGCTGCCGTCCGGGCGCACCCCAGTGAGCAGGGTTTCGACACGAGGCCGGGTCACATAGTCGTGAACCCCCAGCGCCTCCCACGCTGGGTCACCCGCACGGTGCCCCTCCTTGGTGAGCCGCTTCTGGTCCGTTGCCGCGAGTTCGTTGTTCGTCACCAACACACACTGCCGCGTCCCGCCATCCTCGGCGTTCAGACGCAACACCGCCTCCAACGTGCTGCCCGACCCACCAAAGAAGTCGAGAATTACCGCGTCCTTCGGGGCCACCATCCGAAACCACCGCGCCAACACCGTGTGGTCCTTCGGAAACGGAAACCGCTTCTCACCAAGCAGCCGTGCGAGGTTTACGGATGCACGCCCGCGAGCCTGATTGAACGCAGAGGGGATTGGGGAAGCAGTAGTTTCGTCAAGAAAGGTCTTCTTGCTTATACCCTTCATGTGGTCCTCTCTGAACAGGACACGCCCATCTTGGATTGCCTGCCTCATGCTCTTGGGCGTGCCGAACCTCCAACCTCCCTTGGGAACTGGGACAGGCTTCTTGGTTATGGGATGTACGACCTCATAGCGTGGCCCTCCACCTCCGGGCCACCCGATGTCAGAAACAGAAAAGACTCTCCCTGTTTCGGCACAAATGTTCCCGTACCTGCGGAGGTGGCTGGCTGGGTGGTGCTTTGGCACTCGTTTCCACCAAAGTTTGAAAGCCGCCGTGGCCTTGTCGGCTTCCCCTTTGGATTCTTTCCACGCCTGCCGTCCGGCTGTCAGAACTTCGTCAACACCCGGCTTCTGCTCTCTCCACCTCACTTTCCGTTCCGACAGGCTCACCTCGCTTTTGGCGTAGATGAGCATGTAGTCCGCGCCGTTGGAGACGTACCGTGAGTCGTTCTTGAATTCTCCCGTCCACACCACATCGGAGATGAAGTTGTGTGCGCCGAAATGTTTGGTCGAGCAGCATTCGTAGCCGGTGGTGTTCGTCGTCTCCGATGGCGACGATGATGATTCCGGTGTCTTTCAACAGACGACGGGCCAGCAACAGGCGTCGTTCCATGAACGCGAGCCATTTGGAGTGCCGGTAGTCGTCGTCGGCGTTCACATACTTGTCGTTGTAAATCCAGTCACCCGACCCGGTGTTGTAGGGCGGGTCAATGTAGATGAGGTCCACTGCGGCTTCATGCGTGTACGTCAACGCTTGGAGGGCGTGGTGGTTCTCCCCGTTGATAACCATGTGGGCGGGACTACCGGGGTCGGTGGCGACGGTGCCGGTGTGGTGGAGGCCCGGAAACAGGGTGTCGGCGGGTTCCGCCACCACCACCACATCCGCCACGGGTACTTCCAGCCGTGCCCCGTCCACGGCCACGAGATGCGCGACCCCGTGGGCCACGCGTGTCACCCGAAACGTCGCCATGTCCCTCCGGCCCGTGGTGCCACGTGCCGGGAGTACCCGCACCTTGTCGCCACGCCGCACCGGCCTACCCGGCAACTCCACCGTCTCCGGCAGCGACCGTTCAAAGTTCAGGCCAAACCCACGCCGCGCCTCCAACGCCCGGATTTCGGCACGTAACCGGGCCAGAACCTGCGGGTCCGTGTCAGCAGGAAGTTGGGCGAGCAAAGAGTCGAGGGTGGGCAAGAACGGGGTCTCCTTCGTGTGAAGGAGGTATCGGCGCGTTCACGACCCGCCAGAGATGAAGCGTCCAAACGGCCCGTGGCTTGAATGCCTTCATCCCCAGCGCCTGTGGATTAGGCGCTGTCGCAACGTCGGCGTTGGTGATACCGATACACAGAGCCAATGGGGATGTCGGTGGCGGCGCGTAGCCTCCGACAGACCGATGACCGTGAGGAGCAACCCGTGCGCATCAAGACCATCTATCTGCGGTTCTACAAGTCGTTCAACTACGACCATCTCCGCAAGAGCGACTCAAACAGCGTCCCAGACCCGTGGGACAGCGTCGATGAGCGCTTCTTTCCTTACGTCCGTATCCCACTTGAGAAGGACATCACCACTGTCGTGGGGGCGAACGAATCAGGCAAGACGCAGGTTCTTGACGCCATCGAGTGCCTTCTGTCGGGCGAAAACATTCTTCACAAGGACTTTTGCCGCTATTCCGAGTTCTTCGTCGTTGGCAAGGAGATGCGTAAACCCGAGTTCGGGGGCGAGTTCCATGCGCTGGACGAGGACGAGAAGGCCAATCTGAGACGCGTCCTGAAACTGGACGCGAACCATCCGGCAGATTCGTTTCACCTCTTCCGCGCACACGAGGCGACCACCGTCTATGTGAAGGTGGACGGCGAGTGGAAGACGCACACCCCGACGACCAAGCAGGTCGAATCGCTAGGTTTGCCGCCGTTCTTTCGCGTCGAGGCGAACGTTGCGCTCCCCGACAGTGTTCCGCTCGACTACCTCATCTCGGCGGGCAAGACCACCGGAGTGTCACGGAAACGGCGACTGGGGTGGATAGAGAGGGTCATGTCCAAGGCTGCGGTCTTTCAAGACAAGTCCACCGTCACGGCTTCTGCCGAAGAAATCTCTGCTGACTTCCGATTGATTGACGACACGGGCGACGACGCGACAAAGGCACTCAAAAGCCTTGAACTCGCGGACACGTTGCTAGTCAAAGTCGCTGGCATCAACCGAAAATCATTTGAGGGTGTTCGTAAAGCAGTTCGTTCCGGCGATGAGGGGTACGCGAACGGTCTCGTGGACGGAATGAACGAACGACTTGCCGCTTCGCTTGACTTCCCCAAGTGGTGGACCCAAGACCAAGAGTTTGCCCTGCGCCTTACTTTGCGCGACAGCAACCTCGTGTTCACGGTGAAAGACCGAACAGGACGTGACTACTCGTTCAGCGAACGCAGCGGTGGCCTCCAGCACTTCCTCAGTTACTTCGTGCGCTACTTGGCTCACGACTTCCAGAACCGCAACGAAGTGTTGCTCATGGACGAACCCGATGCCTTCCTCTCAATGCTCGGCCAGCAAGACCTCCTACGCATCTTCGCAGCGTTCGCGCACCCACAAGACCCCGAGAAGCCCGGAGTGCAAGTGGTCTACGTGACCCACTCACCTTTCCTCATCGACAAGAACCACGCTGAACGCATCCGCGTCCTCGAAAAGGCCGAAGGTGAAGACGGCACCCGGACAGTCGCTAACGCAGGACACAACCACTACGAGCCGTTGAGGACCGCGTTCGGGTCGTTCGTCGCGGAAACCACGTTCATCGGAAACTGCAACCTGCTCGTTGAGGGACAGGCGGACCAAGTGCTGCTCGCGGGGATGAGCGCACTCAGTCGCAAACACACACCCACAGCCGAAAACCTTGACCTCAACACGCTCACGCTCGTTCCGGCAGGGGGCGCAAAGCACATCCCGTACCTTGCCTACCTTGCTCGCGGACGTAGCGTCGACACCCCTGCCGTGGTTGTCCTCGTAGACGGAGACGACGCAGGCAAGGAGGCGGTCGAAGAACTCCAAGACGGATACCGGGGCAGGCAACTCGTCACGAACGACCTCATCATTACGGTCGACCAGTCTTTGGGTTTCCCGTCAGAGACCGGCACCAGCCCGGTCGAACCGGAAGACCTCATTACGCAGGCGGTGGTTCGACGCGCCGTGATTCTCGCGGCGGCAGAGAAACTGAACCCGGAGGCCGCGCACGAGTTTGAGGAAGCCCTCGGTGACACTTCCCCTACAGGCGGGCAGAAAGTGTTCAAGGCGGCTGCGATGGCGGCATCGGCAGTAAAACAGCAGAACGGACGCGGGTTTGAACTAACGAAAGTTGGCTTCGCACGTGGCGTTCTCGCGGCCCTCCAAGAGAATGGGCTTGCAAATGAACGGGCCGAAACGCTCGACAACTTCGCGGTCTTGTTTGGGCGCATCAACACCGCACAGCGTGCCGCCATGCGTGCCCACGCCCACACCAAAACGTCAACCCTGCTGAAACAGCAACTCAAGAACTTCAAGCGCGACTATCCCCATTCCGCGACCAGACGGGCAGCGGTGGCGTTGCTCGACAACATTCGTGCTCAACTGCCAGCGAACGCCATCGAGACGCAGCACGTTCGTGACCACATCACCAGCATCCAAGACAAGTTCAACCTCAGTACGGAGCCGGGTGCCACCATCGTCAACTACGAGCAATTCCTATCCGATGTGGAAGACCTCCCGAACCGTTTTGTTCGCAAATTGGAACAGCCCACCACGGACGCAATGACTATCGAGGCCGCGTTGCCGTGACCAATCACAGGCCCGCGAGTGGTCCACTCGTGCATGGTCTCGGTATCGGCGGGTACAGGTCTTTCACGTCGATGCGGTACCTCGACCCGCTGTCGAAGGTGACCCTGTTGGCTGGACGGAACAACGTGGGGAAGTCGAACGTCATCCGGTTCCTCGACACCTATATGGCAGCGAAGGCCCCGCGCAGGGGAGTTGATGACGAACCACGTCCAGTCGGGGAGCCGCTGCGGTACGCGACCGGGCACATCGTGGACATGGATGCTGTCGAAGCGTGGCTTCGTGAGGGCGTGCCGCACCATGAACAACGGAACTATTTGGCTGGGTTCCATGCGTTCTTCGACCTCCCCATCCTGCGCCCCGATTCTTCTGGACTCTTGTGGGTGACGCGAAGCCAGAGCACCGAGAACCCGTCCTACAACACGCCGGAACTATTCGAGTGGCAAGTCGACCCGACGTGGATTGACGAAGTGGTGGCATCCGCGCAAGGGAAAGTGGACCTCCCGTCTTTGCGAGGTCACTCAAGCCTTTTCGGGGAAGGCGGCGGAACCCCGGCAAAAGCCGTCCGTTCCGTCGCCGCGAAATGGATGCCGTTTACGCCACCGCCCGTCGCGGTGGTGCAGGCGTTCCGGCAAGTTGGCACGGGCGACGACGGTGAAGGCGGCGACTACTCGGGTCGCGGTCTGATTGAACGGTTGGCTGACCACCAGAACCCCGGCCACATGGAACGCGAGAAACGGGACAAGTTCGACGCCATCAACAAGTTTGTGGCCGACGTGTTGGAAGACCCCACCGTCCACATCGAAGTGCCCAACCATCGAGAACATCTGCTAATCCACGAAGGGGCCACGGTCCTACCGCTCGACGCGTTGGGGACGGGTATCCATCAAGTGGTCATCATCGCCGCTGCAGCGACCCTGCTGGACGAAACACTGGTCTGTATCGAAGAACCGGAAGTGAACCTCCACCCGCTCCTGCAACGGAAACTGGTCCGCTACCTGTCGGAGAACACGACGAACCAGTACGTGATAGCCACCCATTCGGCTCACATGCTCGACTACGAGCAGGCCAGCATCATCCACCTCCGCAAAACCAGTGAAGGCACCGTCACAACCCCAGCAGTGTCGGCACAGGAAGTGTCTGATGTGTGCCACGACCTCGGGTACCGGCCCGCCGATATTCTGCAAGCCAACGCCGTCATTTGGGTGGAAGGCCCCTCTGACCGTATCTACGTCAACCATTGGCTGAACTTGTTGGAACCGGGCCACGGGCTGGTGGAGGGCATCCACTATTCGGTGATGTTTTACGGCGGCAGACTCCTCAACCACCTGACGGGCGACGACCCGGAAGTGGACGAGTTCATTTCGCTACGAAGGTTGAACCGACACTCCATGATTCTCATCGACTCCGACAAAACGCATGCACGCAAGAGAATCAACGCCACCAAGCAACGCGTCATGGACGAGTTCAACAGGACCGGGTTGCCGGGGTTTGCGTGGGTCACCGATTGTCGAACCATCGAAAACTATGCCCCACCCGACGTACTCACTGCAGCCGTCCACGAAACGCATCCAAAAGGGAAGCACGTGCCCGCCGCTAACAAGTGGGGTCACCCGCTCACCGTCACCGGCATCAAGCAGGTGGACAAGAACAGGGTCGCCACCGAAACCACCCTCCGGTGGACCGGCCCACTCACCGGCACCCTCAAACGAGACGTACAACTGATGCTCGACTTCATCCGCAACGCCAACACGTGACCCCGTGACACACGGCGTGGGCCACTGTCAGCATCCGGGGGTATGACAGAGCAAAACACGCAGTGCCCGTGTCAGTGTCCAGAACCGACGCCAAGCATGAGTCCGTGGTTCACCGTCCCGGTCGCCATCGCGGGGTTGGTGACAGGAATCGTCGTTGGAACGAAATCAGCCACCGACAAGGGAATATCCGTGGCGGCAGTCATCACCCTGTTCTTGGCGTATGAGTTCGTAATCAAACTCATTGACGCAGTGGACGGAGATTCCGGTTTCGCGCAAGACGCGAAAGCGGTCACGAAGCCTGTTGAACTGTTCGGTGTCTTAACCGGCCTCGGGTACTTAGGCGCAAGCAACGTGAACGCATACACGAACAACCACGCTTCTTTGTGGCCCACCATCAGCATCGGTGTCGTCATCTTCGCAATGTTCAGCCTCGTCGCGGTGTACCACTTCTTTCGCGGCCCAGAACAGTCCGCCACATCGGGTACGACAACGCAAGTGACACAGGCGGGGCAACCAACATCAGCGCCACCGCCCAGTTGAATGATGGCATGAACACGGCACCAACGAGCGCCGACAAAACAAACACAGAAAACCATGTGAACATCGACGCCAACAACGGAGACATATACATGCCCCACCTATCGGCATAACCAAGCAACCGAGCATGACCGGGACGTCCAGAACCCCGTCCCCACGGGCACGGTCTCATCACCGTCACCGTGGTGGGCCTGTTGGCCGGATATCTCGCAGCCATCAACACATCGAGTGCCTCCACCAAAGCACTCGCAATACTGGTTCTCCTGTACGGCCCCTACGAAGCGGTCAAAAGAATCATCAGCGCGGTCACCGACGACAGTGACTTCGCCAAAGGGGTCGAACGGTTCACAAGATTCATCGAATTCGTGACCGCAGTCTTGGCGGTCGGCTACGTCGTCGGGAAGGACACATCGGACCACTGGGACGGAAAAGGACTCCCCGCGTCGATAGTGTCACTATGCGTCGTGGTCATCGTGTTCCTTGCGGGTGGACACGCCACCGCCCGATGGTTCCCAGAACAGCCCGCCACATCGGGAACGACACCACGGTCAGCACAGGAGAACCAACAACAACAAGCACAGTTGTCCACCCAAGCGACGGCAACAACAAACAACCCAGCAGAGACATCAGAGGAACCGACAGAAACGCCGTAAGGCCAGTGAGAACCCACTCATCCATACCCCACCTATCGGCACAACCCAACAGTCGCGGGAGCGCACGCACCTGTCGATGTTCAGTCTCGTCGCGGTGTACCGCTGGTGGCGCGGCCCAAAGCCCGCCGCACCGGAAACGACAACGCAAGTGACACAGGCGGGGCAATCAGCATAAGCGCGTTCGCCCACGCCACAGACGGCATGAACATGGCACCACCAACCGCCGACGCGAGAAAAGTCACCAAGATGATGAACACCGAAAAAAGCGCATCAGACATACCCCGTGTATCGGCACAAACCCAGCAACCGAGCATCACCGGGACGTCCAGCACCCCGTCCTCGCAGCCCCGTAAACTGGTACCCGACAGGGCGTCCAACCCCAAAAACGGGGAAAACGGCGAACGTCGACGGGAAACGCGTTTTCGGCGTGTTTCAAGAATGCAGGTCACAGAGTTTCGTGGACGGCCCGCCGATCCGGAACTCCTCGCAGTCTGACTGCGGGGAGTTCCGGCGTTAGTAGGAAGATCACTGCCACCTGGTGACAGTGAATTACCAGTTAGAGGGAGCGTCGCTCGATCAACCGGGAACTCGCACTGGGAGAACACCGAGCGGCTGCGCAAGCTCTATCTCGCTCGTTGACGGATGTCGAGCAGGCTGGCCAGTGCGGTCAAAGCGTCTGGCTTGATCCAGTAGTAGACGTACGTCCCACGCCGCTCGCAGTCCACGAGCCCGGCCGAGCGCAGCACTTTGAGGTGATGCGAGATCGTCGCGCCCGATAGGTCGAAGGCCGGCGTGATGTCACAGACGCAGAGCTCGGGGCAGGCCGCGATCATCGAGGTCATCCGCAGCCGGACCGGGTCGCCGAGTGCCTTGAACATCGGTGCCAGTCGATCCGCCTCGGCTGCGCTGACTGCCGAGATGCCCATCGGGCAGCATTCCAGCTCACCGGGCTCGCACGAGGTCACCCGTCTATCTTGACAGACTTCGAATCAGGCTACGAGACTTGATTCGATATCCATCGAGACAACAGAGCAGGGCATGACCACCGACACCGACGTCCACCACGTCACTGCGCGCCTGTCCACTCTCGACCGTTTCCTCCCGCTCTGGATCGGGCTGGCGATGGCAGCGGGCCTGCTGCTGGGCCGCCTCGTCCCCGACCTGGACACCGCGCTGAGCAGGATCGAGATCGACGGCATCTCACTGCCGATCGCGATCGGCCTGCTGGTGATGATGTACCCCGTCCTCGCCAAAGTCCGCTACGACCGCATCGACGACGTCGCCCGGGACACCCGCCTGATGGCGGCGTCACTCGTGCTCAACTGGGTCGTCGGGCCGGCGTTGATGTTTGCCCTGGCGTGGCTGCTGTTGCCGGACCTGCCCGAATACCGCACCGGTTTGATCATCGTCGGGCTCGCCCGCTGCATCGCCATGGTGATCATCTGGAACGACCTCGCCTGCGGCGATCGCGAAGCCGCGGCCGTCCTGGTCGCGCTCAACTCCGTCTTCCAGGTGATCGCGTTCGCCGGTCTCGGCTGGTTCTATCTCGAGGTGTTGCCGGGTTGGCTCGGTCTGGCCCAAGCCGGGCTCGAGGTCGACACCTGGCAGATCGCCAAGTCCGTACTGATATTCCTCGGGATCCCCCTGCTCGTGGGCTATCTGTCGCGGCGGATCGGCGAACGACGCTGGACCCGCGAGGCGTACGAATCCCGGTTCTTGCCACGTATCGGTCCGTGGGCGCTCTATGGCCTGCTCTTCACCATCGTGATCCTCTTCGCCCTGCAGGGCGAGACGATCACCCGCGAGCCGGGCCACGTCGCGCGGATCGCGCTGCCCTTGCTGGCGTACTTCGCGCTGATGTGGGGCGGTGGCTATCTGCTGGGTCGGGCGCTGGGGTTGTCGTACGCACGCACGACCACGCTGGCGTTCACCGCCGCCGGCAACAACTTCGAACTCGCCATCGCCGTCGCGATCGCCACCTTCGGTGTCACCAGCGGCCAGGCGCTGGCCGGTGTCGTCGGCCCGCTCATCGAGGTGCCGGTGCTGGTCGCTTTGGTGTACGTCAGCCTCGCCTTGCGCGATCGATTCCAGGAGTCCCGATGACCAACCCCACCGTCCTGTTCGTCTGCGTCCACAACGCGGGGCGCTCCCAGATGGCTGCCGGCTGGCTAGAGCATCTGGCCGGAGATCGGATCGAAGTCTTGTCGGCAGGCTCCGCGCCGGCTGATCAGATCAACCCCAAGGCGATCGAGGCGATGGCCGAGGTCGGCGTCGACATCGCCGCCGGTCACCCCAAGGTGCTCACGGACGAGGCCGTCCAGGTCAGCGATGTGGTGATCACGATGGGGTGTGGCGATGCCTGCCCGTTCTATCCCGGCAAGCGTTATGAGGACTGGCAACTCGACGACCCGGCAGGCCAGGGCCTGGAGGCCGTACGCCCGATCCGCGACGAGATCAAGACTCGCGTGGAGCAGTTGATCGCCAGCCTGGAGCCGCGCCACTAATCTCCGTCCATGCCGAGCCGCCTGATCCCCGAATGGGTACGCGGCTATGAGCGAGGCTGGCTGCGCGGTGACGTCGTCGCGGGCGTCACCGTCGCGGCGTACGCGATCCCGCAAGTCATGGCGTACGCCGAGGTCGCGGGCCTCAACGCGGTCGTGGGGCTGTGGGCGCTCGCGGGGGGACTGCTGGCGTACACACTCGTGGGTTCCTCACGCACTCTCAGCGTCGGCCCCGAGTCGACGACCTCGCTGATGACCGCCGCCGCGATCGGTGCGGCCGTCACCACGCCGGATGAGTACGCCTCGCTGGCGGTCGCGTTGTGTTTCATCGTCGCGGGCATCTGTGCACTGGCCTGGGCTGGCGGTCTCGCGCGGATCAGTGACCTACTCAGCCGTCCGGTGATGATCGGCTATATGGCCGGCATCGCGATCGTGATGATCGTGAGTCAGTACGGCAAACTCACCCAACTCGACATCGAAGGTGACGGGTTCTGGCCAGAGACGCGCTCGCTGATCGAGCAGCGTGCGGACATCCATTGGCCGACGTTGATCCTGGGCGTCAGCTTGGCGCTGGCGATGATCGTGGCCAACCGGGTCTGGACCAAAGCGCCGGTGGCGCTGGTGGGCATGCTCGTCGCGACCGCGTTAGTGGCCTGGACGCCGTTGCGCGAGCAAGGGCTGGCGAGCATCGGCCACATTGCGCCTGGATTTCCGAGCCCGACCGTCCCGCATTTGAGTGTCGACTCGGTCGTATCGCTGCTCGTCCCCGCGCTCGCGGTGGCGCTGGTCGCGTTCTCCGACAACATTCTCACCGCGCGGGCGTTCGCCGGTGACCCCAACGAGATCGACAGTCGTCGCGAACTGCTGGCATTGAGCGCAGCCAACGTCGGCTCCGGATTGATGCAGGGCTTCCCGGTGTCCAGCAGTGGCAGTCGTACGGCCATCTCCTCGGCCGTGGGCGCCAAGAGCCAGGCGGCAGGGGTCTTCACCGTGTTGGCGATCGCGCTGGCGATCCTCACGGTGCGGCCAGTGCTCCAGGAGTTTCCCAACGCAGCGCTTGGCGCGGTCGTGGTCTATGCCGCGACCAAGTTGATCGAGGTTGGTGAGTTCCGGCGAATCTGGTCGTTCCGGCACAGTGAGTTCCTGATCGCCATCGCCACGACTCTCGGAGTCCTGGCTTTCGGCATCCTCGAAGGCATCCTGGTCGCCGTCGCGCTGTCGCTTGGAGACCTGCTGCGGCGGGTGGCACGCCCGCACGATTCGGTGCTCGGGTTTGTGCCCGGCGTGGCCGGGATGCACGACATCGACGACTACCCCGAGGCGACCACGATCCCTGGGCTGATGGTCTATCGCTATGACTCACCGCTGTTCTTCGCCAACGCGGAGGACTTCAGGGCACGCGCGTTGCGGGCGGTGCACAAGGCAGAGCAACCGGTCGAATGGTTCGTCTTGAACGCCGAGGCGATCATCGAGATCGACGTGACCGCCGCAGACGCACTCGAAAGTCTCCGTCAACACCTGACTGGAGAGGGCGTCGTGTTCGCGATCGCGCGCCTCAAACAGGATCTCCGTGACGAACTCAAGGCGAGTGGTCTTCTCGAACGCGTCACCGAGGAGCGGATCTTCCCGACCCTGCCGACGGCGGTTCAGGCGTACGAAGCATCGCGCGGGCTCGGCCCGCCGCCGTAACCCGATGTGCGCCTGGCTCAAGATGGGGGGCTTCGGCGGCCCCCAGACACGGTCACGAACATCGGGTTACAAGTCCCGCCTCGGCCCGCTAGCGTCCGAGCATGGCCAACATCGGCAACCTCTTCGGACCCGACTTCACCTTCCTCGGCGTCGACCGGGCCGACCTGGACGATCCGGCTACCTATCAAGACGCGGACGTGGTCATCGTGGGTGCGCCGTTCGACGGGGGTACGTCCTATCGCTCGGGTGCTCGCTTCGGCCCGCAGGCGATCCGCGGCACGGACTATCTTCCGCACGACGGCTCGCGCCCCAGCCTGGCTCTGAGAACCGATGCGCTTCAAGATCTGCGCATCGTCGACGTCGGGGACGTCGAGGTCTATGCAGGCGAGATCCAGCGTTCGCTTGGGCAGATCCGCGAGGCCGTCGCCAAGATCGCCGCGTCGGGGGCCATCCCGGTGGTGCTCGGCGGCGACCACTCGATCACGTACGCCGACTGCTCGGGCATCGCCGACGTCGTCGGCAACGGGCGGATCAGCCTGGTGCACTTCGACGCGCACGCCGACACGGGCTATTCGGACTTCGGCTCGCTGTGGGGTCACGGCCAGCCGATGCGGCGGCTGATCGAGTCAGGTGCGGTGCGCGGCGACAGGTTCCTTCAGATCGGCCTGCGCGGCTATTGGCCCGGTCCCGAGACGTTGGGCTGGATGGCCGACCAGCGGATGCGGTCTTATGAGATGACCGAGATCGGCGAGCGCGGGCTCAAGACCGTGCTGGCTGAGGCCGGTCGGACCGCGACCGACGACACCGATGGAGTGTTCCTCAGCGTCGATATCGACGTATGCGATCCCGGCCACGCGCCCGGGACGGGCACACCGGAGCCGGGTGGGTTGACGGCGCGCGAGTTGCTGGATTCCGTACGCCACCTGTGCCTGGAACTGCCGATCGTGGGGATCGACGTCGTCGAGGTCGCCCCGGCGTACGACCACGCGGACATCACTGCTGCGTTGGCCAACCGGGTGGTCCTCGAAGCGCTCTCGGCGATCGCACGGCGTCGCCAGGATCAGGCGAACGGCACCAAGTGGGATCCTGCGAAGCCGCTGCTGGACGATCGCGTCGCCCCGGTCCCCGAGGGGGAGGTCCACGGGCATCAGCACTGAACTGTGTGACCAAGTTTCGGGGTTCGTTACCTATGCCTTGGTCACACACCGTGAGAGTCCCCGGCCGGCCGGGGACTCCTCACTGCTCGCACTAAACTCGCGCAGTGACCGATTCAGGGACCGACTGGTTCTCCTCGCCCGACGACGCCGCGACTCGCCTGCACCACGTCGGCTATCTGCCCGACACGGCCACGGCTACGACCGCGTTCCTCGCCGGTGCGCTGGGCAAGCCGCTGCTCATCGAAGGCCCCGCGGGCGTCGGCAAGACCGAGCTGGCCAAGGCGGTCACCCGCGCGACGGGTGCGGATCTCGTACGCCTGCAGTGCTATGAGGGCCTCGACGAGGCGCGGGCTCTGTATGAGTGGAACTACAAGAAGCAACTCCTGCGCATCCAGGCCAGCGGTGACGACACCGCGTGGGCCGACACTCACGGCGAGATCTTCGCCGAGGAGTTCCTGCTCACCCGACCGCTGCTTACCGCAATTCGCCGCGAGCAGCCCACCGTGCTGCTCATCGACGAGGTCGACAAGACCGATGTCGAGGTCGAGGGACTGCTGCTCGAAGTCCTCAGCGACTTCCAGGTCACCATCCCCGAGCTCGGCACGATCACCGCCACGCGCAGGCCGTACGTCGTGCTCACCTCCAATGCGACTCGCGAACTCTCCGAAGCACTCAAGCGCCGCTGCCTCTATCTGCACCTCTACTACCCCGACGCCGAGCGTGAACGCGAGATCGTCGTCGGCCAGGTGCCTGGCCTCGACGACGCGCTGGCCGCTCAGTTGGTGACCACGGTCAGCAGACTGCGCGACCTCGAACTCAAGAAGGCGCCGAGCATCGCCGAGTCCGTCGATTGGGCGCGTACGCTCCTCGCCCTCCAGATCGGCAACCTCGACGAAGCCGCCGTGGCACAGACGCTCGGGGTCGTCCTCAAGCACGCGTCCGATCAGGAGCGGGCCATCCGCGAACTCAAACTGCGCTCATGAGTCTGCTCGACCGCCACATCGCGTTCACCGAGGCGCTGCGCGGCGCCGGGGTGAGTGCGAGCCTGGCCGAGGGGCTGGACGCGGTCAAAGGGCTCGGTCGGATCGGCTGGGGTGAGCGAGACGTCGTACGCGAGGTGTACGCCGCCACGCTGATCAAGCGTCATGCGCAGCGCCCGACCTTCGACGCGCTGTTCGACCTCTACTTCCCCGCTCTGATCGGCAGCGGGGTGCAGGCGGATCGGGAAGCCGACCAGGCTGACCGCGCGGAGTCCAGATCATCACGCGACAACGCCGCCGCCCTCCAGGACTTCCGTGCGCGACTGGAGCAGGCGCTTGCTGACGGTGATCAACAAGCGCTCAACGCGCTGGCTGTCGAGGCGGTCGCGCGCTTCGGCGCGATGCCCGGACGTGGTCCCGGCTTGTCGAGTTGGTCGGCGTACACCGCTCTGCAGCGAGTGAGCCCCACCGAACTCGCCGACCGACTCGTCCAAGCTTCTCCTGACCGGCCAGCTGACCGACGAGGAGGCCGAGCGAGCAGCCCACCAACGCATCGGCGACTTCAGCAGACGCGTCGAGAACGACGCGCGTCGCCGGATCGCGGAGGAGAAGGGCGCCGAGCACGTCGCCAACGTCGCGCTGCGTCCCACGATCGATCGTCTCGATTTCACCAGTGCCCGCAAGGCCGACCTGGAGGAGATGCGACGCGAGATCTATCCGCTTGCCCGGCGGCTGGCGACTCGGCTCACCCAGGAACAGCACGCCAAACGCAAGGGCCCGCTCGACTTTCGCCGGACCGTACGCGCCTCGATGTCGACCGGCGGCGTCCCTCTCAACACCTTCCACAAACCCAAGCGCCCGCACCGCACCGAGCTCGTCGTGTTGTGCGATGTCTCGGGCAGCGTGGCCAACTTCGCGCAGTTCACCCTGCTGCTGGTGTTTGCGTTGCGCGACCAGTTCCAGAAGGTGCGCGCGTTCACCTTCGTCGACCACATCCACGAGGTCACCCACCACTTCAAGCCGGGTGCCGACGTCGCCGACGTGATGACCGATCTCGCGGCGAGCACCGCGCAGGCGGCGTTGTGGGGGCGTACGAACTACGGCCGCGCCTTCACCAAGTTCGAGGAGTCGTACGCCGATGCGCTCGGCCCCAAGTCCTCGCTGCTGGTCCTAGGTGACGCCCGCAGCAACTACGCCGACCTCCAACTCGACACCCTCAAGCGGCTCGTCGCCAACACCCGACACCAGTGGTGGCTCAACCCTGAGCACCGTCGGCACTGGGGCACGGGTGACTCTGCTGCGCCGGAGTACGCCGCCCTCATGGCGATGATCGAGTGCCGCAACCTCACCCAGTTGGGGCAGTTCGTACACGACCTGGTGTGACCCCGTCAGCGCGCAGTGAGAAACCCCGCGTCGACGAGCCGCGCCACCTCGGCTCGCAACTCCGGCGCTGTGGCCTCGTCGACCGCGCGACCACCCGCGACGTACGACTGCGGGCCACCGCCGTCGCCGTCGAAGAGCACCGTCACTCGGTTGGGCAGGCCGTGGCTGATCAGTGAGCCGAGCAGCGCCACCGGGTCCGAACGGTCCTCCAGTGACAAGACGCGGATCGTCTCGGGCAGGCGATGCACATGCGAGGCGGGGGCGCCCGCGGTGACGATCTGCTCGATGACGAACGGCATTTCCAAACACGCCACATCCACGGCTGCCTGGCCGCCGCGGGCCGAGCCGACGAGCAGCACGTGCGGGTCATCTGACGCCGCCGTCGCTTCGGCGAGCGCACGTACGACCGCCGCAACGTAGTCCGACTGGTCGCCGCCCACCACGTGTGCGGCCACCGCGGGACCGGTCAGGAAGGCGATGAAGCGATCGGGGCCCGTCGCGATGACCTGCACCGGATCCTCGACCTTGCTCAACGCGTCGAGGAGTCTCTCTACGCTGGCCGGCGCATCAGAGCGCGGAGCGGCATCGGATGCCTTCTCCGGAGGTGCCATCCACATGAAGTCACCGGCGATGTCGCGCAAGGCGCTGGCCGCGTCGACTCGCATCGGCTCGACGCCGACCGCGCGCAGGCCACCGCGTGAGGCGGCCGGACCACCACTCCCGGCCAGGAAGCCGACCGTGAGCAGCGAGCGCATCTGCAGGCTCTCCAAGATGCCGCCACCGCCGTTGGCGACGTGGTCGAGCAGATCGGGGTGGTTCTCGGCGAGTTCGTTGAGGTACGCCGCGACTCCGTCCCGGTCGAGCGCGTCGGTCTCGATCAGCCCGGCTGACACCACCGCGCCGCCGAGTTCGACCTCGGGCGCCAAGAACCCGATCGCGCGACCACCGATGGCCCCAAGAGTCTTGTACGCCGCCTCCTGCAGGTCGTCGATCCAGCGATAGGTCAACACGGTGGCCCGCAGCACCAACGCATCCGCGTCGAGTTCGACCGAGCGCGACAGCAGGCTGTGCTTCCCGGTCGTGGCCAGGCGGATCGCCTCTTCGACCGACTCATAGGTCAGGGGAGAAAGTGCGGCGGACTCGGTGACATCGGACTCGCGCAGAATGCTGTCGCCCAGCTGGCTCTGCTCGCGCATCCGCTGCCCGGTCGCATCGAAGGAATCGGCCAGCATCATCAACTGGTCATAACGATCTGCACGCCGACGCGCGTCCTGGACCTCGTCGCTCATCGGCTCACCTTCGACAACACCGGCGCGACGCTGGAGGCCAGGTCGCCCGGCTCCACCGTGCGGATCTCGACCCTGCTCTCGTCTCCCTCGTGGTGCGGGCGCAATGCCCGCCAGCCGTCCGCGAGCAGCACCCAGGAGACCACACCGACCGGGACCGACTCCTCGTGGGCGACCCGGCTCATCAGCACGCGCAGTCGGCCGTTGACCTCGTTGTGCAACGCGAGGAGCAGGCCCACCACCTCGGCATCGGCGACCGGTCGGCCGTCGCCGTCGATCACCGCACCACTGTGCTGGGACACCAGGGAGGACACCAACTCAGGCCGGCTCCCCGCCGCTTCCGCGGCTGCGTTGGTCAAGTCGAACGGCAGATCGACCAGAGTGGGAACGCCCGACGCCGACGGTTCGTGTTCCTCGGGCAGGACCGCCACCCGCGCGAGTTCCAGCGGCCAATGGGTGGCGTCGAACCAGGCGAGATCGAAGACGATGCCGTCCACCGTGGACAACGTCGCGACGGCGCCGGCGACTGCGCGCTGCCAGGACTTGGCTTGGACGTTGCCCACCCGCAGGTCCAGGTCGACGGCGACGGCCGGTGCAGCAAGGATGCCGAGCGCTCCGGCCACACCGGCGTCGAGGTTGTCATCGACGAGCAGACCGCGGCGGGCCAGCGTGTCCTGTGGATCGTGCAGTGAGGCGAGCGCGCTGTCGAAGGCGTCGTCGTCGGAGTCCGAGCTCGTCACTCCCAGTCGTCCGGTGAGTGCGTCCGGCTTGGCAAGTCGTACTTCAAAGGGCAGCGGGGCCTCGCCCAGCAGCGACGCGGCGTACGACAACTCGCGCAGCGTCAGCGTGACCCGGCGTGGCAAGGCGTCGAGCAGCGTGGTCACGGGTCGGGGTGAGGTGAGGTCGAAGGTGGTCACTGGCTCACTCCCGGCAGGTCGACCTCGAGCCACGCCTTGTGGCCGGCGGGCGGAGCCTCGAATGCCAGCAGGGTCGCGTCGTCGTCTGTGGGATCCACGCGTACGCCCTCCTCCGCATTGTGCAGTCTGGCCACCCGGGTGCGGGCTTCGGCGAGCGCGACCTCGTGGTCCTTCTCGACTTCCGCGATCTGCTCCTTCAACAGGTCGACCTCGGCGGCGTGCTTGACCATGGACTCGGCCGCGGCGTCGTGGCGCGCGGCGACGTCGCGCAGTTCGCTGCGCCGCTGTTGCAGCCGCGTACGCATGGAGGTGGCTGCCCGACCGCTCCAGCCGATGGCGTCGAGTTGGGTGATGAGTTGGTCGCTGATCACCCGCAACTCGGCCGCCTGGTCGCGCAACTCGGCGGCACGCCGACGCATCACCGCGCTATCGCCGTACATCCGCTTCCTCCCGCTCAACCTCCGCTCCCTTTCCCGGACGCGGGAGCGGCAAACCCTCCAGAGCCCGAAGCCTAGGAGATCATCTCGCTGCGCCGTCCTGTCGCTCGATGCGCAATACCTGAACCTCCCCGGCGTCGCTGCCCCCCAAGAAGTCCGACAGGGCGCGGACGGCGTCGCGCAGGGAGAGGTCGTCGGCAGAGTCGACGATCCCGGCACCGTATTCGTACGTCTCGAAATCGTGGTTGTCGACGATCGAGCCGTCGGCATCGCGGAAACGCAACGTGGTCCGTCTCGGATCCTCACCGTTGGACTCGCCGTCGAGGTGGGGCACCAGGTCGCCGGTGTTCTCCAAGGCCAATACCCGCACGTTGCTCACCGGGTGTTCGCCGAGTGGAGACCCGGCCGTCACCACGTCGGTGATCTGGAACTCGCCCGGGTGGTTGGCCAGCGTGTGGGCCACCATTCCGCCCTGCGAGTGACCCACGAGCAGCACTTGCTCGCCCGGCCGGATGCCTGCCTTGGCCATTGCGTCGCGTACGCCGATCGAATGGGTGGATTCTTCGCCTCGGATGCCGTGCAGGTTGGACAGGGAGTCGCGTACGTCGTGGTCCTGGGTGTGCGGCAGGGTGGCCAGATCGTCGGTGCCCGGCAGATAGACGATGTGACGGCGCTCGGTGTCGCCCGCGAGGGTCTGGACGGCGATCGTGCCGTTGTGTGCGGAGTCGGCGCTGGCAGACAGGGCGGCGACCTGGCTCAGATTGGCGATCAGGTCTCGCACTCCGCGCGGCGCGACCGGGTCCACTCGGGTCGGATCGCGGCGCGCATCATTGTCGCCGGTGCGACCGTGCCGGGTGACGCGGGCGGTTCCGTCTGAGGGGAAGAGTGCGGCGAGCATCCCGGCGGCAGCGGCGGTCGAGGGATGCCAGGACCGACCGTCGGGTGAGGGTGCGCCGGCGAACGCTCCGCGCCAGAAGCCGTCCACGAGGCCCCCGCCGGAGTTGAAGGCCCGCTCCACGATCTCGGGATGGTCCTGGGCGAATCGTTGAAGTTCCGCGCCCGCGTCGGCTCCCCGGGCTTTGAGCCGCGTCCGCACACCACCGGGCAGATGCGGCCAGATCGCGGCTGCTCCCGCGCCACCCAGCAATAGGAGCGGAAGGGCGTTTCCCAGGGGGTAACCGGCGGTGAGACCGATCCGGTAGTCCAGGGCGTCGAGGCCCGCCGCGACCATTTCGTCGCTGCGCGCGAAGGCCGCCACGGCGGCGACCACGGCGACCCCGTCCAACTCCCACTCGAGCGAGGTGGGCAGCAGGCCCTGGGGTCCGCTGGTCGCGGCGAGGATCGCCGCTTCGACTTCGGCGAACGTGGCCGGTGACAGCACCGCCGACTCGACCAGGTCGCCGTCGAAGCCGACTGCGCAGGTCTCGGTGGTGAGGTCCTGGAGCATCTGTGCGCTCTGGAGGAAGAGGGTGCCGAGTTGTGCGGCCTGCTCGCGCTGCACCACCACGCCATGGCTGCCGCCGAGCACGACGTAATCCGGCCCGCTCATGGCGCCACCTCGTGGATCCGAGCGACAACCTGTGAGGTGCTCGCCGACTCTCGTCGGGTCCCGTCTCGACCCACTTCCCACCACTGCGTGTCGTCGAGCACCCACGCCGCCCCCGCCGAGCCCGCCGCGCCCGACTGGGCCACCAGCATCCCCTCGCGGAAATTGGGCGGTGTCACCAGTCGCGTCAATTCGCCCGCCCACAGGCGACGCGGATAGCAGGCAATCTCGGCCGAGTTGGTGGACGCGGCCGTCAGACTCAGCACCTCGTCGCCGTGCACGCGCTGCCACGAGCACAGTGTCGAGATCCCTGCCGGGTGCGCCACGACCAGGGTCAGGTCGACCTGCCGCCCGCCGGCGACGAAGGCCCGCGCCCATGGCGCGAGCCCGTCGAGATTCGCCTCCGGCAGCACGCCGTCCAGCCGCGGACACGACGTGGCGGGCGGCCACGGAAGGCGTACGCCCGCCCGCGCCACCGCGTCACACAGCGTCGCCGCGTCGGCCTGGAATCGCACGGGCGTACTCATGCCGCGATCCCCGGCAGGTCGACGCTCAGCCAGGCAATGTGCCCCGACGGTGGCGGCACGAAGGTGGCCAACGCCAGATCGCCGGGCAGCAGGTCGAGCAGGCCCGTGACCCGCGATCGCGCCGCCGCGGCCAGTCCCTCCACGCGATTCTCGATGCGCGCGATCAACGCGACCGTCTCGTCGACCGCGTCGGCGTGCGTACGCAAGGCCGCCGCCGCGTCCTCGTGGCGTCGGGCACAGGCCGCGAGGCGCGTGGCCCCGCTGTGAACTCGCGCGCGCATCGCGTCGGCCGCCGCACCTTCCCAGATGCACGCGTGCGTCGCGGCGAGGAGATCGGCCGCCAACTCATCGAGCGTCCGGGCTCGTGATTCCAAGCCGCCGGCCAGGCGGCGGATCTGATCGGTGTCGCCATACATGTCGTGGCTCCTTGTCTCGTGGACCACGACCTCCCCGCCGGGCTGACCGGCAAACGATGGCGTCAGAACGCTGTGGACAGCCGCGTGAGTCCTTCGCGAATAGCGGCCTGCGACCCCGCGAACGCCAGACGTACGAATCGGCCACCGTCGACGGTGTCGAAGTCGATTCCCGGTGCCATCGCCACGCCCGTACGGTCCAAGACGTCGAGGCAGAAGCCCAACGAGTCCTGCGTCAGGTGGCCCACGTCGGCATAGACATAGAACGCGCCGTCGGCAGGTGCCAGCCGCTCCACCCCCAACGCGGGCAGCCCTTCGAGCAGGAGGCGCCGGTTGTCGGCGTAGCGCGTCACGTGCGCCTCGCACTCGGCGTACGACTCCTCGGAGAAGGCCGCGATCGCTGCGTGCTGGGCCAGCGCCGGAGGGCAGATCGTGAAGTTGCCGGTGAGGATGTCCACCGCCCGCCGCAGCCTCGGCGGTACCAACATCCAGCCGATCCGCCAACCGGTCATCGAGAAGAACTTCGAGAAGGACGAGAACACGATCGCCTCGCGGCTGGTCTCCCACGCTGAGCGTGACATCGACGTGCCACCGTCGAGCGGGGCGTACTCGATGCCGTGATAGATCTCATCCGAGATCAACTGCACCCCGTTCTCCTCGCACCAGCGCGCGATCGCGGCCAGCTCCTCGGGCAACAGCATCGTCCCGGTCGGGTTGGCCGGTGAGGCGACGACGACCCCCTTCAAGCGCGGGATCGCGGCGAGTCGTTCGACCGTGGGTTGGAAGCGGTTCTCCGGGCCGGTCTCGATCTCCACGACCTCGCATCCCAGTGCGGACAGGACGTTGCGATAACACGGGTAGCCCGGACGCGCCATCGCCACCCGATCACCGGCTTCGAAGGCCGCCAGGAAGGCCAACAGGAAGCCGCCCGAAGAACCGGTAGTCACCACGACGTCCTGGGGGTCCACGTCGATGTCGTGCAGCCGTCGGTGATGCGCGGCGATCGCCTCGCGCAACGGTGAGATGCCGTCGGCGACGGTGTAACCGAGCGCGTCGTCACTTTGAAGCAGGCGTACGGCCTCGGCTCGCACCGCAGCGGGTGCGCCGGTGCTGGGCTGGCCCGCGACCAGGTTCACCAAGTCGCCGTGGGAGGCCTGGCGCCGTTCGGCCGCAGCGAGCAGATCCATCACATGGAAAGGCGCGATGTTGGCGCGGCTGGCGATCTCCCAACGTGACGTCATGCCCCCGATGCTGCCAGGTCCGCCGCCGCCCGTCCGGCGCGCCGTCCGAAGAAACTGCCCTCGCCGAGCTGGGTGCCCGACGCATAGCCCGCGGCGTCTTGGGCGATGTTGGACGCGCACGCGCCCGCCGCGAACAACCCGGGGATCGTCTCGCCGTCTTCGCGCTCCACGCGACCGTCCAGGTCGCAGGCCAGCCCACCCATCGTGAAGCCGGCATAGAGCGCGTTGCCCAACGTGAGGTCGTACGCCCCCCATGGCCCCTGGTCCTGCGGAGCCAACCAGTCGGGGTGCTTGTGGAACTCGGGGTCCTCACCCTTGGCCGCGTTCTCGTTGTACGTGGCCAGTGTGGCGGCCAACGAACCCGGCGGCAGGTTGAGCGCGGTCTCCATCTCCTCGATCGTCTCCCAGCCGTCGATGAACGGACACAGCGGGATCTCGGGGTGCTCGATGTGCTCGGAGTCGACGATCAGGTACGCCCGCTGCTCGGGCTGGCGCATCACGAAGTAGGAGGTCCGGGAGTGGTAGGAGTCCTCGGCCACGAAACGCTTGCCGTCCTTGTTCACCACGATTCCCTTCACCAGTCCCGACGGCGGATAGAAGGGCGCGGTGATGAAGGCCTCGTTCATGTGCTCCCAGGCCCCGCCGACCGAGCGGCCGAGCCGCAGTCCCAGCCCGTCGTCGTGCGTCGCGCCCAGGGGGATCAGCTTCGAGCCCAACGTCGGGGTGAACTCCGCGACCATCTCGGGGTTCATCACGAACCCGCCCGCCGCCAGGATCACCGCCTTCGCGCGGACGTAGCCGGTCTCGTCGAAACGTCGCCAGCCCACCCCGACGACCGCTCCGGACTCATCCACGACCAGGTTCGTCACGCCGGTCTCGAAACGCACCTCGGCGTCGCTCTCGGCGAGTCGGTCGCGCAGCAGGTCGAGCACCATCGAGGCGCCGCCGGTGTCGCCGGGCTTGGGCACCTTGTGGCCGCGCGGGGCGGGTGGGATCTGGTCCCGAAACGGCCAGACCTTCTCGTTGCCGGTGAACATCAAGCCTTGGGTCTGCGGTTGGATCACCGCCTTGCCGGCGAAGAAGGATCGCTCGAACTCGAAGCCCAACTCCTCCAGCCAGTCGAGATGATCGGCCGACCCCTCGGCGTACGCCCGGATCTTCTCTGCGTCCGGGTCGGGCGTGACAGCCATCAGGTAGTCGAACATCGCGTTCGGGCGTGTCCGGATGGCCGGTGGCCTTCTGTACGGCCGTCCCGCCGCCGAGGTAGAAGTGACCGCCGGCCATCGACGAGGTGCCGCCGTGCACGGCCGCGCGTTCCAGCACGAGCACGCGCGCTCCGGTGCGTACGGCCTCCAATGCCGCGCAGCCGCCGGCCATGCCGAACCCGACCACGACGACGTCGAACTCCTCGGCGTCCGCAAGGACTGCCTGGTCGAGGACCTCCGGGAGCGCGACTCCCTTGGTGAACGCTGGCACGTGCCCGTCAGTCATGGCCGAATCGTACGGTGAAACTAGAACGTGTTCTAGTCAGGGTCGGCACTAGGATCAGCCTGCGTCCCGCCCAAGGCGCTCGGAGCGAGGTGAACAGGTGACGTTCGATGTCCACGAGTTGGATCATTTCCTCCTCGTGGCAGCGGCCGTCACGTTCTTGGCCGTCCTGGCCGTGCGCGCGAGTTCTCGCTTCGGCATGCCCTCGCTGCTGGTCTATCTGCTGATCGGCTTCATCCTCGGCGACGGGATCGGCTTCCACCTCGACGATGCCCAACTGGCCCACGCGCTCGGATTCGCCGCTCTCGCGGTGATTCTGGCCGAGGGTGGCCTGACCACCAACTGGGAGGACGTGCGACCCTCCATGCGACTCGGTGGTCTGCTCGCCACCGTGGGCGTCGTGGTCTCGATCGCGGTCGTCGCGGTGGGCGCCAAGTTTCTGCTGGGCTTCAACTGGGAGATGGCCCTGCTGCTCGGTGCCATTACCGCCCCCACCGACGCGGCTGCCGTCTTCTCGGTGCTGCGGGCACTGCCGCTGCCCAGGCGTCTCGTCGCCACCCTCGAAGCCGAATCCGGTTTCAACGACGCCCCCACGGTCGTGCTGGTCACCCTGATCGCCAGCGGTGCTATCTCCGAGAACCACCCCGGCCTGATCGCACTGATCGTGATCGCCGAACTGTTCGCGGGTGTGGTGATCGGTGCGGCCGTCGGCTTCGGAGGAGCGTGGATCCTGCGGCGCGCCGCGCTGCCCGCATCCGGCCTCTACCCGATCGCCACCTTCTGCGTGGCGTTCCTGGCGTACGGCAGCGCGGCGAGCGTCCACGCCTCCGGCTTCGCCGCGGTCTATGTCGCGGGACTCGTCCTGGGCAACAGCGAGCTGCCCCACGGCGCCGCCACGCGGTCCTTTGCAGAAGGCGTCGGCTGGATCGCCCAGATCGGCCTCTTCGTGATGCTCGGCCTGGTCATGCAGATCGCAGACATCACCTGGGAGGTCGTGGGTGCCGCGCTGGTGGCCGGGACCGTGCTGACGATCGCCGCCCGACCGATCTCGGTCTGGGTCAGTTGCCTAGGCAGTGGCCTGCGGCTCAACGAGATGGGCTTCCTCTCGTGGGCGGGGCTGCGTGGCGCGGTGCCGATCGTACTTGCGACGATCCCGTTGGCCGAAGGTGTGCACGGGGCGCGTGAACTCTTCGCGATCGTCTTCGTCCTGGTCTTCCTCGACACGCTGGTGACCGCGCCGACGCTGCCCGCCTTCGCCCGGTTGCTGCGGGTCGTGCGCCGGTCGGAGCCGCGCTACCTCGATATCGAAGCCGCCCCCTTGGAGCGCATCGCCGCCGACCTCCTGCAGGTGTCGATCAGCGACAAGTCGCATATGCACGGGGTGGAGGTGGGCGAACTGCGGTTGCCCCTGGGCGCGTCCATCTCGCTGGTGATCCGAGACGGCGAAACGCTGGTGCCGGAGCGACGAACCGTACTCAAACACGGGGACGACGTGCTCGTCGTGACCCCGCGCAAACTGCGCAAACGCACCGAGGAGCGACTGCGCAAGGTCTCGCGCAAGGGCCGACTGGCCGCGTGGCTCGACGAGGACTGAGAGCGCTCAGTCCATCGTGCCCGGAGGCGCGCAGATCATCGCGTCGCGTTCGCTCTCGGCCGACTTCTCGCCCTGGACGAGCTTGTTGAAGCGCGGACCCACGACCACCACGATCCCCTCGCCCAGCCGCTCGCCCTTGAGCACAGGGGTCTTCGGACCGAGGAAACTCTTGACCAACTTCACTGCCGGGTTGTCCGGCTCAGCGGACCAGATCTGGGCATAGACGACCTTGGTGTCGCGTGGCGCGTTGCCGTCGTCGCCGGCCACGAATCCCTGCTCGGCGAAGAGGGCCCGCGAGCGTGAGGCCAGCCCGCTTCGGGTGCTGGCGTTGAAGACACTCACCACGACCTGGTCGGGATAGACCTTCGTACCTGCGGGCACGTGGGTGTCCTCGCATAGTGGGGCTTCCTCCGCCTTGGGCAGCGGAGCAGTCAGAGCCGACCAACCCCACAGCGTCGCCCCGAGGACGAGGGCGCACAAGAAGATGAGCGTCAGGCTCGTACGGGCGGCGCGGATCACCGCGCGAGTCTAGCCAGGGCAGGTGCGGGCTAGGCTCCGGCCATGAGTGAGACGCCTCCGGACGCGACGCCCGCAGCTGCCGGATCCGAAGCCCCCACCCCGGAAGAGTCCGCCCCGGCAGATCCCGTCCCGCAAGACCCGATCTCGGCCGCCATCGCCCCGGGCTATGCGTTCGAGGGGCCCGCGCTCGAACTCGGCGGCCTGATGCTCAATGCCGACGATCTCTCCGACGTCCACATCCGGATCCCGCTCGGAATGCTCAACCGGCACGGCCTGGTGGCGGGCGCCACCGGCACCGGCAAGACCAAGACCCTGCAGCTGCTCGCCGAGCAGCTCAGTGCCAACGGCGTCCCGGTCTTCGCGGCCGACATCAAGGGCGACCTGTCGGGCCTCTCCGTGCCTGGCGAGGCGAACGAGAAGTTGCTGGCTCGGACCAAGTCGGTCGGCCAAGACTGGACCGCGACCGGATTCCCGACCGAGTTCTACGCCATCGGCGGCGAGGGCATCGGCGTCCCGGTCCGCGTCACCATGAGCGCGTTCGGGCCTACGCTGCTGGCCAAGGTGCTCGGCCTCAACGAGACGCAGGAGTCCTCGCTGGGCCTGGTCTTCTACTACTGCGACCAGAACGGTCTGCCCCTTCTCGACCTGGCCGACCTGCGCGCCGTCTTGCAGTACCTGACCGGCGACGAGGCAGGCAAGGCCGAACTCAAGGGCATCGGCGGCCTGTCCAGCCAGACCGCGGGCGTGATCTTGCGCGAACTCGTGGCTTTCGAAGCCCAGGGCGCCGACGTCTTCTTCGGCGAGCCCGAGTTCGACACCCGCGAGTTCCTGCGTACGACTCCCGAAGGCCAGGGCGTGATCAGCCTGTTGGAGTTGCCCAACCTGCAGAACCGGCCCGCGCTCTTCTCCACATTCTTGATGTGGATGCTGGCCGACCTCTTCCACGACCTGCCGGAGGAGGGTGACCTCGACAAGCCCAAGCTGGTCTTCTTCTTCGACGAGGCGCACCTGCTGTTCAACGACGCCTCGGACGCGTTCCTCGATCAGATCGCCCAGACCGTACGCCTGATCCGCTCCAAGGGCGTCGGTGTCTTCTTCGTGACCCAGTCGCCGACCGACGTGCCCGATGAGGTGCTCGGCCAACTCGGCTCGCGGATCCAGCACCAACTGCGTGCCCACACGCCCAACGACGCCAAGGCGCTCAAGGCGACCGTGAACACCTACCCCAACTCGGCCTACGACGACCTCGGTTCGGTGATCACCAGCCTGGGCATCGGCGAGGCGGTCGTGACGGTGATGAACGAACGTGGCGCTCCCACGCCTGTCGCCTGGACCCGCCTGCGCGCGCCCGAGTCGTTGATGGATGCCGCCCCCGCGGACGCGATGCAGGCGAGCGTCAAGGCGTCGCCACTCCATGCGAAGTACGCCGAGGAGATCGACCGCGAGTCCGCGCGCGAACTCCTGGCCAAGAAGCTCGAAGAGGGCGCCCGCAAGGCGGCCGAGGACGCCAAGGTCAAGGAGATGGCCCGCGAGCAACGCAACGAACGCGTCGAGACCAAGGCCAAGAAGTCGGCACAGAAGGCCGAGGAAGGACTTGTCACCCAAGTGGTGAAGTCCGGGGCCTTCAGGGACTTCATGCGTACGGCGGCCCGCGAGATCGCGCGTGGCATGTTCAAGTCAGGGAGGCGCTGAGATGGCATCGACAAACGGTGAGGCGTCCGCCTTCGCAGCGATCCGGCAGTTGAAGTACCGCTATTTCCGCCTGCTCGACACCAAGGACTGGTCGGGGCTGGAGCAATGCTTCGCCCTGGAGGCGACCGCGAGTTATCCCCAGCGTGAGTGCGCGGATCGCGACGAGATCATGCGGTTCCTGACCGAATCCATGACCCCCGACCTGATCACCATGCACCACGGTCACCACCCGGAGATCACGGTGGACGGCACCACCGCGACGGGGATCTGGTATCTGCACGACAAGGTCTTTGCCCCAGCCTTCGACTTCGCGTTAGAGGGCGCAGCCCTCTATCGCGACACGTACGAATGCGTCGACGGCGAGTGGTTGATCACCCACACCGGCTATCAGCGCATCTTCGAGTCGACCTGGTCCACCAAAGACGCGCCCGGCTGGCAGATCAAGCAGGGCGAGATCTCTCGTGGACCCTCAGCTGACGAGCCGCACAGCGGTTGAAGTCATAGCGACGGCTCGCAATAGGCGGTCTGCACCATCTCAATCCCGCGCGAGCGGGTCAGCAGTCGGCCACGTCCCGGCGGCAGCGGGATCGGCTTCATCGTGCCGACGATCGGACCCTCGTCCGGGCTGCCCGACAGCAACAGGCCCGGCTGGGCCAGGTCGCGCATCGACTGGAGGACGGCTTCGTACGACGCCCGTGCCGCACCACCCGTACGCCGTGCGATCACCAGGTGCAGGCCGACGTCGCGCGCCTGCGCCATCAACGGCTGCAAGGCCGCGATCGGCGAGCTCTGTTGGGTGGCCACGAGGTCGTAGTCGTCGACGAGGACGAAGCACTCGGCGCCGGTCCACCACGAGCGGTTGCGCAACTGCTCGGGCGTGACGTCCGGTCCGGGGATGCGGCTCTCCAAGTAGGTCGCGAGGTCCTTGATCGCCGGGGTCGCCTGGTTGGCCGAGGTGAGGTAGTGCAGCAGATAGTCCTCCGGCACCTCGCCCAGCAGTGAGCGCCGGTAATCGACGACGACGATCTGGGCTTCCTTGGGAGTGCGCGTACGCATGATCTCGCGGATCAGTGCCGCGCAGGATCGTGCTCTTGCCCGACTGGCTGTCGCCGTAGATGAGCGCGTGCGGGTCGGCAGTCCATATCGAAGCCGACCGGAGCCAACTCCTTCTCGTTGATGCCGAGCAACAACTGCCGACCACGCCCACCGGTGTGTTCGGCCTGCACGCGCAGGTCGTCGAGGGTGATGATCTCGGGCAGCAACCGCAGCTTCGGCCCCCGCGGGCCCTTCCAGGCTGCGATCGAGCGGGCGACCAGATCGTCCACGCCGTCACCCGTGGTGGACGCATCGGGGTCGCCGTCGACACGAGGCAGCGCGCCCAGGAAGTGCAACTTCGAGGTCACGATGCCTCGGCCAGGTCGGGCGGGCACCAGCGCGGCGAGCTTGCGATCGATCTCGGAGTCGACCGGGTCACCGAGGCTTGAGTTCGAGGCGGGTGCCGAACGTGTCTCGCATCGCCGAGCGCAGGTCGGCCCAGCGGCTTGCCGCCACCAGGATGTGCAAGCCGTACGTCAAACCGCGCGCAGCCAACTGCTGGATCTCGATCTCGATGTCGTCGAAGTCGCTGCGCAGCGTGCCCCAACCGTCGATGACGAAATAGACGTCCCCGTACCCGTCGTCGGCTCGTCCCTGCTTGCGGCGGCTGCGGTAGGTCTCGATCGAGTCGATGCCCTGCTCACGGAAGTAGACCTCGCGACGATCGACGATGCCGCTGATCTCGGCCATGATCCGGCGTACGACATCCGGCTCGCCACGCGTACCCACGCCAGAGACGTGCGGGAGTTTGGCCAGCGGCGCGAAGGTGCCACCGCCGAAGTCGTAGACGAAGAACTGCGACTCGGCAGGGGTCGACACCAGCGACAACGAGGTCACAAGGGTGCGCAGCAGCGTCGACTTGCCGCTGCGCGGACCGCCGACGATCACCGCGTGGCCGCCGGCGCCACCGAGGTTGAGCGTCAAGGTGTCGCGTCGCTGCTCGCGCGGCCGGTCCACGGTGCCGATCGGGATGATCAGCCCGCCCAGGCGACGCCACTCCTGGGAGACGAGCCCGAGCTCGGGGTCCTCGGCCAGGTCGGGCATCAACTCGTCGAGAGTGTCGGGGACGTCCAGTGGCGGCAGCCAGACCTGGTGTGCCTCGGGTCCCTTGCCCTCCATGCGTTCGACCGCGATGTCGAGCAGCGACTTGAGTTCGCCCTCCTTGGGCGTCGGGGCGGCGACCTCCTCCACCACGGGTTCGAGCGGCTCCAGGGTCTGCACCTCGGAGATGGTGAACGGCAAGATGCCCTGCACGGTGACCACCCTCGTCGCGCATCACGCGCGGGCGCGAGGTCGACGGCGGACCGGAGACGTACGCCGCCTTGAAGCGTTGCATCGTGGTCGGGTCCGGCTTGAGATAACCCAAACCCGGCACGGCCGGGAGTTCGTACGCATCGGGGACGCCGAGCACCGAGCGCGACTCGGCCGCGGAGAACGTACGCAGTCCGACCCGGTAGGACAGGTGTGACTCCAATCCGCGCAGGCGGCCCTCCTCCAGGCGCTGCGAGGCCAGCAGCAGGTGCAGGCCCAGCGAACGCCCGAGTCGACCGATCGCGACGAAGAGATCGATGAACTCCGGCTTGGCCGTCAGCATCTCCGAGAACTCGTCGACCACCAGGAACAGCGACGGCATCGGGGCCAGATCCTCGCCTGCCGCGCGGGCCTTCTCATAGTCGCGGATCGAGGCGTAGTTGCCCGCCTCGCGCAGCAACTCCTGGCGCCGGACCATCTCGCCGCTCAGGGCGTCCTGCATGCGGTCGACCAGCGTGAGCTCGTTGGCGAGGTTGGTGATGACGGCCGAGACGTGTGGCATGTCCGCCATGCCGGCGAAGGTCGCACCGCCCTTGAAGTCGACCAGCACCATGTTGAGCTGTTCCGACGAGTGGGTCATCGCCAGCCCGAGCACCAGCGTGCGCAGGAACTCCGACTTTCCCGAACCGGTCGCGCCGATGACCAGACCGTGTGGCCCCATGCCCTGCTGGGCGGATTCCTTGATGTCGAGATGGACGAGAGAACCACCGTCGCCGAGCCCGATCGGCACTCGGAGGCGATCACGAGCCGGGCGCGGACGCCAGGCGGTCGCGGGGTCGAAGGTGTGGACGTCTCCCATGCCCATCAGGTCCATGAAGTCCGTCGGACCGGCGATGTCGGCCGTGGCGCCGGCGTCCTCGGCCTCACCCTTGGTGACCGTGTGCAACGGGGTGAGCCGCCGGGCGAAGGCTTCGGCGGTCGCCAGATCGCACTGATCCACCTTCGCGCGTACGACTGCCTCGCGCACGCGCAGAGCTTCCGCCTCGATCCACCCGTCCTCCTCGGGCTCGCCGGTCAGCAGCAGGCGCAGCCGTGTCGCGGATTCGAGTTCGTCCCAGCGGGCGGGCAGGTCGAGCACGGTCACGCCGTGCAGGCCGTCGGGGGGGACGACGTGGTTTCCCGGCGGCAGGGTGGTGCCGTCCACGACGAGCAGGATGTGCGGGGAAGCGGGCCGTTCGTCCGCGCCGAAGCGCGGGCGATCGGAGAGATCGGGCGGCAGCAGTGCAGCGAGATCGTTGAGGGTGGTCGCGACCATGCGCGCCGGACCGACCGCGTCGGACTGCTGGGCCGAGTGCGCGTGCGGCAGCCACTTGATCCAGTCCCAGTGCGCAAGGGTGCGCTCGGAAGCCAGTACGGCGACCACCAACTGAGTCGGCGAATGCATCGCGGTGGCCGAGCAGATGATGGCGCGCGCCCCCGCGCGGGCCTCCTCCTCGTCGCCGCAGATCTCCACCCCGTCGAAGGCGCGCAGGTCCAGGCTCGCGGGCAGGTCCGGTTGCTGACGGTGTACGACGAGCAGCCGGTGCAGGGCGGATGCCCGCGGCGGGGTCGACCTTGTCGATGGGTGCGCCCTCGGGCGGTTCGAGTTCGACTGAGAGCAGTTGGGTGCAGGTGCCGTACCTGACGTTGAGGAACCCGGGGTCGGAAGGCCCCCGGCCCCACACCCGAGAGCGTTCCTCGGCCAGCGAGGGCAGCGCCGCCGGTGCCGGGTGCTGCCACAGCAACGCGGCCCGCTGGTCACGGGCATAGCCGCGGGCGACCTTGCGGATCGAGGCCAGATAGCGCAGATACTCCGTACGAGAGCCCGTCACCTGCTGGGTGCGCTGTTTTCGTTGCCGGTCGATCTGCACGATGATGAAACCGATCGTGGCGAACAAGAACATGCCCGCAGCCAGATAACTGCGGCCACCGCCCGCGCCGCCCATGCTCGCCACCAACACGATCGAGCCGAGGCTGCCGAGCATCGGGATGGCGTTCATCAGCACGCCGCCGGCGCCTTCGTTCTGCTCGATCTCCGGCGGGGGCTGCAAGGCGATCTTCCCGGTCGGCAACTCAGGCTGGTCGTGCCGAGTGCCGCGCAGCGTCGTACTCAAGAGGTGCCCCGTTCAAAGATCTGTCCCGGTCCCGGTGCCCGGTGGCTAGGGTCGCCTGAGGCTACCCGGGTCGGGCGCGGACCACCGTGTGGTGCGGTAGGAATGGCTCGCAAGGTTGATTTCCGCGCACGCATACCCACCGCGAGGCCTGGGCATACCTGCGGGAAGTGAGCCTGACGCGCCGGTCTCCGTCGGGCGAGGACGGCGCTGGATCGAGAGGAACACGCGGGTGGCAGGTCCACGGTCAGCGACTGACAGCATCGCGATCAGCGTGCACGGACCACAGGGCGTACTCGACCTGTTGGTGCCCGCCGGTGCCACCGCCTGGGACGTCGCCCGGGAGTACGCGACCCGCGCCGGCTCGCAGTCGATCCCGCTGATCTATACGCGTGGCGGCGCCACGCTGGGCCCCGACGAGGTGTTGGCCGACCTGGGGTTGGAGTCGGGAGACCTCCTGGTCGCGAGCCCGTCCGCGATTCGTGAGGACATGTCGTCCGTACGGCGTACGGGTCGGACCCCCCGCAAGGCCGCCGAGGAACCGAGTTCGGCAGGCGCGCTGATCGCCGCCGCGGCGGCGCTGGCAGCGATCCTCGCCGGAATGCTGGGTGCGTACGAAGGAGCGACCTGGTCCTCGACCGTCATCCGAGCCCTGCTGGTGGCTGTGGTGGTCGGGGTCGCACCTGTGGGGCGTTTCCAGTCGCCGCGAGCCTTGGCGGCACCGGCGTTCGCGGGTGCCGCAGTGTTCGCCGTGCTGTGGGACCCGGCCCCCGAACGACTGCCCGCGCTCGTCGGGGCCACCGCGCTGACCGCGGCTGCCGTCGCGGCGGTGGCGCGAGCGCTCGCGCCACGCGCAGACGAAGGGCTGCGGGTGTGGATCATTGCCGGTTGCGCCGTCTTCGCGTTGGGCGCGGGCGTCACGCTGCTCGGGTGGTCCCCGCCGCTGGCGTGGTCGCTGCTGACCATCCTGGCCATGCTGGCGGCTCGCTTCGTACCCGTGCTGGTCGTCGACGTGCCCGACCAATACCTGTTGGACTTCGACCGCCTGGCCGTGACCGCGTGGACCGCGCGGTCGAGACCCAAGGCTCGCCGCGGTCAGTTGGTCGTCCCCGAACGCTTCATCACCCGCGTGGCCACTCGCGCTGCCCGGCTGACCGAGGCCGCCGCGTTGGCGATCATGGTCTGCGTACCTCTCGGAGCCCTGTTGCTCCTGCGCGTGGTGCCTCACAACATGGATCGCATCGGCGCCCGGGTGCTTGCAGTCATGGCCGGACTCTCATTGTTGCTCGTGGCGCGCAGCTATCGCCACGTACGAGCGCGGCTGTTCCTCAGGCTCGGGGGACTGATCACCCTCGCGGCACTGGTCCTCGACCTGGCCCCCGAGTTGTCCGTGGGCAACCTGACGTTGTTGTTCGGCATGTGCGTGGTGGGTGCGCTGATCATGGTCGTGGCCGCCGTGGCGACGGGCCGTGGCTGGCGCTCGGTGTCGTGGTCGCGGCGCGCAGAACTTGCCGAATCGCTCTCTGGCGCCGCAGCCGTGGCGGCCGTATTCGTCTCCTCCGGCGCCTTCCGGGCCGTGTTGGAGTGGACCTCCAGCAACGCGCCGTCGTGACCTTGGGGATAACTCGCGAGTCCATGTTTGGGCATTTTCGGTCGGGTACACGACTGGTTGTCCGGAGGGCGCAGCAGGCCTCCGGAAGCAAACAATCAGAAGCACCACACACCCTCTCGGGCCGGAGCGGTTCGGGTAACTTCAAGGAGACACCAACATGTTGGAAGCTGGTGAAAAGGTCGTCTCGGGCATTGCCCAGGAGATCGCCAACGCTCGTGCTGACCTCAGCAAGATCACGAACCAGCTGGAGAGCCAGCTCGCCCCGATGAAGACGCAGTTCGTCGGCAACGCGGGTGCCGCCTTCCAGAACCTGATGGCCGCGTGGGCCGAGAAGCAGCGCAAGATCACGTCCGCCCTCGACGAGTTCGAGTCGTCGCTCTATGCGACCGACCAGGCCAACAAGGCCCAAGACGACGACCAGCAGTCGACCATGGCTTCGCTCCAGAGCAAGCTCGGCTGACCCTCACACTTCTCACGGATAGGACTTAGAACATGCTTCGCGTAGACCCCGCCGCCATGAACGCGGCCACCTCCGACATGGCAGCCTCGGCCCAGCAGGCCGGCAACCGCCTCGACCAGCTCGAGCAGTACGTCCAGAACCTGATCGACCAGGGCTGGCAGGGTGAGGCCCGCAACGCCTACGGCATCGCCAAGACCAAGTGGGACTCGGCCATCAGCGAGATGCTGCAGTTGCTCTCGCAGAACTCCATCGCCGTCTCGGACGCCAACGAGGCGTTCCAGTCGACGGACCAGAAGAACGCCGGCCTCTTCGGCGGCTGAGCCTGACGTCGAGTGGGCCGGCGGTTTCCAACCGTCGGCCCATCGGCCTCTCCGGACACTTTCTCCTCACGATCCACCGCCCACATAAACGCGAGAAGGGAAGACGCGCATGTTGTTCTCGGGTGTCGGGGGCTTCTTCATGGCTCCCACGGTGACCAACCTCCAAGAGGGGGTGACCGAGGTCCTCGAGGTCTTCTTCGGGCCGCTTGCCCAGGCGCAGCGGGTGCTGCACGACGCCCTCGGCGCTCTCGACGGCTTCTACGGCGCCGAGACGGTCCGGCCCGCGGCGTTCGGTGGTGCCCAGCAGGCCCCCAACCTCGCGTTCCATCACGGACGTGCCATGGCCGTGTACCGCGAGACCGTGCTCGCCGCCGGCCAGGATCTGAGCAACTTCCTCGAAGCGTTCGAAAGCCTCAAGGCCGCGATCGAGGACGACGACGACAACACCACGGCTCACTTCGCGAAACTGGAGAGTGCGTTGGTCGCGATTAACAACGCCGTTCCGGTTGACACGCAGGGCGTGCGCTCAGGAGGTGCGGTCTGATGGTGGGTGCAGAGCAGAACCGGCTCGGGCAGTACGTCGACCCGGCCCAGGGTGGGCAGATCACCGGCGCGGCGCAGCAGTGGCGCGACGGCGCCAAGGCGTTGCGTGCGGTGCACGAAAAGCTGTCTCTCGCGATCCCCGAGGTCAA
This sequence comes from Nocardioides sp., assembly GCA_037045645.1. NCBI lineage: Bacteria > Bacillati > Actinomycetota > Actinomycetes > Propionibacteriales > Nocardioidaceae > Nocardioides > Nocardioides sp. The sequence goes on from JBAOIH010000001.1 coordinate 43,106, forward strand.
GGAGGGCGTCAAGACCGAGACCGGCATGGCCGCACTGACCGCCATGCAGGCCACGGCCCAGCGCGCGCTCGACCGGGCCGTGGAAATGGAGAGTGCGGCCCAGGCGCTCGATCGCGTGGTCACCAAGATCGACCATGCGGAGAGCAAGTTGGCGAGCATGCGAGGCGCCCCCTTGACCGCGCCGCCGTCCCCCTCGTATCCACCGGACCAGACTCCACAGGAGGCGGCCGACACCGAGCGGCAGTACAACAACGACAAGTCGGCGTACGACACGGCTGTCGGCAACCGTGAGCTGGAGGCCAAGCAGGCTGCCGACGACGTCGACAAGGAGATGGCCGCCGCTGCCGTCGTGATGTCGAAGATCCACGGCGAGGGTGACAGCGAGGACATCACGTTCTCCAAGACCGGCGCGTCGAGTCAGTCGGGCTGGTTCCGGGACCCGACGCTGACGCCGATCGACACGGGCAACAACCCGCCTCCGCCCCCGCGGTGGCCCACGCCCCAGCCTGCGCCGGTGGATCCGAACCCGTGGGACCCGCCGACGTGGCCGACGGACCCCCACCCGCCCTACCTGGGCGATCCCGACCCCCATGGTCCGGTCGACCCGTGGCACCCCCCCGGCTACGACCCGACCAACCCGGGGGACGTTCCGGGCTCCACGCTCGCGCCATCGCCGGTGGCGTACGACCCGGGCCAGTTCGACCCCACGACCGACTGCCAGCCGGAGACGACTGCCGGTTATGGCACCGCCGACACGAGTTCGGGCTCGGGCCAGATAGGACCGGGCGGACTCGCTGCTGCCGGCGGCCTGTCGGGCGCGCTCGGCGCTGGCGCGCTGCGCGGCCTGGCTGGTCGTTTGTCCACATCGGCAGTCGCTCCCAGCGCCATCCCCGGCACCACGGCTGGCCGGCGCGCGTACGGGTGGAGTCGGCTCTGCTGCTCGTGGGGCCGGCGCCGCAGGCCGGGGCGCCATGGCCGGCGGCATGGCGGCCGGCAGTCGTGGCGGTACGCGTGGGGGCGGTGCCGGAGCGGGCGCACGCCGACGGGGCAAGGGCAAGAAGCGCGGTGCCTCGGCTGGCTACGACGAGGACGCAGAGCAGTGGATCGACGACGAGGACGCGGGCCCCGGGGTCCTGAGCTGAGCAACGATCTGGCTTCAATCTGCCGCCCGGACCGAAATCGGTCCGGGCGGCAGGACTGCCTGGGCACGATTGGGCCGGGCACGATAGGGGCAGTCCAACAGCACGACACGACGCGGGGAGTTTCATGAGTCAGACATCGGTGAGCGCATCCAGCATGGTGCGTGTGACGGTCACCTCCGCGACCCGTCGCGTCGACCTCGTGCTTCCCGGTGCGGTGCCCGTGGCCGAGTTGATCCCCGAGTTGGCGCGGGCCGTGGGACTGCTCGACGGTGCGACCGTCTACGGCGGCTACCACTTGGTGACCGCCGAGGGACGCCGCCTCAGCGGGGACGGTGGCCTGATGATCCAGGGCGTGGAAGACGGCGGCACGTTGACCGTCACCGCTGGCGTCGACGAGCCCACCCCGATCGTTTATGACGACGTGGTGGAAGCCATGACCGATGTGGTCGAGCGCGACCTCAAGCCCTGGGAACCGGCCTCGGGCCGGCGTACGGCGCTGTGGTCGGCCGCCCTGCTGCTGACGCTCGGTGCGGTCGCATTGTTGATCCAAGGCACGTCCATGGCCGCCACCGCTGCCGCGCTGGTGGCGTTCGCGTTGGTGATCGGGGCCGTGGTGTTGAGCCGGGCGCAGAGCGAGCCCGAGGCAGCAGTCGCCGTCGCGTGGATGGGGTGCGCGTACGCCGGCATCGCGGGGGTGATGTTCGCGCCGAGTGGACCGCTTCTGGGGATGCCGATGGCGTACGCCGGTGGAGCGGTTGCCCTGGCAGGTGTCGTGGCGCTGCTGGCACTGGGCGACGGGCGCAGTCTGCTGATTCCGCCCGTCGTGGTCGGCACCCTGTTCGCGTTGACGGGTGTGCTGATCAAGACCGCCGGGCTGTCCGGACCGATCGTCTTGACGGTCGCGCTGGTCGTGCTGGTCATCGCGGGCAGTGTCTTCCCGTGGCTGGCGCTCGGGGTCACCGGCACCAAGGTCGACCAGCTCTTCTCCGATGCCGACATCACCGCCGAGCCGCGCGAGGTCGATGCCCACGAGGTGGCCAGCGACGCGCGTACGGCACACGAGATCCTCGTGTCGGTGTCGGCCACCGTGGGCTTGCTGCTCGTGCTGATCGCGCCCTTCGCCACTCGGCTCGGGCTGTCGGGCACCTTGCTGGCCATCATGTGCTGCGCCGTCGTGATGTTGCGGACGCGGCAATACCGCACCGGTCCGGAAGTCGGAGTCGGGCTGGTCTCCGGAATGCTCGGCCTTGCCGTGGTCGCGATCTCAGTGCTGATGTGGCATCCGGCGTGGCGGCCCACCGCAGCCGTCGTCTTGGCAGTGGCCGGTGGAGTGCTGCTGGCGCTCACGCTCATCCCCTCCAACCCGTCCATCCGTCGGGGCCGTCTGGGTGATGTCGCCGAGTCGGTAGCGTTGCTGAGTCTGTTGCCGCTCACCGTCATCGCTACCGGCGTGTTCCAAGCGATCAGGGGCTGAGGCGTGGCGAGCAAGAAGGACCTCGTCGAGGCCCACGCGTTCAGCCGCCGGCGGCTGGTCACCGCCTTCGTGTCCGGGGCGCCGGGCGGTCGTGAGGTCGAACCCGCGCGTCCTGGGCGAATCATCATTGGCGGACTCGCACTGACGGTGCTGCTGATCGCAGGTGCCGCGGTGGCGGGCGTCTTCACCAAGAAGACCCCGGACGACTGGGCCAAGGTCGGGCTCTATGTCTCCAAGGAGGGTGGGCGCTACATCATCACCGAGGACTCCGACCCGGCCGTCGTACGCCCCATCGCCAACATCACCTCGGCCAAGCTGATCCTCGGGGCCGACGCGAAGGCCACGGTGGTCTCGGAGGAGGCCATCGACAAGGAGACGCCGGGTGAGGAGATCGGGATCCTCGGTGCCCCCGAGACCCCGCCGAGCATCGAACAATTGATCCCGGCGGGCTGGACCGCCTGCACGACCAATGCGTCGGGCGTACGAGTGCTCGTGCACGAGAAGCCGGACGTGACCGCGACACCCACGGGCGGGGCCACGGTGGTCCGCGTCGGCCAGGGCAAGACTGCCGGGTACTACCTGCTGGCCCAGTCTGCGGCGACGAGCAGCGACATCCCGAGCGTCTACTCCTACAAACTTCCCGAGAACGGTTCGGCGCGCGACAACATGCTGCGCAACTTGCAGCTTCCCCACGGCGACGGCAACCGAAGTGCCCGAGAGTTTCCTGACGCTCTTCCCAACGGGCGGGTCGCTGGAGATGAAGAGCATGGGGATCAGCGGCATGGGGGAGCCGGTCACCTATAGCCGACCTGAGTCAGGCATCCCGTCCGGTGCCCGGGTCGGAGACATGCTGCGGCTACCTGGTGGTCAGTCGCTGATCTTGACCAAGGAAGGGCCCGCCGATCTCGACGAGTTTGCCGCGGCGGTCTACCCCGTGATGCAGGGACGGGCGCAGGTCACGCAAATGCGTGGCGACCTGGGGCAAGCGACCGTTCCCGCCCCTTATCTGGGCGCCCACTGGCCCGCGTCGATGTTGCGGCCCGTTCTCGGTGAGGTGTGCGCGCAACTGAATCCGGCGGCTGGCAGCCGACCTCGCGTCGACCTGGTCCAAGCGCCGGGAGCCTTGGCCAGCGCGACTGAGGTGCCTGCGCAGGCCAAGTCCGTGCTTGTCCAGCCCGGGCGGGGCGCGATGGTGCTGGGCGGCGACTGGGCCGACAGTGACCGGGGTTCGCCCTACCTCATCGACGCGACCGGGCGGACGTACCCGCTGGTCGGCGGCAGCGCCAAGACGCAGTTGGGCTACGGCTCGTACGACGCGCCGGTGGTCCCGGACAGTTGGCTCGAACTCTTCGAGCGCGGTGTAAGCCTGTCGCAGTCAGCCGCGTTGTGCCCGCCGGTGGTCTCCAAGGACGAGACGTGCGAGTGACTTTCGCGCGCACTCTGGTGGCGCTGGTCCTCGGCGCCGGGTCCGCGCTCTGGGGCGGGACGTCGGCGTCGGCCGCCGAAGAGGTAGCCGACTATGACTGCGCCTCGATCCGTCCCGACAGTCCAGAGGTGGCCACCGCGGAGTCGCCCAGCCAACCCTTCGGGTTGCTACGCATGGCAGACGCGTGGGAGTCGCTGGCCCGAGAGGGAATGACGATCCCCGGGGCAGATATCGGGGTAGCGGTGATCGACAATGGGATCCGTACGTCCGCATCCCTGCGGGCCGTGCCTGCCGTGACGTTCGCGGGGACCGAGATCGCGGACCCCCACGGCACGTCGGTGGCGGGCCTGATCGCGGGCAGGGTCCGCCGCAGCATCGATGGCGCGGAACCGATGCCGGTGGGGTTCGCCCCGGGTGCGCGACTTCTCGATGTCAGGTTCTATGACTCGCCCGCGCCCGACGACAGTCAAGTGGGTCCGGGGGCCGAACGCCTGGCCCGTGCGCTCAACTGGGTCGCGGACAACGCGCGCCAGCGCAATATTCGGGTCGCCAACGTGTCTGTGGCAGTTGCGGAATCAGACGGTCAGATCACCCGTGCGGTCAAGCGCGTGCTCGCGGCCGATGTCGTGCTCGTCGCCGCCTCGGGCAACCGGCCACAGGAGGAGGGTGCGCCTTTCTCGACCCGCTTTTCTGCCGAACCCAAGCCAGGGGAGGACGCGGCCAGCCTGGTCTTCCCGGCAGCTGCCGACCCGGACGTCCTCGTCGTCAACGCCACCCCCGAGGGCTCCGGCAGCGCGGACGCGTCGGCGTCGGTCCTTTTCAACTCTGCGACCGATGTGGCCGCGCCCACCGCGGGGGCGGTATCGGCCTCGGTGACGGGCGGAACCTGCATCCTGCCCGAGGTGTCCAGCGAGTGGGCCGCAGCGGAAGTCACCGGCCTGGTGGCCCTGATGCGGCAGCGCTATCCACGTGACAACGCCCGCCAGATCATGGCGCGCGTGCGACGGTCCGCGAGTGGCGTGCCCGCGATCGACGCGCGGACCGCCGACCCGTTGACCGGCGCCGGCGTGATCCAGCCCGTAGCGGCGCTTGAGCGCGGTCTGCGTCCAGGCCGCGACGGGCTCACCAGCGAACTCTCGAGCGGCACCGGGGGAGACTCACGAGCCAAGGCTCCGCCCGTACGCCCCGACGTCCTCGCGCCCACGCGTGACCAGGTGATCTGGGTCGGGCTGCTGGGTGGGGCCGCCGTGGTGGTGGCTGCGCTGTTGCGACCGCTCGTGGAGCGGCTGCGGCGGCGCCGGGCCTGAAATGTCGTCGGCCCCGACCAGGGTCGGGGCCGACACACGGCGGAGGTAGGGGGATTCGAACCCCCGAGGGCTATTAACCCAACCCGCTTTCCAAGCGAGCGCCATAGGCCACTAGGCGATACCTCCGCGGAGGAGATTACCGGCCCGTCGGGCAGCGCAGAAATCGCCCGGGTCCCCGACGCTTTGGGTCGGGCGTACGGGCTCGCCTAGACTCATCCCAACCCCCCGTGCGGCGGTACCTCACTGAACTCCCCCAGGGCCGGAAGGCAGCAAGGGCAGGTGGGCTCTATCGGGTGCACGGGGGGCCTTTGCGTGTCCAGGCATGGGTCGCTCGTGGTGGCCGCGACGGGCTGGTGCGCGATGTCGGTGGCCGTGGTTAGGGTTCCTGTGTGGAATCACCCTTGGCGCTCTATCGCCGCTACCGCCCCGAGACCTTCGCCGAGGTCATCGGGCAGGAGCACGTGACCGAGCCGCTGCGGGCGGCACTGGCCAACAACCGCGTCAACCACGCGTACCTCTTCTCTGGCCCGCGAGGCTGCGGCAAGACGACCTCGGCGCGCATCCTGGCGCGGGCACTCAACTGTGAGCGGGCACCGATCGCGGATCCGTGCGGCGAATGCGACTCGTGCCGCGACCTCGGCCGCGGGGGCCCGGGGTCCATCGACGTGATCGAGATCGATGCCGCGTCCCATGGCGGTGTCGACGACGCGCGTGACCTGCGGGAGAAGGCGTTCTTCGCGCCCGTGCGCGACCGCTACAAGGTCTACATCATCGACGAGGCCCACATGGTGACCACGAAAGGCTTCAACGCCTTGCTGAAACTGGTCGAGGAGCCACCCCCGCACCTGCGCTTCATCTTCGCCACCACGGAGCCGGAAAAGGTGATCCCCACCATCCGCTCGCGCACGCACCACTACCCGTTCCGGTTGATCCCGCCGCGGCTGCTCTCGGGCTACCTGGCCGAGCTGTGCGAGAAGGAGCAGGTGCCGATCGAGCCGGCCGCGCTGCCGTTGGTCGTACGCGCCGGCGCCGGGTCGGCGCGGGACACTCTCTCCGTGCTCGACCAGTTGATGGGCGGGGCAGGAGCCGAGGGCGTCACCTTGGCCTTGGCCACCGGACTGCTCGGCTTCACCCCCGACACGTTGCTCGACGAGGTGATCGACGCCTTTGCGGCACGCGACGGCGCAGCGGTCTTCGGCGTCGTCGACAAGGTGATCGAGACGGGCCAGAACCCACACCGCTTCGCCGAAGACCTCCTGCGTCGGTTGCGTGACCTCGTCATCGTCGCCGCCGTGCCGGACGCCCCGGCCACCGGACTGATCGACGTGGCCCAGGACCAAGGCGAGCGCCTGACCGCCCAGGCGGCCAGGTTCGGTCGTGGCGAACTGAGCCGAGCCGCGGACCTGGTCGCGGCCGGACTGACCGACATGCGTGGCGCCACCGCACCGCGGCTCCTGCTCGAACTGATCTGTGCTCGGGTGTTGCTCCCCGGCGCCGGCGATGAAGAGGCGGGTACGGCGGCGCGGCTTGATCGCCTGGAGCGCCGCGCCGAGATCACGGGTGGTGTGCCGGGTGGCGTGGCCGCTGCGCGGGAGGCGATGGCGCGACCCGCGCAGCCGGTTTCTCCGGTCGAGGAACCGGCGCGTCCGCCGGCAGCGCCCGAGGCGGCCCCTCCGGTCGAGGAACAGGCGCGTCCGTCCGCAGCGCCCGCCCCGGCCCCTCCGAGTGCCCCTGCGAGCACCGAGCCCCCGCGCGCTGCGTCCGCCGCAGCGGCTGCGCCTGCGACTGCCAAGCCTTCGCGCGAAACACCCGCCCCCCAGATGACCAGCGAGTCAAAGCAGGGGTCGGGGCTGAGCCTGGTCGAGGTCCGTCGGGTCTGGCCCGACATCGTCGAGCGCATGAAAGGCATGCGACGGGTGGCCTGGATGGTCACGCGCGACAACGCCCAGGTCGTGGGCCTGTCCGGCAACGTCTTGACTGTCGGCTTCACCAACCCCGGCGCGCGCGAATCGTTCGCCAACAATCGCTGCGACGAGATCCTGCGCCAGGCAGCCATCGATGTGGTCGGCGTCGACTGGAAGATCGAAGCGATCGTCGACCCGGGCGCCCGACCCGGCGACGGACCGGCGCCGGCGCCGGTCGGGCAGTCGGACTCGCCGCGGGAGCGGATCGCGGCTGCGCCGACAGCGGACGCCCCTCCGCCTCGCGAAGAGGTCGAAGCGCCTCCTGCGTGGGCGGCCGGTCCGCCTGCCGAGGAGGCGAAGCCGACCAACGAGGTCAAGGCCGCCGCTCGCGACGCGATCCAACAGACCCGCACTCCTGGCGCCGGCGAACCGGTCGAGGTCGAAGAGATCGGCGATGACGACGATCCTGACGTCGACACCGACGGCCTCGACACCACCGAGTTGCTCAAGCGCGAACTCGGGGCAGAAGTGATCGACGAGATCCCCAACTCCTGACCATCGCCCCGGCAGACTGGGGCTATCCACCGTGAGAAGGACCCACCATGACTGACAGCCAGAACCCGTTCGACGCCCTGGGTGGCGGCGGCTTCGACATGAACGCCCTGCTCCAGCAGGCCCAACAACTCCAGGAGCAGCTCGCCAGCGCTCAGGACCAGTTGGCCCAAGCCACTGTCGAGGGCAGCGTTGCTGGTGGCGCCGTGACCGTCACGTTGTCTGGCATCGGAGAGCTTCGGGCGGTGTCCATCCAGCCGGGCACCGTCGACGGAGACGACTCAGAGTCACTCTCCGACCTCGGAGACCTGATTGTGGCTGCTTTCAGGGACGCGAAAGCCCGTGCCGACGAGTTGGCCCAAGGCGCCATGGGCGGCTTCGGTGAAGCGTTGGGCGGCGGCGGAGATTCCGGTGGTCCGCTCGGCTTTGGTCTGCCTGGCCAGGGCTGAGCAGTTCCACGATGTACGAAGGCATCGTCCAAGACCTGATCGACGAGCTCGGTCACTTGCCGGGCGTCGGGCCCAAGGGCGCGCAACGCATCGCGTTCCACCTGCTGCAGGCCGACCCTATGGACGTACGCCGCCTCGCCGAGGTGCTGGTGCAGGTCAAGGAACGCGTACGGTTCTGCGTCACCTGCTTCAACGTCTCCGAGGACGAGCAGTGCCGGATCTGCCGAGACCCGCGCCGCGATCCGACCGTGCTGTGTGTGGTGGAGGAATACAAGGACGTCGTCGCGATCGAGAAGACTCGTGAGTTCAAGGGGCGCTATCACGTGCTCGGTGGGGCGATCAGTCCGCTGGAAGGCATCGGCCCGGACCAACTGCACATCAAGGAACTTCTCCAGCGCCTCGGCGATGGGCAGGTCACCGAGGTCATCTTGGCTACTGATCCCAACCTTGAGGGTGAAGCCACGGCTACTTATCTCAGCCGTATGCTCAAGGCGCTGGAGATCCGGGTCACTCGGCTCGCCAGCGGCCTCCCGGTCGGAGGCGACCTGGAGTACGCCGACGAGGTCACCCTCGGGCGCGCGTTCGCCGGACGTAGGAGTGTGTCCTGATGGGGAGTCGAGGATGAGCCCGAAGATGACGCTGGATCCGGAGTTCGACGAGTTCGGCGCACAGATCGCCGATCAGATGGAGAGTTTCCTGCTCTCGTTGCGTGCGATCGCGGCCGAGGCAGACGGTGGCAGCGCCGTGTCCCTGCTGCTTCTTGAGATCAGCCAGGTGCTGCTGGCAGGGGCGCGCCTGGGAGCCGTACAAGACTTCCAACCGCAGACCGAATACCAGCCAGACGTCGGCCCGGACGCCGACCTCGACGAGTTGCGGCTGCGGTTGGCCGAACTGCTGGGGTCGGTGGACACGTACGGGTTCGTCTTCGACCCCTATGAGCCCGAGATGGTGGAGAGCCAACTCTCCGACGACCTCACCTCGATCGCGGCAGACATCGAGAACGGTCTGCGGCACTACCGACGCGGCGATGTCAACGAGGCCTTGTGGTGGTGGCAGTTCTCGTACGTCAGCAACTGGGGGAACCTTGCAGGTGCCGCCTTGAACGCGCTGCTCAGCGTGGTCTCGCATGACCGCCTCGATGTGGACCTCGACCTCGACGCCGATCAAGTTGCGGTCGCCGAGGAGATCTTGGAGTCCGAACCCGCTCGACCCTGAGTCGCGTTCGCGTGGCCGCTGAGATGGAAGCGGGAGTCACGAGCCTACGTCGGTAGACTCGCTCCGGTCCGCTGCGCAGCGTCGCGCAGCTTATGAAAGTCGAACCGGTTGTGAGGTCCAAGCAGTGGGCATTGTCGTGCAGAAGTACGGCGGCTCGTCCCTAGCCGACGCTGAGAGCATCAGGCGGGTCGCGCGCCGCATCACCGACGCCAAGCGGGCGGGCAACGACGTGATCGTCGCCGTCTCCGCGATGGGGGATACGACCGACGAGTTGCTGGATCTGGCCAACTCGGTCAGCCCGCTGCCGCCGCCGCGCGAACTCGACATGTTGATGACCGCGGGCGAGCGGATCTCGATGGCGCTGGTAGCGATGGCGATCTCCGACCTGGGCTACAGCGCACGTTCGTTCACCGGCTCCCAGGCAGGTGTGATCACCGACGCGTCGCACGGCAAGGCCAAGATCATCGACGTCACGCCCGGCCGGATCACCGAGGCCATCGGTGAGGGCCACATCGTGATCGTCGCCGGTTTCCAGGGCGTGAGCCGACAGACCAAGGAGATCACCACGTTGGGTCGTGGTGGCACCGACACGACCGCGGTCGCGCTCGCTGCTGCCGTGGGTGCCGACGTGTGCGAGATCTACACCGACGTCGACGGAGTCTTCAGCGCCGACCCGCGCGTCGTACCCCTGGCTCGAAAACTTGCCCACGTCTCCCACGAGGAGATGCTCGAACTCGCGGCGGCCGGCTCCAAGGTGCTGCACCTGCGCAGCGTCGAGTACGCCCGGCGCTACAACGTCCCACTCCACGTGCGCTCGTCGTTCTCGACCCAAGAGGGCACCTGGATCGTTCCTGACAGTGAGGTAGATGAGATGGAACAAGCCATCATCGCGGGCGTGGCCCACGACCGCAGCGAAGCCAAGATCACCGTCGTCGGGGTGCCCGACAAGGTGGGCGAAGCGGCCCGGATCTTCCAGGCGCTCGCCGATGCGGAGATCAATATCGACATGGTCGTGCAGAACGTGTCGGCGTCGGCCACCGCTCTCACCGACATCTCCTTCACGCTGCCGCGTACGGACGGGCAGACCGCCATGGGCGCCTTGGCCAAGCTCCAGGGTGAGGTCGGCTACGAGAAGCTGCTCTATGACGACCGGGTCGGCAAGGTGTCCCTGATCGGCGCGGGCATGCGTTCGCACCCGGGCATCACCGCGAAGTTCTTCTCCACCCTCGCCGCCTCGGGCGTCAACATCGAGATGATCTCGACCTCGGAGATCAGGATCTCGGTGATCGTGGACGAAGCGGACGTGGACGCGGCCGTACGCGCCACCCACACCGCATTCGATCTCGACTCCGACGAGGTCGAGGCCGTCGTGTATGGAGGCACCGGGCGATGAGCAAGCTCAACATCGGCGTCGTCGGCGCGACCGGTCAGGTCGGCGTCGCCATGCGCCAGATCCTGCTGGAGCGCGGGTTCCCGGTCGGAGACGTGCGCTTCTTCGCCTCTGCCCGTTCGGCCGGCAAGACGCTGCCCTTCGGGGATCGCGAGATCGTGGTCGAGGATGCGGAGACCGCGGATCCGTCCGGTCTCGATGTGGCGCTCTTCAGCGCGGGCGCCACCACGTCGCGGGCGCTGGCGCCCAAGTTCGCCGAGGCTGGCGTGATCGTGGTCGACAACTCGTCGGCCTTCCGCAAGGACCCCGCGATCCCGCTCGTGGTGTCCGAGGTCAACCCCGACGCCATGGCCGAGGTGATGTCTGCTGGTCGCGGCATCATCGCCAACCCCAACTGCACCACCATGGCCGCGATGCCGGTGCTCAAGCCGCTGCACGAGGCCGCCGGTCTCAAACGGCTGATCGTCTCGACCTATCAGGCAGTGTCGGGATCGGGTATCGCTGGTGTCGACGAGCTCGCGAATGGCGTTGCCGCCGCAGGCGAGAAGGCCCGCGAGTTGGCGTACGACGGCTCGGCCGTCACCTTCCCCGACCCGGTGAAGTACGTCGCCCCGATCGCCTTCAACGTGCTGCCGATGGCGGGCGCGATCGTCGAGGACGGTCTCAACGAGACTGACGAGGAGCAGAAACTGCGCCACGAGTCGCGCAAGATCCTCGGTATCCCCGAGTTGTTGGTCTCGGGGCTGTGCGTACGCGTACCGGTCTTCACCGGGCACTCCCTGGCGATCAACGCCGAGTTCGAGCGGGCGCTGACGCCGGGGCAGGCGCGCGAGATTCTCACCTCTGCGCCGGGTGTGTCGTTGGAGGAGGTGCCCACTCCGCTACGCGCGGCGGGCGCCGACCCGTCGTACGTCGGTCGCCTGCGCCAAGACGAAGGGGTGCCGGACAACCGCGGACTGGCGATGTTCGTCAGCGGCGACAACCTGCGCAAGGGCGCGGCTCTCAACACCGTGCAGATCGCGGAGATCATCGCGGCCAGCCGCTGAGACCCTGAGAACTTCGAAACCCGAGTCCCTGTCGGACTCGGGTTTCGGTGTCTTCTGAGAAGAATTTTTGTCGGGCTGACAGGATTTGAACCTGCGGCCTCTTCGTCCCGAACGAAGCGCGCTACCAAACTGCGCCACAGCCCGATGCTCCCTCGACGGGGCGGGAGAGCAACGCGGGAAACCTTACCCGAGGGTCCGCCTTGGCCCCCAATCGGTTCGGCTATCGCGAGACGAGGTGCAGCAGAGTCGCCTCGGGACGACAGGCCACCCGGATCCGGGCGTACGGAGAGGTGCCCATCCCAGCCGACACGTGCAGCCACGACGAGTCAGGATCCCCAGGTGTGGAGTCGGCCGGGTGCCGGTGCAGCCCCTTCGCCCGCGCCGGCTCCAGGTCGCAGTTGGTGGTCAGCGCTCGACCGCGCCCATCGAGGGTAGGCAGGCACACCTGACCGCCATGGGTATGCCCGGCGATGATCGCGTCGTAGCCGTCGCGCGCGAACTGGTCGAGGACGCGAAGGTACGGCGCGTGGGCGACCGCCAGGCGTACGTCTGCCCTCGCGTCGGCAGGCCCGGCTACGGCGGCAAGGTCGTCGTAGCCCAGGTGCGGGTCGTCCACCCCAGCCAAGGCGAACGTGGTGTCCCCGACGCTGAGCGTGTCGAGGCGGTTGGTCAGGTCGCGCCAGCCCGCCTCCACAAAGCCGCGCAGCAGGTCAGGCCAGGGCAGATGCGGTGACCGAGTGGCCCGGCGGCCGTCGTCGGGAAGCAGATAGCGGATCGGGTTGCGCATCGTGGGCACGAAGTAGTCGTTGGAGCCGAAGACGAACACCCCAGGCCTGTCCAGGAGTGAGCCGAGGCAGTCGAGGACCACTGGCACGGAATCTCGGTGGGACAGGTTGTCGCCGGTATTGATCACCAGATCGGGCTTGAGGTCGGCCAGCGAAGCCAGCCACTCGCGCTTGGCGCCCTGGCTGGGCGTCAGGTGGATATCGCTTAGATGCAGTGCCCGCAGTGGCTCGTGTCCGGCAGGCAGGAGTGGGATCGTCACCTCGCGCAGGACGAACTGCCGCGTCTCCCACATGGCGTACGCCGTCAAGGACGCGCCAGCGAGCGCGCCCGCGCCGACGACCTTCGCCAGCCCAGCGGCGACACGGTGCACGTCCGGGGAGAAACCCATGTGAGTCAGGGTTTCATATCCAGGCACAATGGCTCCCATGAGTGCTCTCAAGGACCGTCTTCGCGCTGACCTCACTGCTGCCATCAAGGCGCGCGACGAGGTGCGTTCCTCCACGCTGCGGATGGTGCTGACGGCGATCACCAACGCCGAGGTCGCGGGCAAGGAGGCTCGCGAACTCACCGACGAGGACGTCTTGACCGTGCTCACCAGCGAGGGCAAGAAGCGCCGCGAGGCGGCGACCGCGTTTGCCGACGGCGGGCGCGCCGAGATGGCGGCCAAGGAAGAGGCCGAGGCTGCGGTGATCGCGGACTACCTGCCCGAACAGTTGAGCGCCGACGAGATCGCGGCGCTGGTGGCCGAGACTGTCGCCGCGACCGGGGCCGCCGGTGAGGGGATGGGTGCCATGGGCAAGGTGATGGGCGCGCTTGCGCCCAAGGTCAAGGGTCGCGCCGACGGTGGTGCGGTTGCTGCGGAGGTACGCAGGCAGTTGGGCGCCTGACGGCGCGTGGTTTCGAGACGCCGACTACGTCGGCTCCTCAACCAGCGGGGGCGGTGGTTTCGAGACGCCGACTACGTCGGCTCCTCAACCAGCGGGGGCGGTGGTTTCGAGACGCCGACTACGTCGGCTCCTCAACCAGCGGGGGCGGTTAGTTGCGGTTGCCGTTGCCGTTGTTCTTCCCGCCCTTGCCCTTGTTCTTGTTCTTCTTGGGCTTGACCTGCGGCGTGCCGTCGGAGGGGTAGATCACCACCGTGTCACCGGAGGCGGCGTCCGCACCGGCTTTGGGGTAGGTGTACGCGACGGTGTCCTTGTCCTGCGAGGAGTCGCGGTAGCCGCCGATGGAAGTTTCGAAGCCGGCGTCCTCGAGCGCGGCCTTGGCGGCCGAGAGTGACATGCCGGTGACGTCGGGAACACCAGTCAAGTAGCCGGCTACATCGGTGCCGGACGGCTGGACGAAGTCCACCGAGGGCAGTTTGGTCGCGGCTACGTCCATCATGTCGCCCCACATCGGGCCGGCCAGGGTGGAACCGAACGCCTCGCCGACATAACGGCCGCCGACGCTCTGGCCGTTGAGCGTGACCCAACTGCCCGACTCGTTGGCGCCGGCGATCATCGAGGCCGTGGCCAGTTTGGGCGTGTAGCCGACGTACCACACCGCCATGTTGGAGTTGATCGTGCCGGTCTTCGCGGCCGAATCCATCGGCAGGCCCAGACCCTGGCTGTAGCCGAAGCCGCCGGGCTCCTGGAGGCCGCGCAGCACGTCGTTGACGGCATCGGCGACAGGCGACGGGATCACCTGGCGGCAGGCCTCCTCGTACTCTCGGATGGTCTTGCTCTTGGAGTTCTCGATCGAGGTCACCGGCCGGGAGTCGCAGTGGAAGCCGCGACCGGCGAAGGTGGCGTACGCCTCGGCCATCTCCAGCGGGCTCACGTTGGCAACGCCGAGCACGAATGAGGCGACCCGCTCGGGTGGGATGCCGAGCTTCTTGTCACCGTTGGGGTGGTCGAGTTGGATGCCCATCTCCTTGGCGAGCTTGAACGGCTCGCACAGGCCGGTCTTCTTCTCGAGTTGGGCATAGAAGGTGTTTACCGACAGCCGGGTGCCGGTGTACATGTTCATCACGCCCGACGACGTGGAGTTGCCGACCGGCCACTCGCCATAGTCGTACGGCTTGTCCTGACAGTCGAGGAAGTCCTCCTTGCGCAGCACCATCTTCTCGGGCGAATTGACCGACCAGGTCAACGGAATGCTCTGATTGATGGCGGCGGCGAGGACGAACGCCTTGAACGTGGAGCCGGCCTGGAAGCCCTTCGCGTCGCCGTACTTCTCCGGCACGATGTAGTTGAGGTAGGTCTCGCCCTTCTTCTTCAGCCGACCCATCGGACGTGACTGGGCCAGCGCCATCACGTTGCCGGTGCGAGGTTCGACGCATGGCGAGTGCGCCGATCGCCTGGTCGGTCGGATAGACGTGATTGCGTACGGACGCCTCAGCCGCGCGCTGCATGTCCATGTCGATCGTCGTGCGGATCGTCAGACCACCCGAGTAGAGCAACTCCCGGCGCTCCTTCGGGGTGGCGCCCAGCGACTCGTCCTGCATCAGGTAGCGCACGACGTAGTCGCAGAAGAAGGGCGCGGCGCTGAACACACAGCCGTTGCGGGTCTCCTGCGGCCTGAGGTTGAGCGGCTGGTCCTTGATCCGCTCGGCCTTCTTGTCCTTGATCACATTGAGTTGGGCCATCCGCTCCAGCACCACGTTGCGTCGCGTCAGCGCCCGGTCGGGAGCGTTGGTCGGGTCGTAGCCGGTGGGGTTCTTCACCAGGCCCGCGAGCATCGCGGCCTCGGGCAGCGTCAGGTCGGCGGCGTCCTTGGAGAAGTAGTGCTTGGCTGCGGACTGCACGCCGTACGCACCATCGCCGAAGTAGGCGATGTTGAGGTAGCGCTCCAGGATCCAGTCCTTGGAGTAGTTCTCCTCGAACGCGATGGCATAGCGAAGCTCGCGGATCTTGCGGGCGTACGTGTCGTCGGTCGCCGCCTGCCGTTCCTTCTTGGTCTGCGCCTGATCGATCAAGGTCAGCTTGACCATCTGCTGGGTGATCGAGGAGCCACCCTGCACAACCGCTCCGGAGTTGGCCTGGTTGGTAACCAACGCCCGCAGGGTGCCCTTAAGGTCGAGCGCGCCGTGTTGGTAGAAGCGGTAGTCCTCGATCGCGACGATCGACTTCACCATCACCCGCGAGATCTGCGACAGCGGGACGGTAATGCGGTTCTCGTCATAAAGGGTGGCGATCAGCCCACCCTTGGCGTCCAGGATCTGCGTACGCTGCGCCAGGTCGCGGGTCTTCAGCGACGCCGGCAACTTCTCCATCGACTTCGCAACGTCCTTGGCGCCTGCCCCCAGCGCGCCCACGAACGGCAAAGCCAGGCCCGCGGTGACCACGCCCATCACCGCGGCGACCAGCACCATGACGCCCAGGTGCGACAGGATCCGTCCCGCGGAAAGGGGTCGAGAATCAGGTGCAGACATGCTTGTCAGAGTACGGGAGAGCCGAAGTCGGGCCTAACTCCCGCACGCGGCTCCTGGACCGGTATCGCGAGGGCGTGCCCACTACTTTAGTACCCACGCTGAGGTGAGGCGTCTAGTCCGGTCGGGCTATGTGGAACTAGTCAATTACGACTCTGGCGACCGGATGAATGAACCTTTAACGTTCTGTCCAGGTGGTGAGTTGTGGGTGACGAGCCGCCGGTCTCGAGCGGACGTCATGGGGACTTTCGCCGACCGAGATGAAACTTGGGTTGCGCACATGTGGGCAAATGATTGGGCTATCAACGCCGCGTGCCGGTCGTTATCGCCGGACGAGCTCTTCGTACGAGGTGCCGAGCAGAACAAGGCGAAGCAGTTGTGCGCCTCCTGCGTGGTGCGTACCGAATGCCTTGCCGAGGCACTGGACAACCAGATCGAGTGGGGCGTGTGGGGAGGCATGACCGAGCGGGAGCGTCGAGCGCTGCTGCGTCGGCACCCCGATGCGTCGTGGCGCCTGGTCCTTGAGACCGCCCGCGACGGCTCACCGCTGCCTGTCTGAGTCAGGGCGCCGCAAGCAGGTCGCCGACCAGACGCAGCCCGTCGAGGTCGTGTACGTCCGTGGCGAGGGCGGGTACGACGATCGTCGCGACGTCGGGATGTGCCGCCGCGAACCGTTCGCGCAACAGCACCTCGCGCTCCCCGAGTCGTACGCGGTCGGCATGCAGCCGTAACAGACCCGCGGACGCCGAATCCGCGTCCTGACTGCGCAATCGCTCCGCGGCGGCGTACGCCTCGTCAGCCGACAGGTCGCTCTGCGGCCGTGCGCTGGCGCGGTTCACCACGAGACCCGCCAGGGGCATCTGGTCCTCGCGGAGACGATCAACGAAGTATTCGGCCTCGCGCAACGCGTCGGGTTCCGGAGCGGCGATCACCAGGAACTTCGTGCCGTCGGCTTGGAGAAGTTCGAACGTCTTCTGGGCGCGCTGACGAAATCCCCCGAAGAGGGTGTCGAAGGCCGACACGAACGTCTGCATGTCGCGCAGCACCTGCGCCCCCAGGATCTTGGTCAACGCGTTGGTGACGATGCTCAACCCGGCGGTCATCAGCTTGGCCGGACCGCGCGCGGGCGCCAGCAACAACCGGATGAACTTGCCGTCGAGAAAACTCGACAACCGCTCGGGGGCATCGAGGAAGTCCAGTGCCGAGCGGGAGGGTGGGGTGTCGACCACGATCAGGTCGTACGTCTTGTCCTTGGCCGCCTGCTTGTGGATCTGGCCGAGCTTTTCCATCGCCATGTATTCCTGGGTGCCGGCGAAGGAGCTGGACAAGGCGATGTAGAAGGGATTGTTGAGGATCTGCTGGGCCTTCTCGGGGGTGGCCTGAGACTCGACCACCTCGTCGAAGGTGCGCTTCATGTCGAGCATCATGGCGTCGAGGGAGCCGTGGTTTCGGCTCCCCTCAACGGGGGCGAGGGGGACGGGGCGCGGGGTGTTGTCCAGGGCCGCGATCCCCATCGACTGCGCGAGCCGTTTGGCCGGGTCGATCGTGAGCACCACGACGCGGCGACCACGCTCGGCCGCACGCAGAGCGAGGGCAGCCGAGGTGGTCGTCTTGCCCACGCCGCCGGAGCCGCAGCACACGATGATGCCAGTGGAAGGGTCGTCGATCAGTGCATCGATATCGAGTTCCCCCGCGGCCGACGCGACCGTCATGGGACCGACCCGGGTGCGGGTCTTCGTACGTCTGCGAGCCATCACGCCATTCCTTGCTCGTCGAGTGCGGCGGCGAGTTCGTAGAGCCCGCCGAGGTCGATCCCGCCCGCGAGGCGGGGGAGTTCGTAGACCGGCACGCCCAGGTCGTGGACCAGCGCGCGTTGCTCGTCCTCCAGGGCCCGGCGCTCGGCGTGGTCGAGCCCCTCCGCGAGGAGACCCTCCACGAGTTCGGGCTCGGCATCGAGTCCGACGCCTTCGAGGGCACGACTGATCTGCCCCACGTCGAGGCTGCCGTCGCGCAGTGCGGCCAGGTCCGCCTCGCCGAGGTCCTGCGGGCGTACGAGATTGACCACCACGCCGCCGACCGGGAGGTCGTGTTTGCGCAACTCGGCGATCCCGTCCGCGGTCTCCTGCACCGGCATCTCCTCGAGCACCGTAACGAGGTGGACGGCCGTGCGCGGCGAGCGGAACAGCGTCATCACCGTGTCGGCCTGGCTTTTGATCGGACCCATCTTGGCCAGGCCGGCGAGTTCGCCGTTGACGTTGAGGAACTGCGCGATCCGCCCGGTCGGGGGAGCGTCGAGGACGATCGCGTCGTAGTGGATGGCATCGCGGTTGCGCTTGTTGCGCTGGGCGGCCTCATAGACCTTGCCGGTCAGCAGCACGTCGCGTACGCCCGGTGCGATCGTGGTGGCGAACTCGATGACGCCGAAGCGGTCCAGAGCCTTGCCGGCGCGACCGAGCTTGTAATACATCGCCAGGTATTCCAGCAGCGCCGACTCTGCATCGATGTGTAGCGCATAGACGTTGCCGCCGCCGGGGCCGAGCCCCGACGCGATCCGGCGTTCGGCGTACGGCAGCGGGTCGACGTCGAACATCCGGGCGATGCCCTGGCGTCCCTCGACCTCGCAGAGCAGGACGTTCTGGCCCTTCGCTGCGAGCGCGAGCGCGAGGGCTGCGGCGACGGTGGATTTGCCGGTGCCGCCCTTGCCGGTGACGACATGCAACTGCACGCGCGGCCAGTCCGAGTCTGAGGGATTCACGGCTCAGAGACTAGGCGGGACCCGTAGGGCTAGGGTGCCGAGCATGGACAAAGTGGTGGCATCTCCTGCTCAGGCTGTGGCGGACATCTCGTCCGGCTCCACCCTTTCGGTGGGGGGTTTCGGGCTCTGCGGCGTGCCGTCGGTGCTGATCGAGGCACTGCTCGACGCGGGCGTGGATGAGCTGGAAGCCGTGTCCAACAACTGCGGCGTCGACGAGTGGGGGCTGGGCCGGCTGCTGATGGCGCGGCGGCTGCGCCGGATGATCTCGTCGTACGTGGGGGAGAACAAGGAGTTCGCGCGGCAGTACCTCTCCGGTGAGTTGGAGGTCGAGCTCACCCCGCAGGGAACGTTGGCCGAACGGATGCGCGCGGGCGGGTCGGGCATACCGGCCTTCTTCACCGCCACGGGGGGAGGCACTCAGGTCGCCGAGGGTGGACTGCCGTGGCGCTACGACACCGAGGGCAACGTGATCGTGTCGTCACCACCCAAGGAGACCCGCGACTTCGACGGGCGGGAGTACGTCCTGGAGAACGCGATCGTGGCCGACTTCGGGCTGGTGCGAGCGTGGAAGGGTGACCGGCACGGCAACCTCGTCTACCGGGATTCGGCGCGCAACTTCAATCCTTTGGCCGCGATGTGCGGACGAGTGACCATCGCGGAGGTCGAGGAACTCGTCGAGCCGGGCGAGATCGACCCCAACCACGTGCACACACCAGGTGTCTTCGTCCAACGCGTCGTCGCGCTGAGCCCGGAGCAGGCGGCGGACAAACGGATCGAGAAACGTACGACCCGACCGCGTCCTGAGGGCGCCGCTTCGGATTCGGCGACTCACGGACTGGGAGGCTGACATGGCATGGACACGTGAAGAGATGGCGGCGCGCGCCGCATCGGAGCTGACCGACGGGTCGTACGTGAACCTCGGCATCGGGCTGCCCACGCTGGTGCCGAATTATGTCGCCGACGATGTGGAACTCGTGCTGCAAAGCGAGAACGGCATCCTCGGCGTCGGTGCCTATCCCTATGAAGGCGACGAGGACCCCGACCTGATCAATGCCGGCAAGGAGACGGTCACCTTGCGCAAGGGGGCGTCCTTCTTCGACTCCGCGACCTCGTTCGGGATGATCCGCGGCGGCAAGATCGACGCGGCGATCCTGGGGGCGATGCAGGTGTCGGCCAAAGGCGACATCGCCAACTGGATGATCCCCGGCAAGATGGTCAAGGGGATGGGGGGCGCGATGGACCTCGTCCATGGTGCCAAACGGGTGATCGTGTTGATGGAGCACGTCGCGAAGGACGGTTCGTTCAAGATCGTGCATGAGTGCTCGTTGCCGTTCACCGGCAAGGCCGTGGTCGAACGCATCATTACCGACCTCGCGGTCATCGACGTGACCTCGCAGGGACTGCGCTTGGTGGAGTGCGCGCCGGGCGTGACCGTGGATGAGGTGCGGGAGAAGACAGAGCCGGAGTTGCTCAACTGAGGGTGCGCTCAGAGCCAGCCATTCTCGTGCGCCGGGTTGCGGCAACGACCACGTCCGAGCCTGCCTAAGGCGATTGGGCCACTTCTTTGTCAGGCGTACGAGCAGCCCCGTGCATCCGGGGCGTGCCGGGGCGAAGCGGCTGCCGAGCTCCTCGCGGGGGAACTAGACACCCGAATTGTCCGCTCAGCACCCGGCTCGTCAGGGGTTGAGCGGACCAGAGTCCGCTCAACCACCGGCCAGCGTGCGGTTCGCGGCCGCCACGCCGAGCACGCCGCCGAGCGTGGCAAGCAGGAACACCACCAAGAACGGGTCGAGCCCAGCACGCCCCGCAACGCTGAACGCCACCCCGGCCAGCGACAGCGCGAGCGCGGCCCCCAGCGAGTCGGCGATGGTCAGCGCCGAGGAGTTGAAGCCGCGGTCCTTGTCGGTGGACACGGCCAGCATCGCGACACTCGTACGCGGGTAGGCGAAGCCCATCCCGGCCCCGGCCAGGACGTACGACGCTGCGGGCAGCACCGGGTGTACGGCGCCTCCGGACGCGTGGACTAGCACGCACACCGCCAGCAGGCCGATGCCGGTGAGCACGAGCGAGGTGCCGACGACCATCGCGCGGGTGTTGGAGACGCGTTCGCCGAGGCGGGACTGGATCGAGCTCGCAGTGGCCCAGATCAGGCCGACACAGGTCAACGCGATCCCTGCGCGGCCCGGCGTCAGGCTCCAGTGGTCTTCGAGGACATAGACGATGTAGGCCTCGGCGCAGAAGAAGACGCCGCTGAGCAGACCGCGTGTGGCCATCACAGCGGGCAGGCCGCGCCGCAGCAGCAGTGAGCCGGCGGGCAACAGGCGTCGCAGTGACAACACCACCAGCGCGAAGGCGACGATCGCGCCCAAGGCCGTGATGCCGGTGGCGGACCCGAGCAACTCCAAGACCAGCACCGTGATGGCACCCACCGCGGCCCACCACAGACGTACGCCCGGCGTACGCGTGGACGACTCGCTCGGTCGCAGGCTGCGCAACGCCGGCAGCAGCAGCGCGAGTGCGCCGACGACGAGGAAGACCACGCCGAGGAAGACCCAACGCCACCCCAGGGTGTGTTCCACGAAGGCCGCGAGGCCGGGGCCGAACAAGGCGGGCAGCACCCAGGCGGCGGCGAACGCCGCGAAGATCGAAGGTTGCAGGGGCGCCGGATAGACCAGCCCGACCACGACGTACAACCCGACGGTCAACGCGCCACCGCCGAGGCCTTGGAGCACCCGACCGAGCAGCAGCACCTCCATCGAGGGAGCGAAGCCACACACGAGCAGACCCAGGGAGAAGGTCGCCAAGGACGCCAGCAACGGCACGGCCGGGCCGGAGTGATCGCTCCACATCCCGGCCGCAACCATCCCGACGACCCCGCTCGCCAGGGGTGCGGCGAAGGCCAGTGCGAACAAGTCCAGTCCGCCAAGGTCTCGCGCGACGGTCGGCATCACCGTGGCGACCGCCATCGCCTCGAACGCGACGAACATGATCATCGCGCAGGTGCCGATCGTGGTGGCGACGTACTCCGGTCCGACGACACCGCCGCGCTGGCGGGCGGTGCGTGCGGTCATGCGAGGACCGTACGGGTATGCGGGCGGAGGCCCCCACCCCCGCACGAAGAACTGCGGCCGCGGGGGTGACCGGAGGCGCGGCGACTCCTGTCGTGGCCGCAGTTCTTGCAGGTCTTGGGAATGTCGCGGGACCCGCCGGCCTTGTCCCAAGGTGACTCCCGCGCTGTCCGTCCTCGATCTCGTCCCCGTCCGCACCGACCAGACGACCGCTGACGCAGTGTCCGCTTCGCGCTCACTCGCGCGGGTCGCGGACCACCTCGGCTACAGGCGCTATTGGGTCGCCGAGCACCACAACATGCCGGCCGTCGCGGCGACCAACCCGCCGGTGCTGATCGCAATGCTCGCTGCCGCGACGTCGCGGATCCGCGTGGGCTCCGGTGGCGTGATGCTGCCCAACCACGAGCCGCTGGTGATTGCCGAGCAGTTCGCGCTGCTGGAGGCGGCGTACCCCGGTCGCATCGACCTGGGCATCGGCCGCGCGCCCGGCACCGACCCGTTGACCCGCTACATCCTGCGCGGCGGGTCCGGCGACGCGGCCGACAACGCGGTGGCGAAGTTCCCCGACTATGTCGACGACATCCGCACCCTGATGTCGCCCGACGGGGTCGAGGTGGCGTACGGACATCGGCGCCAGCCGCTGCGCGCGACCCCGCAGGCCACGGGCATCCCGACAGTCTGGCTGCTCGGCTCGTCGGACTATTCGGCTCGGCTCGCGGCCGAACGTGGGCTGCCGTACGTCTTTGCGCACCACTTCACCGGCGACGGTACGGCCGAGGCGCTGGCGCTCTATCGCGAGAACTACCGGCCCAGTGCAGAACACCCGGAGCCGCGTACGTTCCTCACCGTCAATGCGGCTGTCGCCGACACTCTCGACGAGGCGCGTCGGCTGGCGCTGCCGCAGGTGCAGGCGATGATCGCCCTGCGTACGGGCGCGCCGCTCGGGCCGCAACGGCTGGTCGAGGAGGCCGAGGAGATCGGGGTAGCGCCCGAGCACCAGGGACTTGCCGAGGCGATGCTGCGACGGTGGGTGGTCGACGCGCCGTCGGCAGCACGCGACCGGATCGCCGCTTTGGCACAGCAGTTCGGCGTAGACGAGGTGATGATCCACCCGGTGCCCGGCACGTTGCGCGGCACGCCGGCCGATGCCAACCCGGAGAGGGAGCGCACCCTGCGTCTGCTCGCGGGTGAGTAAGGTGCCGATCATGACGAAATGGGAGTACCAGGTCGCGCCGATCCCGTTGCACAACGAGGCGCTGATGCTCAACAACTTCGGCCAGGACGGCTGGGAGTTGGTCGCGATCCACCAGAACGCACAGGGTGGCCTGGTCGCGTTCCTCAAGCGTCCTCAGGAGGGCTGACAGATGGGAGCCGAAGCCAAGCTTGCCGAGATGGGGATCGAGGTCCCCGAGGTCGTGCCGCCCGTCGCGGCCTACACGCCAGCCGTACGGTCCGGCCACCACATCTTCACGTCCGGCCAGCTGCCCGCCCGCAAGGGCGAGATGATCGCGGTCGGCAAGGTGGGCGCCGAGGTCGACGAGGACACCGCGTACGAGTGCGCGAAGCAGTGCGCGCTCAACGCGCTCGCCGCGATCAAGGCCGAACTCGGCTCGCTCGACGACGTCAAGCGCGTGGTCAAGGTCGTCGTCTTCGTCGCCTCCGCCCCCGACTTCGTCGGCCAGCCCAAGGTCGCCAACGGCGCGTCGGAGTTTCTGGGTGAGGTCTTCGGCGAGGCCGGCGTACACGCACGTTCGGCAGTCGGCGTTGCCGCGTTGCCGCTGGGTGTGCCGGTCGAGGTCGAACTGCTCGTCGAAGTCTGAGGCGTGCGATGAGGGTCGACCCGACCCGCGCGCTGCCGCCGCAACTGATCGAGCAGGCGCGCCGTTTCGAGGACGCCGCGAACAAACCCGCCGAGCCGCGCAACGCGGCGTCGGTGATCTTGATGCGTGGCTCGGCAGACCTGGAGGTCTATCTGCTGGTGCGCCACCTCGGCATGGCGTTCGCGGGCGGGATGGTTGCCTTCCCCGGTGGTGGTGTCGATCCGCGTGATGCCGAGGACGCCGCGCACTGGGCGGGTCCGACGCCCGCGGAGTGGGCGAGTCGTTTGGGGGTGGAGCCCGAGCTCGCGCACTCGCTGGTGCTGGCCGCGATCCGCGAGACCTTCGAGGAGTCGGGCGTCCTGCTCGCCGGCGAGACCGCCGACAGCGTGGTCGCAGACACCACCGGCGACGATTGGGAGGCCGACCGGCAGGCGCTGATCGATCGCGAGCAGTCGCTCAGTGAGTTCTTGCAGCGACGTGAGTTGGTGGCGCGTACGGATCTCCTGGTGCCGTGGGCATGTTGGCTCACCCCGATCTTCGAGCCGCGTCGTTTCCGCGCCTGGTTCTTCCTGGCCGTGTTGCCCGAGGGGCAGGTCACGCGGGACGTGTCGACAGAGGCGTCCGAGGTGATGTGGCTTGACGTACGAGAGGCGCTGGCGCGCGCGCACCGCGACGAGTTCGTGATGCTGCCGCCGCAGTACTACACGCTGCTGGAACTGCTGGCCGCCCCGTCTCCGACCGACGCCATGGCGCTGGGCCGTCGGCGCGAGGTCGAACTCGTGATGCCTGCGGCTCGCTTCGACGGCGAGGTGGGCTATCTGGAGGTCCCTGAGCAACTGGTGGAGTTGGCCGCGCGTGTCGTCGAGGAGGAGGGCTGGTGAGTTGGACCGGAGGCTCGTTCGGCGAGGTGGGGGAGTGCGTACTGGCTCCCAACGCCAACTTCATGACGCTCGACGGCACCAACACCTGGGTCTTGCGTGCGCCGGACTCCGATCGGTCGATCGTGATCGACCCCGGCCCGCCTGACGCTGCGCACCTCGACGCGGTCGCGTCAGCGGCGGGTGACGTGGCGGCCGTACTCCTCACCCATCACCACCTCGATCACTCCGAGGCGGCGCGTGAGTTCGCCGAGCGGATGGGGTGTGGCGTACGCGCTCTCGACCCCGCTCTGCGCCTGGGCTCCGAAGGGCTCGGGGGCGGCGACGTCGTCGTGGTGGGTGACCTGGAGGTGCACGTCGTCGCCACTCCTGGGCACACGGCCGACTCGTTGTGCTTCCTGATCCCGTCGGAGCGGGCGGTGCTTACCGGCGACACGGTGCTGGGACGGGGTACGACCGTCGTGGCGCATCCTGACGGTGAACTCGGGGCGTACCTCGACTCCCTGGATCGATTGCACCAGTTGGCCGTGGAGCGGTCGGTGCTCTCGATCTGGCCCGGGCACGGCCCGGTCATCGAGGACGCTCTTGGCGCCTTGGACTTCTACATCGCGCATCGCCGAGAGCGTCTCGCACAGGTCGAATCGGCGCACGCGACTCTGGTGGCCGCCGAACATCCCGAGGGCATCGCGACCGAGGAGGTGCCGCGCCGCATCGTCGAGATCGTCTATGCCGACGTCGACCCGGTGCTGTGGGGCGCGGCCGAGTTGTCCGTACGCGCGCAACTCGCCTACCTGCAATCTCGCTGAAACTGCCGGTCCCGCCGGGTTCCGCAGCGTCCGGACAGGGTAGGAAGTGGGCATGGGTTCGTCACGTACTCCTCGTCTGATCCGCCGCGTCGCCGTGGTCGCCGTCCTGGGATTGCTGGCCTTCCTGCCCACGGTCGCCCAGGCCGGGTGGACGAACCCCGTCACAGTGCTGGCCTCCGGCCACCGGGAGACGGTGGGTGGAGCGATGGTCGCGCTCGATGATGCGGAGAACTCGTACGTCGTCTGGGAGACCAGGAACCCTGCGACCGACGCGATCACCGTCTGGCAACGCATGCGTACGCCCGGCGGTGCCTGGTCGGAGCCAGTTGCCGCCCTCACCACGACCGGGACGTACGTCAGCGTGATCGACGTGCAGGCCCGCGGCAATGGCGATGTCGTGATGTTGCTCCGCGAGTCGAAGCCGCGCGTCGCAGAGAATGCGCTCCTGGTCCTACGACGCGCGGCCGACGGCAGTTGGTCGAAGTCGTCCGTGACGAACGCACCTGTCGACACGACGTCTGAATCGATGGCGCTCAATGCGCGCGGAGATGTCGTCGTGGCTTGGCGCGAGCCGGGCGGGGTGCGCGCGCGCTTTGCGCCCGTTGGCGGCAGCTGGGGTGCGATCGAGACGGTCTATCAAACGTCATACCAAAGCGCGATGGGTGGCGACCGCGTCGAGATCGGTCTGAGCGACACCGGCGTCGTGACCGCGGTGTGGTCCGGCGAGGGCTGCAACAGCGGTGATGTGTGCCAGTGGTTCAACTCGATGCGTGCCTCGGCGACGAACTGGCCGCGCTCCGCACTCACCCCCACGAGCCAGAACGTGGGCCACGCCGAGTTTGTCCACAGCGGCGCCGGTGACATGGTCTTCGCCTACACGGTGCAGACGTCGAGCACAGCGCCGCGGGCGCTCTATGCCCGGTTCCGCAACCCGGGCGCCGGGTCGTGGGCCGGAGCCCGCCTCCTCTCAAGCGGGCCGGTGCCGAACTCCCCGTACGTCGCGTTGTCGGCCAACGGTCGTTCGACCATCCTGTGGAGTGAGTGGCCAGTGGGCGGCACCAACGTCGTCAAGGGCGCGAGCCGTCCGCGTGGCACCGGCGAGTGGGTGACGCAACTCCACCTGCCGTCGCAGAATGGCGCCTCGTTCCTGGCGGCCGGCGAAGACGGCTCGATGCTGGGCATCTGGGAGGGCACGGGCGCGTACGCACAACAGAACGTCGCCGCCTTCCAAGCCGCGGACGGCACCTGGGGTCAGGCTCAGCCACTCCCGCTGAAGGACCTGGGTTGGTTCACCGGTGGTCTGATTGCGGCAGATCGTGCAGTGCTGACTGCCGATAGATCTCTTCCTGATGAGCAGCGCGAGTTAGTCGTCACCAGTTTCAGCGCCGGCGCGCCGGCATTCGGCAACGTCGAGGTGCCCGCGTCCCTTTCGGCCGGGTCCCAGGGGACCTTCTCTGCCGTCGTGTCCACCTGGCTGTCGCCGTCGGTCACGTGGGACTTCGGGGACGGCGCCAAGGCGTCCGGTGCCGCGGTCTCGCATGCGTACGCCTCCCCTGGGACCTACACGGTCACGATCACCGGCTCTGACGGTGCAGGCGGAACGGTGTCGGCCACGCGTACGGTCACCGTGACCAAGGTCGCGGTGGTTGCTCCTCAGTTGCGCAAGTTCAAGGTCAAGCGGCACAAGATCGCGCGGGTGGGTTCGAAGTCGGCTCGGGCGAAACGTACGCGGGTGATCGTGAAGCTCTCGCAGAAGGCCGAGGTCCGCTTCGTGGTGAAGCGGGTGCGCAAGTCGGGCAAGGCGCGCAAGGTCGGGGCTTTCACGAAGCGGCTCGATCGTGGCAAGTCGCGGTTCTGGCTAAAGGCGAAAGCTGGCAAGCGGGTGTTGAAACCCGGTCGGTACGTCGTGGTAGCGCGGGCGAAGAATGGGAATGGTCGCAGCGCGGCGAAGCGGCAGAAGTTGATCGTGGTGCGTTAGCGCCCGGACTCGGAGGATCGATGAGCAGGACACGTACGTGGCGCGCGGCGTTGGTCGGGGCCGTGGGCATGTTGCTGGTGGGCACGGGACTGACCACGACACCGTCGCAGGCCGGGTGGACCAACCCTGCGGTCACGCTGGGCACGATGGCCGACAATCCGATCGTGCTGGTCAACGAGGCGGGCACGAGTTTCGCGGTCTGGCAGGACCGGCCCTCAGAGTTCGTGTGGCGGGCGTTGATCGAGCACCCGCCCTGCCGGAGGCTCATGGGGTGCACCGCAGATCGTGGCGACGGGGGATTGGTCCACCCTCGCGGATGCGGTCCTGCTGCCCGAGGGTCAGGTGGCCATCGGCTGGGAGACCTTGGTGGCGAAGTCGGGCGGCGGCTTTGACCGGGCCGTCTTCTTGACGACTCGGAGTGCGGCAGGCGCGCTCTCCACGCAGCGTATGTCGGCGGTGGGCAAGGACGCGTCCGAGATGGACCTAGCTGCGAACGGTCGCGGCGACATGGTGATCTCTTGGGAGAACAACGAGGGCATCTGGGCTCGCTATCGGGTCGCGTCGTTGGACGCATGGACCGGCGTGTGGTGGGTGCGCCAGAACTCCAGCACCAGCGTCTGGAATGTCCGCGACTCCAGCGCCGGGATCGACGATGCCGGGCGTGCGACGATCGTGTGGCGTGAAGGCACTTGCGGCTCCTCGTCGGGAGGCACGTGCTCGCTGTTCGCCTCCTCGCGCAACATGTCGACGGGCTCTTGGTCGGCTCCTTCGGCGGCGTTGGCCACCTCGACCAGCGATCTCCTCCGCAGCAACCTCAGTGTCGGAGCGAGCGGAGAGATGGTGGTGGTCTGGCGAGGCAACACGGCACCGTGGGCCGTGTTCGTCCGGACCAAGACCGCTACCGGGTCGTGGAGTGCACCGATCCAACTCGCCACCGATGCGGCAGATCCGGCAGCCACGGTGGCCGCGACAGGTGAGATCAGCGTGGTCTGGAGAGACTTTGCGCAAAGAGAGATCCGTACGACGAGCCGACGCCCCGGTGCCGCTTGGGCTGCTCCGGTGACCCTCGCGAAGGGACAGGAGCCCGTGACCATCGCCGCCGGGCCCGATGGCTCGTTGACCGCGGGGTGGACCTCCCGTGATGACGGCACGACTGGAGTGCGGACCCGAGACGCAAGCGGTGCTTGGAGTGCGGCGCAAACCCTCAATGGAGAGTCGCGCCGCCAGGCGGTGGCAACGGCCAGCAGTGGGCGCGCCTCAATCGCGTGGGTGGACGCGTCGAGCCACGACCTGCGGGTGGCCGACTACTCCGCTGCCGCGCCTGCGCTGAGTGATATCGGTGTGCCGGCGACGTTGACCGTCGGCAAAGCGGGAGCCTTCCGAGCCTCGGCGACCTCCTGGCTGCCGGGGGTGGCGGTCTCATGGGACTTCGGTGATGGCACGGTCACGACTGGTGCGTCTGCGGAGCATTCGTACGCCGCTGCGGGAACCTACTCCGTGATCGTGCGTGCGACCGACGCCTCTGGCGAGGTCTCGACGCAACTGCGCAACGTGGTCGTCTCCGGTGGCACCGTGGGTGGCTCGACGGCACCGCAACTGCGCAAGTTCAAGGTCAAGCGGCACAAGATCGCGCGGGTGGGTTCGAAGTCGGCTCGGGCGAAACGTACGCGGGTAATCGTGAAGCTTTCGCAGAAGGCCGAGGTCCGCTTCGTGGTGAAGCGGGTGCGCAAGTCGGGCAAGGCGCGCAAGGTCGGGGCTTTCACGAAGCGGCTCGATCGTGGCAAGTCGCGGTTCTGGCTGAAGGCGAAAGCTGGCAAGCGGGTGTTGAAGCCCGGTCGCTACGTGATCGTGGCCCGGGCCAAGAACGCAGACGGCCGCAGCGCGGCGAAGAAGCAGCGCCTCACCGTCCTGCGTTGACCAGGCCCCCGCGGGGTGTTGAGCTGGCCCCCGCGGGGTGTTGAGCCGGAGAACGCGGGGTGTTGAGCCGGAGAACGCCACTTTGTCTCCACAGCCGAGGCGGGAAACGCGGTTTTCCACAGCAGAGTTTATGGACCGAGCGGAATCGAGCAGCGCGTACAAACCTAGGCGCCATGACACAGATGCTCGGACCGATCGCCGACTCACCCTTCACTCTGAAACTCGCGCGGGAGGCTGGGATCAGCCGGGAGACAGTACGCCGTGCGGGTGCGCCGCGGAGAGGCCCTATCCGACAGACTCCTGTGAGACGGGGAAGCCGGAATTGACAACTACCGGTTGATCGAGGAGGGGAAGCGCCCGACCCTGTGGATTCCTCGCTGGACGTGACAGTACCCCCAATGTAGGCCACTTCGAGCCTGCATCGAACCGCGGTCAGAGAGGACCGGCACCATGAACAAATACGTGGGTCGCGTCGGCATTGCCGTTTGCGCGACGCTAGTAATGGCGGTAGGAGGCTTGTCTGCATCAGCCCTGGCCGCCACCGGCGGTGACGAGACTCGCACCGGCGCTGTCAGTGTCGACAGTGCCGGGGTGGTTCAGTACGGGTTTGACGAGGCGCAGCTTCCTGGTGCGTCATTCGCGACTCAGGCTGGGCAGCAGACGCGGGACGGCGGGTGCACCTTCAGCGAACAGGCAGAGGGTGAGGCCGGGCAGAACGGACCAACGGTCACCGTTACGCGGGACGTCTCCTATGACCCGAAGACCTGCGAGCTGAAGGTCGCGAGCGCGACCTACACCTCCGAGAACGTGCCGGATGAGTACCGCGACGAGTTGGACGAAGCCAGCGAAGCCACCGGATCGTTCGTTGACGGCGGTATCGCTCCTCGGGCGACGACGTACATCGGCATCCTGAAGGTCAACGTCGAGGACCCGGTCCAGATCGACGTCACTTCCACCACCGCGCGCGTCAACTGGTCAGGCACGAGTTCGTGCGTCAACAGCTCCAGCCACACGGCAAACTGGGGCTGGTACTCACCGAGTGGCTGGAGCCGCACCTACGCTTCTTGGGACAACGACCGAAACTGCTCCCGCGCCTACACCAACACCAAGGGCAAGTACCGCAACGGCACGTTCTGCGCGACCATCGACACTCGCACGGATCACTCCAAGACGCGGTTCGAGGGTCGCCCCAGTGGCGGCTGGGCCTGGTCCTACACGGTTGACAAGTCCGGCGGTTGCACTTCTCTGCTGCACTACGAACGCATCGTCACCACTCCGTGAGAGCCTGAACGGACACAAGGAGATGGACATGCAGATCGTTCAGCGCAACACCCCAAGTTCTGATGCTTGGCAAGGGGGTATTGCAGCGGTGGGTGGGTTCGTCGTCGCCATGCTGGCAGGAGTCTTCATGCCTCCGCTCGGCGCGCTGCTCGCATTGCTTGCACTAGGAGTACTCGCCGTCTACTGGAAACGGCAGGGGCTCCCATCAAAGCTCGCAGCTGCCTCCGCAGGAGTCGTGGCCGCTGCACTCGTCTATGGCGCACTCGTGGTCGTCAACCAGATCGCTGGCGATCCTGGCACGGGAAGCGGCAGTAGTGCCGTCGACCAGACCGACTGATTCCTGCGACTGTGAAGGTGGGTGGCGCCAACAACAGCGGTGCCACCCACCCGCACTTCTCAGACACGCCCAAGACGAAGATTCGTCTCTGGCTCATCCTCGACTTGTTACGCTGCTGGAGGGAAGAACGCATCCCTGAGTGCGGCCTACCAAGCGGCCTCCAAGGTGTATCTAGCATCCGGGGGATGCTGACGAGACTGGCGCCTCCTTCAACGCGCTGTGTCGGATGCACACGGAGAAGGAGGTGTCGGATGGTGGATGCCTTCTGGGCAGACTTCCTCGTCGACATGCTCCCCAAGGTTCACAGGTTCATTCGAGCTAGGTTCAAGGCAGAATTGGCCGAAGACCTAGCCAGCGACACGCTGGTGACATTGCTACAGAAGCAGGTCAGTCCCCCCAAGGACGAGTCCGAGTTGCTGCAACTGAGGTCCCTGACGTACAAGATCGCGGCACGACACATCTCCAATGCGGAGAAGAAGGCCCGCAGGCAGGCCAAGGTGCTCGAACAGGGGATGCTCCGAGTCACCCCCGGAGTCGATCCGACATACGAAGCGGTCGTCCCGTTGGACTTGGCGGCGGCGATTGCACAGTTGGACTTCAACGACCGCCAGGCTGTGAACCTGATGATTGCAGGCTTCCGCACGGCAGAGATAGCAGAGATTCTCGGCATTACCGCAAAGGCCGCCTCAATGCGATTGGCCCGTGCCCGAGAACGCCTATCCCAAAGACTCGCCGAAGGAAACGAGGTGGATGATGTCACAGCATGATGGCGAGTACGAGCGCGTTGAACAGGAGCTGTCGGCGCTCTTGAATCAGGAGTTCGGCATCCAACCGCAGAGCCTTGACCTCTCCGCCGAAGAACAGACGGCGTTTGAGTCTCGAATGTCGAGCCGAGTCACAGCAGTTCTCCGGGCAGCGAATGAGGCCACCGGGCGGGAGACCAACTCCGCCCGTCACCGCCCCCTGATAGCTGTCGCTGCGGTCGCCCTAGTGGCAATCGTGCTTGGAGTTGGCATCTCGGTTTGGCCAATCACCGAGCAACCGGTACATGCCGCAACACCACCGGTGCTCAAGGTCGAGAACATTGGTCGCCCTACCTACCCTCTCTCCGGCAGTTCTCCTGATGAAGAACTCCGGCGCCTGGCGCGCATTGCCGAAGGTCAAGCCCTCACCCCGGTGACAGGCGATGTCCAGCGGGTGCGAACGGCCGCATGGTGGCTCAACACCAACAAGACTTCAACTGGCCCCGACAGTCGTGTGACCCCAGTAGTGACCAACAACTATCGCTTCAGCGATGGCGACATGCGGGTCATCACCACCGTCGGTGAACCTTTGGACGACGCCGGGAACGTTGGTGCCGGGAGTCAGTCAGGCAACGCCAGTGATGAGGTCATCCCTGCCAGCGCTGGCGACCCCTTAGGCGATCCTGCTGCCCTCCCGCTAGACCCGGCAGAACTTCGCAGGGTGCTACTTGGCACCGATGGCGAGTGCGCTGGCATCGAGGGCACATGCCTCGTCAATGCGATCCAAACACTTGGTCTGACCTCAGTTCCCATCCCTGAGTTGCAAGCCGCACTCCTGAGGGCACTCGTGAATTCGCCGGACATTGCTTACGCAGGTTCGGCGGAAGGGCGCAACGGACGGATGAGTGAGGTGTTCATCCTCGCCAGCCCGGATCGCCTCCAGCAGCGACTCGTTCTGTTTGATGCCGCCACGGGCTTTTTTTCCGGCGATGAGACGGTCTTAGTCGAACACAACGACGAACTCAACGTCGAGGTCCCTGCCGTGATTGAGTTCAACACTGTGCTCGAGCACGAATGGGTCACCGAAGATCAACTTCCCTCAGCCGACTTGACCACAGACTGACCCGACGGGGCTCAGCCCAACGGGCGGATAGCGTCAGCCAGGTACTCAGCGAACTTCTCCGAGCGGGCGCTCAGCATGGCCGATCTCGATTCCTCCAACAGTGTCGGGCGAGAGGGTCTGCCCGGGGACGGCGTGGCGGCTGAGGGGGCGGTGGGTCCCCGTGCGGGTCGGCCGGTCCGGCGGTCGTTCAGCGCTGAGGACAAGCGGCGGCTGGTTGCGGCCTACGACGCGACCCTGCATGGCCAGAAGGGCGCGATGTTGTGCCGTGAGCGGTTGTACGACTCCCACATCACTGAGTGGCGGGCCGCGATCGCCGCGGGGACGCTGGACGCTCCGCCGAAGCGGGGCCGGCCCAAGGGCTCGAAGACGACACGCTCACCCGAGCAGGCCCGGATCGCGGAGCTCGAGCGGGAGAACGCGAAGTTGCGCACGGAGCTGGACAAGACCGAGCAGGCACTGGGCCAAGGACGGACGACGCCTTAGAGGTGCTGGGAAAAGGTGTCGCGTTCTTGGAAGCTTCTGTCGTCGAGGAACGCGCGGTGAACCGGGCCACTGTGGTGGCCTGGCAGACGGAGAGCGTCGGGTCAAGTCCCGGGTAGTGGTGTAGCGCTGCGTTCTCCTTCGTGATGGGTCAGGCAGTCAGGGCTGGTAGGTCATCAGCTCCGATCTCGGGTTCGGTGGTGGGGACGACGTCGACTCGGCAGCGGGTGAGGACTTCGAGTCCGAGGTAGCGGCGGCCTTCGGCCCATTCGTCGGTCTGCTCGGCCAGGACTGCGCCGACGAGGCGGATGATGGCGTCGCGGGTGGGGAAGATGCCGACGGCGTCGGTGCGTCGCCGGATTTCGCGGTTGAGGCGTTCGGCGGGGTTGTTGGACCAGATCTGGGTCCATACGTCCTTGGGGAAACTGGTGAACGCGAGGATGTCGGCGCGCGCACTGTCCAGGTGGTCGTGGACCTCGGGCAGCTTCTCGACGACGTAGTCCAGGAGCCGGTCGAACTGCGCGTGCACGGCGGTGGCGTCGGGCTGGTCGTAGACCGAGTGCAGCATCGCCTTGACCGCGGGCCACATCGTCTTCGGGGTCGCGGCCATCAGGTTCGCTGCGTAATGGGTGCGGCACCGCTGCCACGAGGCACCGGGCGGGTTCGCTGCCACTGCCTCGACCAGGCCGGCGTGGGCGTATGAAGTCACGAGCCGGGGTGGGGCGGCCGTATTCGGCGCCGACGACGGCGTCGGCGTCCGCGGACAGCAGGCGTTGATCATCGTCTGCAACAGCGCCTAACTCGATCGTGAACTACGCGAGCGGTCGCAGCCGACCCGACGTTATTACCGACGTGCCGTCTGACCACGATGCCCGGGTCAACACCCCGCGGGGGCCAGGTCAACGACTAGCGGGCGCGGCGCTGGAGGCGCTCGACGTCCATCAGGATCACCGAACGGGGCTCCAGGCGCAGCCAGCCGCGGGAGGCGAAGTCGGCCAGGGCCTTGTTCACCGTCTCGCGAGAGGCACCCACCAACTGGGCGAGCTCTTCTTGGGTGAGGTCGTGGTGGACGTGGACGCCGTCGTCGGCCGTACGCCCGAAGCGGTCGGCCAGATCGAGCAGAGCCTTGGCGACCCGGCCCGGCACGTCGGAGAAGACGAGGTCGGCGTTGACGTCGTTGGCCTTGCGCAGTCGCGACGCGATCTGGGAGAGCAGACCGCGGGCCACCATCGGGCGACCCTCGAGCCAGCGCAGCAGGTCGGCGTGGGAGAGATAGGCGAACGTCGTGTCGGTGACCGCCGTGACCGTCGCCGAGCGCGGGCCGGGGTCGAAGAGGGACAACTCGCCGAACATCTGGCCGGGGCCGAGGATGGCGAGCAGGTTCTCGCGACCGTCGGCGGACGTACGCCCGAGCTTCACCTTGCCTTCGGTGACGACATAGAGCCGGTCGCCGGAGTCGCCCTCGTGGAAGAGCACCTCGCCGCGGGAAAGCTTGGCCTCGACCATCGAGTCGCGCAGCGCCGTGGCCGCTTCGTCGTCGAGGTGACTGAACAGCGGCGTCTGACGCAGCGCATCGTTGTCCACGGGAACCTCACTCATACAGGCGTACGGCAGCCCGCGAGTCGGACCGACCTGCGCCGATGATAGCCAGCGGTGGCCCAAGTCACACAAGCGGCTCCCCGTAGGCTTCGGCTGTGTCTCGTCTCAACCCGCCCGTCGTACGACCGTCCACCTCGCTGGTGCGGCGCGCTCGCAAGATCGATCGGGTCCTCGCAGACACCTATCCCGACGCCAGGTGCGAGCTCGACTTCGACGATCCGTTCCAGCTGCTCGTCGTCACCGTGTTGAGTGCGCAGACCACCGACAAGCGCGTGAATGCCGTACGCCCGAGGCTCTTCGCCGCCTATCCGACTCCCGAGGCGATGGCCGCGGCGCCGCGCGAGCACCTGGAGGAGATCGTCGGACCGCTCGGCTTCTTCCGCGCCAAGACCGACTCGCTGCTCAAGCTCAGTGCTGCCCTGGTGGACAGGTACGACGGTCAGGTCCCACCCAAGTTGAAGGAACTGGTCACCCTGCCCGGCGTCGGCCGCAAGACGGCCAACGTGGTGTTGGGCAATGCGTTCGGCGTCCCGGGCATCACGGTCGACACGCACTTCGGACGCTTGGCCCGAAGGTTTGCCTGGACCGAGGAGACCGATCCGGTCAAGGTCGAGCACGCGGTCGGCGCGCTCTTTCCCAGGCGCGACTGGACCATGCTCAGCCACCACCTGATCTGGCACGGTCGGCGGATCTGCCACGCCCAGAAGCCCGCCTGTGGTGCCTGCCCGGTGGCCCGGTGGTGCCCGGCGTACGGCGAAGGCCCCACCGACCCCGAGGTCGCTGCGAAGCTGGTGAAGACGGAGGGCCGGGCATGAAGCAGGGGTTCCTTGCCGCCGTGCTGGTCGTCGCCCTCACCGCGTGCACGACCCACGGCGCCGACGAGCCCGAGGTCACCACGCTGCCCGAAGTCACGTTGAAGAACTTCGACGGCCCGGGCGAGACCACGCTCAGCGATCTCAAAGGCCCGCTCGTCGTCAACCTCTGGGCCTCCTGGTGTGGTCCGTGTCGCGACGAGATGCCGCTGCTGGAGGAGTTCTCCCAGAAGTACGAGGGGCGCGTCGACGTGCTCGGCATCGACTTCGAGGACCCGCAGGTCGAGGCGGCCAAGGATCTCGTCGAGGAGTCCGGGGTCACCTACGACCTGCTGACCGACCCTCAGGGCGACGTCAGCGCCACCCCGCCGTTCCCGCCGATCTCACGGATGCCGTTCTTGGCGTTCGTGGACAAGGACGGCACGGTGGTACACACCGAATTCGTGGTGGTCGACCAGATCGGTGACCTGGAAAAGATGGTCGAGGAGCACCTGGGGGTCCAAGGATGAGCATCCCCGCCTGGCTCGGACCGATCCAGGACGGACTCGACCGGATCACCGGCGCGGACCTGACCAGGTTCTTGCCGCCCGAGGATTTCGAGGGGCGTACGGGCGCGGTGCTGCTCCTCTTCGGCGGCGAGACCCGCGAGGAGGCGTACGTCCTGCTCACCGAGCGTGCCCACGACATGCGCTCACATCCGGGGCAGGTGTCCTTCCCCGGGGGATCGATCGACGAGGGCGAGACGGCGCAGCAGGCTGCGCTCAGGGAGGCCGAGGAGGAGACCGGGGTCCGCACCGACGGCATCGAGATCCTGGGCGCCCTGCCCCAGTTGTGGCTGCCGCCCGCCAACTTCGCCGTCACCCCGGTCGTCGGCTGGTGGCGCGAGCCGAGTCCCGTCAGCGTGGTGGATCCCGCCGAGGTGCACGCGATCTATCTGTCGCCGGTCGATGAGTTGCTCGACCCCACCCATCGGATCACGGTGCGCCATCCGCGTGCGCCGGGCTACACCTCGCCTGCGTTCTTGATCGGGGACGACAAGGACCTGATCCTGTGGGGTTTCACGGCCGGCATCATCGCGCGACTGTTCGACTTCATCGGCTGGACCCGGGCGTGGGACGACACGGTCGTGCGCGAGCTCCCGGATCACATGTTCCAGCGATGATGGCTCGATGAACGTCCTCGACTGGTGCCTGCTGGTGCTGGTCGGCCTCTATGCCCTGTCGGGCTACTGGCAGGGCTTCATCACCGGCGCCTCGGCCACGGCCGGTCTGCTGATCGGTGGCGTCCTGGGCATCTGGCTGGCCCCGTTGGCGCTCGGCAACGCCGCGTCCTCGGTCTGGGTATCCCTCGGCGCGTTGTTCATCGTGATCTTGTGCGCTTCGTTGGGGCAGGCGCTGATGCAGTACGTCGGGGCGCACCTTCGCGATCGGATCGCCTGGCAGCCGGTCAGGTTCGTCGATGCGGTCGGGGGAGCCGCGCTCAGCGCGGTGGCCGTACTCCTGGTGTCGTGGGCGTTGGGTGTCGCCGTCTCCGGCTCGCGTCTGGGCGCGCTCACCCCGCAGGTGCGTGAATCGATTGTCTTGGGCAAGGTGGACGCCGCATTGCCCAATGGCGCCAATCGGGTGTTGCGCGCCTTCGACAACGTCGTAGGCAACACCTTCTTCCCGCGCTATCTGGAGCCCTTCGCACCTGAGCGCATCGTGAAGGTCGCCCCCGGCCCCAAGCGGATGTTCACCGACCCCGATGTCGTCAACGCGGCCCCTTCGGTGCTCAAGGTGCGCTCGACCAGGGCTTGCCAGGGCGGCATCGAGGGCTCCGGTTTCCTTTATGCGCGCAACCGGCTGATGACCAACGCGCACGTCGTGGCAGGCGTACGCCGACCCGAGGTGCTGATCGGAGACCGGTCGGTGCCGGCGCGCGTGGTGCACTACGACGCCCGGCTCGACGTGGCGGTGCTCGCGCTCGACACCGCAAACCTGCCCACGCTGCCCTTCAACCGCAGCGCCAAGGCCAAGGACCCGATCGCCATCTTGGGCTTCCCACAAGACGGCCCGTACGACGTCCGCAGCGGCCGGATCCGGGCGCAACAACGCCTGCGCTCACCCGACATCTACGGGTCCGGATCGGTGATCCGCGAGGTGTTCTCCGTACGCGGACTCGTCCGCCCCGGCAACTCCGGCGGGCCGATCGTGGACTCGGCAGGCGACGTCGTGGGTGTCGTCTTCGCCGCCTCGGTCAGCGATCGCCAGACCGGTTATGCGCTCACCGCCGATCAGGTGGCCGAAGCGGCCGCGCTGGGAGTGACGTCCAGCGCCCAGGTGTCGACCGGCCGTTGTGTGAGCTGACGAAGTCAGCGGCGGATCAGGGTCGCCTGGGTCTTCTTGGCCTGCGCGATGGCGCGCTCGGGAGCCTTGACCTTCAGCACCTTGCGATACCCGAGGTAGGCAAGCAGGGCCGCGATCAGCGTGTAGACCCCGAAGACGATCAGGAACGCCCAGTGCAGCGACAGCCCCGAACCGTTCCAGTGGATCAGGTAGGCGAAAGCCACCGACAACATGATGATCGCGAGCAGCCCGATGAACGCGGCGCCGGCGAAGAACCCGGCTCCGGCACCGGCGTTCTTCACGCTGAACTGGATCTCCGACTTGGCGAGTGCGATCTCCTTGCGCATCAGCGCCGACATGTCGGTACTGATGTTGTGGACGAGTCGGCCGATGGTCGGGTCGTCGTCCTTGACCGGCTCGGTTCGCATGTCTGATCCTCTTTCCTCGCGCTGGCTCGTCGAGTGACACTAGCGCCGCAGGTCGTCGATGCGCGGGGCCAGCCTGGAGCACGATAACCTCTCCTCCTGGTGTGCCGGGAAGTCTGGTCGGCTCGCGTGGGATCGTACGCCCCGCGCGGTGTGCAGCCGCCAACCCCGAGGGAGCCCGTCCGCGATGCAGCCCGACATGCCCGACGCCCGCCGCGACGACGACCTGTGGCGGTCGGGGAGGCGGTTCATCTCCAGCGACCGACCGCTGGCACGTCTGGTGGCGCGCCCCGTACGCGAGTTCCTGCGGATCGAGGCGGCAGGCTCCGTGCCGCTCCTGCTGGCGGCTGCCCTGGCCTTGATCTGGGCCAACAGCCCGTGGTCGGAGGCCTACGACCACTTCTGGCATGCCGAGATCTCGCTCGACCTGGGCGTCCTCCAACTCACCGAGTCGTTGCAGCATTGGGTCAACGACGCATTGATGGTGATCTTCTTCTTCGTCGTCGGGCTGGAGATCAAGTACGAGATCGTCAACGGCGACCTGCGCGACCCCAAGACCGCTTCGCTGCCGATCCTGGCCGCGATCGGCGGCATGCTCGTCCCGGCGGGCATCTACCTGGCCCTCAACGCCGGACACGAGAGCAGCGCCGGTTGGGGCATCCCGATGGCCACGGACATCGCCTTCGCGGTCGGCGTGGTCGGGTTGCTCGGTCGCCGGATCCCGTCCGCGGCGCGGATCTTCCTGCTGACCTTGGCGATCGTCGACGATATCGGGGCGATCCTGGTGATCGCGTTCTTCTACACCGCCGACCTCAACCTCACCTGGCTCGCGGTCGCGGTCGCCCTGCTCGCGGTGATGGTGGTGGCTCGCGTACTGCGGATCTGGACGATCTGGTTCTACGTGGTCATCGGCGTCGGCGTGTGGCTGGCGTTGCTGGAGTCGGGCGTACACGCAACCCTGGCGGGCGTCGCCATCGGCCTGCTCACGCCCGCCGAGCCCCTGCTGAAGGAGCAGGTGGCGCGCCAGTACGCAGTCCGCGCGCTCGAAGATCACAGCCTCGACCCGGACGAGTTGGCGCGGTTGCGCTTCCTGTTGCGCGAGTCCGTCCCGGTGGTGGAACGACTGCAGAGCACGCTGCACCCTGTCTCGGCCTACCTGGTGTTGCCCGTCTTCGCGCTGGCCAACGCGGGCGTCGAACTCGGCGCGCTCGACAAGGTGTTCACCTCCGAGGTCGGCCTCGGCATCATCTTGGGGCTGGTCGTCGGCAAGCCGATCGGCATCGCGCTGGCCTCGTGGCTCGCGGTCCGACTCGGCCTCGGTCGGCTGCCGGCAGGTGCCAACTGGTCGATGGTGATCGGACTGGGAGCAGTCGCGGGCATCGGCTTCACCGTGTCGCTGTTCATCGCCGGTCTCAGTTTCCCCGGCCAGGCACTGCTGACCGACGAGGCCAAGATCGCGATCCTGCTGGCGTCCCTGATCGCCGCGGCGATCGGCGTCGTACTGCTGCTGCTGGGCACCCGGGGCCGGATCTCGACCGCGCACGATCAGCGCGATGAGCCGGCCCCGAGCGACTAGGACTACTCGGAGGAGCCGCCCGACTCCTTGGCCTTGATCAGGTCCATCACGGTCGAGTCGGCCAGCGTCGTCACGTCGCCCACCTCACGGTTCTCCGCGACGTCTTTGAGCAGGCGGCGCATGATCTTGCCCGAGCGGGTCTTGGGCAGTTCGGGCACGATCATGATCTGGCGCGGTTTGGCGATCGGGCC
Organism: Nocardioides sp.; assembly: GCA_037045645.1. Classification (NCBI taxonomy): domain Bacteria; kingdom Bacillati; phylum Actinomycetota; class Actinomycetes; order Propionibacteriales; family Nocardioidaceae; genus Nocardioides; species Nocardioides sp. The sequence goes on from JBAOIH010000001.1 coordinate 83,319, forward strand.
GATCTCGTGGGCCACGTGCTTGCGCAGTTCCTCGACGATGTCGGGTCCTCCGTCGCCCGCGGACTCTCGCAGGATCACGAAGGCACACACGGCCTGACCCGTCGTCTCGTCCGCGGCCCCGACCACGGCGGCCTCGGCGACCTTCTCGTGGCGACACGAGCGCCGACTCGATCTCGGTGGTGGACAGGCGGTGACCCGACACGTTCATCACGTCGTCGACGCGACCGAGCAGCCAGATGTCGCCGTCGTCGTCCTTCTTCGCGCCGTCACCGGCGAAGTAGAGCCCGGGCCAACGAGACCAATAGGTGTCGATGAAGCGCTGGTCGTCGCCCCACAGCGTGCGCAGCATCGCGGGCCAGGGCTCACGGAGCACCAGATAGCCGCCGTTGCCGTCAGGCACCGAGTTGGCGTCGTCGTCCACGACGTCGGTGACGATGCCCGGCAGCGCCTTCATCGCCGAGCCCGGCTTGCCCGCGGTGACGCCGGGCAGTGGGCTGATCAGGATCTGGCCGGTCTCGGTCTGCCACCAGGTGTCGACGACCGGGCAGCGGTCGCCGCCGATGACCGTGCGATACCAGACGTACGCCTCGGGGTTGATCGGCTCGCCGACCGAGCCCAGCAGCCGCAGCGACGACATGTCGTACGCGTCGGGAATCTCGCGGCCCTGCTTCATGAAGGTCCGGATCGCGGTCGGTGCGGTGTAGAAGATCGAGACCTTGTAGTCCTGGATGATCCGCCACCAGCGCCCCTTCTCGGGGGTGCCTTCGAACATCACCTGGGTGGTGCCGTTGGCCAGCGGGCCATAGACCATGTAGGAGTGCCCGGTGATCCAGCCGACGTCGGCGGTGCACCAATAGACGTCGTCGTCCTTGAGGTCGAACACCGACCAGTGGGTGAACGAGGTGCCGACCAGATAGCCACCGGTGGTGTGCAGGATGCCCTTGGGCTTGCCGGTGGATCCGGAGGTGTACATCACGAAGAGTGGGTGTCTCGGAGTCGTGCGGCTCCGGCTCGTGCTCGGTCGAGGCGGTGTCGACGATGTCGTGCCACCAGACGTCGCGAGAGTCGTCCCAGGCGACGTCTTGCCCGGTGCGACGGACCACCACGACCTTCTCGACCAGGTCGCCGACCTTGGTCACGGCCTCGTCGACCGCGGGCTTGAGGGCGGACGGCGCACCGCGGCGGTAGCCGCCGTCGGCGGTGATGATCACGCGCGCCTGGCAGTCGACGACGCGTGAGGCCAAAGCGTCGGCGGAGAAGCCACCGAAGACGACCGTGTGCGATCACGCCGAGTCGAGCGCAGGCCAGCATCGCGACCGCGACCTCGGGGATCATCGGCATATAGATCGCCACCCGGTCGCCCTTGCCCACGTCCCAGGGAGGTCAGCGCGTTGGCGGTCTGGGAGACCAGGTCCTTGAGTTCGGAGTAGGTGATGTCGCGCGAGTCGATCGCGATGCCGTCGTCATCGGTGGGTTCGCCGATCCAGTGCAGCGCGACCTTGTCGCCGCGACCGGCGGCGACGTGGCGATCGACGCAGTTGACCGAGGCGTTGAGGGTGCCGCCCACGAACCACTTGGCGAAGGGAGGGTTGTCCCAGTCGAGCACCCGGTCCCACTTCTGTGCCCATTCGAGGCGATCGGCTGCGGCCGCCCAATAGGCCTCGCGGTCGGCGTCCGCGCGGGCGTACGCCTCCTCCTTGACGTTGGCGTGTTCCGCGAGCTCGGCCGGGGGCTCGAAACGTCGGTCCTCGGTCGACAGGTTGGCCAAGGCTCCAGAATTCGTCTCGGCGTTTTGCTCGCTCACGTCGCAGTCTCCTCAAGATTCACGGTTCAGGGTGTCGTCCCGGTCGAGACTAGGACGGTCTGGTTGTTCAGGGATAGGGCCGTCCGCCGGGCCGAGCAGGGACCCGGCCCGGCGGACGTGGGTTTCAGTGTGAGATCGCGCCTTCGGCGCCCGCGCCGGTGAGCGCACGAACCTCGAGCTCGTCGAACTCCTGGACGGCCTGGGTCTCCTTCGACGTGATCGTGCCGAGGTAGCCCAGCAGGAAGCCGAGCGGGATCGACACGATGCCGGGGTTCTCCAAGGGGAACCACGAGATGTCGATGCTGGTGGGCAGCAGCGACAGGTTCTTGCCCGTCACCGGGTCCAGGCCCTTGCCCGACATGACCGGCGAGAAGAACACCAGGCCGAGCGAGGAGATCAGGCCGCCGTAGATGCTCCACAGCGCGCCGCGGGTGTTGAAGCGCCGCCAGAACATGTTGTAGAGGATCGACGGCAGGTTGGCCGCTCGCCGCAACCGCGAAGGCCAGTGCGACCAGGAACGCGATGTTGAGGTTCTGGGCCGGGATGGCCAACAGGATCGAGACCCCACCGATGATGAAGGCGGTGATCTTGGCGACCTTGATCTCCTGCTTCTCGGTGGCCTGGCCGTCCTTGAAGACCGAGTTGTAGAGGTCGTGTGCCACCGACGTAGAAGACGCCAGCGTCAGACCCGCGACCACGGCCAGGATCGTCGCGAACGCGATGGCCGCGATCACCGCGAGCAGGATGGCGCCGCCGGTCGTACCTGGGCCGCCGCCCACGGCCTCCGCCAACAACGGGGAGGCGAGGTTGCCCTTGGATTCGGCCACCTTGGCCCATTCGTCACCGGTCACCAAGGCGCGCGCACCGAAGCCGAGCACCAGGGTGAAGAGGTAGAACGTGCCGATCAGGCCGATCGCCCACAGCACCGACTTGCGCGCGTCGCGCGAGGTGGGAACCGTGTAGAAGCGGATCAGGATGTGTGGCAGGCCGGCCGTACCCAGCACCAGCGCGAGGCCCAGCGAGATGAAGTCGATCTTGGAGGTCTCCGACACGCCGTACTTCAGTCCGGGGGCCAGGAACTGCTCCGCAGATGCCGACTTCGCGGTGCCCGCAGCCTCTGCTGCCGCGTCCGCGCTCGCCTTGTAGTTGTCGGCTGCCGTGCCCAGCAGGTCGGAGAGGTTGAAGCCGAACTTCGCCAGCACCATCACCACGATGACCGCGGAGCCGACCATCAGCAGGACCGCCTTGATGATCTGCACCCAGGTGGTGCCCTTCATGCCACCGACGGTGACGTAGAAGATCATCAGCAGACCCACGCCGACGATGGTGAAGTTCTTGACCGCTTGGCTCTCGACGCCGAGCAGCAGCGCGACGAGAGCGCCTGCGCCCACCATCTGGGCCAGCAGGTAGAAGATCGACACGACGACAGTGGAGGTCGCGGCAGCCGTACGGACGGGGCGTTGCCGCATCCGGTAGGCCAACTGGTCGGCCATCGTGTAGCGACCCGAGTTGCGCAGGAGTTCGGCCACCAGCAGCAGCGCGACCAGCCAGGCGACCAGGAAGCCGATGGAGTAGAGGAAGCCGTCGTAGCCCGAGAGCGCGATGGCGCCGGAGATGCCGAGGAACGAGGCGGCCGACATGTAGTCGCCGCCGATCGCCAGGCCGTTCTGGAAGCCGGAGAACGAGCGACCGCCGGCGTAGTAGTCGGCCGCGCCCGAGGTCTGGCGGCTGGCCCATACGGTGACGGCGATCGTCGCGATCACGATGACACCGAAGAGCAGGGAGGTCAGCGTCTGCTTGCTGTCGCTGGCGCCGGTCACGAGGACCGAGATGAGGGCGTGGTTCACGAGAGCCTCCTCGACTCGTACTCGGTGTTGATCTTGTCTGCGATGGGGTCGAACTTCGCGGCGGCGTGGCGTGCGTACACCCAGGCGATGCCGAAGGTGGTGACGAACTGGAGGAGGCCGAGGACCAGGCCGATGTTGATGTTGCCGAAGAGGTGCTTGCCCATGAAGTCGCTGGCGTAGGTCGAGAGCAGGACATAGAGCAGGTACCAGACCAGGAACGCGATGGTCACCGGGAACGCGAACGCCCGATAGCGCTTGCGCAACTCCTGGAAGTCGGCCGATTGGTTGAGCTCTCGATAGAGAGGGTCGTTCGGTTGGGCGTGGGTGTGCGCGCCGGGCGCAGCCTGCGGCCGCTGATCCGGCCGCTCATCCGGGTGGTCACTCATGGCGACTCCTGCCTCGGTCGGTGGGTGTGATCGCGCTCACGTTGGGGCATGCACCGGCCCTGGCGGCACACCTTCGGCGTGCTCGCGCGCCGAATGGCGCCGGCTGGATCGGTCAGCGGTGGAATTCGTACGACGAACGGTTCCTGCCGCAGACCTCAGCCGCGGTCCAGGCGCATCGCCTCGGGAGTGTGCAGCCGGACCATGAAGGTGGTCACGCGAGGGGAGCGCGAGCCCGGGGTGAGCAGGGAGACGCCGATCATGGTGACGAAGGCCAGTGGCACGGTCCACAGCGCCGGCTGGGCCAGGAGAGTGTCGGCCCACGAGCCAGCGCCCTCGTCGCTGAAGAACGTGCGTACGACCGCGAATCCCGAGGTCAGACCACCCATCGCGAGACCGGCGAGGGCGCCCGCCGCGGTCAGTCGGTGCCACCAGATGCCCAGCACCAGCAGCGGGCAGAAGGTGGAGGCCGCCACCGCGAAGGCCAGCCCGACCGCGGTCGCCACTCCTACGTCGGCGATCGCGATCGCCAGGAGATAGGGCGCGACGACCGCGACCACTGCGCCCGCGCGGAAGCCGGCCACGCCCGGAAGCCGCGACTCGAAGAGGTCCTGGCTGAGCACGCCCGCGATCGCCACGGTGAGCCCCGACGACGTCGACAGGAAGGCAGCGAAGGCCCCGGCGACGAGCAGCGCCGACAACAGGTCCGCGGCCGTCGCCCCCAGCATGCGGCTGGGGAGTTCGAGCACGACGAGGTCGCTGCGCCCGGACGTGACCAGATCCCCGGCATAGATGCGACCCAGGGCCCCATAGACCGGCGGGAGGACATAGAACAGGCCGATCAGAGCCAGCACCACCAGCGTCGTACGCCTCGCCGCGCGGCCGTCGGGATTGGTGTAGAAGCGCACCACCACGTGCGGCAGGCCCATCGTGCCCAGGAAGGTGGCCGCGATGATCGAGTACGTCGTGTAGAGCGCGTGCGGGCTCTCGGTGGACATCGGGTCGCCCCAGTGGGGCTCCTGGCCGGGGAGGTCGAACGCGGCGCTGGCAGGGGAGACGCCGCCGTCGCCCCACCACACGGAGAGCAGCACGATCGCGGGCACGAGCAGCGCGGTCAGCTTGAGCCAGAACTGGAAGGCCTGGACGAACGTCACCGAGCGCATCCCGCCCGCGAGTACGTTGCCCAACACGACCAGCGCCACCACAAGGCCACCGACGCGCGGGTCGAGCCCGGTCGCCAGACGCAGCGTCAAACCCGCGCCTTGGAACTGTGGGATCAGATAGAGCATCCCGATCGCCACGACCAGCATCGAGGTGAGGCCGCGTACGCGTCGAGACTCCAGCCGCGCCTGGGCGAAGTCGGGCAGCGTGTAGGCGCCGCTGCGGCGCAGTGGGGCGGCGACCAACACCAGCAGCACGAGGTAGCCCGCGGTCCAGCCGACGGGGTACCAGAGCATCTCGGCGCCGAAGGCCAGCACCAGCCCCGCCACTCCGAGGAAGGAGGCAGCGGACAGGTATTCGCCGCCGATCGCCGACGCGTTGAGCGCCGGGCGGACCGCGCGTGAGGCGACGAAGAAGTCCGAGGTCGTCCGGGCCACGCGCAACCCCCACCAGCCGATCGCCAAGGTGGCGACGGCGACCGCGACCACCGCGGCGGCACCGTACGCGTGGTTCACCTAGGAGCCCTCGACGACATCGGCGAACGCCGCCTCGATGCGTTCGGCGCGCCGGACGTGCCAGCGCCCGATCAAGAAGAGCACCGGATAGATCCCGAACGCCAACAACACCCACGGCAGGGGCATCCCGAGCAGGGTCTGATCGGCGAGCCCGGGCGCTTGGTGGAAGACGAGCGGGAGCAGCCCGATCAACACCACGACGAGGCTCAACGTGGCCGCTGCCGCGCGCAACTGGGCACGCAGCAGAGAGCGTACGAAGATCGCGCCCACCTCGGTCTGGGCGTCGATCTCGGTCGCCGCCGTGCGTGGCTGACGACGTCGGTTGCTCGATCTCGGCGCGGTGACCCGCACGCGTGCGGGGCGCCCCGAGTCGGCCTGGTTCACGCCTGCCCCGGCTTGTGGCGTCGTACGAGCAGGTCGCGCAATTCGCGCGTGTGTCGACGGCTCACCACGAGTTCCTGGTCGCCGACCATCACCGTGCAGCGGCCACCTTCCGTACGCACCTCGCTGACGTGCGGCAGCGCGACCAACAGCGAGCGATGGATGCGTACGAATCCCGCGTCTCGCCACTGCTGCTCCAACGTGGCGAGGGGGGTGCGCAGCAGGTGCGAGCCCTGGGCCGTGTGCAGCCGGGCGTAGTCGCCCTGCGCCTCGACGAAGCGAATGTCCGCGCGCGCGATCAGCCGGGTCCGACCGCCCAGCTCTACCGCCACCTGGTCGTCGGCGCGTGGCGCCGTGCGACTGCTGCCCTCGACGATCCGGCGTACGGCTTCGCCGAGGCGCTCTTCGCGCACGGGTTTGAGGACGTAGTCGACCGCGTTGAGTTCGAACGCGTCCACCGCGTGCTGTTCGTGGGCGGTGACGAACACGATCGGCGGGGGATTCTTGAACCGCGACAACACCTGGGCGAGTTCGAGGCCGCTGAGACCGGGCATCGAGATGTCGAGGAAGACCGCGTCGACCTCGCTCTCCTGGAGCAGGCGAAGCGCATCGGTGGCGGAGTCGGTCGTACGCACGGTGCTCACGCGCGGATCGCGACCGAGCAGGAAGCCGAGCTCGTCGAGAGCCGGTCGTTCGTCGTCGATCACGAGCACGCGCAGCGTCATGCCTGCTCCCTCATGCCTGCTCCCTCATGATTGGGTCACTCCCGGTGCGAATTTGGGGACGCGCACGATCACCTTCGTGCCCGCTCCCGGAGCGGTTTCGACCACCAGACCATAGTCGTCACCGAAGGCTCTGCGCAGCCGCTCGTCGACGTTTCCCAGACCGATCGAGTCGGTGTCGGACTCGCCGGCGAGGATGAGTTCGATCGCAGTGGGATCGGCGCCGTCGCCGTCGTCCTCGACGGTGATCACACATTCCCGGTCACGGTCGGCGGCCTCGATCACGATGCTGCCCCCGCCCGTACGACCCTCCATGCCGTGCTTGATCGCGTTCTCCACCAGGGGTTGCAGGCACAAGAACGGGACGGTGATGGGCAGCACCTCGGGCGCAATCCGCAAGGTGACTCGCAACCGGTCGCCGAAACGCGCCTGCTCGAGCAGCAGGTATCGCTCGATCGAGCGCAGCTCCTCGGCCAGCGTGGTGAACTCGCCGTGCTTGCGGAACGAGTAGCGGGTGAAATCGGCGAACTCCAGCAGCAGTTCGCGCGCCCGGTCGGGATCGGTGCGGACGAAACTGGCGATCGCGCCGAGCGAGTTGTAGATGAAGTGCGGGCTGATCTGAGCTCTCAGCGCGCGGACCTCGGCCTCCATCAGCAACGTCCGATTGGCGTCGAGCTCGGCGAGCTCGAGTTGACCCGACACCCAGCCGGCGACCTCGGATGCCGCCCGGATCAGTCCGGCGGTGGGGTAGGCGGTGAGCACCTGGAGCGTGCCGACCAACGCGTCTTCGACGAAGAGCGGGGACACGATGGCATGGCGCAACTCGCAGCTCGACTGGTCGCAGCGGCTGCGTGCAACCTGGGTGGTCCCGCTCTCGATCGCGACGCTCGCGATCTGCGCGACGTGCGGGGTGTGGTGCTCGCCCGCGCCGTCCCAGGCCAGCAGCGTGGTCCCCTTGGTGAGGGCCGCGGCCGGGGTGCCCAGCAAGGAGCGCAGGTGCTTCAGCGAACGTTCGGCGCTGCTCGGCGTGAGTCCCTCGCGCAACGCCGGGCTGGCCAGGCTCGCGGTGTGCAGCGTACGAAAGGTGGCGCGGTCGGCTTCGGTGCCGAGGTGGGCGCGTCGTGGCAGCCAGCGCACCCGGTCACCTGAAGTCGATCAGCAGACCGTCATCGCCGTCGTCGGTGATCGGCTGGTCTTGCGTCGAGGTGGACATCAGCCGATCGATCACCTGGGCGCGGTAACACCGGGTGACGTAGGGCAGTTGCATCCCGTCATAGCCGCGACCGAAGTCGGCATAGAAGTCGCGCACCTCGGCGAGCTTGGCCTCGCGCTCCTCGTCGGGCAGCGTGGAGATGTAGGAGCGTGAGAGCACCAGGTCGTGCAGCACGTCCGGGTCGATGTGCTGCCAGTGCTTGAACTCGTGGGTCTCCACGGGCATGAACCAGTGCAGGTGGTCATAGGGCGCCTGCACTGGGGTGATCGGGTCGAAGTCGTGCTCGGCGTTGCCGATCAGTCGCCCGAGTCGCTTGACCCACGGGATCCGGTCGTCGCGGAAGTTCCACAGCAAGCCCAGGCGGCCGCCGTTCTTGAGCACGCGAGCGATCTCCGGGATGGCGCGCTGGTGGTCGAACCAATGAAAGGCCTGACCGGCGATCACCACGTCATAGCTGTTGTCGGGTGCGGTGATCTCCTCGGCCCCGCCGCGAGAGGCGCGTACGTCCGGCAGGTTCGTGCGCAAGACCGCGAGCATCTCGGGGTCGGGTTCGGTGGCGTGCACGTCGTGGCCCAGGTCGACCAGGGTCCGGGTGAGTTTGCCCGTCCCTGCGCCCAACTCCAGCACCGTCGTCGGATGCTCGCCGACCAACCAACGCACCGCATCGGGGGAGTAGTCGGGGCGCCCGTGGTCGTACGCCTTCGCGACGGCGCCGAAACTCCGGGCGAGGTCAGGAGTCTCGCTCACCTGCCAAGCGTCGCACAGCCGGGCCCGCACGGTGGCGAGCCCGGCGCGGTGTCGCGAGGGATCATGGAGCCGTGTAGGCCCAGGTGAAGTAGACGCTGGTCTTGGTCGACGCGGCGACCGCGACGTCGACGTAGAACGCGCGGGTGCGAAGCGCGGAGTGCGACCAGGTTCGGCCACTAATGCCCGTGGCGGCTCCGAAGCTTCCTTGGTAGAGGCAGACCTTGCCAGCAGGCGCGGTCGGGTTCGCGTACGAGCCCGTGCAGGTCGCGTCGTCATCCGACGAGACGGTTGAGGAGTCAGGCGCCCAGTTGATCACCGTCAGCGCCGTCGGCGCCTCCGCGGGCAACGTGATGTTGACGGGCTCGTCGCCCGTGACGGAGAAATACTCCTGACCCTTCACAGTGACCCCAGACGGGATCTTGTCCCAGGCGCTGAAGCCGCGAGGCCCCGTGGCGCCCGCCGGGCCGGTGGCTCCCGTCGCGCCGGTGGCCCCCCTGGGTCCGACCGGACCGGCAGGCCCAGCGGGACCGGCAGGCCCAGCGGGACCGGCAGGCCCAGCGGGTCCCGGCACACCGGTGCCCACCTGGTTGAGCTTTGTCTTGACCTTGGCGGCCAGGTCCTTCTCCTTGACCGCGTTGTTCTTGATGTGTTTGGACACGATCGCGTTCTTGGCGATCTGCTTGCCGGTGATCAGACCGGCGGCGTGAGCGCCGCCGAAGCCCACGACGAGAGCCAGCGCCAACGTCGAGGTGACGCCGGAGTAGGTGGGGCGAATCTTCATCCGAACCTCCAAGGGTGGGGTGAGGCCTTCGAGTCTTCGTCTGATCCGTCGAGGTGTCGGTAGTGCTGGCCCTACTTCTGGGCAAAATCTCTCGCGATTAGCCTTGCTGGTCGTGACCGACTTAACCGTCGCCGACCTCGCCCGGCTCGAAGGCGTGCCCTCCGCGATGGCGTCGGCTCGCGACGGCATCGACGTCCTGCTCCGTGACCGAGGCCTTCGTCGTACGCCCGCCGACGCAACGGCAGACTCGTTGCTCAAGGGGGCGTACGCGAGCGCGGTGCTCGCGGACAGTGTGTCCTCCTGGGAGGACGTCGACGCTGGGCGTGGGGATGAGACGGCGCAGGCCGCCCTGCGGATCTCGACCGAGTTGCTCGCTCTGGTGCCGACCTTGAAGCGATCGCCGCTGCAGGCCTTCGCCCGGATCCATGCGCTGGCCGCGGTCGACGCCCCGGAACTCGCGGGGCGACCGGCCGGTCCCGAGGCGGCGCAACGGCTCCAGGAGCTCGGGCGTTTGCTCCTGGCTCGTGGTGACGTGCCCGCGCTGGTGTTGGCGGCGGTGGCGCACGCCGAGTTCGCGACCGGAGGCTTCTTCGCCTCGCACAACACTCTCGTGGCTCGCGCGGTCGAGCGGCTCGTGCTCGTCGCCACCGGCGTGGACGAGAAGTCGCTGATCGTGCCGGAGGCCGGACACCTGGCGCACCGGGCGGCGTACGAGTCCAATCTGCGCGGCTGGGCCGCTGGCTCGCGCAACGGACGACACTCCTGGCTGCTCTACGCGGCCGAGGCGTACGCCGCCGGTGCGGAGGCCAGCCCGCTGAAACAGGGCTGAAATAGGTGCGGCGGCGGGAGCTGAAGCTCACCGCCCCATGAAAAATAGGTGCGGCGGCGGGAGCTGAAGCTCACCGCCGCCGCGTCACGTGTCCCTGTCGGCTACCAGGCGTGCATCACCTTGTGCGCTCCCAGGAATGTCCTGGATAGTCGCGCCCTGTAGGAAGGGTCGATCGCCGCGTGGGTACCCGGTACACGTGAGTTCTGGAGTTGTGATGGAGCCTTGTCTACGCCGTTTCGGGTCGCCGTTCAAGGCTTGACTTTTCCTTGTGGATGAGATGGTCAGGCGTCGAGACGGCGACGGCGTGCGTTCGCCCAGATGGCACCGCCGACGGCGAGCGCGCCACCGATCGCGAGCGCCGTCAGTGTCGGCATCGCCACCCGCGACATCCGAGATTTCAAGCCGACCGGCCGCGCGAACGTCAGCGTCGGCCAATCGCGCTCCTCGCAGATGCGGCGCAACTCCTTGTCCGGGTTGACCGCGTGCGGATGCCCGACGACCTCCAGCATGTGTACGTCGGTGATCGAGTCGGAGTAGGCATAACAGCCGGACAGGTCGTAGCCGCGTTGGTCAGCCAGGGCGGTGATCGCGCGGGCCTTCTCCTCGGCGTACGCGTAGTAGTCGATCTCGCCGGTGTAGCGCCCGTCGACGACTTCCAGATGGCTGGCGACGACGTGGTCGGCACCGAGCAACTCGCCGATGGGCACGACCACGTCGGCGCCCGACGCCGACACGATCACGATCTCGCGACCCGCGAGTCGGTGCTCCTCGATCAGCTCGACGGCCTCGTCGTACACGATCGGATCGACCACGTTGTGCAACGTGTCGGCGACGATCTCGCGGACCGTGGCGACGTCCCAACCGGCGACGAGTTGGGACATGAACTGGCGCATCTTCTCCATCTGGTCGTGATCGGCGCCTCCGACCAGGAAGACGAACTGGGCGTACGCACTGCGCAACATCGAGCGCCGGGTGATCAGGCCTCCGGCGCGGAAGGGCTTGCTGAAGGCCAGACTGCTGGACGCGGCGATGATCGTCTTGTCGAGGTCGAAGAACGCCGCACTTCGTGCGCCTGGAGGCATGGCGTCATCGTAGGCGTTATCCACAGGCAGACGACCAGTCTGTTTGTGGCGCGCGTTTTGCGGCAGGTGTGGTGTCATGAGCGCACCGCTAGTGATCACCCAGGACCCGCACCTGCACGACCAGGTCAGCCGACTCGCTGCGGCTGCCGGTGTGGAGATCTCCGTCCAGCCCGATGTGGGCGCCAGCCTGGGAGACTGGGCCGCCGCCGCGTTGGTCCTGGTCGGGGCCGACTGCGCCGACTCGTTGGCCGCGTTGCTGCCACCGCGGCGCGAAGGCGCCTACGTGGTGTGCGAGGGACCGGCGCCGCATCAGCTCTTCGAGCAGGCGTTGCGTCTTGGTGCCGAATCGGTCGTCTCACTGCCGACGTCGCAGACCTGGCTGGTGGAGGTGCTGACCGACGCGGGGGACCTCGCCCCGACTCGCGGGCGCACGATCTCGGTGATCGGTGGGGCTGGCGGCGCTGGGTCCACGACCTTCGCGTGCGCACTCGGGCAGGTGCTGGCACGGCAGTCGTCGGTGCTGATGCTCGATGCCGACCCGCAGGGACCGGGGCTGGATCGGGTGCTCGGGATGGAGGATCTGGCGGGCGTACGCTGGGACTCGCTGATGCACACGACCGGTCGGCTGAGTGCGCGCTCGCTGGCCGATGCGGTGCCGCGCCGTCGCGGTCTGGGTGTGGTGACGTGGCCCGCGGGTGCGCGTGGTGCGTTGCCGGTCTTCGGCTTCCGCGAGGTGCTGTCGGCAGGCGTACGCGGGCACGGCCACGTGGTGATCGATCTGCCCCGCGCGCCCGGACCGTTGGCGCAGGAGGCTTTCGTACGCTCCGATCACCTGGTGATGGTCGTCTCGGCCTCGCTGACGGGCCTGGCTTCTGCCGCTCAGGTCGCAGCTCGGCTGCCGGCCGGGACCGACACCGGACTGGTCGTGCGGGGTGAGGCTTTCACGGCCGCCGAGGTCACGGCCGCGGTCGGGTTGCCCGTCTGGGCGATGATGCGCGACCAGCGTGGGCTGACCGAGGCCATCGACCTGGGACTGGGTCCCGTACGAGGTCGTCGCGGTGCGCTCACGGCCGCCAGTCGCGAGGTTCTGGACGGGCTCGCCCTCAGGGAGGCGGCGTGATGGATACCGAATTCGACCCCGCACTGCTAGAACGTGTCAAGCAACGTTTGGCGGCATCGCCCGGACCGCTCGATCCGGCCCGCGTTGCGGCGGCGCTGAGAGAGACCGGCGTCCCGGTCGGTGACGCGACGGTTCTTGCCATCCACGACGCCCTGCGCCGCGACGTCCTGGGCGCGGGTCCGCTGGAGCAATTGCTGCAACTGCCCGGGGTCACCGACGTGCTCGTCAACGGACCGGCGCAGGTGTTCGTGGACGCCGGTGACGGACTCACCCTCGCCGACGTCACCTTCCCCGACGACGGTGCCGTCCGCCGACTCGCTCAGCGCCTCGCCGCCGGGGTCGGTCGTCGCCTCGACGATGCCTCTCCGTGGGTGGACGCGCGCCTCAAGGACGGCACCAGGTTTCATGCGGTCCTGGCGCCGGTGGGACGTCCCGGAACCTTGCTCTCGCTGCGGATCCCGGCGAGGAAGGCATTCACCCTCGACGACCTGGTGGCGGCGGGCTCGATCACCTCGGCCGGTGCACGGTTGCTGGCACGCATCGTCTCGGCCCGGTTGGCGTTCCTGATCAGTGGTGGCACCGGCACCGGCAAGACGACGCTGCTGGCCAGGGTGCCGCCGCGCGAACGGCTGGTGCTCGTCGAAGACGCGGCCGAACTTTCGCCTGTCCATCCCCACGTCGTGGCGTTGGAGGCCAGGCCGGCGAACCTCGAAGGCGTCGGCGCGGTGACGCTGCGCGATCTCGTACGCCAGGGGTTGCGAATGCGCCCCGACCGACTGGTCGTGGGGGAGTGTCGCGGCGCGGAGGTCACCGACCTGTTGGCGGCGCTCAACACCGGGCATGAGGGCGGCTGCGGGACGATCCATGCCAACTCTGCGGGTGACGTACCTGCGCGGATCGAGGCGCTGGCGTTGGCGGCGGGCCTGACCCGGGACGCCGCACACAGCCAACTGGCTGCTGCGCTCGACGCGGTGATCCACGTCGGGCGCGACAAGGAGGGGCGACGGCGGGTGCTGCAGGTGGGCGTACCCCGTCGCGGCACCGATGGCCTGGTGCAGATCGAGTGCGCAGTGTCGTTCGACGACCAGACCCTGGTCGAGGGACCGGCTGCGGGCGTCCTGGCGCACCGGTTGACGGCATGACGGTGTTGTGGGCGCTGGTCCTCGGCGCAGTCGCCGGGGGACTCGCGTTTCCACGCACCGGACGACCGGGCGACCGTCGCGTCGCGCGGGCGGTGGTCGTGGTGCTGGCGTGCGTGGGGGCCCTGATCATGGGTGACTCTCTGACCGCGCAACGTGCCGGCTTGCTGGCCGTCGCCGGGGTCGCCGCGGCCGGATCCTGGCAGCTGTGGCGATCGCACGGGTTACGGCGCCGGGAGAGGGCTGCCAGAGCCGCGGTCGCGGAGGGTGCCGCGCTGCTGGTGTCCGAGTTGCGTTCCGGGGTGACGGCCGATCAGGCCCTCGCGCGGGTGGCCGAAGAGGTCGAGGTCTACCGCCCGATCAGCCGCGCAGCCGCACTCGGAGTCGACGTGCCGGCGGCGCTGCGTACGGCTGCTGCGGGTCCTGGCATGGAACAACTGGCGCTGATCGGAGCGGGCTGGGCGGTCGCCCGGCGTACGGGTGCCAGCCTGACCAGCACCCTGAGCCAGGTCACCTCGTCGCTGCGCGCCCAAGAGGCGACCGATCGACTCGTCGAGGGCGAACTCGCCTCTGCCCGCGCTACCGCCAAACTCGTGGCGGTGCTCCCGGTCGCGGCTTGGGGCATCGGCAGCGGTGCGGGCGGTGATCCGTTGGGATTCCTGCTCGGCACCGGGTGGGGGCTGGTCTGCCTCCTGCTCGGTCTGGCATTGACCTGGGGCGGAATCGCGTGGATCTCGGCTCTGACCGCGCGTGAGGGATGAGGCGCTGAGATGCAGGACCCGACCTCCGGATTGGTGATCGGCGCCGCGATCTGCGCGGGGCTGACGGTCTGGCTCACGGTGCCACCGCGAATCGATCCGGCACCGGTGCCGGCGAGGGCTGTGCCCGGTGCATCCCGTCGCCCTCAGTGGGCGCCGGTGGCAGCGGCCTTCGGCACCTGGGCGTTCGTGGGCGGCGTCCAAGGCGTCGTCATCGCCGCGGTCGTCGGGGTTGTCGTCGCGGTGATCGTGGCGCGCGCCGAGGATCCCCACGCGCGGCGTCATCGAGTGGCGGTCGAACGCCAACTGCCTCACGTCGTACTCATTCTCGGCTCGGCTCTCAAGGCCGGTGCGCCGGTCGGGCGAGCGCTCGAGGTGGTGGGCGAGGCGTTCCCGGGCCCTGCTGCCGACCAACTCGCCGACGTCACCGCGCGGCTACACCTTGGTGTCGATCCGGCCGTCGCTTGGGAGCATCTTCGCGCCGACCCCTCCCTGGCACCTCTGGCGCGGGTGATGGCCTCGTCTGCTCGGTCGGGGGCGCCGGTCGCCGAGGCCGTCACCCGCTTGGCCGAGGACCTGGCCGAGCAGTCTCGCGCTCGCGACGAGATGCGGGCGCGCACTGTCGGCGTACGTGCGGCGGTGCCGCTGGGATTGTGCCTGCTGCCCGCGTTCCTCGTCCTGGGCATCGTGCCGGTCGTCGCCGGTCTGCTCACCACCTTGCTCGAATAGGCCACTTCTTCTCCACAGGACCCACTCGGGAACGGTTCTCCACAGCGGTCGGTCCAACGCCAGCAGCCACGGCCGATCCAGAGCACAGTGGGCCTTCTTGCGGCTCGACGGGAGTCGCCTCTCGGGAAGGAAATCCCTCATGACTGGACCTACTGCTGCCGGACCTTCTGCTGCCGGACCTACTGCTGCCGGACCTTCTGCTGCCGGACCTACTGCTGCCGGACCTACTGCTGCCGGAGTGACTGCTGTCGCCTCGACTGCGAGCAGCGACGAGCGCGGCATCACGACCGCCGAATACGCGGTCGGCACCGCGGCCGGTGCCGGACTGGCCGGGCTGCTCTACAAGTTGTTGAGCGGTGGCTTCGGCGAGGGCCTGCTCAAGAAGTTGTTCGACCACGTGCTCAGCCTGCTCGGCATCGGCTGATGCGACGGCGTGGCGAGCGTGGTGTCGTCACCGCCGAGTTGGCGATGGGGCTACCGCTGCTCCTCGCGCTGACCGTGGCATTGGTGTGGGTGCTCTCGGTCGGCTATGCCCAGATCAGGCTGGTCGACGCGACGCGGGAGGCCGCGCGGGCGTTGGCGCGTGGCGACTCCGAGGAGCAGGCGCGCCGAGCAGCCGTACGCGTGGCGCCCGAGGGGGCCAGCTTCGCCTTCGGCACCGCCGACGGGTTGGTCACCGTGCAGGGCCGAGCACGCGTGGACGATGCCGGACTCGCCATCAGGGTGGCGCCCTCCGTAAGGCTTCGTGCCGAGGCGATCGCGTTGGCTGAGGAGGACCGGTGAGACGACGCAACGCGCGCGGGTCGGGCACGCAACTGATGGTCGCCTTTGCCGGGGTCCTGCTGCTGGTTGGCGCCGCTGTGACCGTCGTGGCGGCCATGCTGGTGGAGCATCGCCGAGCCCAGAGTGCCGCTGACCTCGCGGCGCTCGCGGGAGCGGCGGCGCTGCTAGACGGGCGGGCCGGGTGCGAGGTCGCCCGCGACGTCGCAGCACGCAACGGCGCGGCTGTCGTCTCGTGTGTCGTGGACCGGCGGGAGGTGGTGGTGCATACGCGCATCAAAGGTCCGCGGTCCTTGGGGCAACGCGGGGACCTCGAAGGTCACGCCAGGGCCGGGCCCGTCAGTGGCTGACGCAATGGCGCGTCAGTGTTCCTCGTCGCGCTTGCGGTCCGCTTCGACCCGATCGAGCTTCTCGTTGAGTGCCGCCAGTTCCCTGCGTTCGCGACGGTGGGCCAGGCTGCGCTTGGTGCCGAACTTGAGGATCGAGATGCCCGCCATCACGGCGGCGCCGGACGCGACGCCGATCAGGAAGAACGCCATCGGCGAGATGTCGATGCCTAACCAGGCCACGGCGTCCGGATTGTCGGCGCTGACCTCGGAGAGGAAGACGCCCGAGAGGATGGCGAGCACACCGAGAAGAATGAAGAGCAAGCCCACGATGACCATGGGTGCACAGTAGGGGATGTCGCCGGGCGCGTTCAGTGATGGCGGGCCAGCAGGATGTCGAGCAGCAGCACGGCGCCCGACTTGTCGAGCGGGTTGTTCTGATTGCCGCACTTGGGCGACTGGATGCACGACGGGCACCCGGACACACAGGTGCAGGCGGCAATCGTCTCGCGGGTTGCCCGCAGCCAGTCCTCGGCGGCACGGAACCCCCGCTCTGCGAAGCCGGCTCCCCCCGGGTAGCCGTCATAGACGAAGACGGTGAGCAGTCCGGTGTCGGCGTGCAGCGCGGTGGAGACGCCGCCGATGTCCCACCGGTCGCAGGTGGCCACGAGAGGCAGCAGGCCGATCGAGCAGTGCTCGGCTGCGTGAGCGGCGCCGGGACGGTCGGCGGACTCCAGGCCGGCGGCTGCCATCACGTCGTCGGGCACCGTCCACCACACAGCCCGGGTGCGCAGCGAGCGCGGCGGCAGGTCGAGTGGCTCCTCCGCCACGATCTCACCGCCGGGTTGGCGTCGCTTGAGGAAAGAGACCACCTGGTTGCTCACGTCGACGTCGCCGAAGTTGACCGAGGCGCTGCCCCAACGTCGGCTCTCGCGCATCCGGGTGATGCGGATTTCGGTGATGTCGCGAGCGGTAGTGGAGTAGGTGATCTCAGGGGCCGGTGCCACGTGCGCCACGTGGTCGTCGAGGTCCAGTTCCGACACCCACCAGGTCTCGCCGCGGTGGACGTACACCGCCCCAGTGTGAGCGGTCGCGTGCGCCGCGCCACCGTCCATGGTGCCGATCAATCTGCCGGTGCCCTGCTCGATCAGGGACACCTGTCGCCCTCCCGTGGACCGGATATCGGCGAGGTCGGCTGCACGCCGCTGGTCGGTCCAGAACCATCCCGTCGGCCGGCGCCGCAGCAACCCCTTGGAGGTGAGCGCGTCCAGGCACGCCCGCGCGGTGGGACCGAAGTAGTCGACCTCCTCGTCTCGCAGCGGGGACTCCTGAGCGGCCGCGCACAGGTGCGGTGCCAGGACCTGCTCGTTCGTCGTGTCGAAGACCGTCGCCTCCAGCGGCTGGCCCAACAGCACCTCGGGATGCGAGATCAGGTAGGTGTCGAGCGGGTCGTCCTTGGCGATCAGCAGCCCGAGCGCAGGGCCGCCCGCGCGTCCGGCGCGGCCGAGTTGTTGCCAGAACGCTGCGCGGGTGCCGGGGTAGCCGGCGAGCAGGACCGCGTCGAGTCCCGCCACGTCGATTCCCAGTTCCAGCGCATTGGTCGCCGCGAGCCCGGTCAGTCGCCCGGCACGCAGGTCGGCCTCGATAGCTCGCCGCTCTTCGGGGAGGTAGCCACCTCGGTAGGCACCGACTCGGCGGCCGAGCCCGGGCTCAACCTCGTCGAGCAGGCGTGCGGCCGTGGTGGCCACCTGTTCGACCCCGCGCCGCGAGCGTACGAACGCCAACGTCGCGACGTCCTCGGCCACCAGATCTGCCAACAGGTCGGCCGCCTCTGACGAAGCTGCCCGGCGCGACGGGGCTCCTTGTTCACCCAGGTGCGCGGTCAGCGGTGGTTCCCACAGCCCGATCGTCACCTCACCGCGAGGCGACGCGTCGGCGGTGAGGGGCACGACGTCCAGACCGGTCAACAGCCGAGCCGCCTGCTCCGGGTCGGCGGCCGTAGCGGAGGCGAGAACGAAGGTCGGCTCGGCGCCGTACGCCGCGCACACCCGCCGCAGCCGTCGCAGGATCAGCGCCACGTGGGCGCCGAAGACCCCTCTGTAGTGGTGACACTCGTCGATCACCACGAAGCGGAGTTTGGCAAAAAAGTCGGCCCAGCGGTCGTGGCGCGGCAGCATCGAGCGGTGCAACATGTCCGGGTTCGTCAACACCCACTCGGCGTACTCTCGCGTCCACTCGCGCTCGTCCTGGCTGCTGTCGCCGTCGTGCGTGGCGATGCGTACGTCGGTGCCGAGCCCGCGCAGTGCCGCGCACTGATCGTGGGCCAGGGCTTTCGTCGGCGCGAGGTAGAGCACCGCCGCGCCGCGCTGTCCGCGTGGGCGACGCTCGGCGCGGATCGCCGAGAGCCCCGGAAGTTGGTACGCCAGCGACTTGCCGGAGGCGGTGCCCGTGGCCAGCACGACGTGCGTACCAGCCCACGCAGCGTCGGCGGCGACCTGTTGATGCAACCACGGCGATGCGACCCCGCGCTGCGCCAACCGAGCGACCAGGTCCGGGTCGACCCACTGGGGCCAGGTGCCGAACTGTGCCGCGCGCGGCGGTAGCACCGTCACATGGCGCAACCGCTCTCCACGAGTGGGCACTGCCGCCAATCTGGACAACGGGGAAGAAAACTGGGCTCTGGAGAAAACTTCCGGGGTCTGGCTCGCGTCATCCAGTTGGGGTGAGTGCGTCTCACCTCCACGACCGCGTTCCCGCACGGGTGAAGTCTGACAAACGGCACCGACATTCGACTTTGGTAGCCGTGGGCAGGAATTCCACCTCACCGGGCGCCGTGGTTTGATAGTCCCGGCAACATCAGGGGTGGTACGCCACCCGGTCAAGGCGTTCTCTGGGGGCGCCGTAGGAGCGATTGTGGATCTGACACTGGCGACTCGCGACGCCGACGCCTCAACCATCATCACGGTGGGCGGCGAGATCGATGTCTACACCGCACCCAAGTTGCGCGACCTGATCACCGAGTTGGTCGGCCAGGGCCGTTATCACCTCGTGGTCGACATGAGCGGCGTGGAGTTCCTCGACTCCACCGGCCTCGGAGTGCTCGTCGGCGGTCTCAAGAAGGTCCGCAGCAACAACGGCTCCCTCCACCTGGTGTGCAGCCAGGAACGTCTGCTCAAGATCTTCCGCATCACCGGTCTGGCTAAGGTCTTCCAGATCCACCCCACCGCCGAGGACGCCCTCGCCGCCGAAACCGTCGGCTGAACCTCAAGGCGGGTCGTCCCCGCCTGACCCCGCCTCCTGTGGCCTGTGTCACCGCGTGCGATACTCCGCGCGACACGAATGCGACCCGCATCACAGGAGGATCAGCACATGGCCGGGATCATTCCCGCTGTCGGAACGCCTGATCTCACCGGCACCAACCAGCTTCTGGTCATCATCGTCTTGGCCATCGCCCTCGCGGCGTTGGGCATGGCCGTGGTGTTCTGGCGGCAGGTCATGGCGGCTGCTGAGGGCACCGACAACATGAAGAACATCGCTCAAGCGGTGCAGGAGGGCGCAAACGCCTACCTCACCCGACAGTTCCGCACTCTCGGCATCTTCGCGGTCGTGGCGTTCGCGGTGCTGCTGCTGCTCCCGGGCGACTGGGACGTCAAGATCGGACGGTCCCTGTTCTTCCTGTTGGGTGCCGGCTTCTCGGCTGCCATCGGCTTCCTGGGGATGTCTCTGGCCGTTCGCGCGAACCTGCGTGTCGCCGCCGCTGCCGAGACTCAGGGACGCGACCCGGCTATGACGGTCGGCTTCCGCACCGGCGCCTTCGTCGGCATGGCCACCGTCGGCCTCGGCCTCCTGGGCGCCTCGCTGGTCGTGCTCCTCTACAAGGATGACGCGGCGCACGTGCTGGAGGGCTTCGGCTTCGGTGCCGCGCTGCTCGCGATGTTCATGCGAGTCGGCGGCGGCATCTTCACCAAGGCGGCCGACGTCGGTGCCGACCTGGTGGGCAAGGTCGAGCAGAACATCCCCGAAGACGACCCGCGCAATGCCGCGACCATCGCCGACAACGTCGGCGACAACGTCGGCGACTGCGCGGGCATGGCCGCCGACTTGTTCGAGTCGTACGCCGTCACGCTGGTGGCCGCGCTGATCCTCGGCTCGCAGGCATTCGGTGACAAGGGCCTGGTCTTCCCGCTCCTCGTGCCGGCGATCGGTGCGTTGACCGCGGTCCTCGGTGTCTTCCTGACCCGCCCGCGCGCGGGTGAGAACGGACTGACCACCATCAACCGCGCCTTCTATATCTCTGCCGCCGTCGGAGCGCTGGCGAGCGTCGTGCTGTCGTACGTCTACCTGCCGTCGACCTTCGCAGGATTCGACAATGTCACCGGCATCGACATGGGTGGCGCCGAAGGCGACCCGCGAGTGATCGCCTCGGCCGCCGTGGTCATCGGTGTGGTGATGGCCGCCGGCATCCTCGCGCTGACCGGCTACTACACCGGCACCGAGTTCCGCCCGGTCAAGGACGTCGGCAAGACCTCCCTGACCGGCCCCGCGACCGTGATCTTGTCCGGACTTTCGGTTGGTTTCGAGTCTGCCGTCTACACCACGCTGGTCATCGGCGCGGCTGTCTTCGGTGGCTTCATGCTGGGCGGCGCGACCCTGACCGTGTCGCTGTTCGCGGTCGCGCTGGCCGGCTGTGGTCTGCTCACCACCGTCGGCGTGATCGTGGCGATGGACACCTTCGGCCCGGTCTCCGACAACGCCCAGGGCATCGCCGAGATGTCGGGCGACGTCAGCCCCGAGGGCGCGCAGATCCTCACCGAACTCGACGCCGTCGGCAACACCACCAAGGCCATCACCAAGGGCATCGCGATCGCGACGGCTGTGTTGGCCGCCACGGCGCTGTTCGGCTCGTACGCCACCTCGATCAACGAAGCGATCACCGAATCGGGTGCGGAGTTCAACTTCGCCCACCTGTACGTGTACAACCCGGCCGTGCTGGTCGGCGTACTCCTCGGCGCTGCCGTGGTGTTCCTCTTCTCCGGTCTGGCGATCAACGCCGTGGGCCGCGCGGCCGGTGCGGTCGTGATGGAGGTACGCCGCCAGTTCCGCGAGATCCCCGGGATCATGGAGGGCACTGGCCGTCCCGAGTACGGCAAGGTCGTCGACATCGTCACCCGCGACTCGCTTCGTGAACTCGTCACGCCCGGCATCTTGGCCGTCTTCGCCCCGATCGCGGTCGGCTTCGGCCTGGGCGTCACGGCGCTCGCTGGCTTCCTCGCCGGCGCGATCGGCGCTGGCACCCTGATGGCCGTCTTCTTGGCCAACGCGGGTGGCGCGTGGGACAACGCGAAGAAGCTCGTCGAGGACGGCCACCACGGCGGCAAGGGCTCCGACGCCCACGCCGCGACCGTTATCGGCGACACGGTGGGTGACCCCTTCAAGGACACCGCCGGCCCGGCCATCAACCCGCTGATCAAGGTGATGAACCTGGTCTCGTTGTTGATCGCGTCGGCCGTGGTCTCGCTGAGCATGGGCAAGGACGAGAACGATGCGCTGCGCATCGGCATCGCGCTGGTCGCGGTGGCGGTGATCGCGGTCGCGGTGTTCATCTCCAAGCAGCGTGAGGTCGCTATCGCGGACGATGGGGATAACGCGGGCTCGTCGTCGATGACCCCGCAGGTTTCCTGAGTCGAGCGGACCAGAGGCCGCTCAGCCCCCGGAGAACCGGGTGCTGAGCGGCCTTTTCGCGTGCTGAGTTGCTGCTCGGCCCCGGTGCACACTCCGCCCAGCGAGCGGCTTTGCGGCCCGGCTGGCACAGTGACACCTTGTGGACGGACTCGATCTGGATCTGGCGCCTCGCCTGCGCGACGCGCTGCTGGCAGCCGACTTCACCTTCGACCACGTCGTCGAACGCCTCGGCCCGCGCGCACACGGCGCCCTGGCGCGCAACGAGACCGCGCCAGGACTGCTGTCCACCGGTTCGGGGGATGCGCTCGACGCGCTGATCCGCCTCTTCCTGTTGCAGGCCGACGTGGCCAGGTCTGCCGTCGACGCCGCGCTGCCCGGCCTGGCCGAGCCGCTCGCGCACGCCGGGCTCCTCGACCTCGCCGCCGGGCGGGTCCGAGCCCTGCTGGACTGTCGCCCGTACGCCGAGGAGGAGCGCGACCTCTGGGTCGTCTCGGACCTGACGCCCGGGATGGACGGCGCCGCCAATGTGATGACCGGCGACTATGTCCTCGGCATCAGCCCGGCCTCCACCTCCTTGGCCCACCTCACGATGCGGCGCCCGGTTGCACGCGCGCTCGATCTGGGCACCGGGTGCGGCGTACAAGCCCTGCACCTGGCAGCGCACAGTGACGTCGTGGTCGCCACCGACGTCAACCCGCGGGCGTTGGCGATGACTCGCTTCAACTGCGCGCTCAACGAGGTCGCACAGGTGGACGTACGTGACGGGTCGCTCTTCGAGCCCGTCGCGGGGGAGCGGTTCGACCTGATCGCCACCAACCCGCCGTTCGTGATCTCGCCGGCCAACACCGAGCGTCTGGTCTATCGCGACTCGGGCCTGCCCGGCGACACGGTCGTCGAGCGGATCGTCCGCGAGGCACCGGAGCACCTGGTCGACGGTGGCTGGCTGCAGGTGCTGGCCAACTGGGTCATCAGCAAGGACACGCCTTGGCAGGAGCGACTCGCCGAGTGGTTGCGGCCCGGCGACGATGCGCTCGTGGTGCAGCGTGAGGTGCTCGACCCGGCGGCGTACGTCGAACTCTGGCTCAAGGACTCCGGACACCACGGCGGGCCTGACTATCTGGCCCGGCACGACGCTTGGCTGCGCTGGCTCGACGACCAGAGGGTCGAGGGGATCGGCTTCGGTTGGATCAACGTGCGTACGGCAGGCTCTGGAGCGCGCGAACTGCTCGAGTGGCCCTACGAGGTGGAGCAGCCGATCGCGCCTGCGATCGCGAAGTGGGGGGACGCCGTGGCGCGGATGGCCGGACTGGACGAGCAGGGGTTGCTGAATGCGCACCCGGTCGTACGCCCCGACGTACGCCAGGAGTCCCACGGGCAGCCGGGCGCTGAGGATCCCGAGACGATCGTGCTGCGCCAGCAGCGTGGCTTGTGCCGTGCCCGGCAGGTGGACACGGTCGAGGCGGCACTCGTCGGAGCCAGCGACGGTGACCTCAGCGTCGCTCGATTGCTGGATGCCCTCGCGAGTCTGCTGGAGCGCGACCCCGCGGAGTTGACCGCGCACTACCTGCCGGTCGTGGCCGAACTCGTGGGTGAGGGCTTCCTCGAACTGGGCTAGGAAGTGGCCCGTACGGTGGCCGTTTCGCGTGTTCGCGCTACCGTGTCGGCCCGGAAGGGTCTCGGGAGGCTCAACCGCATCGAGAAGGACGAAGGTTCAGTGGCACACAAGTTGGTGATCGTCGAGTCGCCCGGAAAGATCTCCAAGATCCGGGACTACCTCGGCAAGGGGTACGTCGTCGAGGCGTCCATTGGTCACATCCGCGACCTTCCGCAGAGCGCTGCCGACACTCCTGCCAAGATCAAGGACAAGCCCTGGGGGCGGATGGCTGTCGACGTCGACAACGACTTCACGCCCTATTACGTCGTCCCGGCCAAGTCGCGCGACCAGGTCCGCAAACTCAAAGGCTTGGTCAAGGACGCCGACGAGCTCTACCTCGCCACCGATGGTGACCGCGAGGGCGAGGCGATCGCCTGGCATCTGCTCGACGAACTCAAGCCCAAGAACATCCCGGTCCACCGGATGGTCTTCGGCGAGATCACCCGCTCCGCGATCGAAGAGGCTGTCGCCAACCCGCGCCAGATCAACGACGATCTGGTCGAGGCGCAAGAAGCGCGTCGCATCCTGGACCGGCTCTACGGCTACGAGGTCAGCCCGGTGCTGTGGCGCAAGGTGATGAGCGGACTCTCGGCCGGTCGCGTCCAGTCCGTGGCCACCCGACTCGTGGTCGACCGCGAGCGCGAGCGGATGGCGTTCCGGGTCGCGTCCTACTGGGATCTGCAAGGCACGTTCGACGCGGGCGACAAACACGACCCGCGGATGTTCCCCGCCAAGCTGCACTCGATCGACGGCTCCCGCGTCGCGAGCGGCTCGGATTTCGACAACACCGCCACGCTGAAGTCGCAGAGCAAGCTGCACCTCAACCAGGCCGCGGCCGAGGCACTCGTACGCGCTCTGGGCGACACGACCTATTCCGTACGCTCGGTCGAGTCCAAGCCCTACCGCCGCCAGCCGTACGCCCCCTTCCGCACCACCACGATGCAGCAGGAGGCCTCGCGCAAGCTTGGCATGAGCGCGTCGACCACGATGTCGGTGGCGCAGCGTCTCTATGAGGGCGGTTACATCACCTATATGCGTACGGATTCGATCACGCTGTCGACGTCGGCGATCGCGGCCGCCCGCAACCAGGTGCGCGACCTTTACGGGGCCGAATACCTTCCCGACGCTCCGCGCGTCTACTCCGGCAAGGTCAAGAACGCCCAAGAGGCGCACGAGGCGATTCGTCCGGCCGGCGACTCGTTCCAGACTCCGGCGCAGACCGGCCTGAGCGGCGACCAGTTCCGCCTCTATGAGCTGATCTGGATGCGTACGGTCGCCTCGCAGATGAAGGACGCGACCGGCAACTCCGTCACCGTCCGCCTGGGTGGGCAGTCCTCCGACGGTCGGGACGTGGTTTTCTCCGCGAGTGGTCGCACGATCACCTTCCACGGCTTCCTCAAGGCGTACGTCGAGGGCCGCGACGACTCCAAGCGCGCCGACGACGCCGAGACCCGGCTGCCCGGCCTGAGCCAGGGCGAGACCGTGTCGGCCGCGTCGATCTCGGCCGAGGGTCACGAGACCAAGCCCCCGGCTCGCTACACCGAGGCCACGCTGATCAAGGAACTCGAGGATCGCGAGATCGGGCGCCCGTCGACGTACGCCTCGATCATCGGCACCATCCAGAACCGCGGCTATGTCTACAAGAAGGGCACCGCGCTGGTGCCTGCCTGGATCGCGTTCTCCGCGACTCGGCTGCTGGAGGAGCACTTCCCGCGCCAGATCTCGTACGAGTTCACCGCCGGGATGGAAGACGTCCTCGACGACATCGCCAAGGGTGAGAAGGACCGGGTCAGCGAACTGCAGGAGTTCTACTTCGGCAACGACTCGGTCGCGGGTCTGCACACCCTGGTCAACGAGTTGGGCGAGATCGATGCCAAGGACCTTGCCACCTTCCCGATCGGTGGCAAGGAGTCGGGCATCGTGCTGCGGGTGGGTCGCTACGGCCCCTACCTCGAAGGTCCCGACGACGAAGGCAACCCTGCGGGCAAGCGGGCCAACGTGCCCGACGACCTGCCGCCCGACGAGTTGACGCTGGAGAAGGCCAAGGAACTCTTCGCCAATCCGGCAGGGGAGGAGATCGCGCTGGGTGCGCACCCCGAGACCGGCTTGCAGATCGTGGCGAAGAACGGTCGCTTCGGTCCGTACGTGACCGAGGTGCTGCCCGAGGACGCGTCGAAGTCCGCGAAGCCGCGTACGGGTTCGCTGTTCAAGTCGATGACGTTGCAGACCGTGTCCTTGGACGACGCGCTCAAGCTGTTGTCGCTGCCGCGTGTGGTCGGCTCGGACGCCGAGGGTGTGGAGATCACCGCGCAGAACGGTCGCTACGGGCCGTACCTGAAGAAGGGCACCGACTCCAGGTCGCTGGTCAGCGAGGACCAACTGCTGACGATCACCCTCGACGAGGCTCTGGCGATCTATGCCCAGCCCAAGACCCGTGGTCGTGCTGCTGCCGCGGCGCCGCTGAAGGAACTCGGCAACGACCCGGTCTCCGGTCAGCCGATCGTGGTGAAGTCGGGCCGTTTCGGCGAATACGTCACCGACGGCGAATACAACGCCACCTTGCGCAAGGATGACTCGGTCGAGGACATCACGACCGAGCGGGCTGCCGAACTGCTCGCCGATCGGCGCGCTCGTGGTCCGGCGAAGAAGACTGCCAAGCGGGCGGCGAAGAAGTCGACCAGGAAGTCGACTGCGAAGAAGACGGCCGCCAAGAAGACGACCGCGAAGAAGACGACGAAGAAGGCTGCCGCGAAGAAGTCCTGATCAGGGGATCGCGGTGGCCGAGGGCAGGACGGCGACCTCGGTCGGCGCTACGGAGGGTGTCGGCGTCGTGGCGCCATGCCAGGCCGGGAACTGCTCGCGTACGCACAGGTCGAAGTCGTCGTCGGTGCGGGCCACGTCGTTGAGGCCGACCTCGAGCATGGCGCAGGCGATCTGTGCGTTGACGAGTGCCGGCTGATCGGCGATGCAGTCGGCCAGCTCGGGGTCCACGAAACCGTGCGCTCCGCAGAGCTCCGCTGCGGTCTGGGCGGGCGGGGTCGCGCTGACGGTCGGAGTGGGGACGACCGTCGGCGAGGTGGTGGGAAGCGGCGTCGTGGGTGCTGTGGTGGGAGGCGCCGTCGTGGGCGCCGGCGTCTGGGAGGCCAGGACGAACACCGGGGCGCTCGTGGACGCGGTGACGACCGCCTTCGGTGCCAATCCGGTCGCGATCGTCTCGATCGGCATCACGTCCATGGGCGGCAGGGCGTACGAGGTGACGTGGACGTCGGCGTACGTCTGCGAGGTGTAGAGCTCGTACGCGCTCTCGACCTTCTGCGCGTAGACCCTGCCCGTGTGGAGTTGGCGCAACGCCTTGCGCCGGTCCGCTTGCTGGCCGAGGTCACCGCCGTCGTGGCACAACACGGCCGCGACCGCGAGGGAGGCATCGTCGAGGTCGCCGATGCGGCGCAGGCCGTCGTTATCGGCGTCCACGCCGATGCCGGCCCACGCGTCGGGCTGCAGCCGCATCGGGCCGCGTACGCCCGCAGCGCGCAGGCGCGGCGTGATCCGACCGTCGGTGCCGAGCACCCGGCCACCCACGCGCCCGTGATCGGAGGCGACGCTGCCGACGGCCGCCAGCAACTCCCACCGCAGGCCGCACTCGGGTCGCGCGGTTGCCATCATGGCGGCGGCGTTCTGGTAGGCGGCAAGTGCGGTGCTCGGGATCTCAGGTGCCGTCATGGTGGCCGTGCGAGACGTCTTGAAGCTCGACACGGCGCCCTCGAAAGTCACGTTGACAGGCAGGGGCGCGGCGCCCGGCGCTGGCGCGACGACGGTGGGCTGCGGCGCGCGGGCATCCGGGCTGGCTGCGGGCGAATGCCAGGTGACGGCCAGGACGGACGCGGCCGCGACAGTGGCTACGGCGCCGGTGCTGACGGCCTTGATCGAGAACACGCGGGCAATCCTCCCCTATGCCCCTCAATCAGATAACCCCTGAATGCCTGTGTGGACAGGAATTCACACTTTGGTCGGGCGTCGGTGCCGACCCGTAGGGTTACGGCCGTGACCGATCCCGTCTACTCCGACCGCGGGGTATTCGTGTGCTTCGAGGGCGGTGAGGGCGCGGGCAAGTCGACCCAGTCCCGACTCCTGCGCGAATGGCTGGAGTCCCAGGGCGTCACGGTGGTGTCGACCTTCGAGCCCGGCGACACGGCAGTCGGTCAGAAGATCCGCCAGATCCTGCTCGACCCGGCCACCGGCGCGCTCGCCGACCGCACCGAGTCGCTGCTCTACGCCGCAGACAAGGCCGAGCATGTGGAGACCGTCGTCAAGCCTGCACTGGCTCGCGGCGAGGTCGTGATCACCGACCGCTATGTCGACTCGACCCTGGCCTACCAGGGCGCGGGGCGTGCCCTGGACGTCGGGGAGGTCGAGGAGGTCGCTCGCTGGGCGACCGGAAACCTGCGTCCGCACGTGACCGTGGTGCTCGACCTGGAGCCGAGCGCCGGGCTGGGGCGCTTCGAGGAGCGCGACCGGATCGAGGGTGAGTCGCTGGAGTTCCACGAGCGCGTACGGGTGGCATTCCTCCTGATGGCGCAGGCGGCGCCGGAGCACTACCTGGTGCTCGACGCTCGCGCACCGGTCGAGGAGATCGCGGCGGCCGTACGCGCTCGGATCGAGCCGCTGCTCGATCAGGTGGCCCGATGACCGTCTGGGACACGTTGGTCGGCCAGCAGGTGGCGATCACGGCCCTTCAGGCCGCCACGTCCGGGCAGGGGATGACCCATGCCTGGCTCTTCTCCGGTCCGCCGGGCTCCGGCCGCTCCAACCTGGCGCTGGTCTTCGCGGCGGCGTTGCAGTGCGAGCGCCCCGGCGGTGTGGCCGCTGGTTGCGGCGAGTGCCACGCCTGTCACACGGTGATGGTCAAGACGCATGCGGACGTACGACTGGTCGCGACGCAGCAACTCACCATCGGCGTCGATGACGTGCGCGAACTCGTTCGTCGGGCCGCCCTGACGCCGGTGGGCAGCGGCTGGCAGATCATCATCATCGAGGACGCAGACCGGCTCACCGACCAGGCTTCCAACGCGCTGCTGAAGGCGATCGAGGAGCCGTCGGAGCGTACGGTCTGGATGCTCTGCGCTCCGACGGCAGAAGATATGCTGCCGACGATTCGCTCCCGCTGCCGGATGGTCGAGTTGTCCACCCCGCACGCCCGCGACGTCGAGGCATTCCTGATAGCCCAAGGGGCTGACCGGCAACGCGCTCACACGGCCGCTCGTGCAGCGCAGGGACACATCGGCCGCGCGCGTGCGCTCGCGACCGACGACGAGACCATGCAGCGCCGCCACAGCGTCGTCACGTTGCCGTTCGGCCTGACGTCACTGGGTGCCGCGATGTCCGCGGCCGAGACGGTCAACGAGGCAGCCAAGGCCGAGGCGAAGGCGTTTACCGACGAGGCGGACGAGCGGGAGAAGACCGCCCTCGCGTCGGCGTACGGCGTCGTGCAGGGCGGCCGTCGGCCGCGAGAGTACGCCCCGGCGCTCGCGGCACTGGAGCGCGACCAGAAGAAGCGCGCGACCCGGCAGGTGCGCGATGTCGTGGATCGCGGCCTGATGGATCTCGCGTCGGTCTATCGTGACGCGCTGCGGATCGCGGCTGCAAGCGGTGCCGAGTTGGTCAACGAGGACCTGCGCCGCCAGGTCCAGGACCTGGCCGGTGCCGCCTCTGCGGAGGTCAACCTGGCGCGGATCGAGATGATCTTCGCGGCTCGCGAACAACTGCTGGAGTTCAACGTGCCGCCGTTGCTTGCGTTGGAGTCGATGATGGTGGGGTTGTGGCTCGCCGGCATGGAAGCGAAGTGATGGAGTCCACCAAACCGCGCTGGCTGGTGCCCGTGCTCGTCACCATGATGGTGCTGGCGCTGATCGGCGTGGGCATCGCGATCACGTACGAAGCCTCCAAACCGATCGCGCAGCCCACCTTCCCGACCCGCTCGCCGTCTGCGACCTCCAGCGCCGCGGTGGAGCCGCCAGAGCCCGAGTTGGCCGAGTTCTACGGCCAGTCGCTGGACTGGGAGGGGTGCCGCAGTGCGTACGAATGTGCGTCCCTGACCGTGCCGGTCGACTACGCCGACCCGACCGGTGAGACCGTGGAGATCGCGTTGTTGCGGGTGCGCGCCCAGGGCACCCCGATCGGATCGCTGGTCGTGAATCCGGGTGGTCCCGGAGCCCCGGGGACCTCCTATGCGGCCGCCGCCGAGCAGGTGTTTCGTCCGGCGCTGCTCGAGTCGTACGACATCGTCGGCTTCGACCCGCGCGGCACGGGGGAGAGCAGCCCGGTCGACTGCCTCTCCGACGGGGCGCTCGATGACTATCTCGCGGGTGATCCCGACCCCGATGATGCCGAGGAGGAGGCCGAGTTCTTCGATTCGTTGCGTGACTTCGGCCAGGGTTGTGTGGACAACACCGGTGACCTGATCTCCCACGTCACCACCCAGGAGGCGGCGCGTGACATGGATGTCCTGCGCGCGGCTCTCGGCGAAGAGCACCTGGACTACTTCGGGGCTTCCTACGGCACCCGTCTCGGGGCGACGTACGCCGAGTTCTTCCCCGACCGAGTCGGTCGCTTCGTCCTCGACGGGGCGCTCGACGTGTCGCTGTCCTCGCGCGACATTACGCTCGGGCAGGCACGGGGTTTCGAGCGGGCGCTCTCGGCGTACGTCCAAGCGTGCGTGGATCGAGGGGGCTGCTTCCTGGGCGACTCGGTCGACGAGGGGCTGGCCACGATCAAGGAGCTCCTCGCCGAGACGGATCAAGAGCCGCTCGGCACCGGCACCGATCGCGAGCTGACCCAGGGCCGGGCGCTCTATGGCCTGATCGCGCCGCTCTACAACAAGGACTACTGGTACATCCTGGACACCGCCTTGGCCGATGCCCTCAAGGGAGACGGTGCCGGGCTGTTGAACCTCGCCGACCTGTACGCCTCGCGCAACGGCGACGGCACGTATGAGGACAACTCGTCGGAAGCGATCTTCGCGATCAACTGCCTCGACGATCCGTGGGCGATCGGGCCGCGCAAGATCCACGCGGCGGTGCCGGAGTTCGAGGAGGCGTCCCCGACTCTGGGGCGTACGTTCGCCTGGATGCTGGCCGGCTGCAAGGGGCAGGTGGCGCGCTCGACACTCGCACCACTCGACATCCGTGCGGCCGGTGCGGCGCCGATCGTGGTGATCGGGACGACGCGTGATCCGGCGACACCGTACGAATGGGCCGAGGCATTGGCCGCTCAGTTGGAGTCCGGGGTGCTGGTCTCGCGTGACGGGGATGGGCACACGGGTTATAACTCGGGCAACCGTTGCGTGGATCTGGCGGTGGAGGACTACCTGGTCGAGGGGACCGTGCCGGATGACGGGTTGAGCTGCTGAGCCTTGGGCCGGTGCTCAGCGCAGAGGCTCGGCGACCTGCAGGATCCGTTCGGTCGCGAGTTTGATCATCAGTTGCGCGGCCGGGCTCAGGTGCGCGCCCGTGCGGTGCACGATCGCGAAGGTCTCGTAGAGGGCCGGACTGAGGCTGACGAAGCCCGCGTCCGGTGCGAGTCTGGGCAGGATCGCGTTGGCCGCCCCTCGAGGGATGACGGTGTCGGCGTAGCCGGCCCCGGCCACCTCGACGGCGGTCTCGACATCCTCCACCTCCACACGCGTACGCGGGTTGAAGCCGGCCTCGTGCACCATCTGCCGCAGCCGCCCGCGGGTCGCGTCGACCGAGGCGAAACTCGTCTCAGGCAGGACCATCGGCGACTCGGCCAGCCGTTTGGCGGTGACGGGCTTTGCCACGCGCTCGGGGTGGACCGAGATATAGACCAATTCGTCTCGTGCGACCGGGATGATCTCCAGGCCCTCGGTGCTGGCCGGTGAGGCGACGAGGGCGGCCTCGATCCGGCCGCGGCGCAGGTCGTCGAGGACCTCGGAGGAGTTCTGGCCGATGAGTTCGACGCGGACTCCGGGGTAGCGGTCCAGCACGTCGCCGATCAGCGTGGCGCTGAGGTAGAGCCGGGAGATGCCGAAGACACCGAAGCGGATGGTGCCTGTCTCGAGTTCTTTCACCGCCTGCACGGCGCGCCTGGCTTGGTCGGCCGCTGCGAGGGTTGCTTCTGCGTACGGTCGCAGTGACTCAGCGGCCGACGTGGGGAGGACGCCTCTTCCTACTCGCTCGAAGAGCGTGACGCCCAGGGACTTCTCCAGCGAGCGGATCTGCTCCGAGACGCTGGGCTGGGCGTAGCCGAGGTCGGCGGCGGCGGCGGTCAGCGAGCCGGCTTCGTACGTCGCGAGGAAGCAGGTGAGTTGATGCAGCGAAAGCATAGGCAAGTCCTTGGGAAGTTACTGGAAAGTGAGGCTACCCCTATCGCTTCGGTCCAGCGAGACTTCTGCCAATCGTTCACTCACTGATCTTGAGGAGGTCGCCATGTTCGACGCCACCTGTGCCGCCTGCGGCAAACACCACCTGATCTTCGAAAGCCAGATCCGCGGCCTCGACAACACCGAGCACGGTGCCGTCGTACGTTATGAGTGCTGGTGCGGGTCGGAGCAGTTGTGGGGCGCACGCGGCCCCGTCGCAGCCTGAGCGGTTCTCGCCCCTGCCGTAGCGTGGCCGCATCGCTGACTCATCTCATCCCGGTCGGTTCCGGCTCGTAGCCCTGCTGCTGATCGCCCTCGTGTTGGGTGCGGCGGCGGGGCTGCTTGCGTTGCGCGATGTCGGCGAGCCGCCGCGGCAGCCGCTGCCATCCTCTCCCACTCCGACCCCGACTTTGGTGCCAGGTTTGCCAGCGAACGTGGCGGTGTCGCAGTTCAACCTTTGGTCGGAGAACCCATCCTGGCGCGACGATTTGCGGACCCTCGTTCGCAGGCACCAACCCGATCTGATCGGGCTCAGCGAGACGTACGACAAGTCGGCGTCGACGCTGGCGCCTGCCGGCTATCGGGCCTGGCTGCCGGTTGAGCCCCGGCACGCGCAGGACACGGCCGTGCTGTGGCGCGACGACTGGACGCTGCTGGCGTCGGGTTCGGCCCACATGTCGGCCGAACCCGACCTGCGCTTCCCCTCGTGGCGGCTGCGCCGGGCCAACTGGGCGACCCTGCGTACGCACACCGGCGCCGTCGTCTCGGTGATCGCGGTCCATCCCAATCCCGTGGGCATCGACCTGCACGAGTACCTCCGCAACCTGGGCGGCCTGGTCGCGCGACTGTCGGCCCGGGGCCCGGTCTTCGTGCCGGGGGACTTCAACGTCCGCTATGAGGGGGACGGCTACCCCGTGCGCTGGGTATCCGCTGCTGGGTTGATGAAT
Organism: Nocardioides sp.; assembly: GCA_037045645.1. Lineage (NCBI taxonomy): Bacteria > Bacillati > Actinomycetota > Actinomycetes > Propionibacteriales > Nocardioidaceae > Nocardioides > Nocardioides sp. The sequence continues at coordinate 116,293 of JBAOIH010000001.1, forward strand.
CCGTACGACACCCTCGGCGCACCGGTCGGCGGCACCGGCAGGCACGGCGGGACCATCGACTGGGTGCTGGCCTCGGCCTCCCTGACGGCCGTCCGGCTGCGTACGTTGTCCGATCTCGGCTCAGATCATGTCGCGGTGACCGTGGAGTTCGCGCCCTGATGTCCCGATTGCGGGCTGGCCGCGTGGACTCTCTATACTCGCCGCGTTGCGCAGCCGTCCTCGGCTCAGCAGCTGGCCGCCTTAGCTCAGTCGGTAGAGCGAATCACTCGTAATGATTAGGTCGTCGGTTCGATTCCGACAGGCGGCTCTCACACGCCTCTGGCCAAGCTGTCCCCGAAGACTTCCGCGTTGTGCGCGTGTGCCGCGTGGTGCAGACCGAAGACAGCATCCATCCCGGCGTGCAGCCCCATCAGATCCTCTGCCTGGTTGACCGCCTTCTTGGCGAGCGCCAGACCGAGGCGGGGCATCTGGGCTATCCGGTTGGCTAGCTGGTCAACCGTCTCTTGGAGCTCAGGCTCGGGCACGACGCGGTTCACCATGCCGAGGGCATAGGCACGTTCGGCGCTTATCGCCTCGCCAGTGAAGAGCAGTTCCTTGGCGGCACGGGGATTCAGCGCCCAGGGGTGCGCGAAGAACTCCACGCCAGGGATCCCCATCGCCACGGTCGGATCGCGGAAGTAAGCGGTATCGGATGCCACGATGAAGTCGCAGGCCCATGCGAGCATCAGCCCCCCGGCGATGCAGGCACCGTGGACCATCGCGATCGTCGGCTTCGGCACCTCACGCCACCGTCGGCACATACCGAGATAGACCTCGGATTCTCGGGCCCACCGGGACTCGACGCCCTGCTGACCCACATGGTCCCAATGCAAGACGGCGCGCCGCTCGAATGAGGTATCGACATCTCGCCCTGGCGTACCGATGTCGTGGCCTGACGAGAAATGCCGACCGGCGCCGCGCAGCACGATCACTTTGACCTCGACGTCGTCGACGGCGCGGCTGAACGCGTCGTCGAGTGCGTACGTCATCGCCGAGTTCTGCGCGTTGGCGAACTCCGGGCGGTTCATCGTGACGTACGCCGTGGGACCGTCGACAACGTAGTGAACCGGCTCGTCGGTGCTCATCGGACGAGGCTAGACCGCAACCGACCGACCGCGCCACAAATATCATGAGAAATTGTTGACGGCTCTTCGATGCCGGATGAGACTGTCGTGGTGAAGGGCGTCGTCGAGCATCCGCGCTCGGCGGGACAGTTGGCCTTCAGCAGATCGATGGGCGCCTATCTGTGGGCGCGCGCCGCCGCGTATCTGGGCTTTTGGGCCTTCGCGGTGGTCTCCGCCATCGTCATGTACGAGGCCACCGGCTCGGTCGCAGCGGTCGCCCTGATCACGGTCGCGCAATTCCTGCCGCGAATTCTTCCTCACGCCGCTCTCGGGAGTGCTCGCCGACCGAGGGCACGTCGCGACTCTGATCGTGTCGGGCTTCTTGCTCACCGGCGCTGGCTCGACCCTGCTGGGGTGCTGGCTGCTCGCCGTCGGCGGGCCTTCCGGGCTGGCCGGCCCCACGCCCGTGCTGCTCGCCTCGTTGGTGGTCGGCCTGGGCTTCTCGGTCGGTTCGGCGTCGACATCAGCGGTGCTCACGGTCCTTGTCGAACCTCACGAACTCGCGGTCGCCATCCCGCTGAACTCCGTACCGCTGATGGTCGCGCGAGCGCTGGGTCCGGCTCTGGCGGGGCTCCTGCTCCTCATCGCCGGGCCGGCGAGCGCCTGCCTGTGTGCGGCTCTGCTGAACTTCGGCTGCGCCGCTGTGATGGCCTGGTTGCGATTGCCGCAGCGCCTCGCTGCCGAGGATGAGGCCGGCTCGGTGCGACTCGCGACCGCAATCGCCCATCTGTGGCAGAACAAGCCCTTGCTGCTGGTGCTGGTGGGTGCCGCCGCTATCGGCATCGGCGCGGAGCCCGGCGTCACGTTGGCGCCTGCTTTGGCGGCCCAGTTGGGCGAGGTACGAATGGCCGGTTGGATCGCCAGTTCGTTCGGTGTCGGTGGCGTGCTCGGTCTGCTCGCACTGGGCACCGTACGCCGCAGGTTGGGGCACGCTCACGGTGCCTCAGGCGGGCTGCTGCTGATGTCCGCGGGCCTCCTCGTGGTCACGATTTCGGGCTCGGTGGGACTCGCGCTCGCGGGGATGGCCCTAGCGGGTGTGGGCATGACGATCGCTCACGCCAGCAACGCCACGTTGCTCCAACTCCTGACGCCGCCTGGTCTGCGCGGACGGGTGACCGCGCTGTGGTTCCTGTGCTGGCTGGGCGCCCGTCCCGTGGGCGCAGCGCTGATCGGCGCGCTCGGCGATGTGTGGGGCGTGACCGCGGGGCTGCTAGGCACCCAAGCGGTCGTGGCCGGTGTCGCTGTCGCTTGCTGGCTCGTGTGGCGCGGCGTCAGGGAATGAGCACGATCTTGCCGGTGTGCTCGCTTGCCTCAAGCCGCTGGTGTGCCTGTGCGACCTCCGAGAGCGGCATGACTTGATCGATGACCGGGAGGATCTGTCCCGACTCCACCAGGGGCCAGATCGAATCCTCCACCTCGCGACAGATCGCGCCCTTTTCTGCCACCGGCCGAGGCCGCAGCGAGGTCGCCATCACCGCGGCTCGCTTCACCAGCAACTTGCCCATGTCGAGTTCGGCGCGCGTGCCGCCCTGCATGCCGATGATCGCGAGTCGGCCACCGGTGGCGAGGGTGGACAGGTTGCGTGCGAGGTACGAACCCGCCATGTTGTCGAGGATGACGTCGACACCGCGACCGTCGGTGGCTTCCTTGGTCGCGGCCACGAAGTCTTCGGTGCGGTAATTGATCGCTAGGTCGGCGCCCAGGCCGCGCGCCGTGTTCGCCTTCTCGTCGCTTCCCACGGTCGTGATCACGCGATGCCCCAGGGCGGTCGCCAACTGGATGGCGAAGCTGCCGATACCGCCAGCCCCGCCGTGGACCAGCAGCGTCTCGCCCGGTTGCAACCGCGCCGTCATCCACACGTTCGACCACACCGTCGCGGAGACCTCCGGCAGCGCAGCGACGGCTGGAAGGTCGAGATTCGAGGGCACGGGCATGACCTGTTGCCAAGGCACCGCGACCCTGCTGGCGTACCCGCCTCCGGCGAGCAGAGCGCACACTCGGTCACCGACCTGCCACCGTTCGACCGCTTGGCCGACCTCGACGATCGTGCCCGCGCACTCGAGGCCCATGACGTCCGTCACGCCGGGCGGCGGCGGGTAGTAGCCCTGCCGTTGCAAGGTGTCTGCGCGATTGACGGCAGTCGCCGCCACCTCGATGACCACCTCGCCCTCGCCTGCAACGGGATCCGGCAACTCGGTGAGCGCCATGACATCAGGCCCACCGAACGACTCCATGGTGATCGCACGCATGCGCTCACCTTGCCATGTCGATCACCGGGATTGAAGAGAGTTGGCTGTATTTATCATGAGAAATATTGACAGTGACCCGGCGTCGCTGATTCACTCCTCCACGAGCGTGACCGCGGTCACAACAGCACAGTGCCGGGAGGCAGTTCGGATGGACATCAGCTCAACGGGTCGCTCAGCCTGGGCGAGGGCCGGGGATCTTGCTATCGAGGTCCCTGCCGTGATCATCACGTTTTTGATGATGCTGCAGATCACCGCCAACGCCGTGCTGCGGACCTACTTCAAACAACCCATCGAATACACCCTTGAGATCACCCAGTACTGGTACATGCCCACGCTGGCCTTCCTTGGCTTCATGGCGGCCCAGCGCAGAGGCCAGCACATCGCCGCGGACCTGATCTTCACCCGGTTGCCGGAGGTGACCAAGCGTCCCGTGTTGGCCTCGCTGTACGCGGCTGCGGTCGTGCTGAGCATCGGGCTGGCGTGGTACGGCTGGGGGGAGGCTGTCGAGGCCTTCGAGTTCAAGAAGCACGCGGGGGTCTCCCCGCTGCCGGCGTGGCCGGTGTACTTCTTGGCACCGCTCGCCTTCGCCGTGATGACCGTGCAGTACGCCTATGCCACGATCCGGGTCTTCACCCACGGCGTGGATGACAGCCTCGAAGAGGCCGAGCTCAAAAGCGTCGACGAGGACGAGGTCCTTGCTGCGCGAGAGGACCGCTGAGATGACTGCCGAGACCCTGCCCGTCGTACCAGCCGAAGACGCGACCGAGCCGCCTAAAGGTTCGGGATCGTGGCTGACGTTCGTCATCGCCATCGGATTGCTGATCGCGTTGACGATCGGCATCTTCATGCCTCTTTTGCCCGAAGCGATCGGTGTCATCGCCTGCTTGCAGATGCTGGTCCTGATCTTCCTGCGGCTGCCGGTCGCGCTGGCGATGATGATCCCTTCGCTGCTCGGCATGTTCGCGATGCGCGGCTGGATGCTCGTGGAGTCGTCGCTGGCCACCATGCCCTACTCCGAGACAGCGACCTGGAGCCTGAGCGTCATCCCGATGTTCATCCTGATGGGGCTTCTGCTCTGGAAGGCCGGCCTCACCGAGGCACTGTACGTGGCCGCTCAGCGTTGGCTCGGCTGGTTGCCCGGCGGCCTGGCAGTCGGCACCAACCTGGCGGGCTCGGGCCTCGCGGCCGTGAGCGGATCGTCGGTGGGAACGACCTATGCGCTGGCTCGCATCGGCATCCCCGAGATGCTCAAAGCCGGCTATGACAAACGGATGGCGATCGGCGCGGTGATCGTCGCCGGACTGCCCGGCCAACTGATCCCGCCCAGCATCATGCTGGTCATCTATGCAGGCATCGCGGAGGTCCCCGTCGGGCCGCAGTTAATGGCGGGCATCGGGCCAGGCGTCATGGTGGCGATCCTGTTCACGATCATGATCGTGGCCTTCGCGACGTTCAAGCCCGCTTGGGGTGGGCGAGGAGGGGAGGAGCCGGAGTCCTATTCCTGGGCTCAACGCTGGCGCTCGCTCGTGCCCATCTGGCCGGTTCCGATGATCATCGGCATCATCATCTGGGGCACCTTCTCGGGAGTCTTCACCGCATCGGAGTCCGGCGCCGCTGCTGCTCTCGTCTCACTCATCGTGGCTATGATCTGGCGCCGAAACTCGGGCCCATGGCGAGCCGTCGCCGATGCGGCAGTTGCCACGGTCAGCAGCGTGGGTGCGATCTTCTTCATGCTCGTCGGGGTCGAGATGCTCTCCCGGATGATGGTGCTGACCGGGATCACCACTGGATTCAGTCAGATGGTCGAGTCGATGAATCTCGGGCGTACGAGCTTCCTGCTGATGATGCTGCTCGTCTACCTAGTGCTCGGCACGTTCCTCGAGCCGCTGCCGATGCTCGTCCTCACGGTTCCGATCCTGATCCCGACGCTGCAGGCGCTCGACATCTCACTGCTCTGGTTCGGCGTCTTCGCGGTCTTCATGGGGGAACTCGCGGTGGTCTCGCCCCCGGTCGGCATTCTCGCCTTCATCATCTACAGCATCGTGAAGGACCCCGAGGTCAACAGAGGTCAGAAGGTGTCCATGGGCGACGTGTTCATGGCGGCAACCTGGTTCTTGCCGATGGCCGTGCTGGTGTCGCTGCTGTTGATCTTCTTCCCGGAGGTGGCCACCTTCATCCCGGACTCGATGGGGAAGTAATTCCATAAATCTCATGAGAATTGCTTGCCAGCAATCATCATGAGGAATTAACCTGTGATCCACGTCACCACGCTCCGTGGCTGTCAACAGAGGAGATCACAGATGCGCACACGTTCCGCGAACCGTTGGCTCCGGCCAGCCGCCCTGATCGCTGCCGGCGCCTTGGCCCTGTCAGCGTGTGCCGAGAGCGGCACTGAGGGCGACGCCAGTGGCGGCGAGGGTGTGGAGTTCGGCACCGAGAAGGCAGACTTCCAGGCGGCGTTCGCCGACGTCGACCCGATCAAGATCAACACCCAAGTGCCCGCGCCCAAGGGGTCGCCGATCACCAAGAACTACGAGGACTACTTCGCTGCGATCGAGGACTGGTCGGACGGGAAGATCACCTTCGAGGTGGCCTGGTCCAACGCGGTGGCGCCTGCCACGGAGACCGACGACGCTCTCGCGGACGGCCGCTTGGACATGGGCTTGGTGATGGCGGCCTACGAGCCCGACAAGTACCCCGCTTATGCAGCGTTGAGCGACACGTCTTACATGGGCAATGGCAACCCGCTCGAAATGATCATGACGCCGCATGGGTACGTCACCGAGATCGTGTGGGACAACGAGCAGGTCCAGAAGGAGTTCTCTGACGCGGGCCTCAAGTTGCTAGTGCCCTCGTTCACCGGCGGCGTCAACAGCATCTTGTGCACTGAGGAGCGGCGCAGCCTGGCGGACCTCAAGGGCAGTCAGGTGCGGATCTCTGGTGCGGCGCATGCCGCTGAGGCCAAGGCGCTGGGCATGTCGCCGGTCTCGCTGACCTTCGAGGAGGTCTACGAGGGCCTGCAGCGCGGTGTCCTGGATTGCGCGTTCGCGGGCGTGACGGTCGTCCGTCTCGCGGATCTGCTCTCGGTGTCGCCGCACCTCATCTTGTCGAACGAGGCGAGCTTTGCTCAGGTGCCCTCGACGCTGGTGATGAGCCAACAAGCGTGGGACAAGTTGCCTCTCGTGGCCCAGCAACTGCTCTTCGACCGGCTCGACGTCTTCGTGCAGTCCAACATGGACTCCCTCGTCGGCCTGTTCCGCGACGTCTTGGGTGAGGTCGAGGGCAAGGGCGGCACGATCGCCGGCCTGGATGCTGATGCGCAGGCTGCCCTGGACAAGGGCAACGAGGACTTCCTCGAGGCGATCGCCGACAACGCGGCCATCGAAGACGGAGCCGGCCTAATCGAGCAGATCCGCGAGAAGTCAGAGAAGTGGCGCGCGTTGGTCGGCGAACTGGGCTACGACACCGAGGTGGAGTACGACGAGTTCCCGGCGTGGGCGCAGGAGAACGAGGTCGACCTGACCGACTTCATGGCCAAGGTCACCGAGATTCAGAACGAACAACGCCCTTGACCTTATTCCTCATGAGGAATAGGATCCCTGTGACCGCAGTCACGCGGTCCGAGATCTCATATCGAAGGAGACCAGTCCATGCGCATCATCTCCCCATCGCGCCGAGCGCGCGGCGTGGCTGTATTCGCCACCGTTGCCCTGGCGCTGACCGCCTGCGCTGAGCGGGACGAGAAGTCCGCCACTAGGTCAGACGGCGAAGGGGTCGCGTTCGGCGCCTCCATGGAGGAGTACCAGGCCGCCTTCGAAGAGATCGATGAGATCACTTTGAACACGCAGTCCCCGGCCCCCGAGGGCTCGCCCGTGGGCAAGAACTTCGAGGACTACTTCGCTGCAGTCGAAGAGTGGTCGGGAGGCAAGATCAAGTTCAACGTGACCTTCGCCAACGCGGTCGCTCCTGCGCCCGAGGTGGACGAGGCGATCGCCGACGGCCGCCTGGATCTCGGCAGCGTCATGGCGGGATACGAACCGGACACGTATCCCGCCTACGCGGCCTTGAGCGACACGTCGTTTATGGGTAACGGCTCTCCGCTGGAGATGATCATGACGCCGCACGGCTACATCTCGGAGATCGCCGTCGGCAATGAGCAGGTGCAAGAGGAGTTCGCTGCTCGCGATCTGACGATCCTGGCGCCGGCCTTCACCGGTGGCATTAACGGCATCTACTGCGGCAAGGAACTGCGTACGGCCGCCGACCTCAAGGGAGCACAGGTCCGCATCTCCGGTGCTGCGCACTCGGCCGAGGCCAAGGCGATGGGGATGACCCCGGTCTCGCTGGCGTACGAAGAGATTTACGAGGCACTGCAACGCGGTGTGCTCGACTGCGCCTTCGCCGGGATCACCGTGGTGTCGCTCGCGGATCTGCTCTCCGTCGCTCCGCACGCGATCTTGGATCGCAACACCCACTTCGGACAGGTCCCCTCGGCGCTCTCGGTGAACACCGAGGTGTACGAGGGACTGCCCCTGGTCGCGCAGCAACTGCTCTATGACCGCTCGGACGTGTTCATCGAGTCGAACATGGAAGGTCTCGTGGGCATGTACCGCGATGTCCTCGGCGAGGTCGAGGGCAAGGGCGGCAGCATCGCCGGACTGGACGAGGCGTCTCAGGCGGCTCTGGACGAGGGCAACGACGAGTTCCTCGACGCGGTCGCCAAGAACTCGGCGATCACGGACGGAGCCGGTCTCGTGGAGCAGATCCGCTCGACGTCGGACGCCTGGAGGGCCAAGGTCGGTGAACTCGACTACGACGTCGAGGTCGACTACGCCGACTTCTCCGCCTGGGCGCAAGACAACGAGGTCGACTTCGAGCCGTTCATGGACGAGGTGCGCACCACGTTGTCGGCCAACCGGCCATCCTGATAGCGCCAGCCGCACTCACGAGAAGGAGATCTTCAGCCGTGACCGCCATTGCGACCGATCCGCGCGCAACCTCATCCGTCGAATTCGACGGGAGCCAGCTCTCCAGTGCCGCAGCCGACTTCATCGGTGCCGGTGTAGTGCCGCATGTCATCGACGGTGAGTCGAGGGGATCCGTCGCTGGGGGAGAGCGCGCGATGGTGAACCCTTCGACGGGGCGCACCTTCGGGGCCGTGGCCAACGGCACGGCTGAAGATCTCGACTCGGCGGTGAAGGCGGCCAGGCGTGCCTTCGACGACGGGAGGTGGCGCCGCCTCGCGCCGCGCGAGCAGGAGGCGCGCCTGCATCGACTGGCGGATCTTCTCGTGGAGCATGGGGAGGTCATCGGTGACCTCGATGCGCTCGACGCGGGGATCCTGCGCAGGTACGCGTCCTTCATCGCGCAGTACTCCGCGAACGCGTTGCGCTACTTCGCGGGCTGGCCCACGAAGCTCGTAGGCCAGTTGCCCCCCGTCGGCCCTGAATACGTCGTGCAGGAGCGCGTCGAGCCGATCGGCGTGATGGGAGTCATCAAGCCGTGGAACGGGCCGGGCGCCATCTTCGCCCAGGTGGCACCCGCGCTGGCGGCGGGCAACTCGGTCGTCCTCAAGCCGGCAGAGCACACCCCCTTGAGTGCGACCTATATGGCGATGCTGGCCCTCGAGGCCGGGATCCCCCCCGGCGTGTTCAACGTGGTGCACGGCGACGGCGTCGTCGGCTCGGCCATGGTCGCCCACCCCGGCATCAATCGGCTCTCCTTCACCGGCTCGGTGGGCACGGGACGAGCGCTCGCGGCTGCCGCGGCTCAGACCTTCAAGAAGGTCAATCTCGAACTCGGCGGCAAGTCGCCGGTGCTGATCTTCCCTGACGCCGACCTGGAGGCCGCGGCTGCCGCAGCCACGCGGTCGGTGTGGAACAACTCGGGACAGGTCTGCACGGCAGGCACTCGCACGCTGGTGCATCGCGACATCCACGACGACTTCGTGCGGGCCTGCGTCGAGTTGTCGCAAGCACTGCCGGTGGGCAATGCCTTCGACCCCGAGAGCGAACTCGGTCCCCTGATCACCCCGGAGCAGTTGGCCAAGGTGCGCCACTATGTGGAGCTCGGCCAGAGCGAAGGCGCCACCTTGGAGCACGAGGGCGAGGTGCCCGCCTCGGGGGGCAACATCCAGGCCCCGGTGATCTTCTCGGGCGTACGCAATCAGATGACGATCGCCCGCGAGGAGATCTTCGGCCCCGTCATGTCGATCCTGAGCTTTGAGGACGAGGGCGAGGCGTACCGGTTGGCCAACGACACGGAGTTCGGTCTCGCCGCCGGGGTCTTCACCACCGACATCGCGCGCGCCAACCGGGCCGCCGAGGCGCTGGACGCCGGCACCGTCTGGATCAACTGCTATCAGGTGACCGATGCGGCAGTGTCGTACGGCGGCGCGAAGGCGTCCGGGTACGGCCGCAGCCTGGGTGGTCCTGCGCTGGAGGAGTACACCCGGCGCAAGTCCGTCTGGTCACGCAACTACTGAAGTTTCGAGAGGTCAGGGGCACAACCATGAACAGGTACGTCGACCGGGTGGTGCTGCTTATCGGTGCCGGCTCCGGCATGGGACGCGCGGCCGCGCTGCGCATCGGCTCCGAAGGCGCTCATGTCTGGGTGGCCGATCTCGATGAGGCGAGCGCCGAGGCGGTGGCCGCGGAGATCGTGGCGGCCGGCGGGAGCGCCGTCGGGGTCCGGGTGGACGCCACGGATGTCGATGCCCTGCGGGCACTGTTCGCGCGCATCGGCGATGAGCACGGAGTGCTGCACGCGGTGCACTATCAGGTGGGTATCCCGGGCGCCCCTGGACTGGACATCGACGAGGCAGCCTGGCAGCAGTCGATGGACGTCAACATGAAGAGCGCCTTCTATTCGGCCACGCTCGGGTTCGACCTGCTGGAGAAGGCGGGCGGCAAGGGCAGTGTGACCATGACGAGCACGGCCGCGGCGCTGGTCGGCTCGGGACGCGCGCCGCTGTATTCGATGACCAAGGGCGCCTTGCCGCCGCTCGCCCGTTCGCTGGCGATCGTCGGGGGCAAGCGCGGCATCCGGGTCAACGTGGTGGCTCCGGGCATGGTCGAGACGCCGATGCTGGCCTCGTTCTTCCCCGGAGCCGAAGACCGTGATCCGGCCGAGTTGATGGCCGGATTCCGCGACGTGTTGCCGTTGGGGCGCGGGGCGCAGCCCGAGGAGATCGGCAGCGTCATCGCCTTCTTGAACAGCGATGACGCCAGTTATGTCACCGGCGCCACCATCCCGGTCGACGGCGGCTACACCATCGCCTGAAACCCTTGACCTATTTATCATGAGGAATTAGGCTGGACTCAAGTCCACCACCGGAAGGAGATCGCGACATGAACGAGCAGCTCGTGGCTCAGTTGCAGCGGGTGACCGACGATCTCGACATCCGCCGCGTGATCACCGATTACGCCTCCTTCATCGACTCGCGACAGTGGGATCGCCTGCGGGAGGTGTTCGCCGACGACTTCGCGGTGGAATACCACAACGGCCGGACCCGGGTGGAAGGGCCGCAAGCCGTCGTCGACTACATCATCGAGAACACCGCACACCTGGCCTGGCAGCACCACAACGTGACCCCCTACGGCATCGATATCTCCGGGGACGAGGCCACGGCCCAGGTCTACTTGATCTCGCACCAGGTCGTGACCGACGAGCCGGAGCACGTGCTCACCATGGTCGCCACCTACGACCTTCAGCTGCGACGAGCCGGGAACTCCTGGCAACTCACCTTCATGGAGCACCACATCAAGGTCGCCACCTTCGTGCCGATCATCTCCACTCCGCCGGGCGGGGCGTACGTCCCTCCGGCGGTCCGCCACTGACCGTCTCGCACCATCCGTCGCCACCTCACCAGGAGTGCATCATGCAAGACCACAGCCCCAGCGCCGGCCTCTCGCCCGAGGACGCCCGCGACGCGGAGGACCGCATCAAGCGCGCCCAGGCGGCCGGGTGCCCGGTCGTCCACTTCGACTACACCACCCCGAAGCCGGCGTTGCAGCTATTTCAGTGAGTTCGACAAGCTGCGTGCGCAAGGCCCCACGGCCTACTCCACGTACGGCCCGGGCTTTTGGATGCTGCTCACCTCCGAGCTGGTGCGCGAGGCGTACCAGACGCCGGAGATCTTCAGCAGCAGCGCCACGATCCCGACGGTGCCGCACCCCGACTGGCAGTGGATCCCCACCATGATCGACCCGCCGCTGCACGGGGAGTACCGGCGGATGATGAACATCGCGTTCTCGCCGCGGTTCGTACGCCAGATCGAGGACAGCGTGCGACAGGACTGCGTGGAGGCCATCGAGTCGTTCCTGGACAAGGGTCAGTGCGACTTCATCGAGGACTTCGCCAAGATCTACCCGACGAAGGTCTTCTTGCGCATCGTGGGCCTGCCCCTGGAGGACACCGAGCTTTTCATGGGCTGGGTCGAGACCATCTTCGAGGGATTGGGGCACTTCGGGGACGAGGCCGAGGACCAGTTGCAGGCCCAGCGTGAGATCCACAAGTACTTCGAAGGGGTGCTGAAGGACCGCCGCGAGAATCCGCCGGCCAACCCCGAAGAGGACTTCTTCTCGATCATCGCCAGCTCGCAGATCAACGGCCGGCCGATCACCGACGAAGAGTTCCTGAACATGTCGGAGGTGCTTCTCCTGGCCGGTCTCGACACCATCAAGAGCCAGCTGAGCTACATCTTCTACCACCTCGCGATCACCCCGAAGGACCGCGAGTGGATCGTGCGTGAGCCGGAGATCATCCCCAACGCGATCGAGGAATTCCTGCGCGCGCACAACATCGTGATGACCGCCCGTCAGGTTGCCCAGGACACCGACTTCCACGGCTGTCCGATGAAGAAGGGCGACATGGTGATGGTCGCCAACCCTTCGGCGTCGCGCGACGAGGCGGAGTACGACAACCCCACCGAGATCCAGTTCGACCGTCAGGTCAACCGGCACTACTCCTTCGCCGGAGGTCCGCACCGGTGTGCGGGGGCACACCTGGCGCGACGCGAGATGGCCATCGCCATCGAGGAGTGGCACAAGCGCATTCCGGAATACCGCGTGCTGAACACCGACGGCCTCGTCGAGAGTGGACCTCAGGTCGGCATCGAGAGCTCGTCCTCGGTTGGGACAAGTGAGAACGCGATGACCAAGCACGTCTCCATCGACACCGGCAAGTGCAGCGGCCACGGTCGCTGCTACACCTTGGCGCCGGCCTTCTTCGACTCAGACGACGAGGGTTTTCCGGTCATCCTCCAGACCGTCGTGGCTGAAGACGCAGACGGCATCGCTGACCTGATCGCCGCCGTCGACAACTGCCCCGAGCGCGCGATCACGGTGACGGAGCAGGTCTGAATCATGTCCGTGTCCACACCGCCAGCCCCTGACGTGACACCCGAGCTGACGCGCTTTCGTGCGCAGGCGAGGGAGTGGTTGCGTGGGCATGCGCCGGCCAACGAGGCGCTGCGTGATCCGCACGACGTCTCGGTCTTCCACAACCTCGACCACGAGGCGGAACTGGCAGTGCTGCAACGACTGCGGGAGTGGCAGCGGGCCAAGTTCGACGCCGGGTATGCGGCCCTGGCCTGGCCCGAGGACCTCGATGGCGCCGGGCTTCCGGCTGAGTACGCCGACGCGTTCAAGGCCGAGGAGGAGGGCGTCGTGGCGTTGACCCGCCACGAGCTCTTCTCCGTGACGATCAATCTGATCGCGCCGACCGTCCGGCTCTACGCCAGCGACGAGTTGCGCGGACGGCTGCTGCCGGGTCTGCTGGATGGGTCTTTGCTGGCCTGCCAACTCTTCTCCGAGCCCGGAGCCGGCTCCGACCTGGCCAACATCGCCACGCGTGGTGAGCGCGAAGGTGACCAGTGGGTGATCAACGGGCAGAAGGTGTGGACCTCGGGAGCCCAGTTCGCCGAGTGGGGGCAGGCGATCGTACGCACGGAGCCCGGCTCACGTCGCAACCGCGGGTTGACCACCTTCTTGATCCCCATGAACGCACCCGGAGTGGAGATCCGCCGCATCCGCCAGATGTCGGGCGGCACGAGCTTCAACGAGGTCTTCCTGACCGAGGTCCGGATCCCGGACTCCTACCGTCTCGGTGAGGTGGGCGAGGGATGGGCCGTCACGCGAGCCACGCTCGGTTTCGAGCGCGCGAACGCGTCCAACAAGTCAGGCGTCGGCGGCTCCTTCGAGCAGTTGTTGGAGTTGGCCGAACGCACTGCGGCCCTCGAGCACCGTGACGTCCGCGCGCAGTTGGCCGACATCCGTCTTCGCGAGGTTGCGGCAGAGGTCGCGATGCGACGCGACAAGCGGGCCAGGGAGGCCGGTGAGGCGCCGGGTGCATCCGGCTCCATGCGCAAGTTGCAGTGGGTCGCCAAGCTGAGCCGGGTCTCCGAACTCTCTCGCACCCTGCTCGGGTCGTCCCTGGTGGCAGACACCGGGGTGGACGGCACCACCAGTTGGCAGGCACACGTCCTCGGCGCTCCCGGCTATCGAATCGCCGGAGGCACGGACCAGATCCAGCGCAACATCGTCGCCGAGCGTCACCTCGGTCTGCCTCCAGAGCCGAGGCCCGCTCCCGCGAAGGACGCGTCATGAGCGTCGCGATCGATCTGAGCGGGCGGGTCGCCTTCGTGACCGGAGGCAGCCGCGGGCTGGGCCTGGAGATGTGTCGGGGACTGGCACGTGCGGGTGCGCACGTGGTCGTGGCCAGCCGCAAGCTCGAGAACTGTGTCGAGGTCGCCGACGAGTTGACCCGCGAGACCGGCAACCGGGCATACGCCGTCGCCGCGCATGTGGGCGATTGGCAGGGCTGTGAAGAGGCTGTCCAGTCGACCTTGGCCGAGTTCGGCCACCTCGACATCCTGATCAACAACGCTGGCATCGCCCCTCTCTACGAGTCCTTGGAGTCGGCGTCCGAAGCGCTCTTCGACAAGACGATCGACGTCAACCTCAAGGGGCCCTTCCGCATGAGCACGCTCTTCGCGCCGCATATGCGCGAGGGCGGCTCGATCGTCAACGTCTCCTCGATCGCCTCGGTCCGACCCAAGACCACCGACCTCGTCTATGCCGCGGCCAAGGCTGGCCTGAACACGATGACCAAGGGGTTGGCCCAGGCGTACGGCCCTCGTGTGCGGGTCAACACGATCATGGCGGGGCCTTTCCTCACCGAGATCAGCGAGGCCTGGTACACCGACGAGTGGCGTGCCCGCGCCCAGGCATTCCCGCTCCAAAGGGCAGGGCGGCCTGACGAGATCGTCGGCACCACGCTCTATTTCGCCTCCGACCTCTCCTCCTTCACGACCGGCACCGTCCTTCCTGTCGACGGTGGCCGCTGCGCGATGCCCTGAGGGCGTACGCCGTCCTCCACCTCAACCTTTCTGAAAGTGAGCAAGCCCATGACCACCACGGATGTGCCACAGCATTCGCGTGATCGGCGGCCCGTCAAGCGGGTCGGACCGCTGGCAGGTGTGCGCGTTGCTGACTTCTGCTGGATGGGTGTCGGCTCGGTGGCGACCCGACTGCTCGCGGACTTCGGCGCCGAAGTGATCAAGATCGAGAACCGGCGTCGCATCGACCGTCCGCGACTCCTGCCGATCTATAAGGGCGAGGCCCGCAACTACGGCGAAGAGGTGCAAGACGCCGACCCCGACCGTGGGGGTCTCCACAACAACTACAGCCGCAACAAGCTCGGCATCACCGTCGATATGAAGACCGAGCGGGGACGCGAACTCGTCGACCGTCTGGTCGGGTCGAGCAGTGTGGTCACGGAGAACTTCGCGCCCGGTGTGATGGAGCGCTGGGGCCTGACGTACGAGCGCCTGGAAGAGTTGTCGCCCGGCGTCATCTACGGCCGGATGAGCGGCTTCGGGCACACCGGACCACACGCGCACTTCAAGTCGTACGGGCCGATCGTGCAGGCCGTCAGCGGGCTGTCGTTCATCAGCGGGATGCCCGGCATGGAGCCGTCGGGGTGGGGACTGTCCTATATGGACAACCAAGCGGCCTACTACAACTCGGCGGCGCTGCTGATGGCAATCCTGCGGCGCAACAAGACCGGACTCGGCGCCGAGGTGGACGTGTCGGCAGTCGAGGTGGGAATCTCGATGATCGGGCCGGACATGCTCGACGTCACCGTCAATGGGGCGCGCACCCGGCGACCCGATTTCCCTCGGGGCAACCGTCTCGACCACCCGGCGGCCGCGCCGCATGGGGTGTACCCGAGTCTCGGCGAGGACCGCTGGGTCGCGATCGCCGTGTTCGGTGACGAGGACTGGGATCGCTTCGTGACCGCGCTGGGGCGGCCCGCGTGGACCGAAGATCCGCGGTTCGCCGACTCCGAGGAGCGGAGGCGCCACCAGGATCAGCTGGACACCCACGTCGCCGACTGGACCCGCACCAAGACCGCGCATGAAGTCGTGGAGTTGCTCCAAGGTGCCCAGGTGGCGGCAGGCGCTGTCCAGAACGCGCAGGAGCTCAATGAGAGCGACCCGCAGTTGGCGGCAAGGGGGACCTTCTTCGAGCTTGACCACCCGGTGATCGGGGAGGCGCGCTTCGAGGGCACGCCGGTGCATTTCTCGCGGACCGTGCAGCACACCTGGCGTTCGGCGCCGCTGCTCGGCGAGGACAACCACTACGTGTTCGGTGATCTGCTCGGCCTGCCGGCTGACGAGATCGCCGAACTCGAGGCTGAGGGAGTGATCTGACGTGTGGGACGGACCGACCGGCGAGCTGACCTATTCGGGTCTGCGGGTTATCGAGATCGCCCAAGACCCCCAGGGCGAGATCGTCGGGAAACTCCTGGCTGATCAGGGAGCCGACGTGATCAAGGTGGAGCCGCCCGGGGGTGCCACGGGCCGCCACATCGGGCCGTACGCAGCAGGGCACGAGGGCGACCTCGACCACAGCCTGCATTTTTGGACCTACAACACCGGCAAGTCCTCGGTCGTGCTCGACAGTGCCACCGAAGAGGGGCGGGCTCAGCGAGCAGCCCTGATCGCGAGCGCCGATGTCGTGATCACCAGCAGCAGCCCCGCCGGACTCGCCGCCGACGAGATCGATCCGGTGGCGCTGAGCGACCAGCACCCTTCGTTGATTGTCGTCTCCGTCTCGCCTTATGGCCTCACCGGTCCTTGGGCCGACCGTCGCTCCAGCGACCTGGTGGCGCTGGCTGCCGGCGGCATCTTGATGAGCTGCGGCTACGACGATCACTCACTCCCGCCCGTACGCCCTGGCGGCAATCAGGGCTTCCAGATCGGAGCGAAGCTTCGGCCACCTCGGGCTGTTGCTCGCGCTGCTCGAACGGCAGGCCACGGGGCTGGGGCAGGTCGTCGATGTCTCCATGCACGAGGCCGTGGCGGTCAGTGGTGAGTTGGCCAACCCCTATTGGTTCTATCCGAAGGTGCTCCTGCAGCGTCAGACGTGTCGGCACGCGCAACCCTCGCCCACACAGCCCGCGCTCTTCGAGTGCGCCGATGGCGTGCAGGTCTACTTCGCGCTGATCCTCAGCGACGCTCGCACGTGGACCACCCTCGTCGAGTGGTTGGCCACGCTGGGACTGGATCTGGACCTCGGCGAAGAGAAGTACCTCGCCTTGTCCTACCGCCAACAACACTTCAGCCACATCCAGACGATCATGGAGTCCTTTTTCTTGATGCAGGACTCCGACACCGTCTATCGCGAGGCACAAAGCCGAGGTCTGCCGCTGGGGCCGGTGCTGGCCCCAGAGCAGTTGCTGGAGGACGAGCACCTTCGTGAGCGCGAATATTTCGTGGACGTGGAGGCCGGGGAGGGCATCGTCGCGCAGTTCTCCGGAGCGCCGTTCCGCTTCTCCTACGGCACCGGAGAGCCGAGCGCACCTCCCCGCTTGGACGAGCACGCAGCCATCCTCGATGAGCAGTTGGTGGGGCAGACGTCGTGACGAGCTATCGATGGATGCCGGACGCCTGCGCGATCGCAGGCATCGGCACGACCGAATACTCCAAAGCCAGTGGGGTCGGCGTGACCGCGCTCGCGGCCGATGCGACCTTGCGGGCGCTGCGCGATGCCGGGCTGACGCCTGGCGACGTCGACGGCTTCGTACGCAGTGACTACGACGAGGTCTCCCAGGTGGCGCTCGCCGATGCTCTGGGGATCGACGACATCTCGTATTGGGGACAGAGCGGCCCGGGAGGCTCGGGTCCGTGCGCCATGGTCGGGCAGGCCGTCGCCGCGGTGACCTCCGGTCAGGCGAGCACCGTCGTCGTCTACAGGGCACTCAACGGTCGTTCGGGTCGGCGGCTGGGCAAGGGCGTCTCCGTGCCTGGCGGCGTGGGGGGCAACTCGTCCTTCCTCGAACTCTTCTCGCCCTACGGCGTCACCTCGCCGGGCCAGTTCTTCGCGATGCTGGCGCGTCGCCACATGAGCGAGCACGGCCTCACCCAGGAGGCCCTCGCCGAGATCGCGATGGTGTGTCGTCGTCGGGCCAACGCGAACCCTGCAGCCCAGATGTACGACCGCGAGCTCACGCTGGAGGACTACTACGCCTCGCGGATGATCTCCGACCCGCTGCGGCTCTTCGACTTCTGCCTGGAGACAGACGGCGCGTCGGCCGTCGTGGTCACCTCGGCTGAGCGTGCCCGTGATCTGGCGCAATCGCCCGCCCTGATCCGCTCGGTCGCGCAAGGGACGGGCGTACGCGTCGGGCCGGGCCAGATGTATCCCGTGCTGATGACGGAGTCTCTCGATCACCTGACCTCGCGCAGCACCGCGGCGCGGCTCTATGAGCGTGCGGGTCTGACCGCTGCCGACGTCGACGTCGCGCAGATCTACGACTGCTTCACCATGACCGTCTATCTGCAACTGGCCGACTACGGCTTCTGCAAACCCGACGAGGTCTCCGCCTTTATCGAGGGCGGTGGGCTCGACCTGGGCGGCCCGATCCCGATCAACACCGCTGGCGGCCAACTCTCCGAGGGATACATCCACGGCATGAACCACATCGTCGAAGGCGTACGACAGATTCGCGGCACGTCGACCTCGCAGGTGCCGGGAGCCGAAGTCTCCTTGGTCACCTCGGCCCCGCCGCCGGGTGCGAGCGCACTGATCCTGGTGGCGTCATGAGCGCCGACACCGCACTGGGTGCGGAGGTGGGTCTGCGTCCGGTCACCACAGACCCCGACACCCGAGGGATCTTCGAGGCAGCACGCGAAGGACGTCTGGTGGTGCAGGGGTGCTCGGCCTGTGGCCAGGTGCAACAGCCCCCGCGTCCGGTGTGTCGAGCATGTCTGGGCACCGACCTGACCTGGGTCGACCTGCCCGGGAGGGGAGTGGTGCACACCTGGACGGTCGTCGAGCACCAGATCAACCCGAGCTTCCCCGTGCCTTACACCACGATCCTGGTCGACGTCGATCCGGGCACCGGGCAGGACCCGGTGCGATTCCTCGGTCACCTGGCCGGGCGACCTGATCTGCACGTGGGAACGCCCGTCACGGTCGAATTCGTCGACCTCGAGGACGACATCACTATCCCCAACTGGCAGTTGGCTGCCGACTGATTCCGCGCCGCAGCTCACTCGGCGCGCCTGACGCAAGGAGCATTCCATGGCCTGGGACTTCCAGACCGACCCCGAATACCAGGAGAAGCTCGACTGGGTCGAGCAGTTCATCCGCGAAGAGGTCGAACCCGCCGACCGGATGTACGAGCACCCGCTTGACATGGCCGACCCCGTACGCAACGCGCTGATCAAGCCGCTGCAACAGCAGGTCCGCGACCGGGAGTTGTGGGCCTGCCACCTTGGTCCGGAACTGGGTGGGCCGGGTTATGGACAACTCAAGCTCGCGTTGCTCAACGAACGCATCGGCACGACTCTCAGCGGTCCTGTCGTCTTCGGCACGCAGGCGCCGGACTCGGGCAACGCTGAGGTATTGGCCCACTTCGGCTCCGACGAACTCAAGGAGAGATTCCTCAAGCCGCTGCTGGCCGGGGAGATCGCGTCGTGCTTCTCCATGACCGAGCCCACCGGCGGTTCGGACCCCACGTCGTTCCAGTGCCGCGCGGTCCGCGACGGCGACCACTACGTCGTCAACGGCGAGAAGTGGTTCTCGTCGAACGCCCGCTTCGCGTCCTTCCTGGTGCTGATGGCGGTCACCGACCCAGACGCAGAGCGCCACCGCCGCGCCTCGATGTTCATCGTGCCCACAGACACCCCGGGGATCGAGATCGTCCGCAATGTCGGGGTGACCGGACACGCGGGCCACCAGGGCACGCACGCCTACGTCCGCTACACCGACGTCAAGGTCCCGGTCGCGAACCTCCTCGGCGAGGAGGGCGACGGCTTCAAGGTTGCTCAGGTGCGCCTGGGTGGCGGCCGGATTCACCATGCGATGCGCACGGTGGCGCTCGTACGCCGGTCCCTCGACATGATGCTGGAACGCGCCGTGTCTCGCGAGACCCGGGGCCAGCGCCTGGGCGACCTGCAACTGGTGCAGGAGATGATCGCCGACTCGTGGGTGCAGTTGGAGCAGTTCCGTCTCTTCGTCCTCCAGACAGCCTGGAAGATCGACCAGCTCAAGGACTACAAACTCGTCATCAAGGACATCGCCGGGGTCAAGGTCGCCATGCCCAAGGTGCTCCAGGATGTGGCCGGTCGTGCCCTGCAGTTGCACGGTTCGTTGGGCATCTCCACGGAGATGCCGTTCGGCAAATACGTCCTCGAGAGCTTCCATATGGCGATCGCGGACGGCGCCACCGAGATCCACAAGCAGTCGGTCGCCAAGCAGTTGCTGCGTGGCGTGCAGCCCGCGCCCGACCTGTTCCCCTCGCAGCATGGATTGCGCCTGCAGGAGCAGGCCGAAGCAAAGTTCGCCGAGGCGCTCGCGGACCTGCGAAGCGCGGGGGCCTAGGTCAATGATTCTGGATGACTCCGAGGGTGTGGAGCTGCGCGCCGAACTCACCTCCGTGCTGGCCAGGCTGTTCGAGCGGGTTGCTCCTCTCGACCAGTCGGTCGCCCGCGCCGAGATGGCGATCGAGCGTGGCTATGACCGAGAACTCTGGGAGCGCCTCAACGGTGAGGTCGGAATCGTCGGGCTCGTGGTGCCGGAGGAACTCGGTGGTGCCGGAGCGGGCCTCGCCGAGGCAGCGGTCGTGTCCGAGTTGGTGGGACGGCGAGCGGACGCGTTGCCCTGGCTGGGCACGTTGCTGTGCGTACAGGCCCTCGCGACCAGCGGCGGCGAGGCCGCGCAGCGTTGGCTCGAGCCCCTCGTCGAGGGTCGAGCGATCGGCACCGTCAGCTGGGCCGAGGGGCTCCTGGCCAAGGACGACGACAATGGCTGGCAGGTCTCCGGCGAGGTCGACCTCGTTGTTGACGGCAGCACTGCGGACGTGTTGATCGCCCGTGCCGAGACAGACGATGCGCGTCGATGGTTCGCCGTCGATCTGTCGGAAGCGACGCGCACTCGGCGGGACTGTCTCGACCTGACGCGAGATCTCACTCACCTGTCCTT
Organism: Nocardioides sp.; assembly: GCA_037045645.1. NCBI lineage: Bacteria > Bacillati > Actinomycetota > Actinomycetes > Propionibacteriales > Nocardioidaceae > Nocardioides > Nocardioides sp. Next base: position 137,197 of record JBAOIH010000001.1, read on the forward strand.
GTCGGGTGTTCGCGCCACCGCACTGGAGGCCGACGAATCGCTCGGGGGAACTCTCACTGACTACGCGACGGTCGCGTTGGCCGTCGAGCAACTGGGCGTCGCGGAACAATGCGTGGAAGACGCGGTCGCGTACGCCGGGACGCGTGAGCAGTTCGGAAGAACCATCGGCTCCTTCCAGGCGGTGAAGCACACGCTGGCCGACCTGGCGACCGAGGCAGACCTGGCCAGGTCACTGGTCGAGCATGCTCTCTGGGCGTCGACCGCCGATCCCACCCGATTCAGTGAGGCCGCTGCGATGGCGATGCTGGCGGCGTCGGGGGCGGCCGTCACGGCGTCGGCCGAGAACGTCCAGATCCATGGCGGGATCGGGTTCAGCTGGGAGCATCGCGCCCACCTCTACTTCCGCAAGGCGCGCAGCAACGAGGTGCTCCTGGGTGGCCGCGCCGTACACGTCGAGCGAGTCCTCGCCGCGCACCTGGTGGCGTCGTGACCGGAGGTCCCCAGCGGGTGGTCGTGGTCGGTGCCGGCCTGGGCGGCGGGCGTACGTGCGCTGCGCTGCGCGCTGCCGGCTTCGAGGGCGAGTTGACTCTCGTGGGGGCCGAGCAGCACGCGCCTTATGACCGGCCGCCGCTGACCAAGGGCGTCCTGACGCAAGCCAGCGATCCCGACCTCGGCCTCGACCTGGCCGAGCTGCGCGTCGACTTCCTGCCAGGCGTCCGTGCGACCGGCCTCGATCTGGCGCAACGCACGCTGGCGACCGACGCCGGGGAACAGCCGTACGACGCCCTCGTGCTGGCCACGGGCGCCTCCCCGATCCGGCTGCCCGGAGACGGTCCGCAGGTGACCATCCGCACGCTCGACGATGCCGTGGCGCTTCGCGACCGACTGCGACCGGGGAGCCGACTGGCGATCATCGGCGCCGGGTGGATCGGCGCCGAGATCGCAACCGCCGCCGTCGGGCTCGGCGCCCACGTCACCTGCCTCGAAGGAGCGGACGCACCTCTGGCAGGCCCTCTCGGGTCCGAGGTCGGACGACTGCTCCTGCCGTGGTGGCACGACGTGGATCTGCGACTGGGTGTCCAGGTGGCCTCGGTGGAGCGTGACGGCGTACGACTGGTGGGCGGAGAGCTGGTGCCGGCCGACACGGTGCTGACCGCGATCGGCGTACGCCCCGAGGTGGGATGGCTCGCGCACAGCGGCCTGGAGATGGCCGCCGGCGGGGTCGCCGTGGACTCGGATCGACGCACCAGCGACCCACACGTCTACGCGATCGGCGATGCCGCGGCACGTTGGTCGGACTCCCTCGCAGCGAGGGTGCACTCGGGACACTGGGACGAGGCCGTCAACGGCGCCATCGCCGTCGCCGCCACGATCGTGGGCAAACCCCAAGGCCTCGACGAGGTCCCCTACTTCTGGTCCGACCAGTTCGGCCGCAAGATCCAGTACGTCGGCCAGCACCGTCCCAGCGACACCCTGGTGATGCGAACCCACGATGACCCGGCCAAGTGGGGAGCCGCCTGGCTCGACGACCACGGCCGCCTCACCGCGCACGTCAGCGTCGGATTCCCGCGCGCCATGGTCGGTGCCCGCATGGCCATCCAGGAGCGTCGTCCGATCGACCCGGAGCGATGTCGCGATCTCGCGGCTGCCCTGTAGACCCCCAGAACTCCACGAGAGAGAACGCACGTGAGCAAAGACAGTCCCGAGGCTCTTCGCCGAGTCGTGATCCGCTTCGCGGGCGACTCCGGCGACGGCATGCAACTCACGGGCGAGCGCTTCACCAGCCAGGCAGCCGTACTCGGCAACGACCTGGCCACCATGCCGGACTTCCCGGCCGAGATCCGTGCACCGCGAGGCACGCTGCCCGGCGTCTCGTCCTTCCAGATCCAGATCGCCGACCACGACATCCTGACTCCAGGTGACCACCCCGACGTCCTGGTCGCGATGAACCCGGCGGCGTTGAAGGCCAACCTCGGCGACCTGCGCCCCGGCGGGACGCTGATCGTGAACACCGACGAGTTCACGCCCAGGAATCTGGCCAAGGTCGGGTACGACCACAACCCCCTCGAAGGGGACGCGTTGGCCGACTGGACCCTGCACACGGTCGCCATGGCGAAGTTGACCCTGGGGGCCGTCGAGTCAGCCGGCGTCAGCAAGAAGGACGGGGAGCGGGCCAAGAACATGTTCGCCCTCGGCCTGGTGTGCTGGATGTTCGCGCGACCCACCGACGAGACCGAGCAGTCCATCCGCGCCAAGTTCGCGAAGGCGCCGCAGGTGGCCGAGGCCAATCTGCTGGCATTCCGGGCGGGCTGGAACTACGGCGAGACCACCGAAGCCTTCGCCACCAGATATCAGGTCGCGCGGGCCCGGCTGGCTCCTGGCACCTATCGACAGATCTCCGGCAACCGCGCGCTCGCCCAAGGCCTGGTCGCAGCCAGCCAACTTTCCGGCCTGCCTCTTGTGCTGGGGAGTTATCCGATCACCCCGGCCTCCGACATCCTGCACGAGTTGAGCAAACTCGCGGACCTCGGCGTGACGACCATGCAGGTCGAGGACGAGATCGCGGCGATCAGTGCAGCGATAGGAGCCTCCCTCGGGGGTGCCTTGGCGGTGACCTCGACGTCGGGCCCCGGCCTGTCGCTGAAGTCGGAGGCGCTCGGGCTTGCCGTCATGGTCGAGATCCCACTCGTGCTGGTCGATGTCCAGCGCGGCGGCCCCTCGACCGGGCTGCCCACCCGCACCGAGCAGTCGGATCTCCTGCAGGCGGTCTATGGCCGCAACGGCGAGTCGCCAGTGCCGGTGATCGCCGCGAGTTCGCCCGCTGACGCGTTCGACTCTGCGCTCGAGGCAGCACGAATCGCCATCACCTATCGCACTCCGGTGATCTTGTTGTCCGACGGCGCCATCGGCAACGGCGTCGAGCCATGGCGGATTCCGGCACTCGCCGACCTGGACCCGATCGAGCCCGATTACGTCACCGAGGTGTCTGTGCGCACGAAGTATCAGCCGTACGCACGCGACCCGCACACGCTGGCGCGCGCGATGACCCTGCCCGGCACCCCGGGTGCGACCCATCGGCTCGGCGGCCTGGAGAAGGCCAACGGCTCGGGCGCGATCTCCTATGACGCGGCCAACCACGACCTGATGGTGCGGCTGCGCCACGAGCGCATCGCCGGCATCGAGGTCCCGGATGCGGTGGTGGACGATCCGTCCGGTGTCGCCGACCTGCTCGTGGTCGGCTGGGGAAGTTCGGCCGGACCGATCGGGGAGGCGTGCCGCTTGCTGCGCGAGACCGGCGTGCACGTGGCGCACCTGCACCTTCGCCATCTCAACCCGTTCCCGGCCAACCTCGGACACCTGCTGGGCAGTTACCACCGCGTGGTGGCACCGGAGATGAATCTCGGCCAGCTCGCCCAGATGCTGCGAGCCACCTATCTGGTGGACGTCACGCCGATCACCAAGGTGCGCGGAGAGTCGTTCACCTCGGTCGAGTTGGCCCACGCCTTCAACCAGGCACGTGAAGGCACGCTCGGAGTCCATGAGGGTGGCAAGGCAGCAGCCGCGCGCGCTCAGATCATTGCCCGTCCCCGGGTGCTGCAGGAGGAAATGGCATGACGACTTCCACGACTCAATCCCTGATCGGACAGGATCTCGGACTGAGCGCGACAGCATTGGTGCCTGCTGCGGACGCGCCGTTGACCGCCAAGGAGTTCGCGACCGATCAGGAGGTGCGCTGGTGCCCTGGTTGTGGTGACTACGCGATCCTGGCCACGGTCAAGAACGTCTTGCCCACGCTCGGCATCAAGCGCGAGAACATGATGTTCGTCTCCGGCATCGGGTGCTCGTCACGCTTCCCCTACTACGTCGATACCTATGGGATCCACTCGATCCATGGTCGTGCGCCGGCCGTTGCGACCGGACTCGCGGTGACGCGGCCCGATCTCTCCGTCTGGGTCATCACTGGTGACGGTGACGCCTTGTCCATCGGAGGCAATCACCTGATCCACGCGCTGCGCCGCAACGTCAACCTCACGATCCTGCTCTTCAACAACCGGATCTATGGCCTGACCAAGGGCCAGTACTCCCCGACCTCGGAGACAGGCAAGATCACCAAGTCGACACCACAGGGCTCGGTCGATCAACCCTTCAACCCGTTGGCATTGGCGCTTGGGGCCGAGGCCACCTTCGTGGCTCGGGCGCTCGACAGTGATCGGGCCGGGTTGGCGGACGTGCTGCAGCAGGCGGCGACCCATCGGGGCGCCGCACTGGTGGAGATCTATCAGGATTGTCCTATCTTCAACGACGGCTCGTTCGACCTGCTGCGTCGCGAGGGCGCCGAACAGCGGCTGATCGCGCTGCGCCATGGGGCACCGATCGTCTTCGGTGCCGACGGCGAACGCTGTGTGGTGCGGGTCGGATCCCGACTCAAGGTCGCCTCGACCGCAGACGTGTCCGAGGCCGACATCGTGGTGCACGACGCGCTCACCGATGACCCGGAGTACGCCTACGCGTTGGCCCGACTCTCCTCGCAAGACCTCGACCACGTCGTGAGTGGCGTGCTGCGAGCGACGCAGCGCCCGGCCTACGACGATCTGGTGCGCGCCCAGGTGTCGGGTCCGACGCCTGGTTCCCTCGGAAGGAATTGCGGCGACACAGCGACTGATGAACGGGACGGACACATGGACAGTGTGAGGGTGGAACGACGACGCCCCATGCCGAGCCGACACCGTCTCGGTGGTCAGGAGGACCAATGACCAAGAAGACCGCCCCGAAGAAGAGTTCGGCCAAGAAAGGCAAACCGACCGCACCGCCGATCCCGATCGCCGCCGGTGGCTCGGTGTTGCGTCCGCTGAAGGCCGCAGAGGTGGTGGCACGCGAGGTCGTACGCACGATCAGATCGCAAGGCCTCCAGCCGGGAGACAGCCTTCCGTCGGAGTCCGAGATGCTCAAGCAGTACTCCGTGAGCCGGGAATCGCTTCGTGAGGCGCTGCGGCTCCTCGAGGTGGGCGGGATGATCTCGATCCGCCGCGGTCCCGGTGGTGGTCCGGTCGTGGGCACCGTCGACTCGGCCAATCTCGGCCGGATGCAGGCGCTCTATTTCCATCTTGCCGGTGCTACCTACGACGAACTGATGGAGGCCTGGGTCTTCGCAGAGTCCACTCTGGCGCGGATGGCCGCAGCCAACCCGAACGCCGAGGCGCGCGAGGCCGCGATGGCCCCCTATCTCGAGGGGCAGGCGGACGAGGATGACCATCACGACCTCGAGGTCTATATGTCGGGCCACGAGGGCTTCCACGGCACTGTGGCGGCGCTGTCTGGCAACAAGGTGTTCCACCTGACCTTCCGCGCTTACGGCCAACTGGTGGCGCACCACCTGGCCACCGTCGGCGACGTGCGCAATCACCACGCCGCCCTGGTCGAAGACCACCTCAAACTCGCCCAAGCCATCCACGACGGCGACAGCGAAGCCGCGGCCACGCTCATGGAGGACCACCTGAGCAAGGTCGCCAACATCAACAAGGCCACGCTCGGCGCCCTTCTCGAGGGCTCGGTCGAGTGGCTATGACCCTCTAGGTCGTCCCATCAGGGGACGGCTGCCGACCACGTCAGGATCACACAGCATGCTCTTCAACGAAGCCATCGCCAAGGCCTTCGCCGACCACGGAATCCGGCACATCTTCGGGGTCTTGGGCGACGCGAACCTCTACATGATCGACAGTTTCCAGCGAAAGTTCGGCGGCAGCTTCTATTCGGTGTCGCACGAGGCGGGGGGCGTGTTGGCGGCCAACGGCTTCGCTCGTACGACCGGCGAACTCGGAGTCGCCACCGTCACCCACGGTCCGGCGCTGACCAACATCGTCACGCCCCTGGTGGAGAGCGTGCGCGACCACACGCCGATGCTGGTGATCGCCGGTGACACCTCCGTGGAGGACAAGGACAACTTCCAGAACATCTCGCAGCGCGACGTGGTGGTGCCGACCGGTGCTGGGTTCGAGCAGGTCCGCTCCCCGCAGACAGTGTGTGAGGACGTCGCGGTGGCCGTACGACGGGCGCTGGTCGAGCGCCGTCCGATCGTCTTGAACGTCCCAGCTGACTTCCAGTGGCAGGAGGCGACGTATGCCGCTCCCTCGGGTCCTCGTCACCCGTCTCGCCAGGCGGTCGCGCCCGATGCGGCTGCCGTCGAGGAGGCAGTGGGCCTGATCGCGTCCGCCAACCGCCCGCTCGTGCTGGCCGGGCAGGGTGCGACGAGCCAGGAGGCTCGCGAGGCCCTGATCAGGCTCGCGCACCGCATCGGCGCGCCGCTGGCCACGACGCTGCGCGCTCGCGATCTGTTCCGCGGCGAACCGCATCACATCGGGATCGCCGGGACCCTGTCGCACGAAGAGGGGCTTGACGTGATCGGGTCGGCCGACACCGTCATCGCCTTCGGCGCGGGCCTGAACCGCTGGACCACCGCCGAGGGTTCGGTGCTGGAGGGCAAGCGGGTCGTGCAGGTCGACGTCGATCCGGCGGCATTGCACCGCCACCAGAGCGTGCACGCCGTGGTCCTGGGTGACGCCGGCGCGGTGGCCGAGGCGTTCGTCGAACTTCTCGATGAGGCGGAGGTCAAGCCCACCGGCTTCGCTTCGCCGGAGCTGGCCGACAAGTTGGCGAGCCGTCGCGACGACGACTTCACCGACCTCAGCGCCGATGGTCATGTCGACCTGCGCAGCGCGATGCTGCGGATCGAGGAGGAGTTCCCGCGAGACCGTGCCCTGGTGTTCGACGGTGGCCGCTGGATCTTCAACGCCTTCAAACTGTTCCACGTGGAGCACCCGCGCAACTACGTGCACACCGTGAACTTCGGCTCCATCGGTCTGGGCATGGGCAACGCGCTCGGGGCCGCGGTCGGCTCGCAGAAGCCGACGCTGTTGGTCACCGGCGACGGTGGCTTCATGCTCGGCGGACTGGCGGAGTTCAACACCGCCGTGCGCCACGGCCTCGATCTCGTGGTGATCTTGTTCAACGACATGGCGTACGGCGCCGAGCACATCCAGTTCCGCAACAAGGACATGGACCCCGCCGCCTCGACCTTCGACTGGCCCGACTTCGGGCCCGTCGCGGACGCTCTGGGCGGCAAGGGCTACACCGTGCGCACGCTGGAGGATCTCGACGCGGCACTCGCCGAGTTGCCAAAGCGCGATCGTCCCGTCCTCATCGACATCAAGATCGACCCGGACAAGGTCACCCTGGCCGGCCACTGAGCCGGAGGGCGTGATGAAGGTCGGAGCCTTCACCTTCGTTGTTCGCTCGGCTCCGAGACCGCTGACGGTCGAGGACTTCCGGACTCGGGCCCGACGCCGACTGCCGCGCGCGGTGTGGGCGTTCTTGGAGAACGGGGCCGACGACGAGCGCACCCTGCGTGCCAACAGACAGGCGTACGGCCAGTGGTCCTGGCGGCAGCGGGTGCTTGCCGGGGTCGACAGTGTCGACCTCTCGTGTCGGGTAGCCGGCGTCGAACTCGCCCTCCCGGTCGTGCTGGCGCCGGTCGGGCTGGTGTCGGCGTTCCACGGGACCGGCGACGTGGCCGCCGCAAGGTCGGCCGAACGAGCTGGGACTCGCCACGTGTTGAGCACCGGCTCGGCGCACGCACTCGAGGAAGTGGCCGCGCAGAGCCGCGAGGCGCATTGGTTCCAGCTCTATCCGTGGGGCGATCGGGCGCTGACCGGGAGCTTGATCGAGCGGGCCGGTCGTGCGGGTTTCGGATCTCTGTTCGTGACAGTCGATGTGCCTGTCGTGGGCAATCGTCTCGGTGAGCGGCGCCTCGGGATGGGCGTAGAGCCTCGGGTCTCGCTGCTGGGTGCCGTGGACGCGGCTGCGCATCCGCGTTGGTTGGCGGGGCTGGCGCGGCACCGACGCATCACGATGGCCAATCTGGCACCGCCGGGTCAGCGCGGTCGGTTCGATGCCACCGCCCAGCGGTTCGCGGTCAGCATGCGACCGGGCCTGGATTGGGATGACCTGCGTTGGGTGCGCAGCAGGTGGGATGGCCCGCTCTTCGTGAAGGGCATCCTCGACCCCGAGGACGCCCGCCGGGCTGTGCAGGCCGGAGCGGACGGTGTCGTCGTGTCCAATCACGGCGGGCGACAGCTGAGCCCGGCCCCTGGCACCGTGTCGGCCCTTCCGGCAGTCGCCGAGATGGTGGGGGAGCGTGCCGAGGTGCTGGTCGACGGAGGAGTGCGGACCGGGTCCGACGTGGCGATGGCGCTGGCACTGGGTGCTCGAGCGGTCCTGATCGGCCGACCCTGGGTCTACGGGCTCACGGTCGCGGGGGAGTCCGGTGTCACCGGTGTGCTGGACGTTCTGGAATCCGAGTTGAGGAGGACGCTGCATCTCATCGGCGTCGACTCCGTTTCTCGGTTGAGCCCCCACGATCTCCTTCGCTCCGAAGGCTTGCACTATTCCTCATGAGGAATTAACCTGAGCTGCATTACGGCACAGAGCAGGAGGGCGTCATGGGTGGAGCGACCGGGTCCAACTCGGATGTCGCCCCCGTACGCACGGGTGAGGACCTGGACTGGGTGTCCTTGGAGGCGTACCTGCGCGAGGCCCTCCCGGAGCTTCGAGGGAGACTTCTCCGTCCTGCAGTTCCCGCGAGGCTCGGCCAACCTGACCTATCGAGTCACCTTCGGTGAGCGCCACCTGGTGGTCCGGCGCCCTCCGTTCGGAACGTTGGCCGCAGGAAGCCACGACATGGCGCGTGAGTTCCGCGTGCTGCACCGGCTGCCTCGTGCCTACGACCGCGCGCCGCTGGCCCTGGTGCATTGCGAGGACGCCGAGGTGATCGGCGCCGAGTTCTTCGTCTCCGAATACCGCGAGGGGCTCGTGGTGTGGGATCGCGTCCCCGAACAGGTCAGTGCTGACGCCGATGCCAGCCATCGAGTCGGTTTCGCTGTGGTCGAGGCGTTGGCGGATCTGCATGCCGTCGATCCGGCCTCCTGCGACCTGGCCGACCTGGGCCGTCCCGAAGGTTTCCTCGAGCGTCAGGTGGCCGGCTGGACGAAGCGTTGGCACGCCGCCGCAGAGTTCTCGGACCTCCCCGACGCGACCCAGACCCGCGCTCTTGTGGACGAGGTCGCCGCCCGGCTGGCGCGCACCCGACCGGAGAGCCAGACGGCCGGGATCGTCCACAACGACTACAAGATCGACAATTGCCAGTTCCGCCCGGGCGATCCCGACCGCGTCTACTCGGTCTTCGACTGGGACATGGCGACGACTGGTGACACCCTCGCTGACTTCGGCACGTTGCTCAACTACTGGCCCGACAGCAGCCTTGCCGACGATGACGTACGCGCTTTCATCGCGGCCTCGGCGACGCGCAACCTCGCGCTGCCCACTCGACGCGAGGTCGTGCAGCGGTATGCCGAGATCAGTGCCCTGGACCTGAGTCGCATCGAGTGGTACGAGGCGTTCGGCTGCTGGCGCACCGTGGTGATCTTGCAACAGCTCTATGCCCGCCACGTCCGTGGCCAGGGCAGCGATCCGCGCATGGCCCAACGCGGCCTGATGGTCGCCCCGCTGGCGCGTCGCGCGCTGGCACTGCTCGGCGGCACCCCGTGATTCGAAACGACCTGACAGGAGCAACGACATGAAGACAGGCACCCGAGCCCTCAGCGCCGTGTGTGACACCGAGGTCATGGTGATCAAGGGCGCAGACGTCGTCCTCGAATGCGGCGGAGCCCCGATGGTGAGCGCTCGCGAAGCCTCCTCGGGCTCACCGTCGGCCGGACTCGACGCGGGCACCCAGCTGGGCAAGCGCTATGTGCACGAGGACTCCGGATTGCAGGTGCTGTGCGTCAAGCCAGGGGCCGGTTCCCTGAGCGTCGACGGCACGCCCTTGGAACTCCTGGCGGCCAAGCAGCTGCCCTCGTCCGACTGACGTCCCCACACACTCACAGGCAGGGACTCGATGAACGTCACGATGCTGCTCGACATGGTCGCCCAGGCTGACGGGGACCGGGCCGCGATCACCAGCGGCGACCTGACATGGACGGCCGCGGAGCTGGATCGGCGCGCGCGCGAGTACGCCACGAAGATCGGCGAACACGACGTGTCCGCAGTCGTGTACCTGGGCGAGAACTCAGCAGACGCGGTCGCACTGTTCTTCGGCTGCGCCGCCGCCGGGGTGTCGTACGTCCCGGTCAACTACCGCTGGACCGACGCCCAGTTGGCCGAGGCGCTGCAACGGATCGCTCCGGTCGCTGTCGTGGCCGATGAACGTTCGCGCTCACGGGTCGCCGACCTCGACGGCGTGAGTCTCCTGGGGTCCCCAGACGGATCGCCGCTGGAGGTCGCGGCGGATACCGATGGGGAGTTCGCAGCGGTCCTGCTCTTCACCAGCGGGACCAGCGGCACGCCCAAGGCAGCAGTGCTGCGTAATCGCCACCTTGTCCCCTATGTCGTGACCACCGTCGACTTCCTCAACGCGGAGCCCGACGAGTCGATCCTGGTCTCCGTGCCGCCGTATCACATCGCGGCGGTGAGCTCGATGCTGACGTCGGTCTACGCCGGCCGTCGGATGGTGCTGATGGCGACCTTCGATCCGTACGAGTGGGTGGCTATCGCGCGACGAGAGGGCGTCACGCAGGCGATGGTGGTGCCGACCATGCTCAACCGGATCCTCGACGTCGTCGAGGCTGACGGTCAGGGGCTACCGAGACTTCGCCACCTGTCGTACGGCGGTGGTCGGATGCCCGTGCAGGTGATCGAACGGGCCATGACACTGCTGCCCGGGCTCGACCTGGTCAATGCCTATGGGCTGACGGAGACCAGCTCCACCATCACCTTGCTCAGCCCGGACGACCATCGCGATGCGGCAGCCAGCCACGACCCGCATGTGCGGGCGCGCCTTGGGTCCGTGGGCAAGGCGCTGCCGACGGTCGAGATCCAGATCCGAGACGAGTCCGGCGACGTCGTCGGCGCCGGCCGACCCGGGGAGATCTGGGTCCGGGGCGATCAGGTGTCGGGGGAGTACCTCTCGCACAGTGCGATCGACGCGAGCGGTTGGTATCCCACCCGTGACCACGGACACCTGGATGCCGAGGGCTTCCTCTTCCTGCACGGTCGCGCCGACGACGTGATCGTGCGTGGGGGAGAGAACATCGCGCCGGCCGAGATCGAAGACCGACTCCAAGAGCATCCGGCCGTGGCCGAGGTTGCCGTGGTCGGCATCCCGGACACCGAGTGGGGCGAACGGGTGGAAGCTTTCGTGGTCTCGGTGGATGGGGTCGAATGCGACGACGAGGCCTTGCGTGAGTGGGTCCGTACGGGCTTGCGCTCGACGCGGGTGCCCACCCACATCCACCGCCGCCGCGACCTGCCGTACAACGAGACCGGCAAGTTGCTGCGACGCGAACTCAAGGCGGCGCGGATCGCCGACCTTCAGGCAGCCGAAGACTGAGGAGAGACATCGATGGGGATCGCCGACGACCGTGTCGTCATCGTCACGGGAGCAGCTGCGGGCATCGGCCGGGCACACGCGCTCGAGTTCGCCAGACAGGGAGCAGCTGTCGTGGTGAACGACGTCGCCTCCCCCGACGGGGTCGTGGCCGAGATCGAGGCACTGGGTGGTCGCGCGCTGGCCAACACCGACGACATCTCCGAGTGGGACGGCGCCGCACGCCTGGTCGCGACCACGGTCGAGCGGTTCGGGGACCTGCATACGGTGGTCAACAACGCCGGAATCCTGCGCGACAAGATGATGGTGGGCATGGGCCCCGAGCAATGGGACCCGGTGATCAAGGTCCACCTGCGCGGGACGTTCTGCGTCAGCCACCACGCGGCTGCCTACTGGCGCGCCCAGGACAAGGCCGGAACCCCGACGGACGCCCCGAGGATCGTGAATACCTCCTCGCCGTCTGGGCTCTTCGGCAACATCGGCCAATCGAACTATGGAGCGGCCAAGGCAGGGATCGCAGGGTTCACCGTGATCGTCGCCGACGAGCTCGCCCGGCTTGGCGTGGGCGTCAACGCGATAGCTCCCACCGCCTTGACCGACATGACCGCAGGCCTCGACGCCTATGTCGACAAGGTCCGCGCCGACAGCGAGCGCAGCGGGTTCGACGTGGGTTCGCCCGACAACATCGCCCCACTCGTCGTCTGGCTCGGGTCGCCCGTGAGCGAGGGCATCACCGGCCGGGTCTTCACGATCAAGGGGGGCGAGGTCAGCGTGGCCGAGACGTGGGTCAAGGGGCCGACCGCGACGAAGGACGACGGAAGGTGGGAGGTCGACGAGTTGAGCACCGTGCTTCCGCGTCTGGTGGCCGACGCGCGACCCAACACCACGATCACGGGGGTGCCGCGATCGTGACCGAGGCAGTACGTGTCTTCGATTCCCTCGACGAGCTTCGGGCTGCGGTTGGTGAGGACCTCGGCACCGGCGAGTGGGTCACCATCGATCAAGAGCGCATCTCGGCCTTCGCGGACGTGACCGAGGACTGGCAGTGGATCCATGTCGACGCGGAGCGCGCCGCGAAGGGTCCGTACGGCGCGACCATTGCGCATGGCTACCTCACCCTCGCGATGGTGCCGGTGCTGGGCGGAAGGATCTTCCGAGTCGACGGGCCCTCGATGGCCGTCAATTACGGGGTCAACAAAGTGCGCTTCCCACAACCCGTCACTGCCGGTTCGCGGATTCGTGCCGTGGCCACCTTGCTCAGTGTCGAGGACATTCCGGCCGGGGTGCAGGCGATCATCCGCTACACGATCGAGATCGAGGGTCAGACCAAGCCCGCGTGTGTAGCCGAGACCGTACGCGTGATGGTGCCCTGACCGGTCAACCGGCCTTCGGTGACGAATGCCAGGCGACATGCATGACGTCGTCGCCGATCCGGGCCCACACGGCCGTGTAGCCCACGGTCGACTCATAGGTGCCCGCTCGCGTCAGCGCCTCGATCGCGACATCTCCGGTGACGACCGCGAGCTCGCCGTGGATGTTGATCGTAGTCGCGCTCGGCTCCAGACCGACATAGCGCAAGGTGCCGCTGCGCAGCAGTTCCAGGAAGGATTCCTTGGTGTCGCGCACGCCGTTGGAGTGGGTATAGACCAGATCGTCGGCATACAACGAGGCGAGTGTCGTCAGGTCCGCGCCCATCAGGGCGATCCAGCGCTCGCGTTCGAGTCGCTCGATCTCGTCGCGGGTCAGCGTGCTCATGCTTCTCCTCGACTCAGTGGGTGCGCACGATCAGGACGTCGCACGGTGCGTGGTGTGCCACTCCGGCCGCCACGCTGCCGAGCACGCGAGCGAAGCCCTGGACCCGTTTGTTGCCCACCACGATCATGCTGGCGTCGAGGCGTTCGGCCTCCTTGACCAGGCCATCGGCGGGTGTGCCCTGCACGGCCGCAGTAGTGAGCCCGGGGACGGTTCCCCGGACCAAGGCCGCGGACTGCTCGGCGAGTTCGATCGCGACGTCGGATTCGCGAAGACGCCCACCCTCTGCGAGCGACACCGGAGCTTCCGCGGCGTACGCACTGATCACATGCAGCTGAGCGCCCGTGTCTCGGGCAAGGTCAGCCGCGCGCTGGACAGCGAGATTTGCGGTCTCCGTGCCGTCGGTGCCGACGACGATCAGGTTGGCCATGATCACTCCTGCAGTTGAGAGGGGGAGTCCCTGCCCCCTATTATCATGAGGAATAGGCCGTTAGTCCACCTTGCCGTCCACAAGGGTGAGCCGCACCCAGTCCGCGCGAGGGTCGCGCAGCACGTCGACGAGGGGTCGGGTGAGCAGGCAGAGATCCGCGACCGCGCCCGGCCGCACCCGACGCGCAGTCCCCCCGGGATCCTCGGGAGTGCTGAGGTAGGACGTCAGGGCCGTCTCGGCGTCGACTCCCTCGTCGCCGCTGATCACGACGCCCGTTCGCGTTCTCCTGGCTCCGGCGGACCTGATGACCTGCCACGGATCCACGTCGCCGTAGGGGGCGTCGCTAGACCCGGCCACCCGCACACCCGCGCGCGCCAGGCCTGCCCAGCGATACAGATACGGCTGGTCATCGGGTGACACCTCACGCAGATAGAGATCGCCTCGGGTGCGGATGAAATCGGATTGGGTGACCACGCACAGGCCCAGTGCGGCGAGTTCTTCGTCGAGTTCCGGGGGCGTGATCGCGCCGTGCTCGATGCGATCACCGCGAACGCTGCCGATCTCACGCAATGCAGCGACGGTGAGAATCAACGACTCGCGTGTCACGCAGTGCACCGCGACCGGACGGCGCTCGACGCCATGGCCCATGGGGTCCAGGAGCGCCACGAGATCGGCGTAGGTCGGAAGGTCGTGATCGCGCAGGAGGATCTTGCGCGGACCCCGGCTGAAGCCCGGCGGCAACTGCGACTCGGGGGCGATTCCGAGCACGTGGACGCGCAACGGATGGACGGCTGTCAGCATGTCGAGCGCGGCATCGTCGAGGTCGGGAGTCGCATCGGTGACTCCGGTGATCCCCCTCGAGCGCAGCCGGGCTGCCACAGCGCGCAGGGCTGAACGCTGCTCGTCGGATTCGTCCGGGAGCGCGCTGAGCAGCCGCTGGTCATATCGCCAGAGCCGTCCGGTCGGTCGCCCGTCCGCCCAGCGTTCCACGTCGGGACTGTCGTCCAGCGCGGACGACACCTCCCGCACCGCGCGCGAGTTCAGCATCCACAGCGCTCCGCTGCGGTGCTGCACCCGGACCGGTCGATCCGAGATCCACTCGTCCAACCGGTCTCGGTCGAGCGGGCCGGCCAGTGACTCGTGATACCCCACCGCTCGGATCCAGCCGTCTCCGGCAGCGTTGCGCAAGGCATCGCCCAACTGCGTGGGCGACGTGATCGCGTCCGTTGCGAGGTTGAGGGAACGTCGCTCGGCGGCCATCGCGTTGAGGTGGAGGTGGTGATCGTGCAGGCCGGGGAGGAGAGCGCCCCCGTGCCCCTCGATCACGTCGCCGCGATGTGATCGCGGGTCTGTCCCGAGCTCGACGACGCGCCCTCGTGAGACGAGCACGTGCGTGCGACGCCCCTCCACCTCCACGTCACGCAGGAGCAGGCTGTCGGTCATCGTCGGAAGACCTCGCCGTTGTGGGCGCCCGGAGCCGCGGCGATCCCCGCTGGAGTGCGGGCTGACGGAACCGCGACCTCGTGCCAGGGGCCGGCTGATCGCACGCGCCAGCTAGTCGGTCCTGCAGCCTCGACCTCGGCTCCGATGGGGCCCCCGGCACCTGCTTCGGTGCTCACGGCGTGCATCGAGACGTCGAGGAGCGCGCCGTGGTCTTCCAGCAGGGCCTGCGCTGTCGCCCTCGCGGCTGCCACGCCTGCGAGTGGGTCAGCCAAGGCATCCCCGCACGGCAGCACCTCCTCGTGGTCGAGTGCGACGAGGCCTGCGCCGGCGGCCACGTCGTCGCCGAATCCGACCGCGTCGACGTCCCTGCCCTGTGCGGTGATGGAGACCCAGATCAGACCGTCCGCGACGAGGTCGGTCGCCGGCAGGCCGAGTGCGGCAAGCGCACGGGGTCGTGACGCCTCCAAGATGACATCTGCCGTGCGCGCGAGTTCGAGCAGCGCAGCACGCTGGGCGGGGTCGGCGAAGTCCACCGTGACCGACCGGTGCCCGTGGTGCAACAGATCGAAGAACGCTTTCGGGCCGCGACGCGCACCGTCGAGCCGGCTCACGCTCTCGACCTTGATCACCTCCGCGCCACCCAACCCCAGGAGGTGGGCGCACAGCGGCCCCGCCCACAAAGACGTGAAGTCAAGGACGAGCGGACGCTCTCGTACGCGCGCCCGTACGCCGCCTGGTGTGTGCACGACAGCGCCGCGGTCGAGCTTCGGTGGGGTTGTGCGTACGCCGCGACCGGGGAGACCGAGCAGCGCCACGCGGGCCGCCGCCTCGTCGGTGGTGCGACCCTTCGCCCACTCGGCCAACTCGGCCCAAGGGTCGCCGATCTCGTCCACCTCGAGGAGGGCGGGCACGAGGTCGAGATCACTTGGCCTTGCCAACGAGATGCCCAACCAGCTGTCCACGGTGGGCAGGGCACGAAAACTGCCCCCGCACGACCATGGCCCCTGACGAGTAAGTCCCGCGATGGCGGCGCGTTCCCCGAGCAGGCGACAGTCCGGGAGCCGTGGCGTCGATCCCGTACGCCGGGTAGTCGCGTCGGCAAGTGCCGAGAGATCCGTGGCAATCCGGGTTGCCGGAGCGCCGGGGGAGGTCATCGGTGGACCGTCGGGGCGTCCGGTCAGCCACATCGCCCCCGAGGCCGCCCAACTTGCGAGCGCGGCGTCAGAGGCACTCATCGACGAGTCCCCACTCCAGTGCAGTGTCCAGGTCGATCGGACGTCCCGACATCGCCATGGCGGCCGTACGCCATCGCCCGATCCGGCGCGGGATGGAGACCGTGCCGCCCGCGCCGGGGATCAGACCCATCGAGACTTCGGGCAGTTGGAACCACGCGTTTGCGCGAGCGCGCACGTGTGTGGCGAAGGACGGGATCTCGATGCCCGCGCCGATGCACGCACCATGCAAGGTCGGGCGGACGCGCTCGGCCATCCGGTGGATCGCCAGGCCGGCGCTCTGCTCCATCCGGACCAGGTGCGCAGCCACCGGCGAGCCCGCCGTCCCGAACTCGTCGAGGTCGCCGCCGCTGCAGAAGGAAGGTCCGGTGCCGGTGAGTTCCACCCTCTCCAGAGAGTGGTCGAGTGCCGCGAGGGCGAGGGCCTCCAGCAGAGCGTCGCGCACCTGGCGACCGAACGCGTTGTGCCGCTCGGGCCGGTTTAACCTGACCTCGAGCACCGCGCCGTCGCGCGCCATCAGCACCGGCTCAGGTGACGCGGGCACGGCCCGCGCTGGGGTTGCGATTCGCCATTGCTCGAACTCGTCGGAGGCCAGGAGTGCCGAGTACGCCAACGATTCCATCTCGAGGGCCGACTCGACGTCGAGTCGCTCCCCGACGCGCAGCAGGCGGGCGAACAGCCTGCTTGCCAACGGGGCATGCGCCACCGTCCTGTTGACGTGCTCTACGAAATCGTCGCCGGCGTTCAGCCAGCATCGTCCGGGTCCGTCGGGAGCCAGGGTGAAGTCGAGGCGTTTCAGCAGCGGCTCGGACCACTGGGGGAGTGGCTGTTGGGACCACCCGATCAGCACAGGTCGAGTAGACCCCGCGCCGGAGGCAGGCAGTCGTACGGCGGCTCGTCGCGCCAGGTCGGGTGACAGGCCGTCGAGTCGGATCAGGAGAGCCGCATCGTCGGACCCGAAGTCGGAGAGGTCCGCGAGATCGACGCGCCTCATCTCCACCTCCTCGCGAAATTATCATGATCAAATGTCGTACGCTGGGGGTTCCGCCCTCAGGAGGACGACCGCATGACCGACCCCGTGCTCTCTACCGTTGCCGACGGTATCGCTCATCTCGAACTGAACCGGCCAGAAGCAGCCAACGCCTTCGACATGGCGCTGGCGACTGCCCTCTTCGAGGCGGTCGAGTGGGCCGCTGGTGAGGACCAGGTCCGCGCAGTCCTGCTGACCGGGTCGGGGCCACGTTTTTGCGCGGGGGGAGACGTGGCGAGTTTCTTGGCAGGCGACGACGTCGAAACCGAGCTTCGGCATCTTGCGCTCGCAGTGGACCGAGCCGTGCGCGCGCTGGAGGGGCTGGCCAAGCCCGTCGTCGCCGCCGTGCATGGTGCCGTCGCCGGGGCGGGACTGCCGCTGATGCTCTCTGCCGATGTGGTGGTGGCCGATCCCGGCACGAAGTTCGTCTTCGCCTATCCGGGCATCGGGCTCAGCCCCGATGCGGGTGCGTCCTACCTGCTGCCGCGCGCGATGGGCCAGCAGCGTGCCCTTGCGTTCGCGCTGACCGGCGAGGTGCTCACAGCGCAAGGGGCGCAGGCGTCCGGCTTGGTCACGCAGGTCGCCGAGGGTGCAGCCGACGTGGCGCGCGGCATCGCTCAGCAGTGGGCCGGTGGGCCGGCCACGGCGCTGGGGCATGCGCGACGTCTGCTGCGCGCCGGTTGGCAGATGGAACGGGAGGAGATGGGCATCGAGGAGGCTCGCACGATCTCCAACCTCGTCAACGGTGCGGAGGCCAAGGCCCTGATTGCGAAGTTCCTTTCGCGGTGAATCAGGAGGGGCGTTCGTATAGCTCCACGGAAACGCCGTCAGGATCTATCGCGTAGATGGCCAGGGCCCCTTCGAGGGATCCCTTCGCCAGTGCTACCGGCCGTGCGGAGCGAAATCGATAGCCCAGGCTGGACAAACGCTTGCACAGGGACTCCAGATCCGTGACATAGAAACACACATGAGAATGTCGGACCTGCCACGGCTCCAGCGGCTCATCGCCGGTGACAACGGGATCGAACTCGAACAGTTCCAGTTGGGTGTCACTGCCCGGAACGTCGAGGAAGGCGACTCGCGCCCGTGGTCGCGCGGTGCCCCAGAGCGCCTCTCCCGCCGCAACGTCGACCTCTCGAATCAGCTGCACGTGCAACCCCAGTCCGTCGCGATAGAAGCGCAGCGAATCTTCGAGGCTCGTCACCGTCAAGCCCGCGTGCCAGATGCCGACCACGGTGCCTGCCGCGGTGGTCATCGCGCGAGGTACCCGGAGTCGGCAGCCAGACTGGCTCCCGTGATGTACGAAGCCTTGTCCGAGCTCAGCCACACGACCGCCTCTGCTACCTCGCGTGGGTGAGCCAGTCGACCGAACAGGCTCAGCCGACTCTCGCCCGCGTCGGCGGAGAGATCGCGACCGGCTCTCGCCTGGCGGATCATCGGAGTGTCCATGCCCCCGGGCAACACGGCATTGACCCGGATGCCGTGCTGGGCCAGCTCGATAGCACCGGCCTTGGTGAGTCCCAACACGCCGTGCTTGGCGGCGACGTAGCCAGCCTGATTCGGTTGCGGACGCACGGAACTCGTCGAGCCGATATTTACGATGCTGCCCGCCAGTTCGCCCTGTGCGACGAACTGGCGCGCTTGGTGCTTCATGCAAAGCGCGATGGAGCGCAGATTCACCGCGATCACCCGGTCGAACGCGGCGACGTCGAGGTCCAGGAGTGGCTGCCTGTCCGGCGCGATGCCGGCGTTGTTCACCGCGAAGTCCAGGCGTCCGGCTTGACGAACCGTCTCGGTGACGAGCGCGGCGATCTGCGCTTCGTCGGCGACGTCGCAGCGTACGAAATGGGCCCGCGCGCCGGAGTCGCGCAACTCCTGGGTGAGCGCCTGTCCGCTGTCCGGATCGAGGTCGGACACGATCACCGTGTGACCACTCTCGGCGAAGAGCCGGGCGACCTCGGCGCCCAGGCCGGCTCCTGCGCCGGTCACGAGGGCGACTCTTGGTTGCTGGTCAGGGCTGGCGTTCACGTGCGTTCTCCTGTCGTGGTGAGAGGCTCTGATCTGAATCGGGAGCGGCGCCGCCCAGCAGGGCACGCCGCTGGAGTGCGAGCAGCAGTACGACGGCGCAGGCGCTGGTGAGGGCGAGGCTGCGGAAGAGCCACTCGTACCCGAGGGAGGGCAGCAGCAGGCCGAGCAGCACCGGGCCGGCCGCGACGGAGAGATCCAAGAAGAGATAGAACGTCGACACAGACTGCGGCAGGCGCTGATCGGGGGCCAACTGGACGGCGACGACGGTGGTGGCGGCCATGGCCATGCCGATCCCGGTGCCGCACAGAAGGCCGGCGAACGCCATGACCAGATGAGACCCGGCGAAGCTCAACACCAGCACTCCGCTCGCGATCGCGGTGAGGGAGGGCAGCAGGACCCTGGTCGCGGAGCCGCGGTCCATGGCCCGGCCGCTGAAGGGCCGCACCACGACGAACATCAGGGAGTACGCCAAATAGAACGTGGTGGCGCCGCCGGCGACTCCTTGCTCGTTGACGTAGGGATCGATGAAGCTGAACAGTCCCGAATAGGGGATGCCGATCAAGATCACGAGGGCGCACAGGGGCAGCACGCGTGGCTCGAAGAAGCGCAACCACCCCGTGCCCGGTCCAGTCGACGGTCCGGTCGTCTCCGCAGGCTTCTCGATGAAGGTCGCGGCAGCGAGGCTCACCAGGCCAAACGCGACCACCGCCCAGATCGCCGCGTCGTACCCCAGGTTGTGAGCCATTGCCAGTCCCGTAGCCGGTCCGACGGCGCCTGCCAGCGAGTTGCTGAGTCCGAAGTACCCGGTCGCCTCTCCTCGCCGTGACGTGTGTACGGCCTGCACCGCGGCCGTGAGGGCGGCGGTCGAGCCGATAGCGAACGCGATCCCGGTCAGCACGCGCAACGCGATGAAGACCTCGATCGGCACCGGCAGGAGGAGGGCGGCACTGGAGGCCACGATGACGGCCGACGAGCCCACGCCGGCGGCACCCAGCGACCGGCCGTGCAGGGCGGGGCCTGCCAGTGGCCGCGCGATCACCGCACCGACCAACAGCGCGCCCGCCGCAGCGCCGCCCCATGCGACCGAAGCGTCATAACGATGCGCGACAAGGAGCACCGTGACCGGCACGAGGACGAAGAAGTTGCACGAGAGTCCGAACATCACCAACGCAGAGCCCACGAAGGTGGGGCTCCAGAGGCTGGTCCGACTCATCGTGTCCTCGTCGAGGTGTGGAACGACACCGGCCGGACCGCAGGGGGCGGCCCGGCCGGTGTCGAATCTGATCAGGAGGGGCGGTGCTTGGACACGACGTCGTCGTAGAGCGTGTCCAGGTACTCCGTCAGGTCGAACCCGTTCTCCTCGTGCCAGGCCGAGAAGTCGGCGAAGCCGACCTCACCGTCGAAGCCGAGGTCACGCACCTTGCTGGCCCACTCGTCGGTCTTCGATTCGAGTTCGGACACCAGTGCCGCACCGTCCTCGATCTTGCTGTCGGCCGCCATCGCGTCCAGTGCCTCCGCGTGTGCGCCCTCGAGAGCCTCACGCGCGTCGTTGGAGAAGGGTGAGACCGTGCCGCCCGCTTCCTGGATCGCGGCCAAGCCGTCGACCTGGAACTGGGTGGACCCGGTGATGTTGACGTCGAGGATCGTGCGCGACTTGTCGAAGAGCAACTGCTGGGCGACCAACGGAAGCTCGTCCCAGAAGTTCTTCGACACCAGCCAGCCGCCGGGGGTCTTGGACAATCCGACCGTCTCGTCGATGGTGAAGTTGGGGGAGATGTCGATCAGGCCCATCAAGGAGGCCACGCGCATGCTGTTGAGCGAGCAGTCCACGGTGCCGCGCTGGAGTGCCTCGAAGAGTTCGGTGTACGGCATCGAGACCGGAGCGGCCGACAGCGCCTTGAGTTCGAGTGAGTTCACCCGACCGGCCGCGACCGTCTGCACGCCCTTGAAGTCCGCCATGCTCGAACGCGCCTCGCTGCACTCGATGCCGTTCGCGTCACCGCTGAACCACGGCAGGATCGGGACGAGGCCCTGCTCCTCCAACTCACTGGCGAACTGGTCGCTCTCCAGGGCGATCTGGTTCATCGCGCCGTGCAACTGCAGCGGGTTGATCGCCGGAGCCTGGTCGCCGATGAAGGAGGCGTCGCCGAGCGCAGCGTTGAAGGGGTACTGGTCGGCTTCGTAGACATAGAGCACGTTGCCCATGTCGAGGCGACCGTCGCGAAGAGCGTCATCGACCTCGAGGGTCTCGGCGACCGCGTTGGAGAAGGCGATCTCGAACGTGATCTTGCCGTCAGACCACTCCTCGACCTCTTTGAAGTAGTCCTCGTACATCTTGCCGACCGGCGAGCCTTCGGGCGCCGAGCTCTGCGCGTTGACCGTGATCGGATCGACGTCGGCGAAGGCCGCCTTCCAGTCCTCGAGGGGGGCGCCGTACGCGACGCCGTCGCCGGTGGCGCTGTCGTCCTTGCCGCCGCCCTCCTCGGCACAGGCGCTGATCGCCAGCGTCAGGCCGAGCGCGGTGGCCGCGCCCAAGAGGCGCTTGGGGTTCGTGGTCACTTCGGTCTCCATCTTCTAGTGGGTGCTCAGGCCACGGCCTTCGCGAGGTGGTGTTGGCGTCAGCGGCTGGCGGCATCGCGCGCGGCGAGCCAGCCGAAGACGATCGCGGGCCCGAGCGTCCCGCCGGGCCCTCCGTACGTAGCGCCGAACGGGGAACCCATGACATTGCCGGCGGCATACAGGCCGGGGATGACGTCGCCGTCGAGGTCGAGCACCCGACCTTCGGTGTCGACACGCGGTCCCCCCTTGGTGCCGAGGCCGCCGCTCTCGACTCGAATCGCGTAGTAGGGCGCCTCTTCCAAAGGCCCGAGAGTGCCGCGAACATCGCGCTTGAACCGGGGGTCGCCCCACCAGCGATCATGTGCGCTGTTGCCACGCGAATAGTCGGGGTCAGCGCCCTGCTCGACGTACTGATTCCACTGGGAGACCGTCGCCTCGAGGTTGTCGGCGTCGATGCCGACGTCCTCGGCGAGTTCGCGCAGGCTCGCATAGCCCTTCAGCCAGAACGGTGGCTCCTCGCCGGCCGGGTGCGGGCCGACGGTGCCGTAGGTGCGCAGGTACTCCTGGTCGAAGACCAGCCAGCTCGGCAGGTTGGCGTACTCGAAGGCGCTCACGTCCTCGACGTGGAAGGCGCCTCCGAAGGCGTTGTAGTTGGCGGCCTCGTTGGTGAAGCGTCGCCCTGACTTGTTGACCATGATCGAACGCGGACGGGTGCGATCGGCGTTGATCATCGCCCTGTTCATCGCGTTCACTCCCTCGGGCAGGTCAGCCGCGGGGATCCACCACGCCTCGCGCATGTTGGACAACATCGCGCCGGCCTTCATCGACATGTAGAGGCCGTCGCCGGTGTTGGTCTTCACGCTCACCGGGTGGGTCAGTGGTCCGCGAAGGAACGCGCGCTTGTATTCCTCGTTCCACTCGAACCCACCGCTTGCCAAGATCACGCCCTTGCGTACGGGTTGCACGACCTCGCCGTCAGGGGTGTCGAGACGGACGCCGACCACGGCGCCGTCCTCGAGGATCAGCTCACGTCCTCGGAAACCCGTCTGAGGCTCGACACCCGCCCGGAGGCAGGCATGAAGTAGCCGACCCGCCAGCGCCTGCCCGGCCCCACGGATGTCGCCGTCGATGCGGCGCTGGAGCTCTTCCTCCGAGGGTGGTTCGGGGTTGACCGCGCCGAGCGGTGTCTCGCTCATCGTCAGGTGCTGGTTGGGGTAATAGGGGCTGCGGGTGACCTTGTCCGCCCACTCCCCGAGTTCGCGGAAGGAGAAGAGCGGGCACTCGATCGTCCGTCCGCCGCCCGGCTTCCCGCCGGGGTGCTCGGGGTGGTAGTCCGGGAAGTCCTTGACGGCATAGAACTCCGTGCCGGCGTGGCGGTCCAGGTACTCGATCGCGCTCGGACCGTTGTCGAGGTAGGAGCGGATGAGGGGTTCCTCGAGCAGTCCGCGCGAGAGCGACATGATGTAGGCCAGAGCCTCCTCGGGGGAGTCCTCCACGCCGATCGCGCTCTGGTGCGGGTTGCAGGGCACCCAGACGTGACCCCCTGACCAGGCGGTCGTGCCTCCGACCTGGTCCCCGCGTTCGAACAGTGCGACGCTCGCGCCCTCGTGCGCTGCGGTCAGCGCTGCGGTGAACCCGGCCGCTCCGGTGCCGAGGACGGCGACGTCGACTGGCTCCAAATGCTTCGCAGAGACCATGGGATGCTCCGTTCGAGAGGAGGATGCCCTCGACATGATTCATCATGAGGAATTGGATCGTCAAGGGTTTCGCGGATCCAATTTGGATAATTCTCATGAGGATTGACTTTCGGCTGACCGGTGTGCTCACACTCGGTCATGGATGTCTCGTTGATGGTCGCCGGCGGCTCTGGCACGCAGATCCGTGATCTGGTCGATCTGGCCGTACGGGCCGAAGCGGCCGGTGCGTACGGCATCTATGTCCCGGAGGCCTGGCGCTCAGGCTTCGTGGCTCCCACCGCCATGGCCGCGGCGACCAGGCGCGTACGGATCGGTGCCTACGTGCTGAACGCGCACGCACGGACACCGTGGGTGGCCGGTCTGGCAGCCGTCGATCTCGACGAGTTCTCCGGTGGTCGGCTCACCCTAGGGGTGGGCAGTGGCAACCGCGTGACCAACGAGTCCTACCAGGGCGTCCCGGTCGTCCGCCCGTTGCAGAAGATGCGCGACTATCTCTCGGTGCTGAGGTCGGTGACGTCGGCGCGATTGGGGGAACGGGTGGACGTGCCAGGTGAGAGGCACTCGGTCGACGGGTGGCACTCACAGGTCAATCCCGTGCGAAGCCGGATCCCGATCGTGCTCGCGGCGACCTCTCCGCGGATGGTCGAGCTGGCGGCGGAACTGGCCGACGGCATCGCGCTCGGCAGTTTGCAGTCAGTCGATTTCGTGGGTGGGATCGCGCGACGATGCAAGACCAACTCCCCGCGCGAGTTCAGGGTCGTGACCTCGATGTTCATCGCGGTGGACGAGGACCGCGATGTTGCGCGAGAAGCGGCCCGGGAGGCCGTGTTGAATCTCTTCGCGGGCAAGCCGCATCCGCACTATGAGTCGCTGCTGCGACAGCAGGGGTACGACGCGGTGGCGGACGGGATCCTCGACGCCGTGGCTGCAGGCGATCCGCCGCGCGCTCGCCTGGCGATCGCCGACGAGGTGATCGATTCACTCACGATCGCAGGCACACCCGAGGAGTGCGCGGACCGCATCAGTGACTACCGCGTGGTGGCGGACGAGTTGGTGCTCGTCAACGCGGCTGGCATGCGATATGCGGCGAGCAGCAGTGATCGTGACTCCGCGGCAGCCCAACTCGACTCTTTCGATCCGCTGCTCGACTTCCTTGCCCTTGGACTTCACACCCCATAACCACCATCCACGTCGAGCTTCTGCCCGGTGATGAAACCGGCCCTCGGTGAGGCGAGGAACGCCACCGCCTCCGCGATGTCGCGCGCGGTGCCGAACGTACGCAGTGGGATGTTGCGGCGAGTCACCTCCAAAGCCCGCTCGTCGAGGTCACCGGACGCGATCAGCCGCTCGGCCATCCCGTCGGTGAGCATGCCGGGACCGACGGCGTTCACGCGTACGCCGAAGCGACCCTCCTCGGCCGCGAAGCCGCGCACTAGCGCCTCGACCGCGGCCTTGGGAGCCGCCGAGAGACCGTCGCGGACGGGATAGCGAGCGGTCGCGGCGGTGGTCACGACCGTCATCGAGCCACGCGTACGCCGCAGCGACGGCAGGACCGCGGTCATCAGGTTGAAGAACGCTTTGACGTCCGCGTCGATCTGCTCGGAGAACTGCTCGGGGGACACACGCGACAGGTGGACCATCGGCACGTGCGGCCCGGCAGCGTGTACGGCCACGTCGATGTCGCCAACGGCTGATACAGCCGAGTCGATCGCAGCACTCACGGCCCCGGCGTCCGCGAGGTCCACCGCGACAAGGCGACGCACGGAGTCGCCCAGATCGGTGAATTTCGAGGGGTCGTACGCTCGCCGGGTCAAGAGCACCAGCTCATAGCCATCGGCCGCCAACTGTCTACACACCGCACGCCCGATGCCGCCGCTGGCTCCGGTTATACAGGCGATGGGTGCTGAGGTTATCTGATCCACCAGGCCATCCTGTCGTGCCGACTATGCGCGCACCGTCGCGACGTCATATTGCGCGATCTGGTCATCGCCGGTCACGATCGTCAGTCCCTCCGTGCGGGCCTGCGCCACGAGGAGACGGTCAAACGGGTCTCGGTGGAGAACAGGCAACCGTGCGACCGCGAGCCCGTGGGCGGGAACCAATGCGAGAGTTCGTACGCCCGTCGCGGCCACGGTTTCCCTCAGCTCGTCTGGCATTTCCAGTTTGCCGACGGCGGCCTTCACGCCGATCTCGGCGAACGAGACGCTCGAGACGAAGAGGTCGTCGGCTTCGCGGATAGCAGCGACCGACTCCGGACTGAGCCGACGACTGCCAGCCAACGTCCACAGCAGCACGTGAGTATCGAGCAGGATCCTCATGACGAGTACATCTCGTCAATCTCGTCCTCGGTGAACTCGAAGTCCGCTCGCATGTGAATCGTCGGCAGCGCACCGAAAGCAGCAAGGAAACGTTCGCCCGCCCCAGGAGAGGTGACCGGCACCAATCGCACGACTGGAACACCATTGCGCGCGATGGTCACGTCTTCGCCTGCCTCGACGGCCGAGATGAGTTCCGAGAGACGGTCTTTTGCGGCTCCGATGTTGAAGATCGGCATATGGCTCATGGTAGCCGCTCTTGGCCAAGGTTGGCCAAGGTTCACACGGCCTCCGGATGCGCGCCCGGCAGCCTTTCCAGCAGGTCCACCATCGCCTGCTGGTGGAGGTCGACGCCCTCCTGGTCCGGAGCCACCAGGACTCGGGCGCGCATGTCGGGGGAGACGTGGAAGATGTTCGGCGAGATGGCGTACGGACTCTGCCCCCACTCGCTGTAGGAGTGCCACGCCATCGTGAGGGCTGTCTGCAGGACCGACTCATCGACCGGCACGTGCACCCACAACTCGAATTTGTTGGGCACTGCCACCAGCACCCCGCTCTCGGGGAAGTCGCGGTCGAGCACCCTGCGGATGAGATGTGGCAACACGAGCACGCGCGCCGCACTGAACGGATCCCGGGCCTCCAGCACCTCCATCCACGAGTCCCGGATGTGAGGGTCGATCCGGCGGCTGGTCCGTTGCGGCAAGGGCAGGGCTGCGAGGTTGTCCAGGGCGGTGGCGTACGCCTCCTCGCGATCCCCAACCTGATCCAGTTTGCCGAACTCGAAAGTGCAGCCCTCACCGTTGCCGACCAGCAGCGCGGCAACGCCAGGCAACGGCATGAGTGGTTCGTATTCCGCGAACTCTTGGGCAGCTGCCTCGGGCCACAACTTGGCGAAGATCTGGTCGCGCGTCACGGGAGCGCTCAGGTCGATCGCGAGCAGCGTGGTGAGCTGCTGCCGTACGCACTGCTTCCACTTGCGCCTGGGCAGTCGACGCACGGTCAGCGCCAGATTGCCCAGACCGAGGAAGCGCCCATCCGGCAGATCGAAAGCCAGATCTGCGTTGAGGACGGGCTCATGGCCGTGATCGCGGAGGACCTGCTCAGCCTCCTGCAACAGCCAGCGGGTGTCGCCTGCACTGAGGCCCGGCAATCGAGATGCGTCCGAGTTCGTCATGGGTGGAGGCAAACACACAGGCTGCCGGGGTGCAGCCGTCATCCACAGCAGGACAGATCGCCGCGTGAACCGGGCGTCCCGAACGTGCGCTTCGGTGACACACTGCGCTGCGTGACCTCACGACTGCGTGTCCTCGTCGACGGGATCGGGGCCCTGGGTGGTCCGATCGTCGACGCGATCCTCGAACGCGACGAGCTGGAGTTGGCCGGCGTACGCATCTACTCCCCGGAGAAGGACGGCCGAGACGTCGGCACGCTGCGCGGCGGCGCGGAGATCGGCATGCACGCCACCCTCGACCCGACTGCGATAAACGCAGACTGCGTGGTCTACGTCCCGCGTACGCCGAGCCTCGACGACGTCTGCGCCTACCTGGAGCGCGGCATCAACGTCGTGACGCCGAGCTTTCTCTTCGCACCCGACCGCATCGCCGAGCCCGGCAAGAGCAGGCTCCAACAAGCCTGCGAGACCGGGCAGGCCACGGTCCACGCCAGCGGCATCAACCCCGGCAACCTCAGCGGCGTACTCCCGCTCGCGCTGTCCGGGATGACCCGCAAGATCCGCAAGGTGCACATCCAAGAACGCGGCGACTGGTCCTATTACGCCAGCGTCGACATCACCTTCGAGCAGCAGGCGTTCGGTCGGCCGGTCGAGGAGATCAACCCCGAGGCGACACCTGGGATCAAGCACACCAGCGACCTCTTCTCCAACCAGGTGTGGATGCTGGCGGACGCACTCGGAGCCGACATCGACGAGGTCACGGTCGAGGTCGATGCGGTCGCCGCAACGAAGGATCACCAGATCTTCGACCGTGAGTTGAAGGCGGGTACGACCGGCGCGCAACGTTGGCGCTGGCAGGGACGCAAGGCGGGCCAGACCCGCGTCGAGATCGAGACGTTGTGGACGCTGGGTCACGAATACCCGGCGCACTGGCCCACTCCGAACGACGGCTGGACCCTGACGATCGAAGGCGACCCGTCGATGCAGGTGCACACGATCGTGCTGGCCAGTTTCACCGAGCCGGCCACGATGGAGCAGCACGTGGCCGCCTCGTCGGTCGCCGCGGCCATGCAGGTGCTCAACGCAGTCCCGGTCGTGTATGCGCACGCGCCAGGTTTCGCGACCAGTGCCGACCTGCCGCTGATCCGCAACGCGAGCGGGTTCGCGTCAGGGTGAACTCTGCGCGGCGAAGTGCCGTTGGAGCGCGCGCAACGTGTCCGGGTCCAGCGCGGCTTCCGGATCCCGGATGATCTCGGCTTGGAGGTGGCGATGCGCCACGCCATAAACCGAGTCGCCGAGCGAAACTCGTGGGTCGTCGTCGTACCACTGAGGGAACACGCGGATGCCCAGCCGCTGCAGGCCGCCGACGACGAAACCGGGCTTCCCGCGGCGTACGACGAACCCGGCGACCTGGGCGAAGAACGCCCCGGTGATCAGGGCGAGCACCATCACCAGGACCGTGCTGGTGATCTCGTCGCTGGCGAAGTTGTCGACGGCCGTGAAGAGGCTGTCGTGGTACGCCGGGATCAGGGTGCGGGCGTGGCCGACGTACGGCGCGAGAAACTCACCGGTGTCGCCGAGTTGTCGCAACGAGTCCTGGTCGGGAATCGCATTCCACGCAGACATCACGTGATCCTTCGCCTGCAACGGTGCCGGTGGGAACTGAAGGAGCGAATCCTTCGCGCCGTTGACGCCGTCGATCATCGTCGCGAGGTCGTCGAGCGTCTGCGTACTCTGCGCCACGGTCGCCTCCAACTCGGCCTGGGGCGGGGTATGCGTATGCAGGTAGTCGACGGCGGTCTGGATCTCCTCGCGGTGTTCCACGACGTACGCACCGGCCCGATAACGATCCATCAGGTTCGGCACCGCCTTGAACGCGTCTCCCAGCTTGCCCAGGAAGGTCTCGCTGGGACTCAGCGCGACGCTGAGCGCTGCGGCCGCGCCGTACGCCCGGAAGGCCGACGCGGCCAGGAGGCCGAGCAGTCTGCGTACGACCTCCCACCGACGCAGCCGGGCGCGGATGTCGGTGACATCTGGTGTGGTCATGGTCGCCCATCCTCCACCACGCCCGCGGAGGATAATCCGACGCGACTGCAAGGAGGAGCCCATGGAAACCGACGAGTTCGCCGCGATCCTCGACGCCGTACGCACGTTCATCCGGAGAGATGTCGTCGCTGCCGAGGACGAGATCGAGGAGACCGACCAGATCCCTGCGCGTTTGCGCGAACAGGCCAAGGAGATGGGTCTGTTCGGCTACATGCTCCCCGAGGCGTACGGCGGGTTCGAGATGAGCGAGTCGGAGGATGTCCGACTGGCGTTCGAGTTCGGCTGGACCACCCCGGCCTTCCGCTCGATGTTCGGCACCAACAACGGCATCGCGGGCCAGGTGCTGGTCAACGCGGGCACGCAGCAGCAACGCGAACGCTGGCTGCCGGGCCTGGCCAGCGGCGACCTGGTCGCGTCCTTCGCGTTGACGGAGCCGGAGGCGGGCAGCGACCCGAGCGGATTGCGTACGAAGGCGGTGCGCGACGGGGATTCGTACGTCGTCTGCGGCCAGAAGCGCTTCATCACCAACGCCGCCGACGCCGACCTGTTGATGGTCTTCGCGCGGATCGGCGACGTCAGCGACGGGGCCCGCGGGATCTCCGTCTTCGTGGTGCCGACCGACGCGCCCGGCGTCACGATCGGCGCGAAGGACCACAAGATGGGGCAGCGTGGCGCGACCTCCAACGAGGTGTTTCTCGACGACGTACGCATCCCCGCCGACCACCTCGTCGGCGAGGTCGAGGGCGAGGGCTTCGGGGTGGCGATGAAGTCGTTGGTGAAGGGCCGCATCCACATCGCCGCCGTATCGGTCGGAATGGCCAAGCGGCTGATCCACGAGTGCCTCAAGCACACGACGACCAACACCCAGGGCGGCACCAGGCTGGCCGACTTCCAACTCGTCCAAGCGATGCTCGCCGAGAGTCAGGCCGAGGCGATGGCCGGTGAGGCGATGGTGCTCGCGACGGCTCGGGCGTACGACGACGGCAGCGACCTCACGATCGCGCCCTCGGCGACCAAGCTCTTCTGCACCGAGATGGTCGGTCGGGTCGCGGATCGCGCGGTGCAGATCCACGGCGGCATGGGCTATATGCGTGACGTGCCGGTCGAACGGTTCTATCGCGACTGTCGGCTCTTCCGGCTCTATGAGGGCACCTCGGAGATCCAGAAGCTGATCATCGCGCGGGCGATGGTGCGGGAGTTCGGCTGAGTCTCGGGAAGAGAGAGGCTGCGGATTGGGCTCGCTGATCGAGCTTGAGCCGAGCCGGTTCCAAGCCGACGCGCGGCTGGTGCGGTGACGGTGGCGGGTGGGCGCCCTTCGGGGCGCTCACCTGAGCCTGGGGATCCCTGGGCGTGACGCCGGTGCCTGGCTGCGCGGCATGGGGCACAATCCGGCCATGTCGCAGACGATCCATGAGGTTCTCGGACAACTACGGGCATCGTCCTTGGACGCTCGGGATCAGGGTGACAAGTTCGAGGCGTTGGTGGCGGCGTTCTTGCGGACCGATCCGGAGTGGACGGCGAAGTTCGACGACGTGTGGACGTGGACCGAGTGGCCGGGCCGTGCGGGTCGTCACGACACGGGCGTGGATCTGGTCGCGAAGTTGCGTGACAGCGACAAGTTGGCCGCGATCCAGTGCAAGTTCTACGGCGAGGGCGCGACAGTCTCCAAGGGGGCGATCGACTCGTTCCTTTCGGCGTCGTCGAAAACTGAGTTCGCGGCGCGCTACATCTTCGACACGGCCAAGTCGTGGTCCAAGAACGCCGACGACACGCTGGACGGACAGTTGGTGCCGGTGCAGCGGGTGGATCTGCATCATCTGGATGAGGCCAACATCGACTGGTCGGCGTACTCGTGGGATACCCCCGAGGTGCTGCCGTCCACTGGCCCGAAGTCGTTGCGGCCGCATCAGACCAAGGCTTTGCAGGCCGTACGCGAGGGTCTGACGGCGGGTGATCGTGGCAAGTTGATCATGGCGTGCGGGACGGGGAAGACGTTCACGTCGTTGCGGATCGCGGAGGATCTGGTCGGCGTGGGTGGGAGCGTGCTGTTCTTGGTGCCGTCGATCCAACTGTTGTCCCAAAGCTTTGCGAGAGTGGATGGCCAACCGGGAGGTCGACATCCGGCCGTTCGCGGTGTGTTCGGACGTACGCGTGGGGCGCAAGGGCTCCGACGAGGGCGACCTCTCCACGGTGGATCTGTCCGAGCCCGCAACCACGGATGCGGCGACGTTGGCGGCGCGGATGGCGACGGGGAAGTACGCAACCCCGCGGATGACGGTGGTGTTTGCGACCTATCAGTCGATCGACGTCATTCACCAGGCCCAGGCTCTGGGCCTACCGGGTTTTGACCTGATCGTCTGCGACGAGGCACACCGTACGACCGGGGTCACTCTGGCGGGTCAGGACGAGTCGCACTTCGTGAAGGTCCACGACGGTGACTATTTCGAAGGCCGCCCGGCGGCTCTACATGACGGCGACCCCGCGGGTGTTCGGGGACGAGGTGCGCCGCAAGGCCACCGACGCCGAAGCGTTGTTGGCCGACATGGGCGACGAGTCGGTCTATGGCCCGGAGTTGCACCGGCTCGGGTTCGGGGATGCAGTCGAGGCCGACCTGCTGACCGACTACAAAGTCCTCGTCCTCGCGGTCGACGAGGCCTATGTCGCGGAGCACTTCCAGACCGCGATGGCGGACGCGGGCGAGATCAAACTCGACGACGCGGCGAAGTTGATCGGGTGTTGGAACGGGTTGCGCAAGAACTTCGGTCCCGACGACCTCGAAGGTGACGACGACCGACC
Organism: Nocardioides sp.; assembly: GCA_037045645.1. Classification (NCBI taxonomy): domain Bacteria; kingdom Bacillati; phylum Actinomycetota; class Actinomycetes; order Propionibacteriales; family Nocardioidaceae; genus Nocardioides; species Nocardioides sp. The sequence goes on from JBAOIH010000001.1 coordinate 169,133, forward strand.
GATGCGGCGTGCGGTCGCCTTCGCTCGCGACATCCGCTCGTCCAAAGCCGCGACCGAGGCGTTCCCGCGGATGGTGGATCGGGCGCGGCAGGACGAGGCCGACGAGCGTACGGATCTGCGCGTCGCCGCCGCACACGTAGACGGCACGATGGGGATCCAGGAACGCAACACCCATCTGGCGTGGCTGAAGGAGGATGCGCCCGACGGCGAATGCCGGGTGCTGACCAACGCGCGTTGTCTGTCGGAGGTGTGGACGTGCCCGCGCTGGATGCCGTCTTGTTCTTGACCCCGCGCGGCTCGCAGGTCGACGTGGTGCAGTCGGTGGGCCGGGTGATGCGCAAGGCGCCGGGCAAGAAACTGGGTTACATCATCTTGCCGATTGTGGTGCCGACTGGGGTCGCCCCGGAGGAGGCGTTGCGCGACAACGAGCGCTACAAGGTCGTGTGGCAGGTGCTCCAGGCGCTGCGCTCACACGACGAACGCTTCCACGCGATGGTCAACCAGATCGAGCTGAACAAGCGCAAGCCGTCCCGGGTGCGGATCATCGACACCACCCCGGGCCGTACGCCTCCGGAGGCGGCGGATGAGCAGTTGACGCTCGACTATGGCTTCGGCGGGTTCCGCGACGCCATGTTTGCCCGCATCGTCGCGAAGGTCGGGGAGCGGAAGTATTGGGAGACCTGGGCCAAGGACGTCGCCGACATCGCCCAGGCCCACATCACCCGCATCAACGGGCTGCTGGCCGATCCGGACTCCAACCCGGCCCGAGAGTTCGAGGAATTCCTGACCGGTCTGCGCGGCAACCTCAACGAATCGATCACTCGCGACGAAGCGATCGAGATGCTCGCCCAGCACCTCATCACCGCCCCGGTGTTCGAGGCCCTGTTCGGCCCTGCCGACGATGGACACAGCGAGGGTTATGACTTCAAGGCCCACAACCCCGTCGCGCAGACGATGGAGTTGATGCTCGCCTCGCTTGAGGAGCACAACCTCGCCGCCGAGCAGGAATCCCTCGACTCCTTCTATGCGTCCGTACGCCGCCGCGTCGCCGGGGTCGAGGACGCCGAAGGCAAGCAGCGCGTCATCGTCGAGCTCTATGACAAGTTCTTCGCCACCGCGTTCAAGAGGACGGTCGATCGGTTGGGCATCGTCTACACACCCATCGAGATCGTCGACTTCATCCTCAACTCCGCCGACCAGGTGCTGCGCGCCGAGTTCGGCCAAGGCCTGACCGACGAAGGCGTGCACATCCTCGACGGCTTCACCGGCACCGGCACATTCATGACCCGCCTGCTGACGTCGGGTCTGATCGAGCCCCACGACCTGGCGCGCAAGTACGCCCACGAGCTGCACGCCAACGAGATGCTGCTGCTCGCCTACTACATCGCCGCGGTGAACATCGAGAGCACGTACGCCGCGCTCCGGCCGGTGGTTGAGGAGGGAGCGGGCTCAAGTCCGGTGGTTGAGGAGGGAGCGGGCTCAAGTCCGGTGGTTGAGGAGGGAGCGGAGCGACCGTCTCGAAACCACTACGAACCCTTCCCAGGCCTGGTCCTCACCGACACCTTCCAGTCCTACGAAGACGGCGACCGCGACGACCTGGACATCTTCCCGGAGAACAACGAACGCATCACCCGCCAGCGGGCGCTGCCGATCACCGTGATCGTCGGAAATCCGCCGTATTCGGTCGGGCAAGACTCCGCCAACGACGACAACGCCAACGCGTCGTATCCCACCATCGACAACGCGATCCGGGAGACCTACGCCGCCCGCTCGACGGCGACCAACAAGAACTCGCTCTATGACTCCTACATCCGCGCCATCAAATGGGCATCTCTGCGGATCAAGGACCGTGGCGTCGTCGCCTTCGTCACCAACGGCGGCTGGCTGGACGCCAACACCGCCGACGGGATGCGGCTCTCACTGGCTGACGAGTTCTCGACCATCCACATCTACAACTTGCGCGGCAATCAGCGCACCGCTGGCGAGCAGTCCCGCAAGGAAGGCGGCAAGGTATTCGGTGCGGGCTCGCGCAACACCGTCGCCATCACCATCCTCGTCAAGAACCAACAATCGGTGGTTGAGGAGGGCGCGCAGCGCCCGTCTCGAAACCACGCCACGATCCACTACACCGACATCGGCGACTACCTCACCCGCGAGGAGAAGCTCGCGAAGGTCGTAGTGGCGGTTGGAGTATCGGGACTTGAACCCGTTGCTCTCACCACCAACGAACACGGCGACTGGCTCAACCAGCGGGCCGAAGACTTCGATTCGTTCATGCGCCTTGGGGACAAGCTCGAGTCGTCCGTGTTCGCGGTCTACTCGGGTGGACTCAAGACCAACCGTGACGCTTGGTGCTACAACTCTTCTCGCGAAGCCGTTGAGGCCAACATGCGCCGTTTGATCGGCGCTTACAACAACAGCGTGCTGAGCGGTGAGAGAAGTCCGGACAATCGATCCATCAGTTGGAACCGGGGGTTGATCGCTGACTTCGAGCGAGGGGCTGAACATGACTACCGACCGGAGAGCCTCCGAGAGAGTCAGTACCGGCCGTTCACCAAGCAGATCGCCTACTTCGATCGTCCTCTGAACGACATGGTCTACCGGATGCCTACCTTCTTCCCGGGCGCACCGCACCAGAATGTCGGCATCGACCTGACCGGTGCGGCGTCGCATTACGACTTCTGCCTCATTGCATCCAATCGACTACCTGACCTCCATCTCCTTGACACGGGTCAGTTCTTCCCCCGCTGGACCTGGGAGCCCGTCGACGCCGAGTCTCTCTCTCTCTCTCTCTCTCCTCTGCTGATCCCGCAGGATCTGGCGACGGCGAAATCGTCGACGGCTACCGCCGCATCGACAACATCACCGACACAGCCCTGGCCAAGTGGCGGGCGGCGTACCCTTCGACGGGCTCAGGAACCGATGGGCAGTGGAGCAAGGACGACGTCTTCTTCTATGTCTATGGCCTGCTGCACTCACCCGACTACCGCGAGCGCTATGCCGCGGACCTCAAGAAGATGCTGCCGCGCATCCCGCTTGTCGCGACTGGCGACGACGCCCGCGCCTTCGCCGAGGCAGGTCGCAGGCTCAGCGAGCTGCACATCGGCTACGAGTCTGTGGAGCCTTACCCCCTCGAAGGCCTCGACGCGCAGCCTGGTTTCGAGACGGGACTTCGTCCCTCCTCAACCAGCGAGAGGGACGAGGCGGCGTACGACTTCTATGCCGTCGGCGACAAGAAGATGCGCTTCGGGGTTTCGACAGGCTCAACCGGCGGAGGGCGCTCAGGCAGCGGAGGTCGGGAGAAGGACCGAAGCGTCATCCACTACAACTCCTCGATCACGGTGAGCGGAATCCCGGAGGCGGCCTATCGCTACCAACTCGGCTCGCGCTCGGCGGTGGAGTGGATCATCGATCGGTACTACATCAAGACCGACAAGGCGTCGGGGATCGTCAACGACCCCAACGACTGGTCGCGTGAGGTGGGCGATCCGAGATACATCCTCGACCTGCTCGCCCGCGTCGTGACGGTGTCGGTGGAGACGATGAAGATCGTGGATGCGCTGCCGGCGTTGACGATCAGGGAGGAACAGTGAGCGATCGAGTGGAGGTCCCAACATGGGACCGGACCGCAGAGGTGGAAGCCCTTCTCGCAGAGGACGAGAGCGTGCTTGGCCGACTGTGGGGTTATGAGCAGCGGGGTTTGACACCTCAGGAGATGTCCGAGGAGGAGGGCACGCTGTCGACCGGGTGGGTGTCAAACGCGCGAGCCATGGTTCGGGTGCTTCACGATGGCGAGGTCCCGAACGCGCCCACGGTGGCGCAAGCAGCGGGACGCAAGGTCCGCGCCTGGCTGAAGAACAAGGACTTGAGCCCAGAGCTTCGTGCCGCGCTGATCGAGCAAGAGGCACTCATCGACTCGCGTGCGGCCGATCGCCAGGCCCAGGCCGATGAAGTCGAAGAAGCAGTCGAGGCGTCGAAGAAGGCCGAGGCATCGGGCGTCCCGGGCATCTATGTCTACACACTTCCGCACTACCTGCGACATCCCTATGACCCCGCCAGCGGCAGAACCCTTCTCAAGGTCGGACACTCCGCAGTCGACGCCTATTACCGCGCCAACTCGCAGGGCCGCATTACCGCTCTGCCCGAGGATCCGATCCTGTTGCGGATCTATCCCGTCGATGCGTCGGCCGCAGTCGAGCGCGAGTTTCACGGCTGGCTCCGCGACGCCGACCACCCGGGCTCGCGGACCCGGCGAGGTGGGTCGGAGTGGTTCGTCACCTCCACGAAGTTCTTGGACCGCGTCGCTCGTGCCCTGCAGTTGACCGTGCACGAGGTCAACAACTTCGAGGCAGGGGACGAATAGTTCCATCCTGGCGATGGTTCAGCCGGGGTGCCTGTGGACCAGGACCTCAGTCGAATCTAAATGTCGGTGGTCCCTGGTTGACTCCTTTCATGGAGTTGATCACCGATCTGGAGGCGCTGGCTGATGGCCAGTTGTTGGACCATGCCGGTGATGTCTCGACGCTGCGACAGCGGGTCGAGGTGCAGGAGATCCGGGTCGCGGTCTCGCATGCGATCCGGCACAACAAGGACACGCTGGATCCCGAGATCAGTGCGTTGCCGGGGCGTGAGCGGGCCCGCAGGTTCGGTGGTGTGGGGACTGATGAGGTCGCGGAGTTCTGTTGCGGTGAGCTGGGTGCTCGCATGGGGATCACTTCGTACGCTGCGGCAGCTCTGATCGCCGACGGGCTGGATCTGCTGATCCGGCTGCCACGGTTGTGGGCGCGGGTGCAGACGCTGGAGGTCAAGGCCTCCTATGCCCGCTACGTCGCGAAGAAGACGCGTGACCTTGATGTCGAGCAGGCCGCGTTCGTGGACGCGCGGGTGGTGGAGTCGGCTGATGGGCGGATCCCGTGGTCGCGGTTCGAGGAGTTGGTCGCGGCGGCGATCGTGGCGGCCGATCCCGAGACCGCGGCGGCCAAGGAGGAGGCGGCGGCGCGTGAGGCGTACGCTCGGGCGACTCGTCGTGATGCGCATGGGATGCGCGGGATGTTCATCCGGGCGCAGTTCTTTGTGATCACCAAGTTGGACGCGACCTTGCAGTTGGTCGCCGATGCACTGCTGCTTCAGGGGGTCGGCGACAGCAATGATGAGCGGCGGGTGTTGGCGCTGCTGGTGTTGTGTGACCCGGCGCAGGCTCATGCGTTGCTGCGGGCGTACGCCAACGCGGCTAAGCGGCCCGAGGATGCGCCGGTCGGGGAGTCGGTCGTCCATGACCGGCCCGAGGACACGGTGTGTGCGCTGGACTGGGCTCGGCTGCTGCCGAGTGTGATGGTGACGGTGCACTGCTATCGCAATCAAGCAGAGGGTGAAGGTGTGGCCCGCGTCGAGGGCCAGGGGCCGGTCAGTTCCGATTGGGTGCGCCGATTCCTGGGCGACAAGGCGGCGTTCAAGGTGCTGCCGGTGCTCGACATCGAAGGCCAGGCGCCGGTGGATGCGTACGAGATCCCTGATCGACATAGACGGGCCGTGCATCTGATGACGCCGGCCGATGTCTTCGCGTGGGGGTCGTGCAAGACCCGTTCCCAACAGATCGATCACACCGAGGCCTACCAACCCGGCGCGCCGCCCGGAGCGGGGCAATCGAGGATCGGGAATTACGGACCGATGACCGCGACCCATCACCGCATGAAGACGCATGGTGGGTGGGATGTGAAACAGCCGTTCCCCGGCATCTATCTGTGGCGCGACAAGTACGGCGCGACCTACCTGGTCGACCACACCGGCACCCGACGGGTTGCCAAGCCGTCCGGTGCAGCGGCTCGACCGACTGCTAACCCCGCATCCCGCCTGGAGATCCAATTCGCCGAACTCCTCCTGAGCGCCTGAGAATTCTTCCCAGGTGAGCGCAGCCAGTTGGGCGGCGTGGGTGCGTTGATATGCCGCACGGCCTAGGGTCGCGGCATGGCGCACGACCACCACGACCACAAGCACGATCACGGGCAACGGCACGAACGGTTCGACGATGCGGCTCAAACCTGGGACGACGATCCCAGCCACGAGGCCCGACAGCAGGTGGTGGCGGAACTGATCGCGCACACGGTCGACCTCACGCCGGAGACGAAGGCGCTCGACATCGGCGGCGGCACCGGGCGACTCAGCATCCTGTTGGCCGACCAGGTGGGCAGCGTGCTGATCACCGATCCCTCGGCTGGCATGGTAGCGGTGGCGGTGCAACGGATCGCCGAGTCCGGTGTGGCGGACAGACTCCACGCACGCCAGGCCGACCTGACGCACGACCAACTCGACGAGACGTTCGACGTCGCGTGGAGCTCGCTGGCCTTCCACCACGTCCTCGACCTCGACGCGTTGCTTGCGAACGTCGCGGGTTCGCTGGTCAGTGGTGGCAGGCTCGCCATCGCCGACCTCGAGCGCGATCCGGACGGGGCCTTCCACGCTGACAAGGTCGACTTCGACGGACACCACGGCTTCGACCGGGCGGCACTGGCCGAGCAACTGCAGAGCGCAGGGTTCGAAGACGTACGGTTCGCCGACGCCACCTCGATCGAGAAGCAAGGCCGCGACTTCGGCGTCTTCTTGTGTACGGCGGTCAAGCGCGCCTAGACGGCGCGATCAACAACGCCTTGCCGGAGACCCCCGTCTGATCACAAGTCGCGGTGCATGTCGTCAGCATGCGCGGTGTCGGGACTGCGACGCAGATTGATGATCGCGGCGACCAGGCCGCCCCAGATCACCAGCATCGCCAACAACATCATGAAGATCGCGCTGGCACTCATCGCGCGGACTCCTCTCGCTCGTCGCGTCGATCCGTCGGTGCGGGATGGTCAAGGTCAGGGTCGGCCAGCGAGGTGGTCTCGCGCCACGGCGTGGGCGCGAGCAGGTAGCCCACCAGCGCGACCAACGCGGCCATGCCCCACCCGAAGGTGGCCAGCATCCAGGAGGGGTAGCCCTCGTACGGCGCCTTCACGTCGGTCCAGAAGGCCTGCCCGAGGACATACATCAGCGCGACCGGTGTGAGGAAACCAATCAGCACCTTCCACCAGGTGCCGATCGGGATCGACGAGTTGCGGTTGAGGTGATCGCTCAGCAGCGGCAGCGCGCGGATCGCCCAGGCCACGACGATCATCGAGACGACCGCGACCAGGAGGATGCCGAACTGGTTGATGAAGTGGTCGACGATGTCGAGGACGTAGATGCCACTGGTGCTGGAGAAGAAGACCAGACTCAAGATGGCGCACGGGACGGTGACCACGAGGGTCGCGGCCACGCGGGACAGTTCGAGCTTGTCGCGCACCGCCGAGATCACGACTTCGAGGACCGAGATCAGTGACGTGAAGCCCGCCATCACGAGCGAGGCGAAGAAGAGTACGCCGATCAGCGCGCCCAACGGCGCCTCGCTGATGATCGCTGGGAAGGCCACGAAGGCCAGGCCGATGCCGCCCGTGGCGACCTCGCTGACCTCGACGCCTTGGGCCTGCGCCATGAAGCCGAGGGCCGCGAAGACGCCGATACCGGCAAGCAGTTCGAAGCCGGAGTTCGAGAAGCCGACGACCGCTGCCGAGCCGGGCATGTCGGTCTTCTTTCCGACATAGGAGGCGTACGTGATCATGATGCCGAAGCCGATCGAGAGCGAGAAGAAGATCTGGCCGAACGCCGCGCCCCACACACCGGGATCACCCAGTGACCCCCAGTTGGGGGTGAAGAAGGCATTCAGGCCGTCGATCGCGCCGGGCAGGAAGAGCGAATAGACCACCAGGAAGCCGAAGGCGACCACGAGCACCGGGATGAAGATGACCGACGTCGCGCCGACGCCCTTCTGTACGCCCAGCGCCATCACGACCACGAGTGCGGCCCAGACCAGGATCAGCGGGATCAGCACTCCCCAGACGACCTCCATCTGCAGCCCGGGGTCCCCGGCCTTGAGGTATTCGCCGAAGAAGAACCCGTCGGGCTTGTCGCCCCACTTCTTGCTGACCGAGAAGATCGTGTAGCTCACTGCCCACGCAATGACGGCGGCGTAATAGACCGCGATCATGAAACAGATCGCGACCTGCCACCAGCCGAGCGTCTCCGTCGCGCGGTTGAGCCGTGCGAAGGACAGCGGTGCCGATCCGCGAAAGCGGTGCCCGATGGCGTAGTCGAGCAGCAGGAACGGGATGCCTGCGGTCAGCAGTGCGACGAGATAGGGCAGCATGAACGCGCCGCCGCCGTGCTCGTACGCGACGTAGGGGAAACGCCAGATGTTGCCCAGCCCGACGGCAGAGCCGATCGCAGCCAGGATGAAGACTCGGCGCGAGGTGAACGCCCCGCGATTGTCGGCTTCCACGGAACTCATCGGCACTCCCTCGCCCGGACGATAAAGAGTCCATACTGCCCTACTTTGTCGTGACGCGGGTCACCGGACGCGGGTGAACCACTCCGTGCCGAGCACGAGCGTGGAGAAGGGGCGTGGCAGACGAGCCAGGAGCCCCACCGTCCGGACCGATGCGCCGGTCGCCTGTGACGCATGCGCTCTCAGCGCGCGCTGCTTGTGTCGGACCTGCCTGCGCACGTCGATGCGATGAGTGATCCGGCTGTGCTCGGTGAAGGCGGAGGCGAAGCCATCCGCGGGGACGAGTCGGCGTACTCCTGGGACGAAGCCGAGGATCTTCGCCAGCCGCAGCAGCAGCCGTCGATCGATCGTCGCTTCGAAGACGGCGGGTGTGCCGGCGAGATCTGCGGCGAGAGCGCCGGTGCGGTGGACCTGAAGGTGGTCGGGATGCCCGTAGCCTCCGTGGCTGTCGTACGTCAGCAGGATGTCAGCCTGCTCCTCGCGCAGTACGTCCGCCAGGCGTGCGCTGATCTCAGTAGGCGAGGCGTCGCAGAATCGTGCAGCCCTCGCCTGAAGATCGGGAGACGCATCACCTCGCAGACCCGAGTCCGCGTACCCCAGACGCACCACTCGTGCGACGCCCAACGCCCTGGCCGCGCGCTCGAGTTCGCCGCGGCGGGTCTCTCCGAGGGCACCGGGCTCGGCCGACAATCCCGCTTCGCCATCCGTGGCGACCACCAGCACGACACGCAGTCCGTCGGCCGACGCCTTGGCCAGGGTGCCACCTGTCAGCAGGGATTCGTCGTCTGGATGGACGTCGCCCGTCGTTCTATCGCCCGCCCTATGGAATCACCACGGTCGCGGCTCGACGAGCCGCTCGCGACGTCGGCCTTCGTACGATGTTGTGGTCTGCCTGGGGACGCGACTGGTCGCGTTTCGCGACCCCCGGCACCATCGACGCCATGGTGCGGCGCACCCTTCGCCCCGGTGGGACGGTGCTGCTGCACGACGCCGACACCTACAGCGCACCCGGTTCCTGGCGGCGCACCTACGCCGCCACCGAGCGTCTGCTGGAGCGTTGGGGCCAGGCCGGCGTCGAGGTCGGCACCGTCACCGCACACGAGAGCACTCGAGCCAGGATCGCCTGATGGCCGGCTCGACCACCCCCGACGCGGGCCGCGCCTGGTGGTGGCGAATGTGGGCGCTCGTGGGCGTCTTCTGGGCGGTGGCATTGCTCAGGTCCCGTCACGTCGGCATCCCCGTCCGCGACCCACACGGTGCCTATCTGTGGGGCCGATTGGGGCTGGACATAGCAGTCGTGGTCGCTTTCGCCGTGGTGGTGGCGGCGGTGTCGGCCCGGCGTACGGGATCACCGTGGAGGCAGACCCTGCGAGCACGGTGGACTCGTGAGCGGATCGCGTACGCGGCCAGTGCGCTGCTGGCCTATCAACTGACCTACCTGGCCTATCACAACCTCAAGAGCTGGGACGTGCTCAACGCCCCTCGTGATGAACTGCTGCTGCGCTGGGATCGCTGGTTGTTCTTCGGCCACAGCCCCTACCTGCTGCTGCACGACCTGCTCGGCGTGCATACCTCGATGTTCGTGCTGACCTTCCTCTACGAGGCGTTCAGCACCCTGCTGATCGTCGGCGTGTGCGCCGCCGTCGCGGTATCGCCCGACATCCGCCGCGGGCATGTATTCGTCGTGTCCGGCATCAACGTGTGGATCCTCGGGGTGGCTTGCTATTACCTGATTCCGTCGCTGGGTCCGTTCTGGTCCGCGCCGGAGGAGTTCCGCGGAATGGCGCCCACGGTGGTGCAACGCACCCAGGTGCTGTATCTGGAGCAGCGGGCCCAGTGGCTGGGGGTCTGGTTGGTGGATCCGCGCGGCGATTTCGACGGGCCGCGGTGGCTATCGCCCGGCCGGTGGCGGGGCTGGCAGCAGAACCCGCAGAGCGCCGGCGCGTACGTCCACCCGAGCCGGCTGCCGGCCAGCATCCGGCAGTCGCCCCAACGGCTCCCCGTCGCCGCCGATGTCGAGGGCGGGGCGGCCCGTGAACTCGACTGAGGTCCCGCGCAGGACGTGCACCTCCGGCAGCCGCACGTGGGATCCGTCGTACACCTTGGGGAGCGACCGGATCAGTGCGCGCCGCGACGCCGCCTCGATCACGACCACGTCGAGCAGGCCGTCGCTTACCGAGGCACTGGGCGCGATCCTCATGCCGGAGCCGTAGTAGGCGGAGTTGGCGACGACCACGTTGGCCGCGGTGTAGTCGTACCGCTCGCCGTCGATGACGAGCCGCAGGTCGAGGGGGCGGTAGGTGGCCAGGGCGTGGACTGCTGCGTACGGGTACTGGGCGCGCCGAGGCAGGCGTCGTACCTTGTCGACGATGCGTCCCGCGACGGCGTCGACGCCGCAATAAACCGAGCCGGCTACGACGTGCTCACGCCCGTCGAGGTGCAGGCCCAGGAGGTCGATCGGCGCCGACGGTGCCTGCAGCAACACGTCGGCGACCGCGGCCGGTGAGGTGGGCAGGCCGAGCATCCGCGCGAAGTCGTTGCCACGTCCGGCGGGGACGATGCCGAGGGTGCCGTCGAGGGCGGCTACTCGCCCGGCGATCGACGACAGCATGCCGTCCCCGCCGACTGCGACCACGACATCGCCTCGGTCGACCGCATCCTCGACGAGACCGCGAGACTCGCGCGGACCGGGGGAGTACGTCACGTCGACCCGCGCGCCGGCCTCGCGCAGGATGCGGGCGACCGGCACGACCGCGCCCGGTGCGGCGCCGCCACCCGAGAGCGGGTTGACCAGGAACGCGTACGACCTCACGGTGCGCGCGCCGCGCTCGTCTCCGTCGCTCACGGGATCAACACACCGGGATTGAGTACGCCCGCCGGGTCGACCGCCGCCTTCAATGCGCGCAGCATCGCCACCCCGACGGGTCCGATCTCCTGCGCCAGCCAGGGACGGTGATCTGTGCCCACGGCGTGGTGGTGGGTGATCGTGGCGCCGTGCTCCATCAGCACGTCGTTGACCTTCGCTTTGGCCTGCTCCCACTGCGTCAGTGGGTCGTCACCTTGGCGAGCCGCGATCGTGAAGTAGAGCGAGCACCCGGTCTCGTACACGTGCGAGATGTGGCACAGCACGAGTGTGCCCTCGCCCAAGGAGGTCTCCAGGCAGGCACGGACCGCCAGATAGACCTCGTCGCGACGCGACCAGAACGTGGCGGTCTCTAAGGTCTCCACGAGCACCCCGACGTCGAGCAGCGAGTCGCGCAGGTAGGGCGCATGGAAGCGGCCGTGCTTCCAGCCCGCGGCGCGTTCGGGTCCGAGGCAGGTGCCACCGGCGTCCGTCAGCAGGGCAGCCAACGCGTCCTGCGTGATCGTGCCTTCGTGTCCCACGATCATCAGACAGCCGGTCACACTCTCGCCGCCGATGTCGCTCTGGCTGGCCAGGTTGACCATCGTCTCGGGCTCGTCGGAGAGCCGGAAGACGGTCGGCAGCAGACCAGCCTGCGCCGCCCGGCGCATCGCGTCGGATCCCTCGGAGAAGCTCGGGAAGGTCCAGGCGTCGTACGACTCCTCGGTCGCGAGCGACCGAATCCGTACCGTCACCTCGGTAATGACGCCGAGCGTGCCCTCGGAGCCGAGCACGACCTCGCGCAGATCCGGACCGGCGGCGTTCGCCGGCGACGTCCCGAGTGCCAGATCGCCGATCGGGGTCGCGACCCGCAGGCCCACCACCATGTCGTCGAAACGTCCGAATCCCGCCGAAGCCTGCCCGCTCGATCGGGTCGCGGCGAAGCCGCCGATCGAGGCATGTTCGAACGACTGCGGGAAGTGCCCCAGGGTGAATCCGTGCTGCGCCAACGCGACTTCCGCATCCGGCGCGCGCATGCCGGGCTGGAGTGTCGCGGTCATCGAGATCGAGTCGACGTCCAGGAGTCGGTCGAGCCTCATCAGGTCGAGGGAGACGAGTCCGGCGAAGCCGTCCCGACGCGCGGCCAGGCCGCCAGTGACGCAGGTGCCGCCACCGAACGGCACCACCGCGACGTGGTGCGCCACGGCCCAGGCGAGCACCGTGGTCACCTGAGCGTGGGAGGCGGGGCGCAGCACCGCGTCCGGTGCATCGCACAGATCGCCCGCGCGCGCACGCAGCAGGTCGGGGGTGGACTTCCCGCGAGTACGCAGGCGTCGGGTCTCGTCGTCGGTCATGACCTCGATGCCTGCCGCGCGCAACTCGTCTAGTGGCAGCTCGTGAGCGACAGGCAGGGTGGCAGCCGACGAGGCCGGGGTGTCGCGTACGCCCACGAAGGCGTCCACGAGTGCGCGGGTGGCCTCGGGCAGAGCCTCGGCCTTGGCGGGATCGCCCCAGCGTTGCGGGTGCATCTCAATCGTCATGGGATACAGTGTGACACATGGCGTCACTTCGTAACATCGAGTCGGCCGAGCGCACCACGGCCGACCGACTTCTCGACGCGGCCCGGGAGTCGATCCTCACGGTCGGCTGGAAGCGCGCGACCGTCACCGACGTGGCCCGTCGCGCAGGGGTCTCCCGGATGACCGTCTATCGGACCTATCCCGACATGCCCAGCCTCTTCGGTGACCTGATGACCCGCGAATGGGCCCAGGTCGGACAGCGGGTGATCGGAGTCGAGGACGAGTCGTTGCCCTGGCCCGAACGGATCGCGGTCGGAGTCGTCGATGCGGTGCGGATCTTTCGCGAGGACGGGCTCTTCACGCGCATCCTCGACGTCGATCCTGAACTGGTGCTGCCCTATCTACTCGATCGCCGGGGTCGCTCCCAAGACCTCCTGCTGGAGTTCCTGACCGCGCGGATCAAGCAGGGCCAGGCCGCCCAGGGAGTGCGCAGCGGCAAGCCGGTCGTACTCGCGCGGGCGCTGATCCTCGCGGTGCACGGGTTCGTGCTGTCCGCGCACACCATGGTCGACGACGACGTCTCCCAAGCGCGCCTCGATCGCGAACTGCGCGAGTTCGTCAGCAGGTATCTCGCGCCATGACCATCCGAGCGGGATTGCACGAGATTCCCACGCACGTCGATGTCGTGGTGGTCGGTCTCGGCATCACGGGCGCCGGTGTGGCCCTCGATGCGGCCGCACGCGGACTCAGCGTGCTGGCCGTCGACGCGCACGATCTGGCGTACGGCACCTCGCGCTGGTCGAGCAAACTCGTCCACGGGGGGCTGCGCTATCTCGCGTCCGGGCAGGTCGCGATCGCCAGGGAGAGTGCGATCGAACGCGGCATCCTGATGGAGACCACCGCACCTCATCTGACGCGGGCGATGCCGTGGCTGCTGCCCCTGATGTCGAGTGTCACGCCTGCCCAGGCGGCGCTGGCCCAGGTCGGCTTCCGAGCAGGCGATGCGTTGCGGATATCCGCCGGCACGCATCGCGACACCTTGCCCGCTCCGCGCAAGATCGGGCGTACCGAAGCCCTCGCCTTGGCGCCCGCGCTGCGATCCGCGGGCCTGCGCGGCGGTCTGATCACCTGGGACGGCCAACTCGAGGACGACGCGCGACTGGTCACCTGTGTCGCGCGGACCGCCGTGGCGCACGGCGCGTTCGTACGCACGCGGGCGCGGGTCCTGTCCGCGACGGCGACGGCCGCCAGAATGCGCGATGAACTCACCGGCGAGTCGGTCGAGGTAGCCGCGCGGGCGGTGATCAACGCGACCGGGGTCTGGGCCGGAGACCTGGTCGACGAGGTCAAACTGCGCCCGAGTCGCGGCACCCATGTCGTGCTACGCACCGAGGCGATCCCTGGGCTGAGGTCGGTACTCACCGTGCCGTTGCCGGGCAGCACGAGTCGCTATGTCTTCGCGATGCCACAGCCCGAGGGCCTGATCTATCTGGGCCTCACCGACGAACCCGTCGACGGACCCGTGCCCGACGTGCCCGAACCCACCGAGAGCGAGATCGGCTTCCTGCTCGATGTGGTGGGAGCCGCCCTGGAGCGGCCGTTGCGTCGCAGTGATGTCGTGGGTGCGTACGCCGGGCTCCGGCCGCTGCTCGAAGCGGACGGTTCGACCGCGGACCTCTCGCGCGAGCACGCGGTGCTCACCTCGGCGTCAGGTGTGATCACGGTGGTCGGCGGCAAGCTCACCACCTATCGCAAGATGGCCGAGGACGCGCTCGACGCCACCGAGTTGACCCGCGAGCCCTGCCGGACTCGGGAGCTCCCCCTGTTGGGAGCCGCCTCGCGTGCGGAGCTGGCCGCGCTGGAGGAGCCTGCTCGGCTGGTCCGGCGCTTCGGGACCGAGGCCCGGACGGTGCTCGACAACGCGGTGAGCAGGACTGGACTCTCGGAGGCTGAACTGGCCGCGTCGGGACCCGGTGGTGTCACCCTCGCCGAGCTGATCTTCGGGCTGACTCATGAGGGCGCCCACGACGTCGACGACCTCCTCGACCGGCGTACGAGGGTCGGTCTGGTGCCTGCCGATCGTGCGGCTGCTCTGCCGCTGGCACGCCGTGCGCTGGACCTCGTACGCCGAAATGTGGTGGTCGCCCCTTAACGGAGGCAGACACCGGTGAGCGGCTTGTGCCACATTCGCTGGACGCGACCCTGCGCCGCGTCGATCATATTCACGACCAGCGAAGGGGAGCTCCCGATGGAACGGCTCAGCGGGGCGGACGCCACGTTCATCTACACACAGACTCGGCGTACGCCTGCGGAGATCGGCACCTGCCTGATCCTCGACACCAGCGACGACCCGGACGGCCTCGAGCGGCTGGCCACCTTGCGTGCCCGGATGCTCGCCAAGATGCATCAGGTGCCGAGGATGCGGATGCGCTATCAGCGGGTGCCGTTCGACGTGCATCACCCGGCCTGGGTGGACGACGACCGTTTCGACATCGACTATCACGTGCGCCAGGCGCAACTGCCCGGCCCGGGGACCCGCGAGCAGTTGCTCGAACTGCTCGACCGGCTGCTGTCGTCACCTCTCGACAACTCGCGCCCGCTGTGGGAGATGTACCTGATCAGCGGGCTGGAGCACGGTCGCAGCGTGCTGTTCATCAAGACCCACCACGCCTCGGTCGACGGCATGTCCGGGTTCCAATTGCTGACCACACTGGTCGACTTGGCCCCGGAGCCCGAAGACATCGGCGCACCTGAGCCGTGGACCCCGGCGCGCCGACCCGGCTCGATCGGCATGCTCTGGAATGCCGGCATCGACCACCTCAAGGATCCGCTCGCGGTGCCGCGCGGCGTTGCCCGGCTCACGACCGACCTCGCGTCCACGTTGTTCAGCACCCGCTCTGCCAGCGAGGTGCTCGGGGCCTCCATGGCGCCGCAGAGCCCCTTCAACCGCAAGCTCTCGTCACGTCGCTTCGTACGTTTCTTCGAACTCGACCTCGCGGGCGTACTCGCCGTCAAGAACGCCGCCGGAGTGAAGGTCAACGACGTGGCGATCGGCCTGATCGGCGGTGGACTGCGTCGCCACCTGGAGCGCATCGGCCACCCGACCGATCCGTCGCTGGTGACCTATCTGCCGGTGACGCTGGGCACCGGAGCAGAGACTGCCGGGAACAAGACGACCGTCGTGTCGGCGCGCGTCGGCACCGACGAGCCGGACGCCGCCGCTCGGATCGCGTCCGTCGCGGCGCAGACCAAGGAGGCCAAGGAGCGTGCGGCTGTCAACAATCCGCCGCTGATCCTCGACGTGGCGTCCGTCGCCGGTCCGGCATTCGGGGCGGCCTTGGAGCGTCTGGCCGTGGCGACTCGGGTGACGGAGATATTCCGGCTCGCCGGCAACCTGGCGATCTCGAACGTCGCCAGCATCGCGTTCCCGCTTTTCTCCCTCGGTGCGCCCGTCGAGGAGATTTATCCCATCGGACCGATCTCGGATGGGATGGGGCTCAACTTCACCCTGCTCACCTATCGGGACAAGGTCAGGTTCTCGATGGTGACCGATCCCACCGTGATCGCCGACCCCGACTCCGTGATCGAGGACTGCCTGACGGAGTGGGAGTCGATGCGCGCGAAGGTGCTCGGCTGATCAGGAGGGCCACACCGCGCGTACGCGGGTCGCGAAGAGCCGACCCTGACGCAGCCCGGCTCGTGCTGCTGCGGACTGGCGCGCGGGATTGAGGACGTTGCGCCCGATCGCGTCGCGCGCCTCCTTGTCGGGCCAGATCACCGCTCGTCGCGAGACACCGGCGCGGTCAAGTTGGGCCTTGATGTTGTGGTGGCGCCGGATGTTCATCGGGATCGGCGCGATGACGACGGCCACATCCGGCTGCTGCACCTTGTCGGCATTCGTGGTCGAGCGGACTCCGCCGTCGAAGTAGGGGTGGCCCTGGATCATCACCGCGGGCCACACGAAGGGGACCGCACAACTGGCGGCGATCGCCTCGATGACGTCGACGCCACTCTCCCGATCGAAGATCTTCAAGGCGCCGGTCATGGCACTCATGGCGGTGACCCGCAGGTTGGCATCGCTGGGCCAGTCCTCGATCTCGACCCGCTCGCGGATCACCGCGACCCGGTCCTCGCTGCCGATCGGCACCGCCTGCATCGCCGCACGTCCTACGCGGGCGCGCCGAGCCACGATCGACCCGCCGGGCAGGCCGACCGTAGGCAATGCGCGCGCCATCTTGGAAAGGGAGAAGCGTCCCCCGACCGCAGCATCGGGCGGTTCGAGCTGAGCGTCGTAGAGGTCGTCGATCGGGTGGCTGGAGATCAGCCCTCCCACCACCGACCCGGCGGACGTCCCGAGGATCTCGTCCGCCCCGCCCAACTTGAGCCCGGCCTCGTGGAAGGCCTTCAACATCCCGATCTCCCAGGCGATGCCGGTGATGCCACCGCCGCCGAGTACCAGCGCCGTACGTGTCATGTCTTCAAATGTAGACCCGGGTCATGAAGAGGCGTGCGTCCGCCATGCGTCAACCAGTGACGGGCCGTACCAGGTAAGCAGGCGACCGCTCACCAACTCCGTCTCCAGCGCGAACGCCTCCGGCCCGTCGGCGTCGGTGAAGACGTACGGCTCATCGGGCAGCAGCACGACATCGGGCCCGGCGCCCTCGATGTCGGCGACCTCGACCGTCGGGTAGCGGCTGCGGTCGGCGAAGACATTGGCCCAGCCAAGGCGCCGCATCAAGTCGGAGGTGAAGGTGTCGCCGCCGACGACCATCCACGGGTCGCGCCAGATCGGCACCGCGACGGTGCGGGTCACCGGGGGCAAGGACCCGGTCCACAACTCGCGGGCCTGCTCCAGCCACTCGGGTCGCGGCCAGCCCAGGACGGTGTCGAAGAGTTCGTCGTACGCCGCGATCGCCTGCGGGACGTCGTCGATCTCGCTCACCCACACACGTACGCCCGCCTCTCGCAGACGGCGTACGTCGAGTTCGCGGTTCTCCTCCTTGTTGCACACCACCAGGTCGGGCTGGAGGTCGACGATGGCGGCGACGTCGGGGTTCTTGGTGCCGCGGACCCGAGTGACGTCCAGGTCGGCCGGGTGGGTGCACCAATCGGTCGCCCCCACGACTGCGTCAGGCCGGGCGCTCGCCAGTGCCTCGGTGATCGACGGGACGAGCGAGACGATGCGCATGCTCTCGTTCTACCCCAGCGGACAGGTGGGCTAGACGTTGCGGCGGTACTGCCCGCCGACCTCGAAGAAGGCCTCGGTCACCTGCTGCAGCGAGCAGACCCGAGCCGCATCCATCAGCACCGCGAACACGTTGCTCCCCCTCGACGGCCGCCTGCTTGAGGCGTACCAGCGCAGCCTCGGCCTCGTCGGAGTGCGGAGTCTGGAACGCACGCACCCGAGTCAGTTGGGACTCCTTCTCCATCCTCGGTCGCGCGCGCCAACTCGATCTCGACCGGCTCACGCTCGGAGTCGGGCCGCAGGAACGTGTTGACGCCGATGATCGGCAGCGAGCCGTCGTGCTTGCGGTGCTCATAGAGCAGCGACTCGTCCTGGATCCGGCCGCGCTGATAGCCGGTCTCCATCGCGCCGAGCACGCCGCCGCGTTCGGCTGATCCGGTCGAACTCGGCGAGCACCGCCTCCTCGACCAGGTCGGTGAGTTCGTCGATGATGAACGAGCCCTGGTAGGGGGTTCTCGTTCATCGCCAGGCCCCACTCGCTGGTCGATGATCAGCTGGATCGCCAGCGCCCGGCGCACGGACTGCGCTCGGTCGGCGTGGTGATCGGCCTCGTCGTAGGCGTTGGTGTGCAGCGAGTTGGCGTTGTCGTAGATCGCGCATCAGCGCCTGCAGCGTCGTGCGGATGTCGTTGAAGTCCATCTCCTGCGCGTGCAGTGAACGGCCGCTCGGTCTGGACGTGGTACTTCAGCTTCTGCGACGCGCTCGCCGGCGCCGTACTTCTCCTGCATCGCCACCGCCCAGATGCGGCGCGCGACCCGGCCGAGCACGCGAGTATTCCGGGTCCATGCCGTTGGAGAAGAAGAAACGACAGGTTGGGCGCGAAGTCGTCGATCTTCATCCCGCGTGCGAGATAGGCCTCGACGTAGGTGAACCCGTTGGCCAGCGTGAACGCGAGCTGGCTGATCGGGTTCGCCCCGGCCTCGGCGATGTGATAGCCGCGAGATCGAGACCGAGTAGAAGTTGCGCACGCCGTGCTGGATGAACCATTCCTGGATGTCGGCCATCATCCGCAGCGAGAACTCGGTGGAGAACAGGCAGGTGTTCTGGCCCTGGTCCTCCTTGAGGATGTCGGCCTGGACGGTGCCGCGCACGTTGGCCAGAGCGCCCGGGCCGTGAGTGTCGCGCGCTCCGCCTCGTCGGGCTCGCGGCCGTGCTCGTCGCGGAAGTCGTCGACCTGCTGATCGATCGCGGTGTTGAGGAAGAACGCCAGCACCGTCGGGTGCGGGGCCGTTGATCGTCATCGAGACGCTGGTCGTGGGCGCGACACAGGTCGAAGCCGCCATAGAGCACCTTCATGTCATCCAGCGTCGCCACCGAGACGCCCGAGGTGCCGACCTTGCCGTAGACGTCGGGTCGCGGGTCGGGGTCGCGGCCATAGAGGGTGACCGAGTCGAAGGCGGTGGAGAGCCGGGTGGCCGGCTGGCCTTCGGAGAGCACCTTGAAGCGCCGGTTGGTACGCGCCGGGTCGCCCTCGCCGGCGAACATTCGCGCCGGGTCCTCGTCGTCGCGCTTGAACGGGAAAACGCCGGCGGTGAAGGGGAAGATAGCCCGGCAGGTTCTCGCGGCGCCAGGAAGCGCGACGAGTTCGCCGTGGTCGCTGAAGCGGGGCAGCGCGACTCGCGGGATCTTGTTGCCGCTGAGCGAGTTCCTTGGTCAGCTGGGTGTGGAGTTCTCTGTCGCGCACGACACACGACCTGCTCGTCGCCGGAGTAGGACTCGACGACACTCGGCCAACGCTCGATCTGAGTCGCAATCTCGTCCGGGATGTCCGCACGGGCGGAGGTGAGCAGCGCGTCGAGGGTGGTTTCGAGACGGGCTGCGCCCTCCTCAACCAGCGAGCCACTTCCGGTGGTTGAGGAGCCCGCGGCAGCGGGCGTCTCGAAACCACTCAGTTCGCCCGCCACCAACTCGATCCGCTGCACCCGCGAAGCGGCGGCGGCCAACCGCTCGGTCTCGGCGTGATAACGGCGTACGGTCTCGGTGACCTCGGCCAGGTAGCGCACCCGCTCGGCCGGCACGACCTGACGGATCATGGAGGAGTGGCGTACGTCCACCGGCGCCAGCGTGCCCTCGGCCAGCGGCAACCCGAGCTCGCCCAACGCGTCGCGCAGATGCTGATAGAGCGCAGTGACCCCGTCGTCGTTGAAGGTGGCCGCCGAGGTGCCGAAGACCGGCATGTCGTGGGGCTGCTTGCCGAACGCATCCCGGTTGCGGACCAACTGTCGGCCGACGTCACGCAACGCGTCGGCTGCGCCACGACGCTCGAACTTGTTGATCGCCACGGTGTCGGCGAAGTCGAGCATGTCGATCTTCTCCAGTTGCGACTGCGCGCCGAACTCCGGCGTCATCACATACAGCGAGTGGTCGACCAGCGGCACGATGCCCGGCGTCGCCTTGTCCGATGCCGGGCGTCTCGATGATCACCAGGTCGAAACCCGCTGCCTTGACCACGTCGACCACATCGCCGAGGTGGTCCGGCACCTCGTGCGCGCCGCGGGTCGCCACGGAGCGGAAGAAGATCCGGTCGCCGTCGAGGGCGTTTGCCCGGATCCGGTCGCCCAGCAGGGCGCCGCCGCCCTTGCGCCGGGTCGGGTCGACCGCGAGCACGGCGACTCGCAGTTTGTCCTGCTGGTCCACGCGCAGGCGGCGTACGAGTTCGTCGGTCAGCGACGACTTGCCCGAGCCTCCGGTGCCGGTGATGCCGAGCACGGGAACCGTACGACGGGCCGCCGCCGATCGGATCTCGGCCAGCATCGCGTCGTCGAGTCGACCTGTCTCGGCGCCGGTGATGGCCCGTGCGATCGCAGGGCGGTCGCCGGCGAGGACGGCGTCGAGTGCGGCGGGCGCCACGTCGTAGGGGTCGAAGTCGCACGACTTCACGACGGAGTTGATCATCCCGACCAGGCCGAGCCGCTGGCCGTCTTCGGGGGAGAAGATCGTGACGCCCGACTCACGCAGACGGGCGATCTCGGCGGGCACGATCACCCCGCCGCCACCGCCGACGACCTTGACGTGATCGGCCCCGGCCGCACGCAGGCGCTCGACGAGGTATTCGAAGTATTCGACGTGTCCGCCCTGATAGGAACTGACCGCGACCCCTTGGACGTCCTCCTCCAACGCCGCGTCGACGACCTCCTGGACCGACCGGTTGTGACCCAGATGGATCACCTCGCAACCCTGGCTCTGCAGGATCCGGCGCATGATGTTGATCGAGGCGTCATGACCGTCGAACAGGCTCGACGCGGTGACCAGACGTACGGGGTGCTCGGGGACGTGCAGTTCGGACACGAGTGCTCCTCAGGGTGCGGAATGACGCAATACTAGGACATCCAACTATCTACTTGGAAGTAACAACGTGATCGCCCGCGCTCGACCGCAGCTCGCTGAGCAGTTCGGTTAGTCGTACGACGTCCGTCCCTGACAATCCAGGGTGGGAGAAGACTGCCTCGTTGAGTGCGGCGGTCGCGGCCTCCACGGCCGCCAGGCCGTCGTGGGTCAACGAGGCCAGCACGATGCGACGGTCGCCGTCGGGGCGCAGTCGCTCTACGAAACCCTGCCTGACCAGGCGATCGACGGCGCTTGTGACGCTCGTGGGATGCACCTGCAAGAGCGACCCGAGGCGGGTCATCGGCATCGACTGCGAACGGGTGAACGACAGCAGGCGAAGCACTTCATAGCGCGCGAAGGTGAGCCCATAGGGCCGCAGCACCGACTCGATCCGCTCCATCTGCAACTGGTGGGCGCGCGCCAGAGAGGTCACCATCGCCATCCCGTCGGCGGCCTCGTCCCAGCCGTGTGCACGCCATTGGGCGTGCGCTTCCCGAATGGGATCTCGCTCTGGCGTCATAGCGTTGATCCTAGGCACTTGGACATCCAAGTTCATCTCGAAGCCAGGTCCTTGTCGCGATTCCGGGCCGAGAACTCCCCCCGTACGGCACGATGTGACGATGACCGCCACGCGCATCCCGATCCCCGCCGCAGACCAAACGTGGCTGCACATGGATCGGCCCAACAACCTGATGTACGTCCACTCCGTGGTCTGGTTCGCGCAAGCGCCCGAGTGGTCGGCCTTCGTGGCCGTCCTGGAAGAACGCCTGCTCGCGCGCTTTCCGGTCTTCTCACGGCGCGCCGTTGCGATCGGAGGCGAGTGGTGCTGGGAGAGCGTTCCGGATTTCGATCTGACCAGGCACGTCCGAGCGGTCACCTTGTCCGGCGACGAGACCGACCTGAAGGCCTACATCTCCGGTCGCTTCTCCGACCCGTTCGACGACGACCACCCGCTGTGGGAGGTCGAGTTGATCTCGGGAATCGACGGGCTCCCCGCGGTGATGCTCGCGCGCTTCCACCACGCGCTTGCCGACGGAATCAGGCTGACGCAGTTGATGCTCAGTTTGTGTGACCTGGACAGCGATGCGCTGCCACCGCGCGTGGGCCGCTCGGGTTCTGGACTGCTGAGCGCGACGACGGCACTCGTACGACGCTCGGTCACGGATGGTCTGGACGTGGCTCGCGGAATGGTGGCACTGCCGGCGCGGATGCTCGGAGCGGGTTTCGGTCCCGGCTGGGAACTGCTGACTCGTCCGCGCAGCGTGATCGACGTGCTGGAGCGGCTTGGTTCCGAAGGCAACGCGACGGTGAACACGCTGGCCGAGATCACCCGAGTGCTGACGGCTGCGCGCAGCGTCGAGACCTCGTGGAGTGGGGAGCCCGGCGTGACCAAGACCGTCTCGTGGATTACCGACCTCGACCTGGACCTGATCAAGGCCTTGGGCAGACTCCACGGCGGCACCGTCAACGACGTACTGCTCGCGGTCGTGTCACGCGCTGTGTCGGCGTACCTGGCGGAGAAGGGCGGCGCGGTCGACGAGATCCATTGGATGGTGCCCGTGTCCTTGCAGCCGCTGGATGCCGAGTTGCCCAAGGACCTGGGCAATCACTTCTCGTTGGTGTTCTTGCCGATGCCGCTGACTATCGACGACACCGCCTCCCTGATCGGGGCGATCCGTGAGCGGATGCAGCGGATCAAGAGCAGTGCCGAGCCGGTGATCACTTTCGGAGTGCAGTGGGTGATCGCCGAGTCGCCGAAGTCGGTGGCGGTCGCGCTGACCAACCTCTTCGCCAACAAGGGCGTCGGCGTGCTCACCAACGTCCCCGGTCCACGAGGACCGATGAGTCTGGCGGGGGCACCGGTGGCAGGCACGTTGGGCTGGGCTCCCACCAGTGGTGACCAGCCGTTGAGTCTGTGCCTGTTCAGCTATCACGGCTCGGTGAACATCGGCATCGCCGCCGACGCGGGGCTGATCCCCGACCCGGACCGGATCGCCGAGTTGCTGCGCGACTCGTTCGTGGAGATGATCGCCGACTTGGACTAGTCCCCGAGTGATCAGGGCAGCGGCTATGACGTGCCGAAGGAGATCAGGCGATTGCCGCCGTCCTGCACCCGCCAATAGACGCGCCCCTCGCTGACCTGCGTGTGGATGATCTGGTCGGCGAATCCGTAGTAATGGCTGCTCCAGAGTTCCTCGCCCGTGAGGATGTCCACGGCCGACAAGGTGCCGCCAGCCACGTTCACCAGGGCGGTGTCACCGACCAGAGTCACTGACCCGGCCGTTTGTGAGTCGATGTCTTCTCGCACGACCTCGCCGGTGAGGCGATCGAGCACTTGGAGGGAGAACCAGCAGGAAGTGACGACGCACTGCTCGTTGACCGCGAGGGTATGCCTGGGTTCTCCGCTGACGCCCTCGCAACCCTGGCGGCTCCACAGTTGCTGACCCGTGCTCGGGTTGAAAGCTCGATAGCGACTGCCGTCGAGGAGATAGACGCCGCCGTCGTGGACCACCGGTGGCTCGAGCCCCACGTTGCAGTCGGCCAGAGTCTGGCCCCAGAGCTTGACTCCATCTGATGCTCGACGAGCTTGCAGTTCGCAACCCTCGATCGAGAGCAGGGTGGCGCCGTCGCTGCTGACGCCTCGCGCCTGGCCCGCTGGCACCGACCACGCCACCGCGTGAGTGCTCAGGTCGTACGCCGTGAGTGCCCCGGCACTTCGTACGACCAGTCGGCCACCGGCCAGGATCGGCGCGGTCTGCCAGAACTGGCCGTTCGTGCCTGCGGTCGTACGCCAAAGGATCGCGCCGGTGCTCGGATTGAGTGCCGCCGCGGAGCCATCGCTGAGCAGCGCATAGAGAGTCGCGCCACTGCCGGTGCCCGACAAGGTGGTGCCGCCCATCCACGTGACGCCCGATGGCGCAGGCGTACTCCACGCTGTCGTGCCGGACGTCCCGGCCGTCGTGTAGGCGGCGAGCGCGTTGCCGCCGTCGACGATGACGTACGCACGGCCGCCACCGATCGCGAACCCTTCGGAGGGTGTGGCGCCGGCTGGCAGCGCGGCAGACCAACGTTGGGAGAAACCGGTGAACTCCGGCTTGCCGAGCGGCATCGTCAGTACAGTCGGGTTGTGGCCGTCGGTGCCGAACGGTCGCAGCCATTGCGCTGGAGCGATCGCTCGCACGGTGATCGCAGTCCGAGCTGTCGCGGTGAGTCCGAACGAATCGGTGACCTTGACGGTGAAGTAGGACGTTGCGGCTGCCGTCGGTGTCCCCGAGAGGGTCCCGTCCGCCGCCATCGTCACTCCGGTCGGGAGCGCACCCGCCGTCACCTGCCATGTGAAGGGGCCTTCCCGCCGTCGGCCTTGAGGGACGCCGAATAGTCCCGCCCGGTGAAGGTGCTGGGCAACGCCGGACGAGGCAAGGACAATTGCCGCGGACCGACACCGAGCACGTACGTGCGGTACGCGGTCGGCGCGATCACGTGTCCTGCGCTCGCCAGCGTCCGACTGGCGCCGGGATAGGGCAACTCCACCTGCGTGAGCTTTCCCGGTCGCGGCGTCGAGTCCCACGAACCCGGACTTGCCGCCATAGCGGATCAGGCCGCTGGAGTACCCCCAGACCATCCCGTTGGTGACCGCCGGCTTGGCCCAGACCCGTTCGTTCAGCCTGGTCGTCCACAACTGTTGGGCGTCGCTGTGCCGGATCGCGAAGATCCCGCCGACGCCCCTCCCGCTGTAACACTGGCTGGACATCGAGACGTACGCCCGCTGGTCGTCGGCCGAGACGGCCATCGTGGACCAGGCGGCATCGCCCCAACCGCGCAACTGTGCGCCGGTGGAGGTCGAGCGCCAACTCACGCCGTTGGCCGAACCGAGGAGCAACTCGTTGCGGTTGGGAAGGATGACGATGTTGCCTACAGAGACCGCTTGGCTCCACGAGATCGCCCCGCCGGCCAGGGCTCGCGCGACGAGCTTGCCGCCCTCGGCGAGGTACACCCGAGTTGCGTCGGCGGCCCAGTCGGCGACGTCGCCGGAGAGGGCCACCTTCCACTGCAATGCGCCGTCGCTGAGGCGATAGCTGATCAGTTCGCCACCGGATCGGACGAGGACGTTGCTGCCGGCGATCAAGAACGCCTGCACGGAATGACCGGGGTGGGACGTCGCGGTGTCCCAGGCCACGGCGCCGTCTCCTCGGGCGCGGGCCCGGAGGCCCGAGGTGCCAGCTCGCAGCACCAGGCTCGGGGTCAGCCGCACCTGGGTATAGCACTCGTCGTCGGCACGACTCCAGGACTGCGCGCCGGTGCCGAGGCTCGACAGCCGGACCACTTGCTGTCCGTCGACTCGTAGGCACTCCACCAGGGAATTGCCTCGGACATCGATCACATCACCGGCTGAGGCGCGTTCCTGCTCGATCCCGAACAGGTCGAGGTTGTCCTTGGTGATGGTCTGTTCGTACGGTGCCCAGTTGCGCTGGGTGGCGTCGGTGATCCACTCGCTGGTCGTGTTGGGCGCGGTCACCGCGAGCGTGAGGTTGCCCGTAGAGCTCTTGCCGGTCGCGTCCGTCACCTTGACGGTGAAGTTGGTGGTTCCCGCAACGGAAGGTGTGCCGGTGATCAGCCCACGGGCGGTGAGGGAGAGGCCGGCGGGGGGCGTTCCTGTCGTCACACTCCAGGTGTACGGCGCGGTGCCCCCGGCAGCCTTGATCCCGTACGCGTAGTTCCATCCCCACCTGTCCACTGGGCAACGTGGTGTCGAGCACCACCGGGTCCGTTGGCCGGGTGATCTTGATGTTGATTTCGGCGAACACAGTGACGAAACGGCCGCGCGCCGTAAAGGTGGCCAGGAAGGTGCCGGTCTTGGTCGGGCGACCCTTGAGCCGACCATCTGGTGTGAAACTCAACCCCGGGGGGAGTCCGAAGGCGCCCCACGACTCCACGGTGATGGCCCCGACCGTGGTGAGTTGGGCGGCGTACGGCACATCCTGGAGACCATCGGGCGGCGGCAGGATCGCCATCCCGCCATCGGCGCCGCTCTCGACGACTTGGAGCGGGGCTTCCAGACTTGCGTAGTGGGTGCCGTCAGTCGCCATCACCGTGAATCTGGTGGTCCCGACGACGGTCGGTGTGCCCGAGAAGATCCCGTCGGGTCGCAACGTCATCCCAGCGGGCAGGTTGCCGAAGGAACTGAACGTGGCCTCGCGACCGTCGTGGGTGCTGAACCGCGCCCCGAAAACCTCGTTGACGTTCGCGGTGCGCATGTCGGTGGTGATGTAGAGCATCTCGGCTCCGGCAGGGAGCACCTGGAGTCGATAGGCCACCTCGGCCGTACGCGAGCCGTCGGCCGCTCTGAGCGTGAACGTGAAATCCCCCGCGGCAGTCGGGGTGCCGTTGATCCACGCGGAACCGCTGCCGGGGCTGAACGTCAGCCCGGCCGGAATCGTGCCGCTGACGACGGACCAGGTCAGGTTGCTGCTTGGCTCACTGGACGCGATCGTGTAGTTGGAGACCTGACCGACCTGTGCGTCGGCCAGCCGTGCGGGCGTGATCAGGGTCAGCGGCACGTACGCCACTACCTGCAGCGGCAGTGTCCGCGAGGCCTTGCGCCCCCCGGCGTCGGTGACCTCGAACGTCGGGTTGCTGGTGCCTGGCGTGGTGGCGGTGCCGGTGATCTGTCCGGCAGCAGAGATGGACAGTCCCGGAGGCAGTCCGACCGCGGTCCAGACCAACGGCGCCGTCGCGCCGGCCGCGGCCAGGCTCGCGGCGTACGGCTGGCCCACCGAGGCTGGCGACAGCGCCGTGGTGGTGATGCTCATGGCCCCCCGAATGGTGAGTCCGAACGTCGCGGAGTCTGCCCCATAACTGTTGAGGGCCCGGACCGTGATCTCGCCGTCGAACTGCGATCCGGTCCTCCCCGAGATCCGCCCGTCGCTATCGAGAGTGAAGTTCCTCGGGAGTTCGCCCGAGGCCAACTCCCAGGTGATCGGCTTGGTGCCGGTCGCCTGCAAGGTCGTGGAGTAGAAGACCCCCACGGTGCCGAGGGGCAGCGACCGGGTCGTGATCTCGGGAGGAGTTGGTGTGCCGGTCGAAACGGTCAATCTGACTGGCTTAGAGACGCTGGGCTTGTAGCCCGGCGAGCCTTTGAACTTGGCGCGGAAGTCAGCGGTCTTCTTCTGGCCCGATTGCCGGAACTTCCATTTGCCTTTCTTGTTGGTCTTGACCTTGCCTACGGTGACGAATTTCCTGCTGCCCGCGACCTTGCGCTGCACGAGCACCTTTCGCTTGGCCAGTGGCGACTTGCCGGCCTTCAACGTGCCTTTCAGCCGTGCTTCGCCGCCGCTGGGCACGGTCGTGCTCACCAGCTTGGCCACCAGTTTCGTACGCACGGCAGCCTGCGCGGCCTGGCCCGCCACGGGTGCCACCAACGCTGTGGGAAGCAGCAGGGCCAGCAGTGCGAGCAGCAGTCGGCGCACAGTCATCAACACTCCCCATCGGGTGACGGGCAGCAGGTGCGCCCGGGCCTCTCGGCAGGCTAAGTCGCGGGCGTCGGGGCTCGGAGGCGAATCCGTGATTTTGCTATCCGGTCTAGACCAGGGCTCGGTGCGGCAGATGGCACATGCAGGCACTCACGCCACGTCCACGGTCGCGGTCCAGGCTAGTTCTTGGACTTGGCCTTCGGGCTCTGCTTGTTCTTCTTGCGCTTGCCCAACTTGCCGTCGGCCTTGTTCTTCTTCTTCTTCTTCTTGGCCTTGGTCTTCTTGCTCTCCTTCTCGGCAGCAGGAGCCTCGGCTTCGGCGAGCAGCGGAGCGAGGGCTCGGGCCACCGCGCCGTCGACCAGACTACGCAACTCACGTACGACCGACGCCACCGCCTGCTCGGCGGCTTCGCGCGCGATCGCGGTCGTGTCCACGGGAGCCGCGGGGGCTGACGCTGCCTGCTTGGCGGGCGCCTTCTTGGCCGGCGCCTTCTTCGCAGGCGCCTTCTTGGCGGGCGTCGTGCTGGATGCAGGTGTACTCATGGAGGGTCCTTCGAGGCCGTGAATCTGGATGCGCCAGTCTTTCACCCGGCCCACCCGCTCGCCTGACCCGAAGGTAGGGGTCGAATCCCGTGCGGCTACGGCGGCCCGAACGCGAGCAATCGACCTGTGGTGCCGTCACCCTGCTCGCGGTAATACAGCCGACCTCCGCTCACCTGGACGTGCTGCATGGAGTAGCCCAGAGCGGGGCTCTCCCACAGCTTGGTCCCGCTCACGATGTCCGTGGCGACGATCGTGTTGGCGCTCGTGGTCAGCGCCGTGTCGCCGACCAGTGTGAGGGTGCCAGCAGTGACGTTCTCCACGAAGTTGGCGAGTTCGCCCGTGCGCCGGTCGAGCACGTCGAAACCGCCGTAGTTCCCGAAGCCCGGAGCGACAAGGTATTGCTCGTTCACCGCAAACTTCGCGGATGCAGTGAGGTAGCCGCGACGACTCCACAATGGTGTACCGGTGGTCGCGTTGAAGGCCCGATAGAGGTAACCGTCGTGCAAGTAGACCGCGTCGCCAAAGACAACTGGCGGATCCTCGCCCAGATAACACTGGCCCAGCGACTGCGACCACACCTTCACACCGTCGGCGGCGCGTCTGGCTTGGAGTTCGCAACCCTCATAGGTGAACACCCGGGTGCCATCGCTGCTGGCGCCTCGGTCATCGGTCATCGGGATCGACCACGCGGGGGCGTGGGTGCTCAGGTCGTACCCCGTCAGTGCCGCCCTGGTACGCGTGATCAGGCGCCCTCCGGCCAGCAGCGGAGCGGTGTTCTCGGACAACCGGTTATCACCGACTGCGGGTCGGGTGCGCCACAGGATCGTGCCATTGGTGGGGTCCAATGCCGCCACCGTGCCATCGGTCAGTTGCGCATACAGTCGCGCTCCGACTCCTGTGCCGGATAGCACCGTGCCGCCGATCCAATACTGGCCGTCTGGACCAGGCGTGCTCCATGCGGCGGTGGCGGTGCTGCCCGCCGTCGGGTACGCCTCGAGACGACTGAAATTGTCCGTGATCACGTACGCCCGCCCGTCGCCGATGGCGAATCCTTTGGACGAATAGGAGTAGGGCGTCGTGGCCGACCAGCGCTGCGAGAAGGTCGCGAGTTCACCGTCCCCCAGGCGCATCGTCAGGGTGGACGGATTCTGAGCGTCGGTGCCATAAGGACGCAGCCACTGCGCGGGTGCGACCGAACGCACTGTGACGGTCGTCGACACCGTCTTGGACAGTCCGAGCGCGTCGGTCACCTTCGCGGTGAAGTCGTAGACCCCGGCAGTGGTTGCCGTGCCCCCGAGTGTGCCGTCGGCCGCGAGCGTCACGCCGGGCGGGAGTGTGCCTGCCGTACGCACCCAGGTGAGAGGTGCTTTCCCGCCTGACGCGGACAGCGACGCGGCGTACGGCTGACCGGTGAATGTGCCGGGCAGATTCTGACGCGGCACGACCAGCTGACTCGGCCCGGTGCCGAGCACGAACGTCTTGTAATAGGTGGGCGCGACGAGGTGGCCCGCCCCCGCCAGCGTGCGGTTGGCACCCGGGTGGGGAAGTTCGACGTGCGCCAACTCGGCACCGGTGGCGGTGTCCCAGCCGTAGAACTGACTGGTGCCGCCGTTGCGGATGAGACCGCTGACCGAACCCCAGACGATGCCGTCGGTGACTGCGGGCTTGCCCCAGATCCGCTCGCCGAGATCATGACTCCAAGCCTTGGTGGCATCAGCATGTCGGATCGCGAAGATCGCACCGGAACAAACGCCCCACGAGCAGTCGGTGTACGTCGCCACATAGGCCCGCTGATCGTCGGCCGACAGCGCGTTGGCGCCTTCGTCGTTGTTGGTCCACGAGCGCACCTCGGCGCCGGTCGAAACGGACCGCCAACTCAGGCCTGCCCCGGCAGTCACGACCACCTCGTCG
Source organism: Nocardioides sp. (assembly GCA_037045645.1). Lineage (NCBI taxonomy): Bacteria > Bacillati > Actinomycetota > Actinomycetes > Propionibacteriales > Nocardioidaceae > Nocardioides > Nocardioides sp. The sequence goes on from JBAOIH010000001.1 coordinate 199,343, forward strand.
CGGTTGGGCAGTGCCACGATGTTGCCGAGGCCGGCGAGCGGCCGACTCCACGCGACTGCGCCGTTCCCGGCCAAGGAGCGGGCAACGAGGTTGTCCTCCTCCTTCAGATAGACCCGTGCAGCGTCGGCGGCCCAGTCGCCGATGCTTCCCGTGAGTGTGCGTTTCCACTGGAACGCGCCGTCGGAGAGGCGATAACTGACGAGAGCATCTCCATATTGGGTCAGGACGCTGGTGCCGGTGATCAGCAGGCGGCCGGCGGCCTGCCCGGAGTTGGTGGTGGCGGTGTCCCAGACCAAGGAACCGTCGCTGAGCGCGCGCGCTTGGATTCCGTTGTAGTTCGAGATCACGACCAGGCTCGGCGTCATCTTGATCTCGGTGCACTCGGCGTCATTGCGACGCCACACCTGCGCCCCGGAGTTCAGTTTGGCGACGCGCACGCTCGGCAGGCCGTCGAGGGAGACACATTCGGCGAGGTTGTTGCCTCGCACGTCGAGGCGATCGCCCGACGCCTCCCTGTCGTACTCAATGCCGAGGAGTTCGACGTTGTCGCCGGTGATGGTCTTCTCGTAGGGCGCCCAGTTGCGTTGGGTGCCGTCGGTGACCCACTGCGTGGTGGTGCTCGGCGCGGTGACGGTCAGGGTCACGGTCGCGGTGCCGGTCGCGGCGCTCGCGTCGGTGACCTTGACGGTGAAGGTCGCCGTGCCGGTGGCGGTGGGCGTGCCGGACAGGAGACCCTGCGCATTGAGCGTCAGCCCTGCCGGTGGCGCACCGCTCGTGATCGACCAGGTGTGAGGGGCGGTGCCGCCCGCGACCTTGAGGACGTACGCGTACTCGACCCCGACCTGGGCTCCGGGAAGGGTGCTGTCGACAGCCAACGGAGTGGGCGACTCGGTGATCTTGATGGTGAAGGTGGCATTGGCGTACGCGTTCTGGCCGTCGTTGACGAAGACCCTGCTCTCGTAGGTGCCCGTGGTGGAGGGGCGACCGAAGATCCGCCCGGTCGAACTGAGCGTGAGACCTGGTGGGAGTGCTTCGCCCGACCAGTTGAGCGTGCCACCGCCCCCCACAGCGCCGAGTTGAGCCGAGTAGGGCGCCCCCCGCAACCCGTCGGGCGGGGTGCCGGTGATGGCGATGCTGCCCGAGCCCCCATCCGCGACGACGAAGGTCACCTCCTGCTGGGCCAAGCGATCGGCCGTCGTTGCGGTGACCGCGAAGGTGGTGTTGCCAGTCGTGGTGGGCGTGCCGCGCAGAATGCCGTCGACGCCCAGGCTCATGCCGGGAGGAAGCGCGCCGACGGAGCCGAAAGTGACCGGCGTGGTGGCGTTGGTGGTGAAGCGGAATCCGTACGGCTGGTTGGTCTTGGCCAAGGGCAGGTTGGTGTCGATGGTCAGCATGTCCCCGGCCGGGAGCACGCGCAGTTTGAAGGTGCGCGACGCGGTGCGTACGCCATCGGTGGCGGTGACGGTGAAGGTGAAGTCGCCAGCAGTGGTGGCGTACCCCCTCATCACGGCGTTCTCGCTGATGGTGTCCAGCCTGAGGCCTGGAGGCAGGGTGTCGCTGGAAGTCCACGTGAGTTTGGAGTCGGGTTCGTTCGACTCGATCGTGATGTAGGGGGTGGCGTCGACCGCGAGGTCGGGCAAGCGTTCGGCGGTGATGATGGTGAGCGGGCCAGTGCCCGCGACCGAGAGTCCGAAGAGTTTCCCAGCGAGGTCGCCGTCGCTGCTACTGACGATGATGCGCAACGGGTAGATGGTGACCTTCGTCGGGGTGCCGGTGATGCGCCCTGCCGAACTCAGGCTGAGCCCGGCCGGCATCTCCTCCGCTGACCACTGCAGCGGCGCCACCCCACCGGTCGCCGTGAGGGTGAAGTCGTAGGGCTGGCCCTTCGTGGCAGGGGGCAGGGCAGTAGTGGTGATGACAAGGTCACCCGGCTCGACCGTCGGTGTGGTGGTCGGCGTGGCGGTCGCGGACGTTGTCGGCGATGCCGTGGACGTGGGGCTTGTGCCTTGCAGGATCGTGAGTTTGAGGGTGGCGGACGCGCTGCCCGCGGAGTTGCTGACGGAGACACCGAACGTGTTGGAGAACGTCTGAGTGGGAGTGCCCGAGATGACACCAGCAGAACTGAGCGTCAGTCCGCGCGGAAGGCTCCCCGACGTCAGCAGCCACGTCAGCGGCGCCGTGCCCTCGGCCTTCAGAGTGGCTGAGTAGGCCGCTCCCACCATGCCGTTGAGCAAGGTGCTGGTGGTGATGGTCGGGGCAGTGCCGGTGCCTTGCACGGTGAGGGTGACCTGCTTCGACCGGCTCGGTTTGTACCCGCCTCCACCCTTGAACTTGGCCCGGAAGGTCGCGGTCCTCTGCTGGTTGGTCTGCTTGAACTTCCACTTGCCCTTGCGGTTGGTCTTGACCACGCCGACCTTGCGGAACTTCGTGGTGCCGTCGAGCCGGCGCTGCACGATGACCTTGCGTCGTGCCAGCGGCTTCCTGCCTGCTTTGAGGGTGCCCTGGATGCGGGCCTCGCCCCCGGGCGCCACCGATGAGGTGATCAGTTTGGCGACGAGTTTCGTACGAATTGCCGCGGCCGCGGGTTCACCGGAGACCGGTGCGATCAAGGCGACCGGTAGCAGCAACGACAGCAAAGCGAGTACGAGGCGGCGCAGACTCATCGATTCCCCTGGCAAGCGGGCCGAGAGCCGGGTGCTCCCGGGCCTCTCGGCAGGCTAAGTCGCGGCGTCGGGAGCCGGAGGCGAATCCGTGATTTTGCCGTCCGGTCTAGACCGGGTTGACCGCGTCGGCCCGTGCCTGACCGATCTGTGATCGACCAGGGGTGAGCGTGGCCACCCGTGGAAGTCTGGACCCATGACGTTCCGCAAGATCCTGGTCGCCAACCGTGGCGAGATCGCGATCCGTGCTTTCCGTGCAGCGGCCGAGGTCGGTGCGAAGACGGTCGCGGTCTTCCCGCACGAGGATCGCGGCAGCGAGCACCGACTGCGCGCCGACGAGGCGTACGAGATCGGCGAGGTTGGCCACCCCGTGCGTGCCTACCTCGATCCCGGGGAGATCGTGGCCGCGGCCAAGAAGGCCGGTGCGGACGCGATCTATCCGGGCTATGGCTTCCTCTCGGAGAACCCGCAGCTGGCCGCTGCGTGCGCCGAGGCCGGCATCACCTTCGTCGGACCGCCGCCCAGTGTCCTCTCCCTGACCGGGAACAAGGCACGTGCCATCGCCGCGGCCAAGGCGGCCGGTGTCCCGACGCTGAGGTCGGTCGACCCCGGCACCGACGTGGACGCACTCATGGACCAGGCCGCCGAGATCCCGTACCCCCTCTTCGTCAAAGCTGTCGCGGGCGGTGGCGGTCGCGGCATGCGCCGCGTCGAACGTCGGGGCGATCTGCGCGACGCCATCGAAACCTGCATGCGCGAAGCAGAGGGGGCGTTCGGCGACCCGACCGTCTTCATCGAGCAGGCCGTCGTCGAACCGCGCCATATCGAGGTGCAGATTCTCGGGGACCTCGAGGGCAACGTCATCCACCTGTACGAGCGGGACTGCTCCCTGCAGCGACGCCACCAGAAGGTCATCGAGATCGCGCCCGCGCAGAATCTCGATCCCGAACTGCGCGATCGGATGTGCGCCAGCGCAGTGGCCTTCGCCCAGGAGATCGGCTACCAGAACGCCGGCACCGTCGAGTTCCTGGTCTGGAACACCGACGGTGCGCCCGGTGCCAAGGGAAGTGACTACGTCTTCATCGAGATGAACCCGCGCATCCAGGTCGAGCACACGGTGACCGAAGAGGTCACCGACGTCGACCTCGTGCAGTCGCAGCTGCGCATCGCGGCGGGGGAGACCCTGGCCGACCTCGGGCTGAGCCAGGACAGGATCGCGACCAAGGGCGCGGCTTTGCAGTGCCGCATCACCACCGAGGACCCTGCGAACGGCTTCCGGCCCGACACCGGCAAGATCACCACCTACCGTTCGCCCGGCGGGCCCGGCGTACGCCTCGACGGCGGCACCACCTACACCGGCGCCGAGGTCAACGCCCACTTCGACTCGATGCTGGCCAAGCTGACCTGTCGGGGCCGGACCTTCGAGATGGCCGTGGAACGAGCCCGCCGGGCGGTGGGTGAGTTTCGCATTCGCGGCGTGGCCACCAACATCCCCTTCCTCGAAGCAGTGCTCCACGACCCCGACTTCGTCGAGGGACGGGTGACGACGAGCTTTATCGAGACCCACCCGCAATTGCTCCAGGTGCGCAGCGGCGGCGACCCGGCCACGAAGTTGATGAGCTTCCTGGGCGACGTCACGGTCAACAAGCCTCATGGTGCGCGGCCCGTCACGCTCGACCCCGTTACCAAACTGCCCAGGCTCACCACCGACACGCCGCCCGAGGGCAGTCGCGACCGCTTGCGCGCTCTTGGACCCGAAGCGTTCGCCCGCGCGCTGCGCGAGCAGACCCAGGTCGCCGTCACCGACACCACCTTCCGAGACGCCCACCAGTCGCTGCTCGCGACCCGCGTACGCACCCGCGACCTGCTTCAGGTCGCCGGGCATGTCGCGCACACGCTCCCGCAGTTGTGGTCGGTGGAGTGCTGGGGCGGGGCGACGTACGACGTGGCGCTGCGCTTCCTCAGCGAGGATCCGTGGGAGCGGCTCGCCGCACTGCGTCAGGCGATGCCCAACCAATGCCTGCAGATGCTGCTGCGCGGTCGCAACACGGTCGGCTACACGCCCTACCCGACCGAGGTCACCGACGCGTTCGTCGCCGAGGCCGCCGCCACCGGCATCGACGTCTTCCGGATCTTCGACGCCCTCAACGATGTCGACCAGATGCGGCCCGCGATCGAAGCCGTACGCTCCACCGGCTCGACGGTCGCCGAGGTCGCGCTGTGCTACACCGGCGATCTCAGCGATCCGCGCGAGCAGCTCTACACCCTCGACTACTACCTCAGGCTCGCCGAACGGATCGTCGACGCGGGCGCACACGTGCTGGCGATCAAGGACATGGCCGGGCTGCTGCGCGCGCCCGCCGCTCGTACGCTCGTGACCGCGCTGCGCAGCGAGTTCGCGCTGCCCGTGCACCTGCACACGCACGACACCCCCGGTGGCCAGTTGGCCACCTTGCTCGCGGCGATCGAAGCGGGCGTCGACGCGGTGGATGCGGCGTGCGCCGCGATGGCGGGGACGACCTCCCAGCCACCGCTCTCGGCGCTGGTCTCCGCGACCGACCACACCGAGCGCTCGACCGGCCTTGACCTCGACGCGGTGTGCGCGTTGGAGCCCTACTGGGAGGCGACGCGACGCGTCTATGCGCCCTTCGAGTCCGGGCTGGACTCCCCGACTGGTCGCGTCTATGTCCACGAGATCCCCGGCGGGCAGTTGTCCAACCTGCGCCAGCAGGCGATCGGGCTCGGTCTGGGTGAGAAGTTCGAGCAGGTCGAGGACATGTACGCCGCGGCCGACCGCATCCTCGGCCGTCTCGTCAAGGTCACGCCGTCGTCCAAGGTCGTCGGTGACCTGGCTCTGGCTCTGGTCGCGGCGGGCGCGGACCCACTGGAGTTCGAGGAGGACCCGCAGCGCTTCGACATCCCCGACTCGGTGATCGGCTTCCTGTCCGGCGAACTCGGGGATCCGCCCGGCGGTTGGCCCGAACCGTTCCGGACCAAAGCCCTCGGGGGTCGGGTGGCCAAGCCGCGGATCACCGAACTCACCGACGAGCAGCGTGCCGGTCTCGCGCACGATCGGCGTCACACCCTCAACCACCTGCTCTTCCCCGGCCCGGCACGCGAGTTCGACGAGGCCCGCGAAACCTGGGGTGACGTGTCGATCTTGCCGACCTCGGCCTATCTCTATGGTCTCCAGCCAGGTGAGGAGGTCGTCGTACGCTGGGACGCCGGCAAGGCGATGCATGTCGAGATCGAGGCGGTCAGTCCTGCCGACGAGCGTGGTTTCCGCACCGTGATGGCCAAGCTCAACGGTCAGTTGCGACCACTCAGCGTGCGCGACCGCCACGAGTCGGCCGCCGTCGCTGCAGCGGAGAAGGCCGACCCCAAGACCCCCGGCCAGGTTGCCGCGCCTTTCCAGGGCTCGGTCACCGTCTCAATCGCCGAGGGTGACAGCGTCGAGGCGGGCCAGGTCATCGCTACCATCGAGGCGATGAAGATGGAAGCCGCGATCACGGCACCCCTCGCGGGCACGGTCCAGCGCCTGGCCTTCACCGGCACCAAGCCGGTCGAGGGCGGCGACCTCGTGGTGGTGATCGCGTGATCTTCGAGCAGGCCGCGTTCGGGCCGATCACCTTGCGCAACCGGATCATCAAGGCGGCGACCTTCGAAGGGCGTACGCCGCACGGTCTGGTCACCGACGAACTGATCGACTACCACCTGGCTCCTGCGCGCGGCGGCGTCGCGATGACGACCGTGGCCTACCTCGCGGTCGCACCCGAGGGGCGTACGCACCGCGAAGTCATCGTGGTCGGCCCCGACACCGCGCCAGGGCTGCAACGGCTCACCGACGCGGTCCACGAGACCGGCGCGAAAGTGTCGGGTCAACTCGGACACGCAGGGCCGGTGGCCAATGGTCGTTCCAACGGCGTGCATGCTCTCGCGTCGTCGCGAATGCCGAGCCCGTTGTCGATGCAGATGATCCACGCCGCGACCGAGCTCGACCTGGCGCGCATCACCAAGCAGTACGCCGCTGCTGCCCGCACCATGGTCGACGTCGGCTTCGATGCTCTGGAGATCCACCTCGCCCACGGTTATCTGATCTCGTCGTTCCTCGCGCCGGGCCTCAACCGCCGCCGCGACAAGTGGGGCGGGCCGCTGGAGAACCGTGCCCGGTTGGCTCGCCAGGTCGTACGCGCCGTACGTGACGAGGTCGGGGACGAGGTTGCGGTCTATGCCAAGACGTCGGTGTCGGACGGTTTCAAGGGTGGGCTGACCACGGAGGAGGCCCTGGAGTTCGCTCTGCTGCTGGAGGCGGACGGCTGCCTCGATGCGCTGGAGTTGTCGGGTGGATCGTCGTTGATGAACCCGATGTATCTGTTCCGCGGCGAGGCTCCGCGCAGGGAGTTCGCCGACGCGATGGCGATGCCGTTGCGGCTGTTGCTCAAGGCGGGCGGCGCGCGCTTCCTGAAGGCGTACCCCTATGCAGAGGCCTACTTCCGCGACAAGGCCCTGCGATTCCGAGCCGAACTGAAGATGCCGCTGATCGCGCTGGGTGGCTACACCGAGCGGGCCACGCTCGATCAGGCGATGGACGACGGGTTCGAGTTCGTGGCGATGGCGCGCGCACTGCTGCGCGAGCCCGACCTCGTCGATCGGTATGCCCGCGAGGAGGCGCGCACCGGGATCTGCATCCACTGCAACCGCTGCATGCCGACCATCTATGACCAAACCCGCGGAACGCACTGTCCCCTCGTGGAGCTCTAGCCCTCGAAGAAATTTAGAACCTGTTCTAGATTGGCCCGCATGGGCAAGCCTCTGCGCGTCATCGTCTGGTCCACCGGCACCGTCGGTCGCCACGCCATCGCCGGCATCGACCGCCACCCTGATCTCGAACTCGTCGGAGTCTGGGTCTCCAGCGCCGACAAGGTCGGCCAAGACGTCGGCCGGCTGGCAGGTCTCGACCGCGACCTCGGCATCGCTGCGACCGACGATCGTGACGCGCTGCTCGCGCTCGGACCAGACGCGATCGTGCACTGCGCGATGGCCGACGACCGGATCTTCGAGTGCATCGAGGACCTCTTCGGCTTCGTCGAGGCCGGCGTCAACGTGGTGTCGTCGGGACCGGTGCTGTTGCAGTGGCCCGAGCGGATCCTGCCGCCCGAGATGCTGACTCGTCTGGCAGACGCAGGGGAGCGTACGGGCGCCAGCCTGCACGTCAACGGCATCGACCCGGGCTGGGCCAACGACGTGCTCCCGTTGCAGTTGACCTCGTTGTCGCAGCGCATCGACGAGGTGCGGGTCATGGAGATCGCCGACTACTCGACCTACTTCCAGCCCGTGGTGATGCGCGACATCTTCGGATTCGGCAAGCCGCTGAGCGAGAAGCCGCTGCTCTGGGAGCCGGGCATCCTCTCGACCGCGTGGGGCAGTGTCGTACGCCAACTCGCCGCGGGGCTCGGCGTCACGCTCGACGAACCCCTGACCGAGGAGATCGAGCGTCGCCCGGCAGCCAAGTCGATCAGCACCGTGTCCCTCGACATCGAGGAGGGCACGATGGGCGCGGTCCGGTTCGCCGTGATCGGCAAGGTCGACGGCGTCACCCGGATCGTGCTGGAACACTTCACCCGCACCGATCCGGCCGAGCATGACGACTGGCCTCGTCCGGCGACCGGCGACGGCTGTTATCGCGTCGAGGTCAAGGGCGAGCCGATGATGCAGGTCGAGTTCACCCACCACGGCGAGCACGGCGACCACAACATCAGCGGGATGATCGTCACCGCCCAGCGGCTGGTCAACGCGGTGCCTGCGGTGGTCGCCGCCAGGGGCGGCCTGGTCACCGCCCTCGACCTGCCGTTGGTCACCGGGCGCGGGCTGGTCTCCCAAGGTCCGGTGGCGTCGTGATTCTCGACCGCTTCCGACTCACCGACCACGTCGCGATCGTCACCGGCGCCGGCCGCGGGATCGGCGCAGCGTGTGCGATCGCGCTTGCCGAGGCGGGCGCCGACGTCGTGATCAGCGCCCGAAATGTCGAGCAGTTGCAGGAGATCTCCCGGCAGGTGGAGTCGCTCGGACGGCGCACCCTGGTGGTGCCCTCCGACCTGTCTGACCCGGCTGCGGCAGCTGCGCTGGCCGACGCGGCGTACGACGAGTTCGGTCGTATCGACACGGTGATCAACAACGTCGGCGGCACCATCCCCAACGCTTTCCTCGACACCGACGTCGAGTATCTGGAGGAGTCGTTCCGGTTCAACGTCGCCACCGCGCACGCGCTCACCCGCGCCGCCGTGCCGATCATGCTCGGCAACGACCCGGCGCGGCCGGTGCGAGATGCGGATGCCGAGCCGCTGCCGCAGAAGTCGATCGTGTCGATCTCGTCCATGCTGGGACGCACCGCCGGGCGGGGCTACCTGGCGTACGGCACGGCCAAAGCCGCGCTCTCGCACTGGACCCGGCTGGCGGCAACCGACCTCGCGCCACACGTACGCGTCAACGCGGTGGCGGTCGGCTCGGTGCTCACCAGTGCACTCGAGTTTGTCGCGGGCGTGCCGGAGATGCGCGCTCAGTTGGAGGGGCGTACGCCTCTGGGCCGCATCGGTGACCCCGAAGACGTCGCGGCTGCCGTGGTCTACCTGGCCTCGCCGGCCAGTCGGTTCGTGACCGGCAAGGTGCTGGAGGTCGACGGCGGCATCCAGGAGCCCAACCTCGACCTGGGACTGCCCGACCTCACTCCAGGACCCCCGGCCTAGAGTCCGTTCTCGATGTCTGTCTCCACCGCGCGCGCGATCTCACCCGACTCCGGCACCCACTGGACCGAACCCGGAGCCTGGCAGGTCGCACCTGGCATCCACCGGATCCCGTTGCCGCTGCCCATGGACGGGCTGCGGGCGGTCAACGTCTATGCGATCGAGACCGATTCGGGCCTGACGCTGATCGACGGCGGTTGGGCGATCGAGGTGTCGCGCAACCTGCTGGACGAGGCGCTGGGATCGCTGGGCCGTTCCGTACGCGACATCGACCGCTTCCTGGTCACCCACGTGCACCGCGACCACTACACCCAGGCGATCACGATCCGCAGCGAGGTGGGCTCGCACGTCTCACTGGGGTTGGGCGACAAGCCGACCCTCGATCTGATCTTCGACGAGACGCTGACCGATGATCCGCACATCGCGATGTTCGAGGCGTGCGGTGCCCACGACATCGCCAAGTTGTGGGGCGACTTCACCCGCGAGGCGACGCCGGACCTGTCGATCTGGGGTTATCCCGACACCTGGCTCGACGCCGACGTCGAGATCGCCGTCGGGGACCGTACGTTGTCCGCGATCCACACTCCCGGTCACACGCAGGGGCACTTCGTCTTCGCCGACCAACCCGCCGGGCTGCTCTTCGCGGGTGACCACGTGCTGCCCACGATCACCCCGTCCATCGGCTTCGAACCCAATCTGGCCGAGCAGCCGCTGGGCGACTTCCTGGGCTCGCTGACCAAGGTCCGGGCGCTGCCCGACCACTTGTTGCTGCCCGCCCACGGCCCGGTCGCGCCCTCGTCGCATGCCCGGATCGACGAACTGCTGGTCCACCACGAGCAGCGACTTCGCCAATGCCGCGCCGCCTTGTCGAGCGGTGCGCGCACTGCGTACGACGTCGCCCACGACCTCGGCTGGACCCGCCACGAGACGCCGTTCGTGCGCCTGGACGTCTTCAACCAGGCGCTGGCGACGCTGGAGACCCGGGCACACCTCGAACTGCTGGTCGCGCGCGGTGAGGCCACCTCCCGCGACGAGTCGGAGTATGACGGCGCCAGTCTCCGCCTCTACGCCGAGGGGTCACCAACTCACGCCGAGGGGTCACAAACTCACGACGGTGCTGACCGCTAGCGCAAGAATTCGAGCGTACGAACCCGCGCGCGCCGCGCCTCGGGCAGCGTCGGCAGGATCCCATAGACGTGGAGCAGGTCGGGTTCCTCGACGACTTCTAGCGGCCAACCGGACTCACGAGCCCGCGTCGCCAGCAGTCGGCAGCCGGGCGAGAGCAGGTCGCGGGTGCCATAGAACATCAGCGCGGGTGGCAGCCCCGCCAGGCCGGCCAACGCGGGAGACACCTCGGGGCGGCTTGGATCGGCACCAGACCACCAACCCGCGTACGCGCGCAGTTTGCCGATGAACAGCCACGGATCGATCGCATCCATTGCGTCGGTCTCGGGCGTCGAGGTCGTCAGATCCACCCAAGGCGCGTGCAGCAGCAGGTGGGTGGGTTGCGGGAGACCCCGATCTCGCAGTGCGATCGCGACTGCGAGTGCGAGTCCACCTCCCGCGGAGTCGCCCGCCAGCACGATCCCTCCCGGTAGGGCGGCCCAGCGGGCGGCGGCTTCCACCAGCGCGTCGAACGAGTCGCGCCAGGTGTGCTCGGGAGTGAGCGGGTAGTCGGGCAGCACGATCCGCGCACCTAAGGCGTGGGCCAGACGCGAGGCGTACCTCACGTGGAAGGGGTCGATCGGCGCGACGAATCCACCGCCGTGCACATAGAACAGCGTGCGGGTCGCGGCGCTGCGCCGCGGCGCGAAGACGTACGCCGGGAACTCCGGCCCGCCAGGCACTTGCCAGTTCTCCTGCGAGATCGACCAGCGGCGCCGCCAGCCGGGTGTGGCTGCCAACGGCAGGGATCGGTCGAGACTTGCGTGCCAGCGCTCGAGCCGACGGCGCTCGGTCTCGACGTCGTCGAGGTCGCGCGACTTGCGCAACCTGGGCAGGGCGTACGCGAGGAACTCATGGCGGCGGCTCGGCATGAGTCGCAGCGTAGAGGCGCCGCACCCATCCGGAGAACTGCGGCCATGGGGCGGCTTCGCCGTCAGCCGAACCCTTTCCAGCCGCAGTTCTTTGCAGGGTTTGGAGGGTCAGTCGGTCTCCGCATGCGCCGCGAACGTACGCCCGCCACCGGCCAGCCAACGCGGATCGGGCGGTGTGTAACCTCGACGTCAACCGAATACAAGACAGGGGAGCCCCACGCGGGCTGAGAGTGCGTACGAAACGCAGACCCTTAAGCACCTGCTCCGGTTAGCACCGGCGAAGGGAGTCCACAATGAAACGCCTCATCACGCTCGCGATCGCAGGATCGCTGCTGGCCGGTTGCAGCCTGATCGGCTCGGACAGCGAGCCACGCGAGAGTTCCGAGCAACCCGCGCCCGAAGCGGTCACACTGCTCACTCACGACTCGTGGGCGCTGCCGAAGAAGTTGGTCCGACAGTTCGAGAAACAAAGTGGCTTCGACCTGACCATCCGTTCGGCAGGGGATGTCGGCACGCTGACCAATCGCCTCGTGCTTTCCCAGGGCCACCCCGAGGGCGATGTGGCATTCGGCGTCGACAACACCTTCGCGAGCCGCGCCCTCGAAGAGGGGGTCTTCGCCGAGACCGACGTCGAGTTGCCTGACGGAGCCGACGCGTACGCCCTCGACGACTCGTCACTGACCCCGATCGACACCGGCAACGTCTGCCTCAACTACGACAAGCGCTGGTTCCAGACACACGACCAGGCACCGCCGAGTTCCCTGGCCGATCTGACCAAGCCCGCGTTCAGGGACCTCGCCGTGATCCCGGCCGCCACCACGAGCAGCCCCGGCCTGGCCTTCCTGCTGGCGACGATCGACGAGTACGGCGACGGCTGGCAAGACTATTGGCGCGACCTCATGGCCAACGGGACCAAGATCACCAGCGGCTGGTCGGATGCGTATTACGTCGACTTCACCGCCGGAGGCGAGAAGGGGACCCGGCCGATCGTGTTGTCGTACGACTCCAGTCCGGCGTTCACGCTGAGCGACGACAAGTCCCGCACCACGACCGCGATCGTCGAGGACAGTTGCGTACAGCAAGTGGAGTACGCCGGGGTGCTCGCCAACGCCGACAACCCCGAGGGGGCGAAGGCGGTCGTCGAGTGGCTGCTCAGCAAACCCGTGCAGGCGGCTTTGCCGGGAGGGATGTACGTCTTCCCGGTGCGTGACGGGGTCGAGCCTGCCGCCCGACTGGGAACGCTTCGCCAAGCGCCCGGCGACGACCCGCACGCTCGACCCGGCCGAGATCGCCAGCAACCGACAGCAGTGGCTCACCGAGTGGCAAGACATCACTTCCCAGTGACGTCACGCGTCGTACGGCTCCTGGCCCTGGCGGCGATCCCGCTGGCGGTGCTCGGAGTCTTCTTCCTGCTGCCGGTCGGCGGCATGGTGGGGCGCGGCTTCGTGATCGACGGCCGCTTCGATCCCGGCGCGGTGCTGGAGGTCCTCACCCGTCCGCGCACTCGACGCGTGCTGTGGTTCACCCTCTGGACCGCGTCGGTGGGCACGTTCTTGTCGCTGGCCTTCGGGCTGCCCGCGGCGTACGCCCTGCATCGCCTCGACCTGCCACTGCGAGGGGTCCTCCGGGCGCTGCTGCTGGTGCCCTTCACCCTGCCGACCGTCGTGGTCGGCGTGGCTTTTCGTCAGTTGCTCGCCGACAACGGGCCCCTTGGTTTCCTCCACCTCGACGGCACCCCGATCGCCATTCTGGCAGGGCTCACCTTCTTCAACGCCGCCGTGGTGATTCGCAGTGTCGGTGCGGCGTGGGAGGGGCTGGACCCACGACCTGGGGAGGCGGCGGCGGCGCTCGGCGCGAGCCCGCGGCGGGTGCTACGCGACGTCACGCTGCCCGCGCTGCGTCCGTCGATCATCAGTGCGGCCAGCGTGGTCTTCCTCTTCTGCGCGACCGCGTTCGGCGTCGTACTCACCCTCGGCGGCGTGCGGTACGCGACGCTGGAGACCGAGATCTATCTGCTGACCGCGAACCTGCTCGATCTGCAGGCCGCCGCCGCGATCTCGGTGCTGCAACTGCTCGTCATCACGGTCCTCCTGCTGATCGCCCAGCGCACACGGCGGGTTGCGGATCCGACCACCGCTCGTCGCGCGGTGTCGCCACGCAGCATCAGGGCGTACGACGTCCCGGCCGTCCTGGCCACCGTGCTGCTCTTGGCCTTCGTGGCCGCGCCGCTGCTCGCCCTCGTGGCCGGATCGCTGCACGGCGACGACGGTGGCTGGACGTTCGACCACTATCGGGCGCTGTCGAAGCAGGGAGACCTGTCCGTGCCCGTGCTGACGGCACTGGGTGTTTCCTTGCGTACGGCTGTCGACGCCACCTGGATGTCAGTCGGTCTCGGCCTGCTGATCGCGTTGCTGATCACCCGGCGCTCGCACAGCCCAGCCGAGAGACGGGTCCGCTCCACCCTCGACGCCCTGTTCATGCTGCCGCTCGGCGTCTCGGCCGTCACGCTGGGCTTCGGCTTCCTGATCACCCTTGACGAACCCCCTCTCGATCTTCGTGAGTCGCCGTTGTTGGTGCCGATCGCGCAGGCACTTGTCGCGCTGCCGTTGGTCGTACGCACGCTCGCGCCCGTGCTCGGCGGCATCGATGATCGGCAACGGCAGGCGGCGGCCTCCCTCGGCGCCTCTCCCATGCGCGCGATGGTCACCGTCGATCTGGCTGTGCTGGCCCGTCCACTGGTGGCCGCCGCCGGGTTTGCGTTCGCGGTGTCGCTGGGTGAGTTCGGCGCCACCTCCTTCCTGGCGCGGGAGACCTCACCCACCCTGCCGGTGGTGATCTATCGACTGCTCGGACACCCGGGCGCGGACAACTTCGAGATGGCCCTCGCGGCCTCGGTGATCCTCGCTGGCGTCACCGCTTTGGTGGTGCTGGTGCTCGAACGCCTACGGGTGCCGTCTGTGGGAGCCTTCTGACGATGCTCGACCTCGACCGCGTGACCGTGCGTTACGGCACAACGCTTGCTCTCGACGACGTCTCGGTGCAACTGCCCGACGACACCATCCTCGCGGTGCTCGGCCCCTCTGGCTGCGGCAAGTCGACCTTGCTGCGGGTGATCGCCGGCCTCGAACCCGCCGCGACCGGTCGGGTCCTCGAAGACGGGCGCGACATCACCAGACTGCCTACCCACAAACGCGGCTTCGCGCTGATGTTCCAAGACGGCCAACTCTTCCCTCAGCAGAGCGTGGCGCAGAACGTGTCGTACGCCCTGCGGTTGCGCCGCACTCCGCGCGAGGAGCTGCGGCGACGCGTGGGGGAGTTGCTCGATCTGGTCGGGCTGACCGGCTATGCGGATCGACTACCCGCGACGCTGTCGGGTGGGGAGCGCCAGCGGGTCGCCCTGGCGCGGGCGCTGGCCGTCGAGCCGAAGTTGTTGCTGCTTGACGAGCCCCTCTCGGCACTGGATGCCTCCTTGCGGTTGCGACTGGCTGCCGACCTGCGCGAGATCCTCAAGTCCGCCGGCACGAGTGCGTTGATGGTCACCCACGACCAGGAGGAGGCGTTCGCCGTCGCGGACCGGATCGCGGTGATGCGGGCCGGCCGGATCGTCCAAGAGGGCACGCCCCACGAGGTCTGGTCGAGCCCCGTCGACGCCGACACCGCGCTCTTCCTCGGCTACGCCCGGGTCCTGCGCGACGAGGCGGCCGAGAGGGTGACCGCTGCCGCGGGCGTGGCACCCGCGAGCGCGGTTGCCGTACGTCGCTCCGCGTTCCAGGTCGTGGCGCACGACGCGGATTTCGAGGGGGTCGTACGCACTTCGCAAGCCACGCCCGAGCAGTGGCGGCTCACGGTCGAGGTGTCGAAGTTGGGCACGATCGACGCTGTTGCGCGGCTCGGTGCGGCCGGGGATGCGGTTCCGGAGCCCGGCCAGCGAGTGCGATTGCGCGTGGACGTGGCGAGGATCGCGTCTCTTTCGATCTGACGCGGCTGGGTCGCGATCCCTAGACTCCCAGCATGTATCGCCGCGCCTATGCCTTGCTCATCGGCGTGGCGACCACCATGGGCGTCCTGGCGATCGTCACGTCGATCGCGCTGGATAAGAAACTCGCCGACCCCGAAGGCTTCCTCGGCCCGGCCTGGGTACGCCTGCCGATGCTGCTGCTTGGCGCGTTCCTGCTCGACATGCTTCCGCGAACGCTGTGGATGGCGAAGTTCAAACCGTCGGCGATGCTGCCGGTCGTACGAGAACGCCTGCGCGAGCACTGGACGCGCGAACGCATCACCTTGATGGTGATGGGCGTGGTGTGCTTCTACGTCACCTATGTGTCCTACCGCAATCTGAAGTCCTTTCTGCCGTTCGTGATCGAACGCAAGTACGACTACGAGCTGCACATGCTCGATCGCACCCTGATGCTCGGTCACGAGCCGGCGATCGTGCTGCACAACCTGCTCGGCGAGGGGATCGTCGCGCACCTGCTGTCGACGATCTATCTGTGGTTCCTGCCGCTGGTGCCGCTGGCCTTGACGGCGTGGCTGATCTGGTCGCGCAACATCACCTTCGGCTATTGGTTCGCGACGTCCCAGGTGCTTGCCTGGACGCTCGGCACGGCCTCCTACTACGCGCTGCCCACGCTCGGCCCGGGCTTCCAATACCCCCACCTCTACGAAGATCTCGCCAACACCGGCTCGGGCACCCTGATGGACTCGCTGTCGTACGGGCGCGCAAACGTGCTGTGGTGGGGTGTCGAGGGCGCCGTGCAATCGGTCGCGGGCTTCGCCAGCCTGCACACCGCGATCACCCTGCTCGTGGCGCTGATGGTGCAATACACGCTGAAATCGCGGATCCTGCACGTGATCTTCTGGGCCAACTTCGTGATCACCATCGTGGCGACGCTCTACTTCGGCTGGCACTACATCGCCGACGACATCGCCGGTGTCGTGATCGCACTCTTCTCGTTCTATCTGGGCGGCATCGCGTCGGGCCAGAAGTTCGACCGCGCCGGACTGGGCTCGCGCCCCACCTCGGACTCGTCGAAGGTCCCCGTCGACCCCGCCTGACCTGTCGCGTCTGCTCAGCGAAAGTGGCTCGACCTGTCGCGTCTGCTCAGCGCAACCCCCTCGACCTGTCGCGTCTGCTCAGCGCGGCAACGGAACTAGAACTACATGGATGTAGTTTGCAAGCCGACACGCCGCGATTTTGCAAAAAGTTTGAAACTGCTGTTCCGTTTGTGACGAAAGCGCACTAACGTGCCGCGAGTTGCCTCGTGGGATGGGGAAGTCCCGCGAGGCATCTTCACGACTGGAAGGGCCGCGAATGCTGGCGAAGAGACGCCGTACGACGACCGTGCTGGGGATGATCGGCACGCTGCTCGTCGGAACCGCCGGAACCGCCGTAACCGCCGCGTACGCCGCAGAGGAGCAGGACTCCGTCACCTCGGCGCAGGTCGAGCAGGCCGAGCGCGCCGCCGATGCCCAGCGGCGCACGGTGGAGGAGGTCCAGGCTCAACTTGCCGACTCGCGCCGCCGCCTCGATGACTCGCACGTCAGCGTCGCCGAAGCGGAGGAGTCCTTCCTGGCGGCTCGCTGGGAAGCTCAAGCAGGCCCGGGTCAAGGCGCGCGAGACGCAGGCGGTCGCGAAGGCAGCCGAACGAGCCGTACGACGCCAGCAAGCGACCTACTCCGAGACGCTGGTCGCGACCTACGAGATGGCGCCGCAACTCACCGCATTGGCGGCGATCACCGACTCCGACGGCATCGAGTCGGTCGTCGAACGCGCCACCACCCTGGACCACACCGAGGCAGCGCTGACGGAGCAGTACGCCGCGTACGATGCCGCCGCCACGGCAGCCAAGATCGCCACCAGCCAGGCGCTGCAAGCAAGATCCGAGGCGCAACGGTGGGCCGACGAGGCGACCCGGACCCGCGCCGCGGCGATGGATGCGCAAAGCGCGGCCGTGGCGGACGAATACGCGATCGCCACGGAGCGCGACCAGTTGCTGGGCGAACTGGCCGACCTGCAAGGCATCTCCGTACGCCTGGCGGCCAAGCGGCAGCGGCAACTGGAGAACCAACAGCAGACTCAGACACCCACGCCCACTCCCACGCCGACGCCGACGCCCACGCGCAAGCCGACCACCCAGGCCCCGACGCCGACCACCGCGAGCGTGAAACCGACTCCGACCACCGTCGCGCCCACGCCCACGCCGACCACAAAAACCCCGACCCCGACGCCGACAACCGCGACCCCAACGCCGACCCCGACGCCGACGGTCGAGGCCCCGACCCCGACCCCGACTCCCACCCCCACCATCCAGCCCACCGTCACACCGACGGTCCCGCCGCCCGCGAGCAGCGGCGCCCAGGCAGCGATCGCCTTCGCCCGCTCGCAGATCGGCAAGCCCTACCGCTGGGCTGCGGCAGGCCCGGGTTCGTACGACTGCAGCGGTCTGACGATGCGGGCGTGGGAGGCCGGCGGCATCGCGCTCCCGCACTCCTCACGCCTGCAGTACTCCACGAGCACCGCCATCACCGAGGCCGATCTGCAGCCAGGGGACCTGGTGTTCTGGGGGAGTTCGCCGGGCTCGATCTATCACGTCGGTCTCTACACCGGCGACGGCATGATGGTGCACGCCCCGCGTACGGGCGATGTGGTCAAGGAGGTCTCGATCCACTCGTGGACCTCGCCGAGCTTCTTCGCCAGGCCCTGACCCGCTCGCCAGGTCGGTAGTTTGAAACATATGAGCACCGACCGCGACGGAGAGACTCAGCCCGGCTACACCCAGCCCACGATCGACGTCGACGAGTTGCAACGGCTTCTCGACGGCCCGTACGCCGAGGTCCGCGACCTGGTCCGCAGCAACCTGGTCGCCCACGCGGGCGTACTTGAGGACGCCGAGACGATGACGCGACCGGAGTTCCGCGAGCGCGTCAAGGATCTCGTCGTCGAGATCGCCAAGACCGGCCAGACCGGGATGGGTTTCCCGACGGAGTACGGCGGGGGCGGCGACATCGGCGCCTCGATCGCCGCGTTCGAGACGTTGGCGTACGGCGACCTCTCCGTGCTGGTCAAGGTCGGGGTGCAGTTCGGGCTCTTCGGCGGGGCGATCCTGCAGTTGGGCACCAACTCGCACCACGACGCGTACCTCGCCAAACTCATCACCGGCGAGCTGATGGGCTGCTTCGCGATGACGGAGAGCGGCCACGGCTCCAACGTGCAGCGCCTCGGAACGGTGGCGACGTTCGACAAGGAGACCGGCGAGTTCGTCATCACGACTCCCAAGGACACCTCGCTCCAAGCGAGCGCGCGCAAGGACTACATCGGCAACGCCGCTTTGCATGCCGAACTCGCCGTCGTCTTCGCCCAACTCCACCTCGGTGAGGACGACGAGGAGGGTCAGGGAGTCCACGCGTTCGTGGTGCCGATCCGCGCGAACGGCGAGGTCGTCGAGGGCGTACGCCTCGAGGACTGCGGCGCCAAGATGGGTCTCAACGGAGTCGACAACGGGCGGATCTGGTTCGACGGCGTACGCATCCCGCGCACCAACCTGCTCAACCGCTTCGCCGACGTGACGCCCGAGGGCGCGTACGAGAGCCCGATCGAAAACCCGAACCGACGCTTCTTCACCATGCTCGGCACGCTCGTGCAGGGCCGTGTGAGTGTCGGTGGTGCGGGCATCAACGCAGCCAAGGTCGCGCTCACGATCGCTACGACGTACGCCACCCGCCGCCGCCAGTTCGAGGCGACCGACCCGCCCGCCGAGGACCTGTTGCTCGACTACGGCATGCACCAGCGACGGCTCTTCCCGCTGCTCGCGAAGACGTACGCACTGCACTTCGCCCAGGACGTGTTGCGTGAGCAACTCCATGACGTCTTCTCAGGTCACGCGGATGACGAGCACACCCGCCGTGAGCTCGAAGCCCGGGCGGCGGGCACCAAAGCGCTCGGCACCTGGCACGCGACCCGCACGATTCAGGAGTGTCGCGAGGCCTGCGGTGGCGCGGGCTATATGAGCGTCAATCGCTTCGCCGCTTTGAAGGCGGATACGGATGTCTTCACCACCTTCGAGGGTGACAACCACGTCTTGTTGCAGTTGGTCGCCAAGGGGCTGCTCACCGACTACGCCAGTGATTTCCAAGACCTCGACCAGTTCGGGATGGTGCGGTTCGTGGCCGCGATGGCGGTCGACACCATCATCGAGCGGACCCGGGTGCACTCGCTCGTCACCCGGATCAAGGATGTGCTGCCCGGCGGCGACGAGTGGGATCAGGAGGCCGGTCTGCTCGACCCCAACTACCACCTGGCGATGCTGAGGTTCCGCGAGGAACACATGCTCGCGGGCGTCGCGCGCCGCCTCAAGCGCGGCGTCGACGACAAGCAGAATCCCGGTGCGGTGTTCTCGCGCGTCCAAGACCACGTGATCGCGGCCGCGACGGCGCACATGGAGCGGCTCGTACTCGAAGCGTTCGTGGACAAGGCGCGCGAACTCGGCCAGGACGGCGATCTCAAGGTCGCCCTCGGACTGCTGTGCGATCTCTACGCGCTGTCCACCATCGAGGCGGACCGTGGCTGGTTCCAAGAGCACGGTCGGCTCAGTGCCGCGCGCTCGAAGGCGATCAGCCGCGAGATCAACGACCTGTGCGCCAAGATCCGGCCACTGGCGCTGGACTTCGTCGACGCCTTCGGGGTGCCGCGGGAGATGTTGCGCTCGCCCGACCTGATCGGTGACTGACCTGAGCAAAACTTGCAAAGCGGGCACGACCAGGTGCCCGCACACCTAATCTGCAGCCATGGCGCCCCACATGTCCGGTGACCCCGTCAGACGCCGCTCGGTTGTCCGCGCGGCCACCTGGGCAGTTCCGGGTGTGACTGCGGTGGCGATAGCGCCGGCGTACGCGGCATTCTCCGGGCAATGTCCCGCCGACGGTGAGCAGTCGCCTTGGGTCGAGGCGCGACTCACGCAAGACCCCGACTACTGTGACGACCCCCCTGCGCACACCACTTTCGCTGGCCCCTTCTCGTTCTTCCTTCAAGGCGATCTGAGCATGAGCCATGTGGCAGACGTGGTCGCGATCGAGCTAAGCCGGTTCGACACCTCCAACGGCAACTATGATCCCTTCACCGCACTCAATGGGTGGACCGCCAGTCAGGCCTCCACCACGACCCAGGGCTATGGGGACCTCAATACGACGGTGTCCTCGGCGCAGACGACTGAGAACGGCGTGACGTACGTTCCGATAGTCCGCATGACCTATCGGATCAGCGGCGGTGACGCGCCGGCCGGGGGATGCGTCTACACGACCGAGTTCGTTTTTGGGATGGGATGCGCGTGAGGCTCAGTGAGCTTCGCCGAGTGAGTCGTCGGCGGAGTTTTTCAGGTCGTCCTGGTGGCCCTCGGTCTTGAAGCGCTCGAATGAGGCGCGCACCTCGGCCTCGGCTTCCGTACGCCCGACCCAGTTGGCGCCCTCGACGGACTTGCCGGGCTCCAGGTCCTTGTAGACGGTGAAGAAGTGCTCGATCTCCAGCCGGTCGAACTTCGGCAGGTGGTTGATGTCGCGCATGTGCTCTTGGCGCGGGTCTGTCGCGGGCACGCACAGCACCTTGTCGTCGCCGCCGGCCTCGTCGGTCATCCGATACATGCCGATCGCACGGCAGCGGATCAGACAACCGGGGAAGGTCGGCTCGCCGGTCAGCAGCACCAGCGCGTCGAGCGGGTCGCCGTCCTGCCCGAGCGTGTCCTCGATGTAGCCGTAGTCCGCGGGGTACTGCGTCGCGGTGAACAGGGTGCGGTCGAGTCGGATGCGGCCCGTCTCGTGGTCGACCTCGTACTTGTTGCGGCTCCCCTTGGGGATCTCGACCAGGACATCGAACTCGAGCGACACGGTTTCTCCTCCGGCGTTGGCTACGTGGCACAGTGTCGCGCAATCGAGCGCCGCGCGCGAACCGAGCACGCGTCTAATTGCTCACGGTCGATCAGGAGGTCCGATGCGTCGCGTGCTCGCGCTGCTGCTCGTCCTTCTGGCTGTCGGCATCGGCGTGGAGGAGTACGCCCTGGGCTACGGCCGCGCGTACGTCCAGGATCGCTGGCTGGGGCCCGACCCCCTCAGCGAGCCTGCCGCGGTGCCTGCCCCCGAAGGGCTCTCCCTGTCGCCGGTCCCGACACCCAGCGTGGTGGCTGCGGCGGTGGACCTGACGGCGGTGCCCCAGAAGCGCCGGGTGCGGCGGGCGGTGACCCCACTGCTGGGTGATGAGGATCTCGGTGAGCGGGTGAGCGTCGCCGTCGAGGGGCTGGACGGGACCCCTCTGCTGCGCTCGGGCGTACGTGCTTTCATCCCGGCCTCGACCACCAAACTCGTCACTTCCGCCGCGGCGCTGCAGGTGCTCGGCGGCGACCACACGTTCACCACCCGGGTGGTGCTGCGTGGCAAGAGGCTGTTCCTGGTCGGTGGCGGCGACCCGTTCCTGGCCTCGCGCCCGCCCAAGCCCAGCGACGAGGCGTATCCCGCGCGGGCCGACCTGCGTACGCTCGCCCGTTCGGTCGCCGAGGCCCTCGCTGCACGCGGGGTCGGCGCGGTCCGGCTTTCGTACGACGACTCTCTGTTCTCGGGCCCGGCCGGGTCCGCGGGCTGGGAGCCCGACTACCTGACCGACGACATCGTCACGCCGATCAGCGCGCTCTGGGTGGATCAAGGACTTGAGGACGACGGGTGGCATCGGGCGGACGACCCGGCCGCCCAGGCGGGCGATGTCTTCGCGCGACACCTGCGCAAGTCCGGCATCGCCATTCGCGGGGACGTCTCGGCGCGCGCAGCGCCAGGCGAGGCGGAGGAGTTGGCGGTGGCCACCAGCGCACCGCTGGACGAGATCGTGGAGCGGGTGCTCGACGTCAGCAACAACGAGGGCGCCGAGGTGTTGTTGCACCACGTGGGGCTCGTGGTCGCCGGCGAGGGTTCGTTCGCCGCAGGCGTCGCGTCGGTGAAGTCGACCCTGAAAGAGATGGGCGTACGCACGTCCGGTCTTCGGTTGTGGGACGGCTCCGGGTTGGCTCGCAAGAACCGGATGCAGGCCGAGACTCTGTTGGACGTGTTGCGCCTGGGCATCAGCGATGACAGCCTCCGGCCCCTGATTACGGGCCTGCCGGTCGCGGGCTTTACCGGGTCCCTGACCGACCGGTTCGCCGAGGCGCCGCTGGGTGGCCGAGGCACCGTACGCGCCAAGACCGGCACCCTGACCGGCGTCTCGGCGTTGGCTGGCATCGCGACGGATGCGGACGGATCCTCGATGATCTTCGTCGCGGCAGCGGACCGGGTTGCCGTCGAGGACACCCTCGATGCGCGTGCGGCGCTCGATGATCTGGTGGGGGCGCTCGGCGCCTGCGCATGCGGACGCGCTGGCTAATCTCGCACCATGAGTGAGTTGATCGACTGGTCCACTGCGGTGGAGGTCGGCGCGCGGATCGCCGGGGACGGGCCCGAGGTCAGTGCCGCGGAGGCGACCGCGGTGGTCGCGCAGTTGCGCGAGGGCGCAGCGAGGTCGACCGGACTCGTACGCGACTTCACCGGCCTGGTGGCCCAGAACCACGACGCGCCGCTGCTCGTGGTCGACCGCCGCGGCTGGATCCAGGCCAACGCCGAGTCCTTCTCCGTCCTGATGGACCCGGTCGTGGAGAAGATGCTGGCCACCAAAAGTGCCCCCTCCGGGATCGGCGCCAAGATCGGCTCCAAGGTCACCGGCGCCGAGTTCGGCCTGATCATGGGCTTCTTGTCGGGCAAGGTGCTGGGTCAGTTCGATCCCTTCACCAGGGCCGGTCGGCTCCTGCTCGTCGCACCCAACATCGTGCACGTCGAAAGAGAACTCGATGTCGATCCGGACGACTTCAGGCTCTGGGTGTGTCTGCACGAAGAGACCCACCGGGTGCAGTTCACGGCCGTACCGTGGATGCGCGATCACCTGCATGACCTGATCGGCGAGGTCATCGGGGCGCTCGAACCTTCGGCCATGCTCGACGATCTGGTCAAGCGGGTCTCCGAGGGCGTACGCGAGGGCAAACCGATCAGCGACCTCTTCCGCACCCCCGAGCAGCAGGCCGTGATCGACAAGATCACCGGCGTGATGAGTCTGCTGGAGGGCCATGCCGACGTGGTCATGGACGGCGTCGGTCCGAGCGTGATCCCGTCGGTGGCCGAGATCCGCCGCAAGTTCACCGCCCGTCGCAGTGGCGTCGGCCTGCTGGACAAACTGTTGCGCCGAGTGCTCGGCCTCGACGCCAAGATGGCGCAATACCGCGACGGCGCGAAGTTCGTCCGCCGTGTCGTCGACAAGGCGGGGATGGCCGAGTTCAACGCCGTATTCGCCGGGCCGGAGAGCCTGCCGTCCAAGGAAGAAATCCACGATCCGGACGCGTGGATCTCTCGAGTCTTGTCCACCTGATGGGTCCGCATCCCTCGATCGCGGCGATCCGCGTCGGCGTACGCCGTGCTCTGGTCGCGCTCGGGCCCACACCACGGGTGGTCGTCGCGGTCTCCGGCGGTGCGGACTCGCTGGCGTTGTTGGCGGCGACGATCTTCGAGGGCCGTCGGCTGGGCGCGTACGTGATCGGCGCGACCGTGGACCACGGTCTGCAGCCCGCGTCGGGGTCCGTGGCCGTCCGGGTGGTCGACCAGATGGCGGCCCTCGGGGCCCACGAGACGGTGTCCTCGCGCGTGGTCGTGGATGCGGGCGGGCTGGGTATGGAAGCCGCTGCGCGTCAGGCACGCTTCGCGGTGCTCGAACAGATCGCGTCACATTTCTCCGCGTCGGCCGTGCTGCTCGGGCACACCAGGGACGACCAAGCCGAGACCGTACTTCTCGGCCTGGCCCGCGGTTCGGGCGCGCGCTCCCTGGCTGGGATGCGCCGGTCGTACGACATCTTTGTCCGACCGCTGCTCGACGTCAGCCGCACCGACACCGAGACCGCTTGCCTGCTGGAGGACATCGAGTGGTGGGACGACCCACACAACTCGGATCCCGGGTTCGCGCGGGTGCGCGTACGCCAGTCGGTGCTGCCTGCCATGGAGGATGCGCTCGGGCCGGGTGTGGCCGCGACCTTGGCGCGTACGGCCGACCAACTGCGTGACGACGTGACGCTGCTCGACGACCTGGCGGCCGAGGCTTATGCGGCACCTGAGGCGCTGAGCGTGGCGGCGCTCGCCTCCTTGGCGCCAGCCTTGCGGACTCGCGTGCTGCACCGCGCGATCGTCGACGCTGGCTCCCCGGCCGACGAGGTGACGTTCGAGCACGTACGCGCCGTCGAGGCCCTGGTGACCCAGTGGCGCGGCCAGAAGTGGATCGACCTCCCCGGCCCGGTGCGAGCCCAGCGGGTGGAGGGGCGGTTGGAGTTCGCTGGGGGGTAGGGCTGCTCGTGGGTGCTGTTGCGTGGCGTGGCCTGGGGCGTGCTTGTTCGGACGTACGTCCGACCCGGCCCGGTTTGAGCCGGCTCGGGGGTGCTTGTTCGGACGTACGTCCGACCCGGCCCGAGGACTTCCGCGCCCCATTCGGGCCAGAGAACACGGCCCGCTGATCAGCCCTGTGGATAACCAAATCACGAGCCGCAGCAAGTGGGCAGGGTGGTTGTATGCGCAGCTTCGACCCCGCTCGACCCTTCACCCGCAAACGCGGCTTCGCAGCCGGCATCACCAGGCGCGAGCTGGAAGGCCCGAGCTATCGCCGTCTTCTGTTCGGCATCTATGTCCTTGCCTCGGTCCCGGACACTCCCGCACTCCGGGCTGAAGCCGCCTTGCTCGTCGCCGGGCCTCGCGCTCGCACGAGCCACCTGACCGCAGCGCGGCTGCGCGGCGTACCCATTCCGACCCTGCCGGGCGAACACGTCACGGTCCCCGATCACGACGCGCGGGTGAAGCGCACAGGCATCCGCTGCCATGTCGGCGAGTGCGAAAGCCCAGCGCTGATCGAGGGTCTGGCGACTTCGAGGCCTGAGCAGTTGTTCCTGGAACTGGCTGAATCCCTGTCGTTGATTGATCTCGTCGTCGCCGGCGATCATCTCGTACGTGTCACAAGCCTGAGCGTCAACCGCCTGCGCAGCTTCCTGCGCAGCGCTGGTGGCGTTTCCGCCACGCATGCCCGAGCGGCAGCCGCCTTCGTACGCGAGCGAGTCGACTCGCCCATGGAATCCCGGCTGCGAATGCTTCTGGTCCTCGCGGGAATCCCCGAGCCCGAAATCAATCTGACCCTCCACGACGAGGACGGCGTGCCCAAGCGCCGCTATGACCTGAGCTGGCCGGGGATCAAGGTGATCGTGGAGTACGACGGGCGCCACCACGTCGAGCGCGTGGAGCAGTGGGAGGCTGATCTTGAAAGGCGTGAAGCTATCGACGACGACGGGTGGCGCATCCTGGTCGTGGTGGCGACGGGGATCTATCGCACTCCGAGCCAGACCCTGAAACGAGTCGAGCGGCTCCTTCGCGCTCGCGGCCTGCCGGGAATGCCCGTGTGCCTGCGCGATGACTGGCGCCAGCACTTCCCCGGCCAGGAGCGCGCCGCCTGAGTGGCTCCGGGGGTGCTTGTTCGGACGTACGTCCGACCCGGCGCGGTTTGAGCGGCTCTGGGGGTGCTTGTTCGGACGTACGTCCGACCCGGCCCGGTGCGAGCCGCCCCCACGCCACCCCCGCGAAACCCCAGCCGTCGCCAACGCTGCGCGCGCACCGTAGGCTCCGGCCATGGACTCCGCCCACGTGGAAAGCGACCTTCTGCACGTCCTCTTCACCGAGGCGCAGATCCAAGAGCGGCTGCGTGAGATGGCCGAGGAGATCCACGCCGACTACGAGGGGCAGGATCTGTTGCTGGTCGGCATCCTGCGCGGTGCCGTCATGGTGATGAGCGACCTGGCTCGCTCGCTGCCGCGGCACTGCGAGATGGACTGGATGGCGATCTCCTCCTACGGCTCGGGCACCAAGAGCAGTGGGGTCGTACGCCTCCTCAAGGACCTCGACACCGATATCACCAACCGTCATGTGCTGATCGTCGACGAGATCATCGACACCGGTCTCACGCTGAGTTGGCTCACCAACAACCTCGCGACGCGCAACCCCGCGAGCGTCGAGATCGCCACGTTGCTGCGCAAGCCGGAGGCGCTGACCATGCCCGTGGAGCCGAGATATGTCGGCTGGGACATCCCCAACGAATTCGTCGTCGGGTACGGCCTGGACTACAAGGAGCGCTACCGCAACCTGCGTGACATCGGCACTCTCGCCCCGCACGTCTATTCGTGACCTTGTAAATTCGCAAGGTCCGTTCCAAAGAAGTGGAAAGCAGCTCGTTGAAGCGAATTCTCAAGGGCCCCTGGCTGTGGATCGTGCTCGCGGTCCTCGGCGTCCTCCTCGCCCTGCAATTCCTCGGTGGCAGCGGTGGCGGCAAGGAGATCGAAACCTCCACGCTGCAGACCCACATCGCCAAGGGCGAGATCAAGGAGATCACGTTCAACGGCACCGATCAGGAGATCACCGCCACCCTCGACAACGGGGACGAAGTGATCTCGCACTACATCGACGGCCAGCAGCAGACGCTGCTCGAGCAGGTCGATGAGCAGGTCGCCGAGGGCACGATCGAGTCGTCCAACTCCGAATACCCGCAACCCAGCCTGCTGGGGTCGATCCTGGCGACGCTGCTGCCGTTCGCGCTGATCATCTTGTTGTTCATCTTCTTGATGAACAACGTGCAAGGCGGTGGCGGTCGCGGTGTCATGCAGTTCGCCAAGAGCCGCGCCAAGCTGATCTCCAAGGACATGCCGAAGACGACGTTCGCCGACGTCGCCGGCTGCGAGGAGGCCATCGAGGAGCTCGAGGAGATCAAGGAGTTCCTGCAAGACCCTGCCAAGTTCCAGGCGGTCGGCGCCAAGATTCCCAAGGGCGTGCTGCTCTACGGCCAGCCGGGTACGGGCAAGACACTGCTGGCCCGCGCCGTCGCGGGTGAGGCGGGCGTGCCGTTCTATTCGATCTCCGGTTCCGACTTCGTCGAGATGTTCGTCGGCGTCGGCGCCAGCCGGGTGCGCGACCTGTTCGAGCAGGCCAAGGAGAACCCGCCCGCGATCGTCTTCATCGACGAGATCGACGCTGTGGGGCGCCACCGCGGCGCCGGCATGGGCGGCGGTCACGACGAGCGCGAGCAGACTCTCAACCAGTTGCTGGTGGAGATGGACGGCTTCGACGTACGCGGCGGAGTCATCCTGATCGCGGCCACCAACCGGCCCGACGTACTCGATCCCGCTCTGCTGCGTCCGGGCCGCTTCGACCGCCAGATCCAGGTCGACGCCCCTGACCTCAACGGGCGCCACCAGATTCTCAAGGTGCACTCACGCGGCAAGCCGATGGCCGCCGACGTCGACCTGCAGAGCGTGGCGAGGCGTACGCCCGGCTTCACCGGCGCCGACCTGGCCAATGTGCTCAACGAAGCCGCGCTGCTCACCGCGCGCAACAACGAGAAGTTGATCACCAACGACTCCCTCGACGAGGCCATCGACCGCGTGATTGCCGGCCCGCAGCGGCGTACGCGCCTGATGAACGAGAAGGAGAAGCTCATCACCGCCTATCACGAGGGCGGCCACGCTCTCGTCGCGGCGGCGCTGCCGGGCACCGACCCCGTGCACAAGGTGACGATCCTGCCGCGTGGGCGCGCGCTGGGCTACACGATGGTGCTGCCCGATCAGGACAAGTACAGCCAGACCCGCAGCGAGATGCTCGACAAGCTCGCGTACATGCTCGGCGGGATGGCGTCTGAGGCGCTGATCTTCCACGATGTGACGTCGGGTGCCGGCAACGACATCGAGAAGGCGACCAGCCTGGCCCGCGCGATGGTGACCCAGTACGGCATGACCGAGCGTCTGGGTGCGGTCAAACTCGGTGAGAGCAACTCCGAGCCCTTCTTGGGCCGCGACATGGGCCACTCGCGCAACTACTCCGAAGAGACCGCAGCCGCGGTCGACGAGGAGGTCAAGAACTTGCTGGGCCACGCGCACCAGGAGGCGTACGAGATCCTCGAAGAGAACCGTGACGTCCTCGACTCGCTGGTCTTGGCGTTGCTCGACCGCGAGACTCTCGACAAGGCCGAGGTCGCCGAGATCTTCGAGCCGCTGCGCAAACGGCCGACGCGCCCGGCCTGGACGGGTTCGCCCGATCGAGTGCCGTCCACGATCCCGCCCGTCGAGATCCCCCAAGAGATCCTCGACCGAGCCGCGGCCAACGCGGCCCCCAAGGAGCCCGAGGCCGGCCCGATCCTGACGCCCCCGTCCAGTGACGGTGACGTCTTCGGCGACCCGGGCATCGGCGGCGACACCCCGACACCGCCGGCTCCCGGATCGGCGGGTCCGTCATGACCGACCCGATCTCATTGGGAGAGCACGAGCCCGGTCCCTTCGATCACGCGCGCGCCGAGGCGGCCGTTCGCGAGTTGCTCTTCGCGATCGGGGAGGACCCGGACCGTGAGGGCTTGCAGGACACTCCCGGCCGGGTTGCGAGGGCGTACGAGGAACTCACCGCAGGCCTGCGCCAGACCCCCGAGGACGTGCTGACGACGACCTTCGACCTGGGTCACGACGAGATGGTGCTGGTCCGCGACATCGAGTTGTGGTCGATGTGTGAGCACCATCTGGTGCCGTTCACCGGTGTCGCTCACGTCGGCTATATCCCGGCCGTGACCGGCAAGATCACCGGGCTCTCCAAGCTCGCCCGGCTCGTCGACGTCTATGCCAAGCGCCCCCAGGTCCAGGAGCGGCTGACCACGCAGATCGCCGACTCGTTGATGGAGATCCTCGAGGCGCGCGGCGTGATCGTGGTGATCGAGGCCGAGCACCTGTGCATGACGATGCGCGGCGTACGCAAGACCGGCGCTCGTACGATCACCTCGGCCGTGCGCGGCAGCATGCTCAAGAATCAAGCGACCCGTGCCGAAGCCATGGCCCTGATCAACCGCAGCCGGTGATTCCTCGTGGCGGGCCCGGAGCGCGGTAGTCCAGTGCGAAATGGTCGTCCAGGCGGCGAAAACACGACCATTTCGCACTGGACTACCCCGCCGCAGGTGATGGGGATCGTCAACGTCACCCCCGACTCCTTCTCCGACGGCGGACTATGGGCCGACCCGGAGACGGCGATCGCGCACGGCTTCCAACTGCTGGACGAGGGCGCCGACATCGTCGACGTGGGTGGTGAGTCGACCCGCCCGGGCGCGACCCGGCCGCTGGTCGAGGAGGAGCTAGACCGGGTGCTGCCCGTGATCACGGCGCTGGCCCAAGGTGGCGCCACGGTCAGCGTCGACACCATGCGCGCCGAGGTGGCCGCGGCAGCGGTCGGGGCCGGGGCCACCATCGTCAACGACGTCTCGGGCGGACTTGCCGACCCCGACATCCTTCGAGTGGTCGCGGACTCCGGCGTCACCTATGTCGCGATGCACTGGCGCGCTCACAGCGATCGGATGCAGGACCTGGCGACGTACGACGACGTGGTCGCCGAGGTGAGGAGCGAACTGTCCGAGAGGCTCGACGCCCTGGCCGGCGCCGGCGTCGATCCCGACCGGGTGATCCTCGATCCGGGGTTGGGCTTCGCGAAGACGGCCGACCACAATTGGGAGCTCATCGCCGGGCTCGACCGTTTGCGCGACCTGGGTAGGCCGTTGCTCGTCGGGGCCAGTCGGAAGAGTTTTCTCGGCGTGCTGCTCGGGGACGAGCGTGGCGCACCGCGACCCCCGACCGAGCGCGAGCACGCGCACAGTGCGATGGTTCCTCTGCTGGCCGACATGGGAGTCTGGGGCCTGCGTGTCCATGACGTACGAGCCACGCGCGACGCGCTCGCGGTGTGGGAGAGGCTGCGATGACCACCGACACCATCACCATCACCGGCATCGAGGTCTATGCCCGTCACGGGGTCTTCGACTTCGAACGCCGGGAGGGTCAGACCTTCGTGATCGACCTGAGCATCGGGGTGGACACCCGCCCCGCGGCGGCCAGCGATGACTTGCAAGACACCGTCGACTACGGGAGTCTCGTGACGGCGGCGAAAGCCGCCGTGGAGCGAGATCCGGTCGACCTGATCGAGACGCTCGCCGAGCGCATCTCGGCGGTATGTCTCACCAACGATCGTGTTGAATGGACTCGTATCACGGTGCATAAGCCGTCCGCGCCGATCAACGCCACGTTCACTGACGTGACGCTCACCATCACCAGAACCCGCGAGGAAGTGTCGTGACCGAGACTCCCAACCCGCACATCATCGACGCCGACACGATCACCGGCGAGATGCGCCCGATCCGGCGCGTAGTCATCTGTCTGGGTTCCAACCTCGGTGAACGGATGGCGACGCTGCAAGGGGCCGTAGATGCCCTCAAGGACACCCCGGATGTCTGGGTTACGTCGATCTCGCCGGTCTACGAGACCGCCCCCGTCGACTCGCCCGAAGAAGCGGCGGACTTCCTCAACGCAGTGGTGCTTTTCGACACCACCATGCCGGCCGCCCGGCTGCTCGACCGCGCGCTGGCGATCGAGGACGCGTTCGATCGTGAGCGTTCCGAGGTCAAGAACGCGCCCCGCACGCTCGACGTCGACCTGATCGTCGTGGGGGACCGGCGCAGCGACACCGAGACCCTGGTCCTGCCACATCCGCGGGCGGCGTCGCGCGCGTTCGTCCTCCAGCCCTGGTACGACGTCGAGCCCGACGCGATCTTCCCAGGCCTGGGTCCGATCTCGGAGTTGCTCGAAGACCTCGACAAGTCTGGTATCACCAAGCGTGAAGACCTCGAGCTCGAGTTGAATTGAGCGAGGAGCCCCAGGGGAGCCTGCGGCCGACCTCGCCCGCCGCGCTGACTGCCTTCGCGGTCGTCGGCCTGGTCTGCGGGTGGTTGGTGCGACGGATCTTCGCCGCGGTTGATCTGGTCGCACCCCTGGTCACCTGGACCCAGGGGCTCGTGCTGCTGGTGGCCGCCGCTGCGTTGGCCGGCACGGCGTACGTCACCACCCGCCAGGTCGCCGAACCCGTGCGCCGCCCGCAGAGTCACCAACTGGTCAACCGCCTGGTTCTGGCGCGCGCGAGTGCCCTGGTGGGCGCGTTGCTGGCAGGGGCGTACGCCGGGTACGCCGTCTCGTGGCTGGGCTCGCTGGCCGAGTTGGCTGAGCAAAGAGCCCTCCGTTCGGCGGTCGCGGCGATCGCGGGTGTGACGGTCACCGCCGCGGCGCTCTGGCTCGAACGCGCGTGTCGGGTCAGTTCCGACGACGAATCGGCCTAGCCTGCCCTCATGGCCCCTTCGCGCTCCGCTTCCCGCCGTCTCCAGCGCAGCACCCGGATCACCGTCGCGATCGCGCTGCTCGCACTCGCTGCGGTCGTCGTCGCCTGGGGTGTGTTGGACAACGTCGCCTGGTTCACCGCGGCCTCCGCAGTTATCGCCCTGGTGCTGGGCGCCGCCGCGACCCGGATCATGCATCGCGAACTCCTTCAGTCGCGCCGGGACGCGGCAGCCGACCGCGCAATCCTTGCCCAGGACTACGCCGAGCTCGCCGAGACCCGCGGTGCCGAGCACCGCGCCGAGGTCGTGGCCTTGCGCGGCGATATTGCGGGGCTGACCACACAGAGCAACGAGCGGGCAACCCAGATCACCAAGCTCGAGCAGTCGTTGGTGGCCGCCGAAGCGAAGGTGCAGCAGGCCGAGCGCGAGATCCAGCGTCTTGGCAGCCGCGTCGACGACGCGGAGTCCCGTGCGGCCGAGGCGATCGTGCACCTGGCAGAGCTGGAGCAAGAGGCCGAGACGTTGCGCGCCGAGTTGTTGACCTGGCAGTCGTACGAGCCGCAGACTCGCCAGCACGCCTGATTCCAGGCTGAGGACTGTTCGGACTTGCCGATTCTGCCTTGACCTAGAGTGCATCCGTCCTACAACTACCTCGACGACTGTGAGGTTTGTAGGAGGACCGGATGCGAGATCGTACGCACGCCCGCGCGGGGCTGTTGGGAGCACTGGCGGCTGCTCTGTTGGCGCTGTTCGCCGGGTTGCTGGTGGCGCCACCGACGGCAACCGCAGCCGGGACCGCGTCGATCAGCGGGAAGGTGACTGACTCGGCTGGCACACCACTCGGGGGCGTCAGGGTCTACCTCTACCCCCACCCGAGCGGTTCGATGGTGGCGAACGCAACGACGGACAGCCAGGGCCGCTACACCCTCAGCGACCTGGAGGCTGGGTCCTACAGCGTCTACTACAACACCTATTCCAGCGCGCCCGACTTTCCTAGCCAGTACTGGTCGTCGAGCGGCCCGACCACCGACGACGATGCACTCACGCCCGTCACGGTTGGTGCAGGGGAGGCCAGGACGGGGATCGACGCAGCGCTCAAACGCTACCCCCGCCTCCGGGGAAAGGTGCTCGACGGCAGCGGTGTTCCGGTGGCTGGGGCACCGGTGATCGTGGCCGAGAAAGAGTCGGGTGGCTACTACGACTGGCGCTATGCCAAGAGGGCGACTACCGCTGCGGACGGGACTTACGACGTGCGGGTCGACGTCGGGACGCACAAAGTGAGGTTCGAAGGCACCGTCAGTACCCTCGCGGAGTACTACGACGACACGCAGGTCGAGGCCGCTGCCACGGAAATCACCGCAACGCTCGATCAGGTCGTGACGGGGATCAACGCGACATTGGCCAAGGCGGCGCAGATCCAGGGTCGTGTGGTGGACACCAACGGAGTCGGGTTGGCGGGGATCAGCGTCAGCGTCAACAACCCAGGCGGTGGCCCCGGCGCATCCGCGACCACCGCCGCAGATGGAACGTACGTGGCTGGTGGACTGCGGGCTGGGACCTATGAGGTGTGCTTCTCCGATCCTCTGCGCGCAAGCGTCAGCCGTTGTTGGCAGGACCGACACCGCTACGAATCGGCGACACCGGTCGTCGTGGGCGCGGGTGCCACCGTCAGCGGCATCAACGCCACGCTGCGCAAGGCTGGCGCCATCACTGGACGCATCACCGTGCCCGCACAGTTCAGCGTCCGCAAGATCGAGGTGACCACATTCTTGTGGGATGCGGCGACCTCGACCTGGCTTCGCGACGGCTACTACGACGATGTCGACTCGGCAGGCAACTACTCGCTGACCGGATTGACCCCGGGTGAGCACATCATCTTGTTCAAGAACAGTTGGGGCGATGGTCCGGTCGGTCAGTACTGGGGTGGTGCCGGTCAACCCACCAAGGCAACCGCACAACGCATCACGGTGGCATCCGGAGGCAACATCACCGGCATCGACACCACGATGCGGGCGGGTGCCTCGATCAGCGGAACGATCAGGTCGGCGGCTGGCATGCCTTTGACGGAGGGCCGGATCGCTTCGCTGATCCGCACGGACGGACTGGAGAATCTCAGTTCGGGAGCCGGGTACGCCATGGCGGCCAGCGACGAGTCCTACAAACTCACCGGTATTGCGCCGGGCACCTACAAGGTGTGTTTCGAGGACCTCGACGAACAGTTGTTGAGTCAGTGCTGGAACGGCAAGTCGGATCCTCAATTCGACCCGATTGTGGTCTCGTCCACAGACCAGGTGATTACAGGCATCGACGCGTCCCTTGCAACTGATCCGACGAAGAGCTTCTACGGCAGCGGCGTTGCTGTCACCGGGACCGCATCCGTAGGTTCGACCCTCACCGTCAGTCCGGGCACGTGGTACCCCAGCCCGGTGAGCTTATGGCTACCAGTGGCTCGCCGACGGCGTGACTTTGGCCGGTGAGACCGCATCCACGTACGTGCCCAAGAAGGAGACGGTGGGCAAGAAGGTGTCGGTACGTGTGACGGTCACGGGCTACGGCTTGAGGGACACTTCCGCGACGAGCCCCGAGACGACCCCGGTGACGGACGGGACCGTGCCCACCACCTCGCCCAGCCCCACCACCAGCCCGACGGTGTCGCCCAGCCCGACGAGCAGTCCCACGACCAGCCCGACGGTGTCGCCGACGTTGTCTCCCACGACCAGCCCGACGGCAACCGTCACCCCGCTGACGCTGGTCACCAAGCCGAAGGTCAAGGGCAAGCCGCGGATCGGCAAGCGCCTCAAGGTGGTGGGTGGAGTCTGGTCGCGTACGGATGTAAAGCTGGCCTATCGCTGGAAGGCCAACGGCAAGACCATCAAGAAGGCTCGCAAGCGGGCCTGGAAGGTGTTGGCCAAGTATCGGGGCAAGCGGATCTCGGTCCTGGTCACTGCGTCGGCCCCAGGAGCCACGTCGGTCAAGGTGTTGCTGAAGGTCCGCCGCAAGGTGGCGTGACGCGATCCGGGGGCTGCTTCGACCCGACTCAGCCCCCGGTGTGGCCGCTAAGCACCCGGATCTCCGGGGGTTGAGCGGACCGGAGTCCGCTCAACCCCGGGAGGAGCGCAGCGACTCTCGCAGCGCCTGATGCACCCCGTTCGGAGTCAGCACGCCGAGGAAGGTCGGCCCACGACGCACTCCGATCACCGATTTGTCGTCGCGCATCAGCGCCGCGAGCGCCTGCTCCAGGGTGGAGTCGATGTCGATCGCTCCCGCCAGATCGCCGGTCGAGACGCCGTCGAGAGGCTCCAACAGCGACTCCGACAACGGCGTCACCGAGAGCCGGCGCAGACCGCGGGTCGCGCCGACGAAGTCCGCGACGAAGTCGTTGGCCGGGCGCGCCAGCAGTTCGAACGGCCGGGCGTACTGCGCCATATAGCCACCGGTCCCGTCGACACCGAAGACGGCGACCCGGTCGCCGAGCTTCACCGCCTCGTCGATGTCGTGGGTGACCAGCACGACCGTCTTGTGCAGCGAACGTTGCAATTCCAAGAGGTCGTCTTGCAGCCGTTCGCGGATCAGGGGGTCGACCGCGCCGAAGGGCTCGTCCATCAACAGAACCGGCGGATCCGCCGCCAGCGCACGCGCCACCCCGATCCGTTGCCGCTGGCCACCGGAGAGTTGGTGCGGATAGCGCGACGCGAAAACGGCCGGATCCAGGCCCACCAACGACAGCAGTTCGTGCGCACGGGCGCGCGCGGTCGACCGGGACTCACCCAGCAACGAGGGCACCGTCATCACGTTGCGCTCAATCGTCTGATGAGGGAAGAGCCCGACCTGCTGGATGACGTACCCGATGCCGCGACGCAGTTTCACCGGATCCGACGAGGTCACGTCGATCCCGTCGATCTCGATGCTCCCCGACGTGGGTTCGATCAGCCGATTGATCATCTTCAACGTCGTGGATTTGCCGCAGCCCGACGGCCCGACCAGGCACACCATCTCGCCGGCGGACACGCCCAGATCCAGTGAACGTACGGCGACCGTGCCGTCGTCGTAGGTCTTCCCGACACCGCTCAGTCGGATCATCTGGTCCGGTTCGGCGGTAGCGTCCATGTCCGTGACCCTACTGCCGGCGTACGTCTCCCGGGCCGATGCGCCGACGTGCTACTCCCGCACGGTCAACGACTGGCTATGTGCCGACTACCTGCGAGATCGCAGCAGCGAGATCGCGGAGGCGACCGGTCAACACCTGGCTATCACCCTCGTTGCTGTGCTGGCCGGGCTCCTGATCGCCTTCCCGATCGCGCTGCTCGCCAGACGCTTTCCCCGGTTCGAAGCCGCGATCCTGGGCGTCACCACGGGCCTCTACACGATCCCGTCGCTGGCGCTCTTTCCGCTGCTGGTGCCCTTCACCGGGCTGACGCCGACGACGGTGGTGATCGGTCTGGCGCTCTACGCGCTCACGATCCTGGTGCGCTCGATGCTCGAAGGGCTTCGAAGCGTGCCATCCGATGTCGTGGAGGCCGCCCGCGGGTTGGGCTATTCGCCCGGACGACTGTTGACCAGGATCGAGCTTCCCGCTGGCGATCCCGGTCATGATGGCCGGTCTGCGGGTCGCGACCGTCTCGACGGTGGCGCTGACCACGATCGGGTCGCTGGTGTCGTACGGCGGGCTCGGCAACCTGATCAAGGACGGCGTGGACACCAGATTCCGCGCCGAACTCTTGACCGCGTCGGTGCTCTGCGTGGTGCTCGCGGTGGTCCTCGACCTGATCATCGTGCTCGCGCAGCGACTGCTCACTCCGTGGACGCACCGGGGGAGGACCGCATGAAGATCTTCGCGGACACCTGGACCTACCTGACCGAGTCGAGCAACTGGACCGGTGACGGCGGGATGCTGGCGCTGCTGACCCAGCAGTTGTTGCTGACCTTCACCGCGCTGCTGGTGGCGATCGCGCTCGGCCTGCCGCTGGCGCTGTGGCTGGGACACCTCGGTCGTGGCGGCCTGCTCGCGATCAACATCTCCAACGTCGGCCGCGCGATCCCGACCTTCGCGCTGCTCGCGCTGCTCGTCACCGCGGACTGGCCCGGCACCGACACGCTCGGGCCTTATGGCCGAGCGGGCCTGGCCACGCTGATCGCGCTCGCCCTCTTCGCGCTGCCGCCGATCATCACGAACGGGTACGTCGCGATCCGTGAGGTCGCGCCCGAGGTGAAGGAGGCGGCGCGTGGGATGGGGATGACCGGCCCGCAACGCTTCTGGCGCGTGGAGTTGCCGCTCGCACTCCCGCTGGTCGCCAGCGGCGTACGACTCGCCCTCGTGCAGGTGTGGGCGACCGCCACGATCGCGGCTCTGGTGGCCGGGCCAGGACTCGGCCGAGTGATCACCGACGGCTTCTATCGGTCCAACTACGCCAAGGGCATCGCGGGCGCGGTCGTGATCGCGGTGGTGGCGCTCGTACTCGAAATCGCCGCCGCCGGAGTCCAGCGCGCCGCCGTGTGGCAAACGACGCACGGTAGTAGACGAGATCGGACGGGACTAATTCATCTCGGTGCGCTAGACAAGGGTCGTGGTGCAGCGGATGAACCTTCGTGAGTACATCGACAAGCTCCGGGTCGAGGGCTACCGAGTCGAGGACGCCTCGGGCGAGGACCCCGTCCTGATCGCTCCGGACGGTTCGGCGGTCGAGACCTGGCGGCAGGGTTACCCGTACGACGAGTTGCTCGATCGCGAACACTACGAGCAGGAGAAGTACGACCTCCAGGTCGAGTTGCTCAAGTTCCAGTACTGGACCCAAGACGTCGGTGCCAAGCACGTCATCGTCTTCGAGGGCCGCGACGCCGCCGGCAAGGGCGGCACCATCAAACGCTTCACCGAGCACCTCAACCCTCGTGCCGCGCGCGTGGTGGCGCTGAACAAGCCGTCCTCCACCGAGAAGGGGCAGTGGTACTTCCAGCGCTACATCCAGCACCTGCCCACCGAGGGCGAGATCGTGCTCTTCGACCGCAGTTGGTACAACCGCGCCGGCGTCGAGCGGGTGATGGGTTTTTGCACCGACGAGGAGTACGACACCTTCATGCGGCAGGCGCCCCGCTTCGAGCAGATGCTCGTGGAGAGCGGCTGCACGGTGACGAAGTTCTGGTTCTCGGTGACCCAGGATGAGCAGCGCACCCGCTTCGCCCTGCGCCAGATCGACCCCGTACGCCAGTGGAAACTGTCGCCGATGGACTTGGAGAGCCTTGACCGCTGGGAGGACTACACCGCGGCGAAAGAGGCGAACTTCAACCTCACGGACAAGAAGTACGCCCCCTGGATCGTGGTGAAGTCCAACGACAAGAAGCGGGCCAGGATCAACGCCATCCGCGCCTTCCTGGACCAGTTCGACTACGAAGGCAAGGACCCCCGCGTCATCTATCCGGCCGATCCCGACATCGTGTCGCGCGCCAAGCACACCGAGGGCGACTGACCCCAGCCGGTCGACGGCGTCCAGGCCCCGCAGGGGTGTGGGCCTGACAACGCCGAACCGGCATGATGTGTCGGGGCTCGACCGAGCTTGCACAACCGGACACGCGTGGTCTGCCAAGAAGTAGCCACGGGACACAGAAGGTGACCACGATGCATATCCGCCGAGCGGCCACAGCCACGCTGGCCACGCTCACGCTCTTCGCCGCGACCTCCTGTGCGAGCGACGACCTGGCCGACGACGGCGGTGACAGCGGCGACAAGGGCGCGGTCACGATCTCGGGCCAGAGCTTTCCCGAGGCCACCCTGGTCGCCTCGATGTACGAGCAACTGCTCGCCGATGCCGGCTACGACCCCACGGTCAAACTGGTCGACACCCGCGACGTGTACATGAAGATCTTCCCCGGCGACGTCGACATCGTGCCGGAGTACGTCGGCGGCATCGTCGACTTCCTCAACACCACCGAGAACGGTGCGGACGCCGAGGCCCTGACCACCAGCGATGCCGAAGAGTCGATCGAGGCGGCCGAGTCGCTGCTGGACGACAAGTTGATCACCCTGCTCGATCCGAGCGAGGCCACCGACACCAACGCCTTCTTCGTGACGAAGGAGTACTCCGAGTCCGAGGGGGTCACCAAGCTCTCGGACCTCAAGGGCAAGACCATCACCTTGGCCGCAGCGCCCGACTGCGAGGAGCGGGTCGACTGTGCCAAGGGCCTGACCGACACGTACGGCGTGAAGATCAAGGAGGTGCTCAAACTCGGTTTCGCCTCCGACCAGACCTATCAGTCGGTGCTCGACGGTGAGTCGCAGTTGGGTCTGACCTCCACGACGGACGGCACCTTGGACAGCCAAGGACTGGTGCTGCTCGACGACGACCAGCAGATCCAGACCGCGCAGAATCTCGTCCCGGCGGTCTCGTCGGACTTCCTCGCCGACAACGAAGAGGTCGAAGACCTGCTCGACGAGCTGATGGGCAAACTCACCACCGAGAACCTCACCGAACTCAACGGTCAGGTCGCGGTGGATCGCAAGAAGCCCGAGGACGTCGCCAAGGAGTTCCTGGAGTCGCAGGGACTGCTCTGAGCCGCGACCCGGGATCGCGACGAGGTGGGGGATACTGACCCCCGTGCCGTTGAGAGATCGGGTCGGGTCCGTCCTGCGAGTCACCGGACGCGCACTCCCCCCGGGTACGCGTAGTTGGGCCGGCAGGGCGTCGCGACGTTTCCGCAAGGAGTTCCGCGGACCGCTGGTAAGCGTCGTCCTCGCCGTGAGCGACGACGAGACCACCAAGATCGGCCCGATGCTGGCGGACCTCCGCGCGTCGGGGCACCGCAATCTCGAAGTGCTCGTCGTGCCGTACGGGCGCGCGAACGAGGTGACCGCGTCGGCTGCGGAGCAGGAGCAGGCCGACTGGCGGATCCGGCTGCTCGACCCGGTGGCGGGTGATCGCGGCGCCGCGCGCAACGCCGGCGCCGGTCAGGCCCGGGGTCGTTATCTGCAGTTCGTCAACGGTGGTGACAACCTGCCGCCGCACGCGATCCCCACCCTGGTGGCCGCCCTCGAACGGACCGGCTCAGACCAGGCGGTAGGCGCTATCGGGCAGGTCGCCTCGGCCTCGGTGACCGGTGACGCGGCCGTACGCGTGGGGCGCCGCGAGCGCAGCTTCGGTGCGACTCTGGCAACCGTTCCGAGTGCGGTGCTCGACCTCGGGGTGGGCAACCGACTTCTGCGGCGCGACCTGTGGCAGCGCGCCGGGCTGGCGTTCACCGGTGACGCCAAGCAGGATCGTGACCTCGCCCTGGCTTCCTACAAGGCGGCGCGAACCTTCGACTTCCTCGACCGGATGGTCTATCTACCGACCGGTCGCAAGGACGGCGCCTCGGTCGGCAGGATGGAACGCTTCCTCGCCGAGTTGCCGCAGTTCGCCCGAGATCAGCGCAGGCTGGCCGACGAAGTGGCGGAGTTGGGCGTACCCCAGGCTCAGGATGCCTGGCTGGTGGGTGTCCTCGACATCTCGATTCAGCCCTTCCTCGATGATGTCGAGCGCGCCGACGACACCGAATGGGAGTCGCTGCGTGCCCTTGCGATCGAACTGCTCGAACAGGCCGGAGCGTCCGTCTGGCCGCAACTGCGCGCCAGTTCCAAGGTCAAACTCTGGCTGTTGCGAGAAGGCCGTCGTACCGACCTGGAGGACTACAACCAAGCGCGCTGGTTCCAACGCGGCGAGACGCCGACTCACCTGGTCGGCGACACGGTCATCGCGCAACTGCCGTTCGTCGAAGACCCCACGGTGCCGCGTAGTTGCTTCGAGATGTCCGAGGGTGAGG
Source organism: Nocardioides sp. (assembly GCA_037045645.1). NCBI lineage: Bacteria > Bacillati > Actinomycetota > Actinomycetes > Propionibacteriales > Nocardioidaceae > Nocardioides > Nocardioides sp. Next base: position 239,820 of record JBAOIH010000001.1, read on the forward strand.
TCACCCTGCAGGTCATCGTCCGCGGCGCGGCGTGGCGCGGTGACCTGATCGAGCTCGATCTGCTGACTCGGATCGACTTCGTACACCTGGACGAGCGCCCCGAGATCGAGGCGTTCCTCGTGCAGGTGGGCGGGGATGCCAGGGTGCCCTTGACGGTGACCCCGCTCGACGATCCGGATGCGAACGAGCAGAGTCGCCGGCGGTTCCAGGACTCCCACCCGGGCGCCTGCCGGGTCACGGTCGATCCGCGAGCGGTTGCCGCCGTCGCCCGCCCTGGTGACGTGACCGGCTTCGACCTGGAGATCCGACTCACGATCACGACGCCCGAGGGACAGATCTCCCGGGTTGGTGGCATCGCCCGAGTCGACGACCGCAGTGCGGCCGGGCTGCTCGCGGGAGAGCAGTTGGCTCCGCGGCCGGTGCGCGGGCAGGAGTCCGGTGGTGTGCTCATCGGCATCCTGCGCCGAGGCCAGGTGCCCGCACTCGACGAGGCGGGTCTGGTCACGATTGCGGCTCTGCCCGATCCAGGTGTGCGGTTGACCCAGGCCCGCCTCGACGGTCGCCGATTCACCGGCACGGTGGCGGTAGACGACCGCGCCATCACCGAACTGCGCCTCACCCAACTCGATCGAGTGGTCAAGGTGGCGTTGAACGGGACCGGCGGCCAGCGCTCGTTCGAGGTCACCGTCCCCGCATCCGCCCGTGGTCAGAGTCACTGGATCCTGGAGGACTGCGTGCCGGAGACCACCACGCAGCCAGGACCGCTCATACTGCGTCGTTCCCCACTGGGTGCGGGTGCGCTGGTCGAGACCCGGGACCTGCTCGAGGTCGAACGCTTCGTCTTCGCAGAGACCGAGATCGTGATCGAGGGCCGCTGGCCGATGGGCCACGCGCCCGCGGGAGTCGAGGTGACCCTGGTCGACGGCGCCCACACGCTCGCCGCGGAGCCGGTCGAGTCGACCGACGACGGTTGGCGAGCGCGAGTCTCCTTGCTGCGCACCCCGTGGGGCAGGGAGGTCTTCGCCCCACCTGGTCGCTACCTGGTGACCGTACGCACGACTGCCGGTCGTGGTCGGGCGGCGTTGCTGCCTTCGGCGTACGAGCCGGCGTACGCGACCTGGAGCAGCGAGCGGATCCGACTGTCGGTCAACTGCCTGGGCAACGCCGAGGCGGGCGTACGGATCCAGCAGCCGATCGCGGTCGAGGACTTCGGGCCCTACGGCCAGGAGCGGCTGCGCGAATGGGCGCTCTCGTCCGACCTCGCGATCGATCCCCGCCGGGTCTATCTGCAGGCCTATCAGGGACAGAGCGCCACTGACAGCCAACTGGCGATCCACGAGGAACTGCGGCACAGCCACCCCGAACTCGAACTCGTCTGGGGGATCGCCGACTACTCCTCGTGGGTGCCCGAGGGTGCCCGTCCGGTCGTGCTGCACAGCCGCGACTGGTACGAGGCGATCGGCTCGGCCGCCCACCTGGTGATGAACGTCGACTTCGAGCGCTGGTTCTCACCCAAGCCGGGCCAGCGTGTGCTCCAGACCTTCCACGGCTATCCCGCCAAGTCGATGGGCATCGGCATGTGGGAGGGCAAGGACTACACCCCGCGCCGCCTCGCGCTGGAGTTGGCGCGTACGTCGGGCGACTGGGACCTGATCCTCACCCCCAGCCCGGAGATGGACCAGTACTACCGGCGCGAATATCGCTACGAGGGGGAGATCCACAACCAGGGATATCCGCGCGCCGACGCACTGGTGGGCGAGCGAGCCGTACGCCGTCGGGCCGAGGCGCGCAAGGCGCTGGGCATCGCCGACCACCAGAAGGTGGTGCTCTATGCCCCGACGTGGCGCGACGACGCGACGTCGCGCTGGCTGACCGCCGAGCTGGTGACTCACCTGGATCTGGGCAAGGCCAGTGCCGCGCTCGGTGACGACTATGTGCTGCTGCTGCGCGGTCACCGGTTCCACCAGGAGGCCGCCCGTCCGGCGGGCAATGCCCGACTGATCGACGTCACGACCTATCCCGAGATCAACGACCTGATCCTGGCCTCCGATGCCGCCGTGCTCGACTACTCCTCGCTTCGCTTCGACTTCGCACTGACGATGCGCCCGATGGTCTTCCTGGTGCCCGACCTCAAGATCTACACCTCAGACGTACGCGGCTTCCTCTATCCGTTCACGGAGTCGGCTCCCGGGCCGCTGCTCGACACCACCGACCAGGTGATCGCCGCCCTGCGCGACCTGCCCGCGCTGGAGGCGAAGTATCGAGATGATCTCGCGGCCTTCCAGGAGCGCTACAACTACCTGATGGACGGCCACGCCGCACAGCGGGTGGTGGCTGCCTTCTTCGGGCCGGGACGACCGGGCGGCCCGGCGTTCGAGCACGACCAGGCGGGCTAGGATGCCAGCGATGGCGACCCGTCACGACGAGAGGCGTTGGTGGTGACCGACCCAGCCGACCGGCGACTTGACGACGGCCACCTGGCCGACCTGATCCGAGCCCAACTCGTGGGCGTTCCCGGCCTGGAGCAGGGCCTGGTCGATGACCTGATCGAGGGTCTTCGTGGCTGGCTCGACGCGCAGCCCGGGGATGCCCGGCGTACGCACTGGACAGCCGCCGAAGGGGGCGCCGCAGTGGCCGCGGTGCTCGATCTGGTGGAGCAGTGGGGGGCCGAGCAGGTGGGCGAGACGCCACTGGAGCCCGGCCGACCGCTCGCCGACACCTCCAGCCGTGGGCTGGCCAAGGCCCTGCTCACCCGCGCGACGGGGAGGCGGTCGTCATGACCCGTCCCGAGCTGGCACTGCCTGACGGCAGCGTGCTGCTGCACATCGGTCCGCACAAGACCGGCACCACCACCGTGCAAGGGGCGATGCATGCCTCGCGGGAGTCGCTGAAGGCGTACGGCGTGCACTACGCGGGCGAGAAGGCACACTCGATGGCCGCTGCCATGGCCGCCTCGACCGGACACCACCTGCCGACCACCACGCAGGGCACCGGCGACGACAAGTGGCGTGCTCTGGTCGAGGAGGTGCGCACCGAGAACGCCCGGATCAGTGTGCTCAGCAGCGAGTTCTATTCCGAGACGCCACCCGACCGGATCCCGACGCTGCTTGCCGACCTGGGCGGCGACAACGTGCACGTCGTGATCACGCTGCGCCCGCTCGTACGCATCCTGGGGTCGCAGTGGCAGCAATACATGCAGAACCGGCGGTCGCTGGCCTACGACGACGACCTGGGGTACGCCGGGTGGCTCGACCAGATCCTCAACCACGCGGACACCACCGACCAGACGCCGAGCTTCTGGCACCGGCACCGCCATGACGAGTTGGTGCAACGCTGGGTCGACGCGATCGGTGCCGACCGGATCACCGTCGTCGCGGTCGACGACCGCGACCACTCCGGCATCGTCAACGCCTTCGCCCAACTCCTCGGTGTCGAGCCGGGCACGATCACCTCGCCGCAACTGGGCGCCAATCGGTCGCTCACCTGGCCCGAGATCGAGTTGCTGGTCGCGTTCAATCGGGAGTTTCTGTCTCGTGACTGGTCGGCGACCGACTACACCCGGTTCGTACGCTTCGGGTCGGTCCGCTTCCTGCAAGAGCGCCGCCCCGAACCCGGCGAACTCAAACTGACCACGCCGCAGTGGGCCGTCGACCGGGCCGCCGAGCTCGGCGCGTCGATGGTCGAGCGGATCCGTACGACCGGCGTCGGCGTCATCGGTGACCTCGACATCCTGGGCGATCCGGCACTGGCCAAGGACGTCGGCGACCTGCCCGCCGACGTGGCCGTGCCCGCCGACGTGGTGGCCCGATTGGCGGCCGGCCTGGTCAAGATCGCCGCCGAGACGCCTGCCCGGAAGGCGCCCGCCGACCGGCGCATCGGCGACCTGGAGGCAGGCCTTCGCCACCGCCTGGTCGCGGAGCGCGAGCGTCGGCGGATCGCGGAGGTGCCGACTGTCGAGGATGCCTCCGTCGGTGACCTCGTCCGCCACCTCGGCGCCCGCCTGGCGCGCCGGATCCGGGTTCGTTGATGTCCGCGGCCGACCTGCTGCTGCCCGAGGGCACCCGGTTGCTGCACATCGGGCCTCCGAAGACCGGATCCAGTGCGCTGCAGGTCGCGATGCATCAGTTGCGGTCGGAGTTGGCGGCTCACGGCGTCCATTACGCGGGTGAGACACGACAGGCGTACGAACCCGCGATCGCGGTGACGGAGAAGTCGGGGCAACCCGGACGGCCCACGCCGTCGATCGCGGCGTGGGAGGCGCTGGTGGCCGAAGTCCGCGCGGTCGACGACTCGATGCGTACGGTGATCAGTTCGGAATACTTCGCGGCTGCGACGCCTGCGCAGATCGCGCGAATCGCCCGAGACCTCGATCCCGAACGCGTGCATGTGGTGCGGATGCTGCGCAGGTACGACCGCCAACTGCCTTCCTATTGGCAGCAGATCGTCTCGTCCGGGATCCACGAGACGCCCTATGGCCCGTGGCTGGACGAGATCCTCTCGCGCGAGCGGATGGGCTTTTGGCGTCGGCAGTCCTATGGTGCGGCGACGCAGCGATGGGTCGAGCACTTCGGTGCCGACCGCGTCACGGCGGTGGTCGTGGACGAGACCGACCACGACTGGCTGCTGCGGGTGATGGAGCGACTTGTCGGCCTTCCGGTTGGTCTGCTGACGGCCTCTGCCGACGCGGACAGCCGATCCTTGGGCTACGGCGAGGCCGAGATGCTGCGTTTGGTCTGCGCACACGTGCGAGACAACGGGTGGCGGCGCAAGATCCTGCCGCGCTACCTGCGGTGGGGCGTGGTGCCAGCGATCCGGCACCTGCCGAAGGATCCGCTGAGCGGGCGGATGGCGATGCTCTCGCAGCATCAAGATCAGGTGGACGAGATCGCCGAGCGCGAGATCGCCGATCTCACCGACTTGGGCGTGCGGGTGGTCGGCGAACTCGACTGGCTGCGCCCGGATCGGACCGGACCTGCTCCACTCGATGCCAGCCGGCCGACGGTGCGCGTACAGACGCCGGTCATCGCGGTGACCAGCATCGCGGACAAGGTCGCCCGTCCCAAGGTTCGCCTGCTGTATCTACGGTCGAAGAAGCGACCGATGCCGCGCATCCCCCCCGGACCGACGGTGCCCGCGGAGACCGTGCGGGTGCAGGTGCTCGCGCCCTGGCAGCTCCTCGTCGAGAGCTGGCAGCAGCATCTGTTGGAGCGTGGCGAGACACCGTGGGCGCAGTGGCTCGAGCAGCACCCACGAACCGCCCTGGCGGAGCAGACGCAACGCGTCGAGAACGCGCTGTCGAAGCGTGGGTGGCGACGCGTCCTGGGGAAGGCGGTCGAGATCGAGGTCGTCGATCTCTTCGCTGTCGGCGACGGGCGCACCTTGCTGACCTGGCCGGAAGCAGAAGGCGTACGACAACTCAACCGTGCCTCGCAGGACTGGCCTGATGAGCGCTGGGCGCGTCACGTACGCGACGGCGTCGTCGGGCACCTGCTGAGCGTCGACGCCGATCGCAGCCAGGGCGACCACCCCTTCCCGGCCGATCTGGCGGACGAACTCGCGACAGCAGGAGCACGCCTGGCCGCGCTGCTGGCAGCCAGGCGGGCGGATGTTTCGGGGAACATCCAGGCACTGTCGGCGCTCACCCACGGCGATGCTGCCGACGAGCCCCGGCTGTCCTCGGCTGCCGCTGCCGAGTTCCTGGTGGGTGCCCTGATCAGCACCGACGCCGGGTGGGACTTGTGAGTCTGGTCGGGCGGTTGCGTGACCGGTTGGCGCGTGGTCACGACGAGCCCCCGCCGTCGCAGCCACCCCCGGCGTTGAGCGTGATCGTGCCGTTCTACGGCGTAGAGGACTACCTGGCCGACTGCCTCGACTCGCTGCTGGCGCAGACCTTCACCGACCTGGAGATCCTGCTCGTCGACGACGGCTCGCGCGACGGCTCGCGTGCGATCGCGGATCGCTACGCCGCCGAGCACCCACACGTCCGCGTCATCGACCGCCCCAACGGCGGTCTCGGAGCGGCGCGCAATACCGGCATCCGGGAGGCGGTGGGAGAGTGGCTCACCTTCGTGGACTCCGACGATGTGCTGCCACCGAAGGCCTTCGAGCGCCTGCTGGAGACGGCGCGTCGAACCGGCTCGGACCTGGTGGTCGGTGCTCCCGAACGCTTCGACAGCGACGGAGCCTGGACCCCTACCTGGGTTGAAGGGGTCCACGACATCCCCCGTCTGCGCACGACCGCGCGCGACTTCCCGGCGGTGCTGCGCAATCTCTACACCTGGAACAAGGTCTACCACCGCGATTTCTGGCAGGCCCAGGATCTGTGGTTCCGCGAGGGGGTCGCGTACGAGGATCAGCCGATCGTTACGCAACTGCTGGCGCGAGCACGCACCCTCGACGTCATCCCCGACCTGGTCTATCGCTGGCGTCGCCGCGAAGACCGTTCGTCGATCAGCCAGCAGCGCGGCACGCTGCGCGACCTCCAGCACCGCATCGAGGCGTGGGACGTGTCGCGAGAGGTGCTGCTCGCCGAGCACCCCGAGCTCTATCAGGACTGGCTGGCGACTCTCTTCGAGGCGCACTTCATCTGGTATGTCGGCGATCCCGCGGTCGCCGACGACGACTTCTGGGAGTTGCTCCAGCCGACGGTGCAACGACTGGCCGCCGAGGCCACCGACGACGTCTGGCGAGCCACGTCCCCCGGGCAACGGGTGCTCGTACGCCTGACCATGCTCGGGCGCCGAGACGACCTCCTCGCGCTCACTGCGACCGACCCGACGGTCCCTGGTCCTTGGCCGACCGAGACGCGAGAGGACGGGCTGTTGGTGCGCCTTCCCGGGCTCGACGACCCCGATCTCGCCGAGTCGTTGTTCGTACGCCGCCCCGAACAGCTCACCGTCGCGCAGTCGGTCGACCGGTTGCGTTTCGTCGCGAACACCCTGGAGGTCGGGGGCTGGGCGTACCTGCGCACACTCGACCTCGGCAGCGGCGCCCCGCATCGGGTCGTCGTCGAAGCCGTCGACCAGACCGGTGCGGTGGTGGCCGAAGTGGCGGCTCCGGCCGTACGCCTGGCACCGACACCGGCACCGTACGAAGACCCGATCCGCGACTATGCGCGGGGCCGGTTCGATGCCCACTTGCCTTTGGACGGTCTCACCGAGACCGACTCGTGGACGTTGTGGGTACGCGTCGAGTCGGGCGCGCTCCGTGCCCGTCACCCGCTGAGCGCGGGTGAGGCGAGGTTCACGTGGCCACGTGAGGTCGCCCACGGTGGCGGGCGGTTCGTGACCGAGTGGCGCGAGAGGTGGCCGTTGGAGGTGCGATTCGATCCGGAGCCGGTTCCGGAGTCGGAGACCGGCGACGGCCCCCAGGTGCTGGTGCACGATGTCGAGCGCAGCGGGGCTCGCGCCGTGGTCGTACGCGGTCGTCTCGTCGGCGGGCAGGGCGCCACCCTCTTGATCGGCAGCAGGCACGGCACCGGCTGGGGCGAACTCGTCCCGGCACCCGTTGTCGGCGACCGGTTCGAGGTCACGATCCCGCTGGTGTGGCGCTCGGATCTCGGCGGCGAGCTGGCGCTCCCGACCGGCATGCACGGCCTGCGGGCCGTCCTGCACGGTGAAGGGGTCGAGCCGATCGAGGTGATGGCCCTGCCCGACAAGTCGTACGCCGACTCGCTCCCGCTCGCGCTGCCTGATGTGCCCGACCGTACGCAGGACGTCATCGTCAGCTGGAAGAGCGGCGGCGCGCTGCGCCTCAACCTGCGCCGACCGCTCGGTGATCTGCGCAGCAGGTTCCACCAACTCCGCCAGGCCCAGCCGGGGGAGCGTCCGGTCGACGGCGTCCTGATCAGCAACGCGCACGGCGCGCATACGGGTGACGCCGCCGCCCTCGCCCCGGTGATGCGCGGACTCGACGCCGACCTGCCCGTCTACGCGGGCATCCGTGACCTGTCGGCGCCCGTTCCCAGCGGCGTCACCGGGGTGCTGATCAACTCGCCACAGTGGCACCGGCTGCGGGGATCGATCCGCTGTCTCGTGGTCGATCGACCCCAGCCGCGTGTCCAGGCATCGCCGCCGTGGCAGCAGGTGATCCAGCTGCTCGACGACTACCCATTGCTCGACGTCGGCGCCCCCGAATGGAGCGCCGGCGTAATGGCGGACGACGATTCCGCCGCGGTCCTGGAAGCGGCCAGTCGATGGGATCAGGTGATCACCCCCGGAGATTGGGCCGACGAGGTGCTGCATCGCGATCTCGGTGTGACCTCGCGCGCTCTGGGCTGGCCGCGACACGATCGAGCAGGCGACGCGGACCTTCGGACGCAGGTGCGTACGGCTCTGGGCATCTCCGCCGATCAGCGGGTGGTGCTCGCGATCGCGAGGGAGGGTGACGAGCCGTTGCCGTACGCCCGCCTGGCAGCCCGGCTGCCAGCCGATCACGTGTTGATGACCACCGCGCCGGTCGCGCACCTGCCGTTGTGCTGCCTGGCACGCACGCCAGACCCGGCGCTGGCGATCGCCGCAGCCGACCTCGCCCTCGTGGGCCGCACCGACGTCCGCCTCGATGCTGCGGCGGCCGGGCTGCCGATCCTGCTGTTCGGGCAAGGACACGCGGCGACGCTGCCAGGGCCGCGCTTGTCGACCGCCGACCTCCTCGACTCCGTGGCTGACCTCTGGGCTCCGGCGCAGCGTGCCGCTGGTGACTGGCAGCGATTCCGCACGACCCGACTCCCACACGTCGACGGTGGGGCGGCACGCAGGCTGGCCGAGTTGGTCCTGGCCGCCCAGCAGGTGCACGCGTGAGAGGCTTGCCCGCGTGGGCGACGCAGTGACTTCGCAGGGACGTGAACTGGTCCTCGTCCTCGGACCTGGCCGCAGCGGTACGAGCACGATGGCGGGCGCGCTGGCGCGCACCGGCTTCCAGGTGCCGGACGCCCTCGACGGCGACGACTCCAACCCGACCGGCTTCTACGAGCCCGCCTGGGCGGTCGACTTCCACACCCGACTGCTGGAGCGGGTCTGCGTACACACTCTCGACGGTGACCCCGCCGCGTACGACGAACTCGCCAAGGTGCTCGCCGACCCCGAACCTGGTGCCGAACTGACCGACTGGTTGGCGACCGAGCTGGCCGCGCACCCGCGGCTGGTGATCAAGGACCCGCGGCTGGTGTGGTTTCGCGACCTGTGGGTGACGGCGGCCCAGAGTGCCGGAGTCAGCCCCGCCTTCGTGGTGATGTTGCGACATCCGGCAGAGGTCTCGTCGAGCCGCAGCGAGTTCTACGACGCACCCCAGGGCACGGCCGTCGCCGGGTGGATCAACGTCGTGCTGCTCACCGAGCGGTTGACGCGGGGGAGTCGTCGCGCGTTCGTGACGTATGCCGACCTGCTCACCGACTGGCGGCCCGTGCTGTCGACCATGAGTGCGCGTCTCGATCTCCATCTCGATCCTGCGCCGGACGTGTCAACGCATCCGATCGACGAGTTCATCGACCCGGGAGCTGCGTCGACGCGAACCCGACTGGTCGGCGCTCGCCGTGCCCGCCTCGCTGCAGGATCTGGGCGATCGGACGTACGCGACCATCACCGAGTTGGCGTCGGCTGGGGACCAGGACTCGACCCGGGCCGCTCTGGACGCACTCGCCGAGGAGTACGCCCACGTGCACGCCGACGCGGTCGCGATCGCGCACGCGCACTGGCGGCGCAAGGTTCGGCGCGCCCGACGAGCAGGCGTACGCGCGGGTGAGGAACGCGCCGCCTCCGAGGCGCCGGCCGCGTCGAAATGGTCCTGGCGCCGAGGCCGCTCGCGATGACGCGGCTGGTCCTGATCACCGGCACCGGCCGCAGTGGCACCAGCACGATGTCGGGCACTCTGCACCACCTGGGACTCACGGTGCCCGGCCCGTTCCTGGGTGCCAACGACTCCAACCCCAAAGGTTTCTTCGAATCCAAGTGGGCCGTCCGCTTCCACAAGCGGATCATCAAGGCCGCGGGTCTGCACGACATGGACGGCCGTCCCGATGCGTTCGAGTCCGCGCAGTCGCAGATCCGCCCGGCCGACCGGCGCAAGCTGGTCGAGTTCCTGGGCAAGCACGCGGCGGGAGTCGACCAGGTTGTGGTCAAGGATCCGCGGTCGGTGTGGGCCCAGCAGTTGTGGAAGGGCGCAGCCGAGGATGCCGGGCTCGACATCGTGTTCATCACGATGCTGCGGCACCCGGCCGAGGTGATCGGCTCTCGCGCCACCTATTACGCCTCCTCGCTGGAGGCTCGGCAGCGGCGCAGCTATGAGATCTTCAACCTGGTCCGCTGGATCAACCACTCGTTGCTCAGCGAACGCCAGACGCGCGGCGAGTCGCGCGCTTTCGTGCGTTACACCGACATGTTGGACGACTGGCGTCCGGTGCTGTCAGGTCTGCGTGAGGGCCTGGGCCTGTCGTACGCCGTCGACATCGCCCAGGATCACACCGCGGTCGACGACTTCATCGACCCCGACCTGCGCCGGTTGCGCGTCACCTGGGACGACCTCGACGTGCCCGAGTCCGTACGCACTCTCGCCGACGAGATCTGGACCGCACTCAACACGCTGGCCGATCACGGCGGCGACGACGCGGGCGCGTCCACCCGGCTGGATGCGTGCCAGGCACGGTTCGAGGAACTCTTCGACGATGCCGCGTCGATCGCCCACGACGCCGTGCAGGAAGCGCGCATCGAGGGACGTCGGTTGGGAGCGGCCGAGGCGCGCGCCGAGATCGAGGCCGAGATGCGCGCCGAGGCCGCCGCCGCCGAGCGGCGTGACGGGCTCGACGGATTCGGCGGTCGTGAGTTGCTCAGTGCCCTGATGAGCCGCGTAACCCGTCGGGTCCGCCGCCGGCCCGGTGGCTGAGGAGGCCGGGGAGCGGCCGTTGGTGGTTTCGAGACGCTCACGGGCGTTCGCTCCTCAACCACCGAGAGGACGGCCCACCGGTCGTGGCCCGATTCCGAGTGGGCACACGGAGACGCTCGTGGTCTCGTTCACCGTCTCCTAGTGACCACTCGCGCACCTTGGCTGGTGCGACCTGACTAGTGCCGGTGCCAGGCCGCGTGGATCACGCGCCCGGTGACCTCGGGCGGCAACTGCGCGGGCCCACGCGGGCCGGTGCGTACGTCGAGCAGTGCCGAGAGATCCCCGACTACCCGATAGCCGGGTGCCTGCAACCCGGCGACGATCTCGGCGGCGAGTTCGCCGACGCGGGGCGCGTACTCCTCCGGCAGCGCGATCTTGTGCTCGCTCGGTCCGGGAGTGGTGCGCTTGAGTCGCACCCACGTACGCAATCGGTCGAGCGCGGGCCACACCGTGCGGGCCTCGCCGGCCGCATCGGCGGCCTCGTTGTCGGCGCGGAAGAGCAGGTTGAACTGCCGGATCGCCTCGATCTCCTCCCACGTCATCGACCGGTTGGCGCCGTCGTGGATCGGCTGCAACAGCCCGGGCGGGAGGTCGAGCATGTCGAGGAACGCCTCGGTCAACTGGGTGGGTTCGCGCGGATCGACTACCAGCAGCGTCAGTCGTTCCGGACCCACCACTCGTGCCCAACGGGCGGCCAGCACGTCGTGGCGGTGGCGCTGCCAGAAGCGCGCGCCGTACGCCCCGCTCGGCTCGTCGAGCACCGACGTGAGCCACTCGTCGAGGGTGTGTCCGGCGCCGGTCTGCACGTGTTGTTGCCACTGGGAGGTCATCACGTTGGCCAGCGGTCGCAAGGTGACGACGACGCGGCAGTCGTCGACACCGAGGTCGGCCAGGATCGACGCGGCGGCGGCATCGTCGGCCTCGCACAGGAACTCACTCGACAAGAGCACCTTGTCGTGCGCGGCGGCTTTGCGCACCAGTCGGCGCCACTTCTTCAGTCCCGCGTCGCGCTCGGGACCCTCGGGCGTACGACCGGTCGCTGCCTTGACGGCGGCCGTGGGCTGCAACGAGGCACCCATGTAGTGGATCCCGTGCTCGTCCAGCACTTCGCGGTTGCGGTGCATCACAGTCTGGATCGCCGTGGTGCCCGTCTTGAACGGTCCGATGTGGACGAGGACGGAGCGGTCGGTCACCGGGACAGGCTAGCCGCGCGGCTCCTCAACCGCCGGGGCGAGCCCATCGACAACAACGGGGAAGTTCGCAGTCACCCGGTGACAGTAAACTTCCCCCTAGACCCGGCAGACGAGTCAAGCCCGCTCCCAGGGCGCACGCACGGGGTAGTAGGCAGTCAAGAAGTCGGCCAGCATCTCGTCGACCCGCTCGATCGGCAGGGCGTACGCGTGGTGGTCGCCCAGGCAGAGGAAGTCGAAGTCGCGAGCCCGAAGTGCCGCGAGACGCGGCTTCACGTTGGCCTCACTCAGATCCACGAACTCGTCGACCGCGTCCCCGACCACGGCAAGACCCGACAGCAGTCCGTAGTGCTGAGCCAGTGACGACAGCAGTGACACGTCGGTGGTCGCCCTGAACGGCGCGGCGGCCGTCCGCGCGATCGCGTCGGGGAACTCCGCCTCGATCAACTCCAACGTCGAACGCCGGTGCGGATGCGGGGTGTGCCGCATCGTGTGGGTGATCGCGACGCCGAAGCGCTCCAGCAGCAGGCGCCGGTTGTGGAAGGCGGCCATCGCGTACGGCCGGTCGTCGCTGCCCTCCAGGTCGAGCGTGAGATGCGAGACGTACGCCGCGGGCAGCCCGCCGGGGGAGAAGAACAGGTCGGGCGTCACCGGCCGCCCGAGCAGCACATCGTCGTTGAAGTAGACGAAGTGCTCGCTCAGCCCCTCGATGCGATGCAACGCGGTCTCGATCGCGTGTGAGTTGAAGGTCGGCAACACCGACTCGTCGAGGATGTCGCGGTGGTCGACCACGTTGACCCGCTCGTCGGCCGCCAGCCAGGACGGCACCTGCTGATCGGTGACCAGATGGATGCGACGCACCCACGGCGCGAACAGGTGCACGCTGCGCATCGAATAACGCAGTTCGTCCCGACTGCGATAGCGCGCCTCGCCGGCGCTGCGCTCGTCGCTGGTCACCCCGAGCCGTGGGGCGCGGCGCGCCAGCCACTCGGGGTCCTCGCCGTCCACCCAGGTATAGACGACATCGATCTCGAAGCGACTCGCGTCCGGCGCGGGCGTGGCCAGCAGCGGCAGCGTCTCGACGGGCAGCCCTGACACGACCGAGTCGACGAGGCGTTCGCCCGTCGGCACCTTGCGAGTGACGTGGTTGACCGAAGGGGCGAGCAGCGTGCCGTCGAGCCCGCGCGGCCAGAGCTCCAGGCGTACGTCCGCCCCCGCGCTCAGGTGGTCGGGCGAGTCGGCGGCACGAGGTGGGGTGAGCAGGACGCCTGCCGCGTCCGCGACGCCGAACTGGAAGAGCACGGGCGCACCAGACTCCGCTGGCACGACCACGATCGGCGGGGCGTCGCCGCGCGCGGGCACCACGAACGCAACGGCTGAGTCAGCGGCGGCCAACGCGCGCTGGAGCAGCTCTGCCCGCGCCATCGCGGGCGTCGTCTCGGCGGCAGGTCGTGCTGTCGCGATCTCCACAGTGACGACCCCCGGCGCCTCGACGAGGACTAAGGAGACGGGTCCGCCCGCTGCCGCGAGACTGAGCAACTCGCTCGCGATCGCCTCGACCGGCCACCCGAACACCCCCGCCCGCAACGTTGAGTTGCCCCTCCCGGGGCGTTGAGTTGGCCCTCCCGGGCCGTTGAGTTGGCCCTCCCGGGGCGCTGAGTCCCGCACGGCGACCCGATCGAGCACCCCCGTCTTGCGCGCAACCGCCCGAATCCGACCGGCCTGTTTCCCGACGTCGACGAACTCCATCCGCCAGTTCGGCAACTGCGCAGCGATCAGCGCGAACCCTCGTACGACCCGGGCCGGCTGGAAGGCCCCCGAGACGACGAAGACCTCGCCCACGACAATCAGCCCTCGTCGAGCACGGCGCGGAAGGGATCGTCCTTGCGCAGGTCGATGATGTGGCCGGTCTGAGAGGACAACAAGACGTCCAGCGAGGACGAGGCCACGAATTCGGAACCCAACAGCGAGCCTTCCGGCTCGACGCCGAAGGCATTCGTACGCATGGGGGTCGCGGTGCGTTCGGGGTTCACGCAGTTGATGCGTACGCCGTCGGCTGCCCACTCGTCGGCCAGTGCCTGCGTCAGGTTGACCGTTGCGGCCTTGGCCGACGAATACAACGAATAGCCCGAGCGTCCCCGGGTGTAGGACGACGAGGTGTAGAGCAGCATCGATCCCTGGGTCTCGCGCAGGTGCGGGAAGAAGGTCTGGGCGATGAAGACCGGTCCGAGATAGTTGATCTCGGTGGCGGCATAGATCGACTCCTCCGACGTCTCGACCAGCGTCGAGCGCGGCAGTACGCCTGCGGTGTTGACCACGAAATCGACCCGGCCGGCCTCGGCGATCACGGTCTCGGCCGCCCTGACGATGTCCGCGCGCCGCGCGACGTCGGTGTTGGTCGTGGAGCGGGAGAAGCGGAAGACCCGCGCACCGTGCTTCTCGGCCAGATCGGCCAGGTCGCCGCCGATGCCATAACTGCCGCCGAAGACCACCATCGTCTTGCCCGCGAGCAGCTCGCGATAACCGGCCTCGTCGTGGGTCTCGGGACGGTCGTGGACGGTGAGTTGAAAGAGCTTGTCGACCAGATAGACGTCGATCGGCTCCGACACTTTCATGTTGCGCTCGTCGCCGTGGACGACCGTGATCGGCACGGCGGGCAGATAACGCAAGACCACGGTGCAGTCGTCGGTCGCTTGGAATTCGGGATCGCGCATACCCAGGTCGTACGCCCGCTTCAACACGCTGGCCTTGAACGCCTGCGGTGTCTGGCCGCGCCGCAACCGGGCCCGCGGAGGGATGTCGGTGATCTGGTCCTGCTCGTCCACCTCGATGATCGTGTCGGCCGACGGGATCGCGACATCGACCGCCTGATAGGTCTCCAAGGCGTCGAAGCACTCCTGGATGATCCGCGGCGACACCAGCGGGCGTACGGCGTCGTGGAAGAGCACGTTGGCCTCGTCCGACCCCAGAGCGTCCAGGGCGCGCAGCGTGGTCTCGTTGCGAGTCGAGCCACCCTCGAGGATCCGGGTGACCTTGTCGTACGCCCCGCCGTTGACGATCGCGCGCACCGCATCGAGGTGGCCCGGCGTCATCATGATGATGATCTCGTCGACCGACGGGTGCGCCTGGATCGTCGCCAGCGTGTGCTCCAGGATCGGCTTGCCTGCGATCTTGAGCAGTTGCTTGGGGGTGGAGAGCCCGATCCGGGCGCCGACGCCACCGGCGAGGATCACGGCGACATTGGGCAGGCGGGACTCGCCAGCGGGTTGCTCGGCCATGGGCTCACTCTGTCAGATCGGCACCGCAGTCGGCGGTATCGTCCCCGTCATGCAGCCCGGTCTCCTCCTCCCGCCTGGGACCAGGCTGATCCACATCGGCCCGCACAAGACCGGCAGCACCGTCCTCCAGGCCGCGATGCACGAGCGCCGCGACGCCCTCGCCGCTGCCGGAGTGGCGTACGCAGGTCGCGGCGCGCGCGCTCGCAAGGCCGGCTGGGCGCTCGGGCTGCGTCGGCTCAACCGCGACACCCGTGGCAACGGGATGGAGCATTGGCAGGCATTGGTCGCCGACGTCGAGAACGCGGGCGATCGACGCGTCTGCATCAGCAACGAGGCCTTCGGCAGCGCCGAACCCGACCAGATCCGCACCATCGTGACCGACCTCGGAGGCGCCGCGCCCCACGTGGTCGCCGTGGCGCGCGGGTTGAGCGGCTATCTCCCGTCGCAGTGGCAGGAGCGGGTCAAGGCTGGGCTCGCGATGCCGTACGACGAGTGGTTGCAGGAGGTGCTCGCCGATCCGGACCGCGACGTCTGCCTGGATCCGCACGCGCCGGAGTTCAGCCGCGAGCGTTACAACGTCTGGTACGCCCACGACACGGGAGCGCTGGTCCGGCGGTGGACGCAGATCGTGGGAGCCGACAACTTCACGCTGATCATCAGCGATGACGCGGACCGCGGCCTGCTGCCGCGCACCTTCGAGACCATGCTCGGCCTGCCCGCGGACACGCTCACCCCGCCGCCGACGCGCAGCAACACCAGTCTGCCGTGGGAGCAGGTCGAGTTGATCCGGGCCGTCAACCAGGCCCTGGTCGACGCCGGTCTGGACGACAGCACCCGTCGTGACCTCGTCGCACGAGGAGCCGTACCCGCGCTCACCTCGCTCGAGCGCACCGCTTCGAGCCACGCGCCGCAGCCCGAGTGGGCCTCCCCGCTGCTCGCCACCTGGGGACAGCGCCGCGTCGAGGGGCTGCGCGAGAGCGGCATCCGGATCGTCGGTGAGGTCGAGCGACTCTGTGCGAACGCACCCGCACACGAAGCGCCGGCCCCGGATCGAGTCGAGACTCCAGGCCGCCGCCGCCGCGATCGCGGCTGTCGTACGCAAGGCTGCTTCGTCCAGAGCTTGTGACCCAGGCTTGTGATTCAGCCCACTGCCGCGGGCGGTTCCCGCGCGGGACGAGTCAGACGTACGCTGGCGTTGCTCCAGCAAGTAGTCCGGTACCCCTCGTGGACTGGAACGAAAGGTCTGACCGCAATGAACTCTTCCGCGACCCCGTTGCGCATCGGCGCAGTCGGTGCCGGCCGTGTGGGTGCCGTGTTGGCTGCCGCCTTCGCCAGCGCCGGGCACGAGATCGTCGCCGTCGCGGGTGAGTCCGATGCCTCGCGCGCCCGCGCGGAGGCGTTGCTGCCGGGCGTACCTCTCGACAAGCCCAGTGCCGTCGCCAAGGCCTGCGACCTGCTGCTGCTCACGGTGCCCGATGACATGTTGGGCAACGTCGTCACGATGCTCGCCGCCAGTGGCGCGTTGCGAGAGGGGCAGTACGTCGCCCACACCTCGGGCGCGCACGGCCTGGCAGTCCTCGCCCCAGCGGTGGCAGTCGGCGCCAAGCCGATCGCGTTGCACCCCGCGATGACGTTCACCGGCACCGAAGTGGACCTGCCCCGACTCGACGGCTGCGTCTTCGGCGTGACCGCCGAGCCGGGCGAGCGCGCACTGGTCGACCGGCTGGTCAAAGACCTGCGTGGTCGGCCGATGTGGGTGCCCGAGGCCAACCGGACGCTCTATCACGCATCGCTGGCCCACGGCGCCAACCACCTGGTCACCCTCGTGGCCCAGGCGATGGAACTGCTCTCGGCCGCCGGTGCCGAAGACTCCGAGATCACCCCGGCCGACACCCTGCGTCCCCTGCTCACCGCGGCTCTCGACAACGCGCTGCGCGACGGCGACTCGGCGCTGACCGGACCGATCGTGCGCGGGGATGCCAACACCGTGTCGGCGCACCTGGACGCGATCTCACAGGCCGCCCCGCACACACTGGAGTCGTACGTCAGCCTCGCCGACAACACCCTCGACCGCGTCGTCACAGACGGACGCGTGCTGCCGATCCGCGCGGCCAAGATCCGCAGCATGTTGCGCGCCTCGGTCGCGACCCTGCGGACGCGCCTCGGGGTCCGCTGAAGTGTCGGAGTTCGCGTCCACCCGGGCTGAGCTCTCGGCGCTGCTGACCCGTCCCGGGCGTCTCGGTTTCGTCCCCACCATGGGCGCCCTCCACGAGGGCCACGCCAGCCTGATCCGACGCGCACGTGACGAGGTCGGCGATGGTCCGGTGGTGGTCTCGATCTTCGTCAATCCGCTCCAGTTCGGCGAGGGCGAAGACCTCGATCGCTACCCGCGTACGCTCGAGGCCGACCTGGCCCTGTGCGCCGACAACGGCGCCGACATCGTCTTCGCACCGAGTGTCGACGAGGTCTATCCCGGCGGCGAACCCCAGGTCACCGTCGAGCCCGGCCCCGTCGCCGAGATCTTGGAAGGGGAGTCGCGGCCTGGTCACTTCCGCGGCGTGCTGACCGTCGTCGCCAAGTTGTTCGGCCTGGTCCAGCCCGACGTGGCGGTCTTCGGCCAGAAGGACTACCAACAACTTGCGCTGATCCGTCGGATGACCCAAGACCTGTGCCTGGCCGGTCGCAGCGGCCCGATCCAGATCGTGGGTGCCGAGACCATGCGCGAGGACGACGGTCTCGCGATGAGCAGCCGCAACCGTTATCTGGACGCCGAGCAGCGTCAGGTCGCGGTCACGTTGTCGCGCGCGCTCAAGGCCGCGCAGGCGCGGGCGCCGTACGGTCTGCCTGCCGCCCGCTGGGCAGCCATGGCCGTGCTTCAAGCCGAGCCCCGTCTCGAACTGGACTACCTCGCGCTGCGTGCCACCGACCTGTCGGAACTGCCCGACTACCTCGACCAGCCCACCGTGGGCAGGATCCTGGTCGCAGCCAAGGTCGGCTCCACCCGGTTGATCGACAACATGGCGCTGCACTTCGGCAGCTGAGGTGGTGTCGAGCCTCCGCGCCCACCGTCACATCCACTCGGGAAAGAGGAACCAGATGTTGCGCACGATGATGAAGAGCAAGATCCACCGCGCCACGGTCACCCAGGCCGACCTGCACTACGTCGGCTCGGTGACCGTCGACGAGGATCTGCTCGACGCCGCCGACCTGCTGCCCGGCGAATTGGTGCACATCGTCGATGTCACCAACGGTGCCCGGCTGGAGACGTACACGATCGCCGGTGAGCGCGGCACCGGCGTGCTGGGCATCAACGGCGCCGCGGCGCGGCTCGTACATCCAGGTGACTGCGTGATCCTGATCGCGTACGCCCAGATGGAGACCGAGGAGGCCAAGGCATTCCAGCCCCACGTCGTCTTCGTCGATCACGACAACAAGGTCATGGCCACGGGTTATGACCCGGCCGAGACCTTCGGTGACCCGAAGCTCAGTCGGGGCGACAAGATCCAACTCTGAGTAGTGTGCCCCGAATGGACACACTGCAGATCCCGCAACGCCTCCACGCTCCCGAACCGGGGTGGACCGTCGATGCGGACGTGGTGGTCGTGGGTTCGGGCATCGCCGGGCTCACCGCGGCGCTGCGTCTGGACGCCGCGATGCCTGAGGCCAAGATCCTGGTCGTCACCAAGGACGCACTCAACGCCGGCTCCACTCAATGGGCCCAGGGCGGGATCGCCGCAGCACTCGGTCCTGGAGACACCCCCGATCAGCACGAACACGACACGCTCGTCGCGGGCGCAGGCGCCTGCGATGTCGAGGCCGTACGCGCGCTGGTCACCGAAGGCCCCGATGCCGTCCGGGAACTCATCGCCCTGGGCGCCAACTTCGACCACAACCCTGACGGCGAACTCTCCCTGACCCGTGAGGGCGGCCATCACCGCGACCGGATCGCGCACGCCGGGGGAGACGCGACCGGAGCCGAGATCCAGCGCGCGTTGATCGCCGCGGTCGAACGCGCCCCCGAGATCGAGGTGATCTCGCACGCCCTGGTGATCGATCTGCTGCTCGCCGAGGACGGAGGCGTTGCCGGGGTCACGCTGCACGTGATGGGCGAGGGCCAGCCGCACGGCGTCGGCGCGATCCACGCCCGGGCCGTCGTGCTGGCCAGCGGAGGACTCGGCCAGGTCTTCGCACAGACCACCAACCCGCGCGTGGCGACAGGTGACGGCATGGCGGTGGCCTATCGAGCCGGTGCGGTGCTGCGTGACCTGGAGTTCGTCCAGTTCCACCCGACAGTGATGTATCTAGGGCCCGACTCGCAAGGTCAACAGCCGCTGATCTCCGAGGCGGTGCGAGGCGAGGGCGCGTTCCTGGTCGACTGGGACGGGGATCGCTTCATGCAAGGCCAGCACGAACTCGCCGACCTCGCCCCGCGCGACGTGGTCGCCAAGGCGATCACGCGTCGCATGTTGGAGACCGACAAGCCGCACATGTGGCTCGATGCGCGCCACCTCGGCAAGGAGTTCTGGGAGAAGCGGTTCCCGACGATCCTCAGCGTCTGCTTGGAGCACGGTGTCGACCCGGCGACCGACCTGATCCCCGTGGCGCCCGCGCAGCACTACGCCTCAGGTGGGGTCGCGACCGACCTGTGGGGGCGTACGTCCGTCCCCGGTCTCTACGCCACCGGTGAGGTCGCCTGCTCGGGTGTGCACGGCGCCAACCGACTCGCCTCCAACTCGTTGCTCGAAGGGCTGGTCTTCTCCCGGCGGATCGCCGACGCGCTGCCCGACGAGATCCGCCCCGCCTCACCACCGGCGGTCGATGCGCGTCCACAGTCGATTGTCGGCTGGACCGTACGTACGGCGATCTCGCAGGAGATGACGCTGTATTCAGGCGTACTGCGATCCGCCGAATCCCTGGCCGCGACAGTCGACTCATTGCCCAAGCTCGCTCAGGTGAGTGGCCCCGCAGTCACCGCGAGTTGGGAGGCGTCCAACCTGATCACGGTGTCGCTGGCTTTGACCGAGGCGGCGCGAATGCGTGAGGAGACTCGTGGCTCGCACTGGCGCGAGGACTTCCCCGAACGTGACGATGCGCGCTTCGCCGGCCACGTCGACGTGGTGATGGGCGACGCCGGTCGGCCCCGGCTCACGTTCCAGCCGGCACCCAGTACGGACCCCTCCACCGAAGCGCTCAAGGAGCCCCGATGACCCCGTTTGCCGACCTGCCGCGGCCCCTGATCGCAGAACTCGCCGACGCGGGCCTGGACCCGCGCGCGGTCTACGAGCACATCGCGTACGCCCTCAGCGAGGACCTGCCCGGCGGCTCCGTCGACGTCACCAGCACCGCGACGATCCCGGCCGATCAGCGGACCGTCGGACACTTCAACGCGCGCGGCCCCGGTGTGGTCGCGGGTCTCGGGGTCGCCGAACTGGTCTTTCGAGTCGTTCTCGGTGACGACGTCGAGATCACCGAACGCGTCGCCGACGGCACTCACGTGGCGGCGGGCGACCGCGTCCTCAGCGTCACCGGCCCGACGCGCGGGCTGCTGACAGCCGAGCGTACGGCTCTCAACTTCGCCTGCCATCTCTCCGGCGTCGCCACCGCGACGTCGCACTGGGTGGCCGCCCTGGAGGGCACCCACGCCAAGGTGCTCGACACCCGCAAGACACTGCCGGGCTGGCGGGCCCTGCAGAAGTACGCCGTGCGGTGCGGCGGAGGCGTCAACCACCGCTTCTCCCTGTCCGACATGGCGATGGTCAAGGACAACCATGTGATCGCTGCCGGGGGAGTCGTGCCCGCCTTGGAGGCCGTACGCCGAGAGTTCCCGGGCGTGCCGGTCGAGGTCGAGGTCACCGATCTCGACCAACTGCGCGAGTTGTTGGACGCCGGGTGCGAACGGATCCTGCTCGACAACATGGATTCAGCCACGATGACCGAGGCGGTCGAGATCACTGCGGGGCGAGCGCTTCTGGAGGCCTCGGGTGGTCTGACCTTGGAGCGTGCTCGGGAGGTCGCGCAGACCGGCGTCGATTTCATCTCCGTCGGAGCGCTGACGCATTCGGTGATCGTGTTCGACCTCGGTATGGATCTTGTGGAGGGCTGATGGCTCTCTTCTGCGCCGATATCGGCAATAGCCACACGGTGGCGGGACTTCTCGATGGCGGCGAAGTGCTGGCGCATTGGCGGGTGGCGACCGACGAGCGGCGTACGGCCGACGAGTGGGCGTTGCTGTTGCGAGGTCTTTTCGATACCCTGAAGGGTGAAGCCGCGTCCGGATTCGCGGTTTGTAGCGCCGTGCCTTCCGTATTGGCCGAATGGCGCGAAATGGCCGCATCGCATTTTGCTGATATGGCCCACGTCTTCGTCGAGCCCGGCATCCGCACCGGGATTCCCATCCAGATGGACAATCCGCGCGAAGTGGGCTCTGATCGCATCGTCAACGCGCTGGCGGCGGCGAGTTTGTATACGGGTCCTGCCATCGTGGTCGATTTCGGCACCGCGACGACGTTCGACGTGGTGAGCGTGGACGGCAAATTCGTCGGTGGCGCGATCGCTCCGGGGATCGAGATCTCTGCGGAGGCATTGGGGCGACGCGGTGCCCAACTTCGCCGGGTCGAGTTGGTGCGGCCCCGGTCGGTCATTGCCAAGAACACGGTGGAAGCACTCCAATCAGGAATGCTTTTCGGAACTGCGGCACAAGTGGACGGGTTGGTCACACGGATGATCGCCGAACTTGGCGTGCCCCGTGAAACGGTGACGGTGATCGCCACCGGCTATCTGGCGCCACTGGTGGTCAGTGAATGTAGAAGTTTCGACGAGCACGACCCTTGGTTGACATTGCGTGGCCTCGAACTCGTCTTCGAAAAGAACGCGGATCAGCGCACTATTTGATGATGCGCCGCACAGGGTCTAGTTTGGCAATACCGATTTCCTGTCTACGTCTGGAGCAACCACCCAATGGCACAGCGTGTGAACATCATCTTCGTCGACGATATCGATGGCTCCGAAGGTGCGGAGAACATCACCTTCGGCCTCGACGGCGTCACCTATGAGATCGACTTGAGCGAGGCCAACGCCTCCCGTTTGCGTGAGGCGCTGGCGCCGTACGTCGGCGCGGCTCGCAAGGTCTCGCGGGCCGCTGGCGGTCGTGCTCGTCGTACGACAACTGCCGGCACCGGTCCCAACCCGCGCCAGGTGCGCGACTGGGCCCGCTCCAACGGCATCGAGGTCTCCGACCGTGGTCGGGTCTCGGCTGACGTGATCGCGGCCTTCGAAGCAGCGAACTGATCTGACCCCACTTCGGTGAAGAACTGCGGCCGCGGAGCCTCTGCGTCAGCGCGACGCCCTAGCCGCGGCCGCAGTTCTTCGCAGATGGAGCCTCGTCACCACGTCCGCCTCCCCCGCGAGAGGGAGGACGCCGTCTAGCATTTCACTCGCCAGCGGGTGACGGGAGAGGGTCGTGCAGCAGCAGCCTGAAGCCATGACCACCTACTCCGCTCCGGTGCCCGTCCAACTCGCGTCGACGCCGCTCGTCGCGGCACCCCGTCGCCGAATCCCGGCTCCGTTCTGGGGCATCGCCATCGTGGGCAGCGTGGTCGGCACGCTGTTCTGGCTGCCTGTCGCCCCGAGGCTCGCAGGGTTGATTCCCCTGGGGCCATTCACAAGCGAAGCGCATCCCTTCCTCCCCTTCTGGCTCCTCTCTTTGGCGATGACTCCGCTGGCGCTGCTGATGAGTGTGTGGCCCGCAACTGCCTTGGCGGCTCCGCGGACCGCAGCCATCGCGTCCAGTCTCGGCCTGCTTCCGTTGTTGTTTCACCAGGTCTTCCTCGCTGCTGTGGTGACCACGGTTGCGACGGCGATGGTGCTGATGTGGCGTGAGCCGCGCTGGGCGATCGTGCCCGCCGGCCTCACCGTCGTGTCCATGGCGTACGCCATCGGTGGCCGAGCGACCCTCGCGATCTCCCAGTGGCGTGACATTGATTTCGTCAAGCTGCTCTGCGAGGGCGCTTCGTGCCGCAACGACTATTCGGGCACGCCCGGCTATGCGCTGCTGTGGAGTCTCGGACTCGCGATCCCGCTCGCCCTCGCCTGGTGGCTGGCCCGGCAGGCCGAGACGGCGGAAGCGACTCGTCTGGAGCGACAGGCACTCACCGTCCAGACCGCACAGGTCGATGCCGACGCGGCGGTCGTGGCCGAACGCGCCCGGCTGGCCCGAGACCTGCACGACGTGGTCGCGCACCACGTCTCGCTGATCGCCGTACGCGCCGAGACCGCGCCCTACACCCTGCCCGACACCGACGCGCAGACTCGGGCCGCGTTCACCGAGATCGCCGCAGACGCCCGCCTGGCTCTCGACGAACTCCGAGGCGTACTCGGCATCCTGCAACGCGCCGACTCCGACGACCGGGCACCGCAGCCGACGCTTGGTGACATCGCGGCGTTGGTGGAACGCGCCCGCGCGGCGGGGGCCGACGTCACCCTCCACGGCGATGTCGACATCCCGATCGGCTTGGGCACCGGCTATGTCGCCTATCGCCTCGTCCAAGAGTCGCTGACCAACGCGCGTCGGCACGCGCCGGGTGCGCCCGTACGCGTCGAGGTCACCGCCGACGGCGACCTGGTCGTACGCGTCACCCACCCGCTCACCGGTTCCCCGGCTGGCACCCCGGGGCGTGGGCTCGTCGGGATGCGTGAGCGCGTCGAGGCCCTCGGCGGGCTGCTCATCGCCGGTCCGGTGGGCGACGAGTTCGTGGTCAGCGCACGGCTGCCGCTGCGCCAAAGCGCACTGGGAGACTCAGCCCGATGAGCATCCGAGTCGTGGTCGCCGACGACCAGGGCGTGATCAGGGACGGCTTCGCCGCCCTGCTCGACGCGCAGGAGGGGATGAGCGTGGTCGGCACCGCGGCTGACGGGGTCGAGCTCGTCGAGTTGGTCGAGCGTACGCACCCCGACGTGGCCCTGGTCGACATTCGGATGCCCCGGATGGACGGGATCGCCGCGACCGCGAAGATCACGGCTGCCGGCGGCACCCGGGTCCTGATCCTCACCACCTTCGACCTCGACGCTTACGTCTATGACGCGTTGCGCGCCGGGGCGAGCGGCTTCCTGCTCAAGGATGTGACGGCAGCGCGGTTGGTGGAGGGCGTACGCATCGTGGCCGAGGGCGCCATGCTGCTCGGCCCAGCCGCCTCGCAGCGACTGATCGGCGAGCTGGCCAGCGCAGCCGCGACTCCGGCAGGCCCCGATCCGACGAGTGATCTCAGTCCGCGCGAACGCGAGGTGCTGCTCCAACTCGGGGCCGGTCGCTCCAACGCCGAGATCGCCGCCGAACTCGTCATCGGCATCGAGACGGTCAAGAGCCACGTGGCCGAGGTCTTGCGCAAGCTCCAGCTGCGCGATCGGATCCAGGCGGTCGTGTTCTGCTATCAGCAGGGTCTGTTGTGACGCGCGCACTCGCCCTCGTGGCGCTCCTTCTGCTCAGCGGATGCGCGGATTCCTCGGACCGTGAGGCGCCGACGCCCCCGACCTCCTCCGCGACGATCGACGCGTCGCCACTGCCGCAGTTCGACGACGCGATCGCCGCGCCGGAGGCGCTGACCCTCGACACCTGCGGTCGTACGGCCGGTCCTCAGCGCGTCGAGGGCGTCGTCACGGGTGTCGTCGAGCGCGCCGACTATCTGGTCACCGTCACCTGGGTCGACGCCGCCGACGAACCGGTCGCCACCGGCTGGGCGGTCGTACGCGACCTCGCCGACAAGGACCGCGCCGACATCACGATCACCGCCGACGTGGGCGAGGGTGCGAAGCGCTGCATCGCCAGTGCCCTCCGCGGCACCCTCCCCTGACCTGTCGCGTCTGCTCGGCGATTGTGGCTCGACCTGTCGCGTCTGCTCGGCGATCGGGCCATCTGGCCCTTCGAGTGGCCCAGTCGCTGGAGGCGCCGACGCCACCCACCGGGGGGATTAATGCGCCGCCGTGCCGGGCATGAGTCATGAATCGCACGACTTCTGACAAGCATTCTCGGCGAAGGGCAGTCATGTACGGCGAACCAAGCAAGATCCGCGAGGTCGCGGACCGGCTCGATCACCGCGCGGACCTGTTGCGTGATCGCGCGCGCGAACTCCACACCCGCAGCGAGACGGTGGCCTGGAAGTCGGCCGCCGCGGACCGGATGAAGCAGCAGGCATGTGATCGTCGCGACGAGCTGATGGCGGTTGCGAAGGACTATGACGAGGCAGCGGAGAAGGTACGCAAGCACGCCGACGAGGTGCAGCGCCTCCTCGATCTGATCGCCTCTATCGAACGACAGGCGCGGCGCATCCTCAGCGCCGCCTTGGACCGCGCGAAGGCCGCGATCGACTCGGTGGTCGGCGGGATCAAGGACGCGCTGACGCCAGGAGACGAGGCGGACAAGAAGCTCGCCGAGACGGCCACCCCGCCACCGGGCCACAAGGACTGGCTCGAGATGCCCGAGGTCATCCCGGGGATCCGCACATGACCGTGATTCGCGTACGCGCCGGTGCCGAACCCCAGGCCCCCGTCCTCGACCATCCTGAGCTGCCCCGTCGGCTCACCCTGACGTTGTCCCAACTCCTCGCAGCCGCCCGGCTGGCCCAGGTGCCACTGCCGCTCACTCTGGATGGCACCCCTGAACGAATCACCACGCGACTCGCGACCGCCGACACCACGGCCGCGTCGGCGCAACTCGACGCCGCCAAGAGCCAAGCAGCCGACGGCGGCCCTGCCGAGCAGTCGTTGAGAAGCAGCGGTTTGCTCGACGACGACGGACTCGATGCCGGGCTCACGCTGGCCCTCCAAGTGGTTGCGGGTGGTCGCGGCTTCCTCCAGATCGACATGTCGGCACACCGGCGAGCCGGACTCTCCGGGCTGCGCTGCTGGCTCGGCATCCAGGATCGCCTGGTGGCCCAACTAGCCACGAGTGGCGGGGAGTCGTACGAAATCTCGTGGTGGGACGCCGCGCTCTGGCACTCACAGATCACCCGGATCGCACAGGTGCAGCCGTGGACCCCCGAGGAGCCGCGCCCGCTCGCGAGTTTCGTACGCCTGCCCACCGAACTCATGCTCGGCTCCCACAAGGCTCTCAAGGAGCAGCGTCTCGACCTGCTGGAACCCATGGCCGCCGACCACGTCGGACAGGTGCTCTTCGGTGATCAGGACGAGGTGATCGAGGCCAGGCAGGACGAGATCGTCGGCCTGCTTGCCGTACTCGCTCAGGAGACTCGCGGGCGGTTGCGCGTACTCGCCCGAAGGCGCGACGACGAGGCGGCGCCCAAGGTGCTGAGTTGGTTGCTCTTCGACAGCGGCTGGCACGAACTCGCGCCTGGTCCGGAGGCGACGACCGAGTTCCGACACCGAGCCCCGGGCGACCTCAGCGTGTTGCTGGAGCCGTTCGCCGCCGCGACGATTCGAGCGGGTGCGCGATGACTGATCTAGGCATCAGCGTCTCCGGGGGCGCCAACGGCATCGACGCCAAGTTCGACGACATCAGACAACTCGGCGACCTCTACGGCTCGATCGGCCCCACGCTGGTGGGCTACGCCTGGGACGACAAACTCGAAGCCGCCGACGGCGACCTGCTCGCCTCGGCGATCTTGAGTCCGGGCACATTCGCCGAGGCCGAGGGGGCGATCGTCGAGGCGACGTACGGCCCCCACGGACTGGCCGTGAAAGCGGCCGTCATCGAAGGACAGGCGATCTGTTTCGTCGCCGTCGTGGAGTTCTACGAAGACGCCGACGAGGCGATCCACCAGGCCTTCGAGGCGCTGTCGTACGGCGTGGGCTTCGCTGCGGGGTTCGTGCTGCCGGGCGCGGTCATCGCCGGTGGCGTCGGGCTGGTGGGCCTGGCGCTGACCAATCCGCTCGCGCTCGCCGGGCTCGGGCTCGGGCTCACGGCCTACACCTCCCGAGACGAACTCATCGCGTTCCTCGAGGACAACCCCTGGGTGATCCAGACGCTGGCCAACGGCGGGGGAGGACTGCTCGACGGGCTCGGCACCAACCCGATCACCTCGCCGCTGATGCAACTGCTGGGACTCGGCGGCTTCCATGCCGACACGGCCTCGGCGGCAGACGATCTGGGCGAGTTGCTGTTCACCGACTATGAGGGCGAGCTCAACCCGGACTATGACGGCGCGCTCTTCGCCCATGACGCGCCTCGTGACTTCTCCGACCTGATGGAGGACCTCAACGCGGTCGCGACCGGCACGCAGAACGGCGTGTTCACGGTGCAGACGCTCACCGACGAGGACGGCGAGGTCAGGCACATCGTGCAACTGCCCGGCACCGACGACTTCCTCTCCGACACCGAGATCCGCAACATGGGGTCCAACCTCAACCTGATCGCCGGAGACCAGACGGCGTACGCCCAGGCCGTCCAGCAGGCGATGGCCCAAGCAGGCGTACGACCCGGCGAGCCGGTCATGCTCGTGGGTCACAGCCAAGGCGGCATGCAGGCTGCCGCGCTGGCTGCCGATCCGACGTTCCCCTATCAGGTCACCCACGTCGTGACGGCCGGCTCACCGGTGGCGACCTCGGGCATCCCGGACGACGTGACCGTGGTGTCGCTGGAGAACACCGGCGATGTGGTGCCACTGCTCGACGGCGAGAACAACCCCGGCACTGCCAACCACATCACCGTGACCGCCGACCTCCACTCGGGCAGTTTCGGTGCGGCACCGGGGCAGAACCACTCCATGAGCACCTACGAGACGATGGCCAACGCCGTCGACGACAGCGACGATCCCTCGCTCACCCACGCCATCGAGTCGATGCAGGAGGCGGGTTACCTCACCGAGAACGGCGAGTCGCCGGCGAGTCAGACGCACACCTATCAGGCCCAGGTCGGGCAGGTCGTACGCCCGTCCGACATTCCGCGATGATCGCCCGGATCCTCGTTGCGACGGGACTGTTGCTGCTGTCGGGCTGTGCCTCGGGCTCGTCGACCTGCCCAGGCGAGGCCTGTGAACCGGACACCCAGGCTCGCTTCGACGCGATCGCGGCGCTGGACGGCGTGGTCGAGGTCGACGAGGTCCAGCGTGCCGACAGCCCCGACCGCGGACCGCGACGCAGCGCGAAGGTCACCACCGACCTGCCCGAGAAGCCCGCGGTGCTCAGGCTCGGTGTCGACGTCATTCGCGAACTGCAGGACTGGGAGGGCGTCGAGCCGTCCGACGCCCAGGTGATCTTGCGCTGGCAGGACGAGATCGTCATCGTCGACCAGCAGGGCGAGTTGATCTGCGAACTCGTCGATCGGGTCCAGCGCGACTGTCGGCCCGAGGACTCCTGGCGCCTGGACGGCACCCCGGCCGGTTGAACCGCGCGGTGTGTTCGCCCTCGGCGGACAGCCAGCAGGCTGTCGGAGGGAACACGTAGGCTGGCTCGATAGTTGGGAAGTGCGTACGCCTGTGGCCTGACGGCTGCCGTGACGTACCCCCGAATCTTGCAAGGAGTGAAGATGTTCGAACGGTTCACCGACCGAGCCCGTCGCGTGGTGGTGCTGGCCCAAGAAGAGGCCCGCATGCTCTCGCACAACTACATCGGCACCGAGCACATCCTGCTGGGCCTGATCCACGAGGGTGAGGGAGTCGCGGCGAAGGCGCTGGAATCCCTCGACATCTCGCTGGAGGCCGTTCGCGCCCAGGTCGAGGAGATCATCGGCCAGGGGCAGCAGGCGCCGTCGGGACATATTCCCTTCACCCCGCGCGCCAAGAAGGTGCTCGAACTGTCCTTGCGTGAGGCCCTGCAGTTGGGGCACTCCTACATCGGCACCGAGCACATCCTGCTCGGTCTGATCCGCGAGGGCGAGGGCGTGGCGGCCCAGGTGCTGCAGAAGCTCGGAGCCGACCTCAACCGCGTACGCCAGCAGGTCATCCAGTTGCTCAGCGGCTTCCAGGGCAAGGAATCCTCGTCCGGAGGCGGCTCGTCGAGTTCGTCCAGCGCCGACGCGCCCGCGTCGTCCACCGTGCTGGACCAGTTCGGGCAGAACCTCACCCAGGCTGCTCGCGAGGGCAAGCTCGACCCGGTGATCGGTCGCGAGCCCGAGATCGAGCGGGTGATGCAGATCCTGAGCCGGCGTACGAAGAACAACCCCGTCCTGATCGGTGAGCCGGGCGTCGGCAAGACCACGATCGTCGCCGGCCTGGCCCAAGACATCGTCAAGGGCAACGTGCCCGAGACGCTGAAGGACAAGCAGATCTACACCCTCGACCTCGGCGCGTTGGTGGCTGGTTCGCGCTACCGCGGCGACTTCGAGGAGCGCCTCAAGAAGGTGCTCAAGGAGATCCGTACGCGCGGCGACATCGTGCTGTTCATCGACGAGATCCACACGCTCGTCGGAGCCGGTGCGGCCGAGGGTGCGATCGACGCAGCCAGCATCCTGAAGCCGATGCTGGCCCGAGGCGAACTGCAGACCATCGGCGCCACCACCCTCGACGAATACCGCAAGTACCTCGAGAAGGACGCCGCGCTGGAGCGCCGCTTCCAGCCGATCCAGGTGGCCGAGCCGTCCATCGCGCACACCATCGAGATGCTCAAGGGCCTGCGCGACCGCTATGAGGCCCACCACCGCGTCACCATCACCGACGAGGCACTGGTGAGCGCAGCGACGCTGGCCGATCGCTACATCTCCGACCGCTTCCTGCCCGACAAGGCGATCGACCTGATCGACGAGGCCGGATCGCGCCTGCGGATCCGCCGGATGACGGCGCCGGCCGACCTGCGCGAGTTCGACGACAAGATCGGTGAGGTGCGGGCGCGCAAGGAGGCCGCCATCGACGGCCAGGATTTCGAGGCGGCCGCCCGACTGCGCGACGAGGAGAAGCAACTCATCCTGAAGAAGTCCGAGCGTGAGAAGCAGTGGCGCGCGGGCGACATGGACGAGGTCGCCGAGGTCGACGAGGAACTGATCGCCGAGGTGCTCGCCGTGGCGACCGGCATCCCGATCGTGAAGTTGTCCGAGGAGGAGTCCTCGCGGCTGCTCAAGATGGAGGACGAACTGCACAAGCGGGTCATTGGTCAGGAAGAGGCCGTCAAGGCGCTCTCGCGCGCCATCCGGCGTACGCGGGCCGGACTCAAGGACCCCAAGCGTCCGGGAGGCTCGTTCATCTTCGCGGGCCCGTCCGGTGTCGGAAAGACCTGGCTGTCCAAGACGCTCGCGGAGTTCCTCTTCGGCGACGAGGATGCACTGATCCAACTCGACATGAGCGAGTTCAGCGAGAAGCACACCGTCTCGCGGCTCTTCGGCTCGCCTCCGGGCTACGTCGGGTACGAAGAGGGCGGCCAGCTCACCGAGAAGGTGCGCCGCAAGCCGTTCTCCGTCGTGCTCTTCGACGAGGTCGAGAAGGCGCACCCCGACATCTTCAACTCGCTGCTGCAGATCCTGGAGGAAGGTCGCCTGACCGACTCCCAGGGCCGAGTGGTCGACTTCAAGAACACCGTGATCATCATGACCACCAACCTGGGCACCAAGGACATCGCCAAGGGCGTCAATCTCGGCTTCGCCCAGACCGGTGACGCGGCCGGCTCCTACGAGCGGATGAAGACCAAGGTGCAAGAGGAGCTCAAGCAGCACTTCCGGCCCGAGTTCCTCAACCGTGTCGACGAGATCATCGTGTTCCCGCCGCTGTCGCAGGAGCAGATCATCTCGATGGTCGACAACATGATCGCCGCGGTGGAAACACGCTTGAAGGACCGCGACATGAGTCTCGAACTCACCGAGGGTGCCAAGCACCTGCTCGCCAAGCGTGGCTTCGACCCCGTGCTCGGTGCTCGACCGCTGCGTCGCACCGTGCAGCGTGAGATCGAAGACGTGCTGGCCGAGAAGATGCTCTATGGCGAAGTCGGCGCCGGCCAGATCGTGCTCGTGGATATCGAGGGTGAGGAGCCCAACCAGACCTTCACGTTCAAGGGCGAGAAGGTGTCCACGCTCCCGGACATGCCGCCTTTCGAGACCGCGGATCTGGGCACCGACCCCTTGGCCGAGTTGGCTGCCGACGGCAGCGAGGACGGCCCCCGTGACGTCCCGCGCGCCGGCGGGGAGTCCTCACCGTTCGGCGACGTCCCCTTCGACGACGGAACGGGCGAGGGACCGACCACCGCCACCTCCTAGCCGAGGGGTCACCAAGATCGGCCGAGGGGTCACAAACTCTCACGGGAGGGCGTAGCGCGCAGGCGCTGCGCCCTCTTCCGGTTGGTCCACCTCGACCACCAGCCCATCGCTGATCAGGCTGGCGAGCGCGCGTTCACGCTGCTCGGCCGCAGGCCAGGCCACGTCGAGCAGTGGCTTGGCCACGCTGCCGGGCGCTTCTCGCAGCACGGCCAGGAGCCGACCGCGGCACTGACGGTCGGTCCCGGCGTAGGTCTGGCCGCGCCGCGGCGGGCCGTCGTACGCCGGGTACCCGTCGCCGCGCCAGACGCACCACTGCGCGACCGGGCAGCTGTCGCAGGACGGCGAGCGGGCCGTGCAGACGAGCGCGCCGAGTTCCATCACGGCGACCGACCAGGTCGCGGCAATGCCCGGATCAGCCGGCAGCAACCGCCACGCGTCCTCACGCTCGTGCGAATAGACCACGTCCGGGGGATATTGCAGGCCGCGGAAGAGTCGCCAGTGCACCCGGCGGACGTTGGTGTCCAGGACCGCGATCCGTTGTCCGTACGCGAACGCGGCGATGGCCGAAGCGGTGTAGTCGCCGACGCCGGGCAGTGCGCGCAGGTCGTCGTACGCGCTTGGCACCTGGCCGTCGAAGTGGTCACGAATCATGGTCGCCGCCCGATGCAGCCGCAGCGCCCGGCGTGGATAGCCGAGACGGCCCCAGGCTCGTACGGCTTCTCCCGCGGACTCGGCGGCCAGGTCACCGGGCGTCGGCCAGCGAGCCAGCCACTCGGTGTGCTTGGGCAACACGCGACTCACAGGAGTCTGCTGGAGCATGAACTCCGACACCATGACCGACCACCCCGTTGCCTCGGGTCGGCGCCACGGCAGGTCGCGTTGATGCTCGTCGTACCACCCGAGCACCGCCGCCTGGACCTCATCCACCTGCCGGATCGTACGTCGTGCGGTGTGGCAGCGAGACTCAGCGCGTGGGAACTTCTAGCGTTCGCCTATGGCCGCTGTCGCTCGACCTCGTGGACCCTTGCCGGCCCGCGTCTATTGGGTACGCCGCGCCGCGTTCTTGACGGTACTCCTGCTCTTCGTCGGCGGGATCTTCCGGCTGGTCGGCGTCGGCGGTGACGAGGCTGCTTCGCCCACGGCGCAACGCGCCGCATCCCAACCGAGCCCCACGACGACGCCTACGACCAAGGTCAAGCGCAAGAAGAAGCGCAAGCCGAAAGGCCCCGTGCTCGGGCCAACGGTGCCTGCGCCGGTGCTGGCCCAGCCCGAAGGCACCTGCGCTGCCTCGGACATCACCGTCGTGCCCTCGGTGCCCAAGCCGATCGGGGGCTCGGACATCAAGGTGATGCTCAACCTCAAGACGAAGACCAGCGACGCCTGCAACTGGAAGTTGTCGGCGAGTTCGGTGACCGTCGCGATCCGCTCGGGTGGGGACGACATCTGGTCGACCCAGCAGTGCCGCAACGCGATCCCGACCCAGAACCTCGTCGTGCGTGACAACGCCAACACCCAGGTTGCGATCACCTGGTCGGCCAAGCGTTCGGACGAGACCTGCTCGCGGCTGACCCAGTGGGCCATGCCCGGGTGGTACTTCATCAAGGCCGCCGCCCTCGGTGGTGACCCCGCCGAGGCTCACTTCGAGCTCGAAGCTTCCGACCGCCGGGACGATCACGCGTACGGTCACGCCCACGGCGACGGCGACGCCCACCCCCAAGACGAAGAAGAACAAGAAGAAGCGCAACCGCAACAACGGTTGAGGCGACGTCAGGCGTACGACCCGAACAGTCGCTTCGGCAGCGCCGACAGCCGCCGCAGTTCGGATTCCAGCGCCTCGACCTGGTCGCGATTCAATGGTGAGGTGTGGCTCGACGGGGTCCACACGTCGATCGATTCCAGCACCCCGTGGCGACGCAGGCCCTCGGCGTCCTCCACGACGTACTCCTCGTAGAGTTCGCGCTGTCGCGAGGTCGGATCCGCGTCCCCGCGCAGGGCCTGGAAGCCCGCCAGGATCGCGGAGCGGCGATGGCGTACGGCCGGCATCGGCCCGGCCGAGGCCATCGAGGTCCACTTGCGAACGAACTCGTCGAAGGTCGGCGACTCGAAGTGCAGGTGTCGCAACCGCGGGTGCTGGTAGCCGACCAACTTGTTGCCCTGCGCATCGTCGGCGGCGTGCAGGCGGAACTTCAGGTCCGTCGCCGGCCGGATGCCGACCTTGCCCGCCACGTGACCATGGAAATAGCTGCGGTTGCTGGCCTTGCGGACCAGACCGGCGCGCGCCAGCGCCTCGAGTTCGGTGTCGCTCAGCAGCCGTTTGAAGAGGCGATCAGCATCGGGGGAGCCTTCGCTGGCCACCGACTCCAGGGGCGAGAGCCGCACCATCCGCTCGCCGGCGGGCACCGCGGCCAGGACGTTGCGGTCGAGCTGCGCGACTTCGTCTCCGTCGAGGAAGAAGAGCCAGTCCACGAAGCCGAGTTCGACCGCGGCCGTATTGACCAGGTTGGCCGCCCGCCGTTGCCGTGCGCTCAGCGCGTCGATGAAGTCCTCGCCCCACCAGGCCGCGTCGGCCAGGATCCAGGAGGCCTGCGGGTGGGCGTCGAGGAAGGCGTACGTCTCCGCATCGTGCGGGCCGTCGAGGACCACGACGACGTGGTCGATGCCGTGACCCAGGTTCCCGTCGACGAAGCGGTGCAGGTTCGCGAGTTTGTCCTTGACCAGCGAGACGGCGAGTTGCACGGCAGGAGACCTCTGACGAACCGGTCGCCGGTGATGCTCGACTCCGCCAGTCGCGACAGACCTTCTCGTACGGACCGCGCCCGCAACTCGCCGACACCCTCGACCACCTGGAGGTCGTCGATGCCCGCAGCCAGGAGTTGCTGCAGGGTGCCGAAGTGCTCGATCAGCCGGTCGACCACGGAGGCGGGAAGCCGCGGCACCTTGGCCAGCAGTCGGTAGCCGCGTGGGGTCACGCTCCCGTCGAGGTGGTCCGACGTGCCCAGGCCCAGCGACCTCGCGACCGAGGCGGGGTCGACCAGGTCGGTCGCCGACAGGGCGGCCAGTGCCTGCAAGGAGTCTTCTGGGCCCTGCTTCTTGCGCCCGCCGGGGAAGTAGTCGCGGATCACCAGCTCGCGTTCGGCGTCGACGCCGGTGACGAGCTCTTCGAGCTGCAGCGCAAGCAGCCGGCCGTCGGTGCCCAGTTCGACGACGTAGTCCTCGATCTCGCGGGCGATGCGGGTGACCATCTCCAATCGCTGGGCGACCACGGCGACGTCGCGTACGGTCACCAGGTCCTCGATCTCCAGTGCGGAAAGCGTGGAGGCGACCTCGTCCAGACGCAACTTGTAGCGTTCCAGCGTCGCCAGCGCCTGGTTGGCTCGCGACAGGATCTGACCGGAGTCCTCCAGGACGTGGCGTGATTCGCCGACATAGATCGCGATGATCTGCATCGACTGGCTGACGCTGATCACCGGGTGACCCGTCTGTTTGGCGACGCGATCGGCCGTACGGTGCCGGGTGCCGGTCTCGTCCGAGGGGATGCTCGGGTCGGGCATCAGGTGTACGGCGGCCCGGTTGATCCGAGTCAGGTCGCGGTCGACGGTGATGGCGCCGTCCATCTTGGCCAGCTCACGCAGGCCGGTCGCGGTGAAGGGCACGTCGAGCGTGAAGCCCCCGGTAGCGATCGAATCGACCACTCGATCCTGGCCGACCACGATCAGTGCGCCCGTACGTCCGCGCAGGATGCGTTCCAGCCCGTCGCGCAATGCGGTGCCGGGAGCCACCAGCGCCAGCGCCGCACGCATGCGGGTGGCTTCGTCCGAGCGGTCGGCAGGCAAGGGGCGCCCTTTCTGAGGTTTCGGGTCAGCTGGTCGCGGCCCCGGGCGCCGTCAGTCTAGGGGCTCACGGGTCCACTCACCCGCGAGTCAGTCCCAGCACCGTCAATGCGCCGATGATGTCGGCGGCCTCCACCACGTCGATGCCGTCTTGGCGTACGGATCGGATGCGGCCCTGCTCGGGACGACCGGGTACGACGACCATCGCGAACCCCAGCCGCGCCGCCTCCGCGACCCGCTGCCGCAGGTCGCGTACGCGGCGCAGCTCGCCAGCCAACCCGATCTCGCCGACGGCCACGACGCCGGTCGGCGCCGGGATGCTCAGCACGGCCGATGACAACGCCACCGCAAGCGCCAGGTCGCTGGCCGGCTCGGTCAGTTTGGCCCCGCCGACGGTGGCCGCGAAGACATCCTGGTTGTGCAGCCGAAGACCGCAGTGGCGTTGCAGCACGGCCTGCACCATCGCCACTCGCTGGCTCGACAATCCAGAGACCGTGCGCGCCGGTCGCTCGGCGGCGGACTTGGTGACCAACGCCTGCACTTCGGCCAACAACGGTCGTCGACCCTCCATGGTCACCGCGACGCAGGTGCCCGGCACCTGCCTCGCGTGCTGCTCGACGAAGAGTCCGGTCGGATCGGCGACTCCGTTGATGCCATCGGCCGACAGGTCGAAGCAGCCGACCTCGTCGACCGGGCCGAACCGGTTCTTCATCGCGCGCACCATCCGGAATCGCGAGTTGCGATCGCCCTCGAAGTGCAGCACCACGTCGACCAGGTGCTCCAGAACCCGTGGTCCTGCGATGGAACCGTCCTTGGTGACATGGCCGAC
The DNA here is from genome assembly GCA_037045645.1 of Nocardioides sp. Taxonomy (NCBI): domain Bacteria; kingdom Bacillati; phylum Actinomycetota; class Actinomycetes; order Propionibacteriales; family Nocardioidaceae; genus Nocardioides; species Nocardioides sp. The sequence continues at coordinate 275,948 of JBAOIH010000001.1, forward strand.
CATCACCGTCGTGATGTTGCGCAGTTTGGCTTGGCGGATCAGGGCGGCGGCCACCTCCTTGACCTGGGTGACCCCACCGGGCACGCCTTCGACGCCGGTCGCGGTGATCGTCTGCACGGAATCGATCACCAGCAACTCGGGGCGTACGGCCTCCAGGTGCGTGAGCACCGCGCCCAGATCGGTCTCAGCCGCCAGATAGAGCTCGTCGTGGATCCCGCCGGTGCGGTCGGCTCGCAGCCGCACCTGGGAGGCGGACTCCTCGCCGGTCACATACAGCGTGCGTCGTCCGGTGCGCGAGGTCTGTGCGGCCACCTCCAACAACAGGGTGCTCTTCCCGACGCCCGGCTCTCCGGCGAGCAGGATGGCGGCACCCGGAACGAGCCCGCCGCCGAGGACCCGGTCGAGTTCGGGCACCCCCGACCCCCGGAAGGCAGACGTGCTCACGTCGACCTGCCCGATGGGCACGGCGGCACTGGTCACCGGTGAGGCCGCGACCCGCGGACCGCGGGTGGTCTTCTCCGCCACCGTGCCCCACGCCTGGCACTCACCGCAGCGGCCGACCCACTTGGCGGCCTCCCAGCCACACTCGGTGCAGCGATAGACCGTGCTCTGCCTCTTCACCCGCGCAACGCTAGACGCAGCGACCGACAACGGGCGTTGCGCATCGGTCGCGGCCGCCGGCAGCGGGAGCGACCACGAGTAGTAACCTGGCTTGGAAGGATCCACCAGGGAGTAACCGTGGCCGTCAGCACCGAGTCCCACGAGGGTCCTCCGACCCTCCAGATCGTCGCCGAACTCGCTGGCGTCTCCCGCCAGACGGTGTCCAATGCGGTCAACAACCCCGACCTGCTGCGCCCCGAGACACTGGAACGGGTCCAGCAGGCGATCCGTACGCTCGGCTACTCGCCCAACCGGGCCGCCCGAAGCCTGCGCACGCGTCAGTCGGGCCTGATCGGATTGCGATTCAGCAGGGCAGAAGAGGGCACCGCCAACGCGATGATGGACCGCTTCGTGCACTCGCTCGTGGAGGCCGCCGCCGAGTCCGGCCATCACGTGCTGCTGATCGCGGGTGAGGATCCGGTCGCGGGATACGACGAGGTGTTGCGGGCGACCGCCGTCGACGCCCTCGTCGTGACCGACACCTACCTCGGCAACCCTCAGGCCGCCTGGCTGACCGAACGTGGCGCGCCGTTCGTGGCGTTCGGGCGGCCGTGGGACAGCCCCGAGGCCACCCATCCCTGGGTCGACGTCGACGGGGCGGCAGGCACCGGCCTGGCGACCAACCATCTGCTCCAGCGCGACCACCAGCGGATCGCCTGGCTCGGCTGGACCGATGACAGCGTGATCAACGTCGACCGGCGCTCGGGCTGGGAGCGGGCGATGTATTTCGCCAGCCTCGACACGGCCGGACTCGAACGCCAGTCGGAGGATTCGGTCGAGGGTGGACGCGCTGCCGCAGCCGAGCTGCTGGAGGCCGGCGCCACCGGCATCGTCTGTGCGTCGGACACCTTGGCTATCGGGGTGCTGCACGAACTCGCCTCGCGCGGCCTGCGCCCGGGCGCGGACATCGGCGTGGTCGGCTTCGACGATTCCCAGGCTGCACAGGTCTTCCCGGGTGGGCTGACGTCCGTACGCCAACCGCTCGAGGACGTGGCGGTCGAGATCGTGCACGCCGTCGAACGGCTCCTCAGCTCCGATGCGCCCGGCGAGTTGGGGCGGTTGCTGTCCCCGACGTTGGCGGTGCGCGGCTCGACCGAGCGCTGACGCGCTCGCGGCGGTCGAGCGGACTCCGGTCCGCTCAACCCCCGGCGAACCGGGGGCTTAGCGGCCCGAACGGGTGTCCAGTCGCTCAAAAACGCCGCCACCACAGGTTCACCGCGTAGTCGACCTCGACTCCGTCATGTGAGGCCAGGATCCGCTCGGCCGCCTCGGGGGCGAACTCGATGCGTACGACCGCCTCCAGGTCTGCACGCGATTCGAAGAGCCAGCGCATCGTCACCGACTTGCGAGTCCAGCCCTGCACAGACCAGAAGCGTTCGATCGTCGGCGCCGAAGGCAGCCACGGGTAGCCCTCGCGAAACCAGCGGCCGAAGGTCGAGGTCGACTTGTCGTTGTCGAGGATGTACGCCACCCCGCCTCGCCGCATCACCCGGGACAACTCCAACAGGCCCGGCTCACACCCCGGACCGAAGAAGTACGCCCAGCGCGCATGCGCGACATCCACCGACGATGCAGCCACCGGCAACTCCTGCGCCGTCCCGTCCAGCACGCGCACCGCATCGAGTCGGCGCACCCGCCGACGAGCCAGCGTCGCCAACGACGGATGCGGTTCCACGCCGACCACCGAGCGCGCGGTCGCGGCGAACAGCGGCAGGTGAAACCCGGTGCCGCACCCGATATCGAGCACGTCGCGGTCGGCCCAGTCGCCGATCTCACGCATCGCGGCGGTCAGCAGCCCGTCGGGGTCGACGGCGCGGTTCTCGATTTCGTACGTTGCGGGCGTGCGCCAGATGTTGGGGCTCTCGATGGCGCCGGGTGGGGTGCTGAGTTTCGACACGCCTAGCACGACCTCGTTCCTCGGTCGTGGGCTCGCTCAACCTGGCGCACGTCACGCGCCGCGACTTCGTCGCGCACGTGGTGCGCTCAAATACGCACGAGCCCGTTGGGCGTCATGAACTGGGCGGCCAGGATGCCGGGGGTGCCGTTGGGGGCGACCCACTCGACCTTGAAGTCCTCCAGGGCGGCCTCCACCGGTTCGCCGAGCCACTCCGAGACGCGTGCCGGGTCGCCAGCGATCTCCAGTGCGGCCAGTGAATAGTCGTCATCGCCCGCGTGGCCCGGACGCAACTCGCCTTCGGTCTCCCATTCGATGAAGAACGGCAACTGTGGGTCGGCGATCAGGCCGTTCACGCCGATCTGCTTCCAGCGCAACTCGGTGCCGTCGTTGCGATAACGGTTGCCCTGGACGGCTTCTCGCTCCAGACGCGCCTCCGTCTTGGAGATGTCGCGTACGCGGACCACCCAGCCCAGCCAGCCGCCGCCGAGCGCGGAGCGGGCACGCACGGCCTGCCCGAACGGTGCCTTGTCGGACGCCGGATGGTCGAGCACCTCGACGATCTCGAGGTACGTCTTGTTGGCCAGCGGCAGGGTCAGGTTGCGGGTGCCGAAGCGTGGATGCACGCCGCCATCGACGAATTTCTTGCCGAGCAGGTCCCCGAGTCGCGCCGCGGTGGCCACGAGTCCATCCGGACCGGCCGCGAACGAAAGATGGTCTAGGCGCATGACTTGATTGTGAACTGCGGCACGGCCCGCGAAACAATCGGGGTCGCTCTCTCGACGTCGAGATTGTCGGAGTGGAGCGACAACTTCAGTCGGCTGGATGCAACGCCAGGGCCGAGCGGGACCGCACGTGCGCCTCGCAGTGGCGGGCGAGTTCGTCGTACGCCGCGTGTCCCATCAGTTCGACCAATTCGGGCCGGTTCGTCACGAACACCGGCTCCACGGCGACGTGCGCCTCGGTGTTGCCCGAGCAGTACCAGTCCAGGTCGTGACCTCCCGGCCCCCAGCCCCGCCGGTCGTACTCTCCGATGGAGATCTCCAGGTAGGAGGTGTCGTCGGCGCGCTCGACGGTGCGGTACGTACGCCGGATCGGCAACTGCCAGCACACGTCCGGCTTGGTCTCCAGTGGTTCGCGCCCTTGTTGCAGGGCCAGCAGGTGCAGCGCACAACCGGCGCCCTCCGCGAAGTCCGGACGGTTGTGCAGGACGCACGCCGACTGCCCCAGATGCGAGTGCGTACGAGTCTTGCGGTCGCCGTCCTCGTCGACCTCGGTCCAATCGCTGCGCTTGACCCGCTTGCGGCCGGGATGGAACTGCCACACCTCGGGGGTGAGTTCGGCGACGTACGCCGCGACTCGCCTCTCGTCGTCCTTGTCGGCGAAGTGGGCGCCCAGCGTGCAGCAGCCCGTGTCCGGGGATGACGCATAGATGCCCTGGCAGCCCTGTCCGAAGATGCAGGTGAACGACGAGGTCAGCCAGGTCAGGTCGCAGCGGAAGACCTGCGCGTCGTCGGCCGGATCGACGAACTCGACGTACGCACGTGGAAACACCAGATCAACCTCGGGCACCTGCGCAACCTATAACCTCGCACCATGCGGTTGGGCGTACTCGACATCGGTTCCAACACCGGGCACCTGTTGGTGGTGGATGCCCGCGGTGGCGCCGCGCCGCTTCCGGCGTACTCCCACAAGGAGCCGCTGCGCCTGGCCGAGCATCTCGATGGCCAGGGCGCGGTCTCGCGTTCGGGGATCGAGGCGCTGACGAAGTTCACCTTGTCGTCGATCGATGTCGCCGAGGACCGCGGCTGCGAGGAGATGATGGCGTTCGCCACCTCCGCGGTGCGCGACGCGATCAACACCGAAGAGGTGCTGGACGAGGTCGCCGAACGCACGGGCGTACGCATCAAGGTGCTCTCCGGGGAGGACGAGGCACGACTGACCTTCCTGGCCGTACGCCGTTGGTTCGGCTGGTCGGCGGGGCGTCTCGCGCTGTTCGACATCGGTGGCGGTTCGTTGGAGATCGCGAGCGGATCGCGGGAGGCGCCTTCGGTCGCGTGGTCGTTGCCGCTGGGTGCAGCGCGATTGGCGAAGGCCTGGTTCGTCGACGGCAAGGCGGACGAGGATGCCGTACGCCGGATGCGCAAGGAGATCAGGGCCGAGATCGCGCGCGACGCGGGCGAGTTGTTGCGCACCGGCAAGGCCGACAAGGCGACGGCGACGTCGAAGACGTTCCGGTCGCTGGCCCGGGTGTGCGGCGCGGCGCCGTCGGGTGAAGGGCCGCTGGTGAGCCGCACCCTGGCGCTGAGCGACCTCAAGGGCTGGATCCCGAAACTGCTCGAACTCTCGCCCGACGAACTCGCCTCGCTGCCCGGGGTCTCGCCCAGTCGTACGCATCAGATCGTGCCGGGCGCGATGGTCGCCGAAGCCTGCATGGAGATCTTCGAACTTCCCGAGTTGGAGATCTGCCCGTGGGCGCTGCGCGAGGGCGTGATCTTGGAACGCATCGACCAGATCAGCGTGCTCGGGAACGGCGCATGACCGTCGCGCTGTCCACCGCCTCGGTCTACCCCGAGTCGACCGCGCACGCCTTCGCGCATGCCGCGGCGCTCGGGTACGACGCGGTGGAAGTGATGGTCGGGATCGACGCGCTGAGCCAGCAGGTCGCGGCCGTGCAACAACTCTCCGACCACCACGAGATGCCGGTCTGCGCGATCCATGCGCCCTGTCTGCTGATCACCCAGCGCGTCTGGGGCACCGACCACTGGGTCAAGCTGCAGCGCTCGGCCGAGATGGCCCACGCGCTGGGAGCGAGCGTGGTTGTCGTACACCCGCCATTTCGGTGGCAACGCGAGTACGCCACCGGCTTCGTGGACGGGATCGCCGCCCTCGAAGCCTCGACGGGGATGCGGTTCGCCGTCGAGAACATGTACCCGTGGCGGGCCTCGGGCAAGGGCCGTCGCGGTCGCGCGAAGATGGAGATGTACGTCCCCGGCTGGGATCCGTCCGCGCACGACTTCGCGCACACGACGATCGATCTCTCACATGCCGCGATCGCGCGTGACGACGTGGTCGAGATGGCCCAGCGGATGGGGGACCGCCTCACCCACATCCACCTGACCGATGGCACCGGGTCGGCCAAGGACGAACACCTCGTCCCCGGTCGTGGCGCGATGGATGCGGCGGGGTTCTTGGCGCACCTGGTCGCCCTCGACTTCGCCGGCAGTGTCGTGCTGGAGATCAACACCCGGCGTTGCAACACCTCGGCCGAACGCGTTCGTGATCTGCGCGAATCGTTGGAGTTCGCCCGCGAGCACTTCACCGCGCCACTGGTGCGGCAGAGTCGAGAACCCAGATGAGTCCGGCCGCCCGTCGCGGTCGCCGCCGGGGTGCCCCCGACACGAAGGCGGCCATTCTCACGGCTGCGCGCGAAGCATTCGGCGAGCATGGCTTCACGCGTACGACGATCCGCGGCGTCGCGGCGGCAGCCGGCGTCGACGCGGCGCTGGTCCACCACTACTTCGGCAGCAAGGACGAACTCTTCGTCGCCGCGTTGGCGTTGCCGGTCGACCCGCGCGAGGTGCTCGCGCCCGTGGTCGCGGCCGGACCTGACGGCGCGGGGGAGCGACTGATGCGGGCGTTCTTGTCGGTATGGGACGACCCCGAGCTGCAACCCGCGTTGCTCGCCTTGGCCCGAACCATCGTCGAGCCGTCGGGCGCGGAGCTTCGCGCGGACCGGCTTCCTGCCGGTGGTCATCGGCCCGGCATTGCGCGGGTTGGTGCGCGATCAGCCGGACGTACGCATCCCGCTGATCGCCAGCCAGTTGATCGGCCTGATCGTGACGCGTTATCTCGTCGCCCTCGAACCGATGGTCGCCTTGTCGAGCGAGGAAGTCGTCGCACTGATCGGCCCCACGGTGCAGCGATATCTCACCGACGACCTCTAGCCGACCTGTCGCGTCTGCTCCGCGCAACTGCCTCGACCTGTCGCATCTGCTCAGCGCAACTGCCTCGACCTGTCGCGTCTGCTCGGCGCAAACCCCCCGACCTGTCGCGTCTGCACACTGGCGAACTTGCGCGGCGCCCCGACACAGGAGCAGTATTCAACGCATGATGAAAAACTCGGTCGAGATCAAGGATCTCGTCGTGAAGCGAGGGTCGCGTACGGTCCTCGACGGGCTCGACCTCTCCATCGGCGGCGGGGTGACCGGCCTGCTCGGCCCATCGGGCTGCGGCAAGACCACGCTGATGCGCTGCCTGGTCGGGGTCCAGAAGATCGTCGGCGGTGACGTCACCGTCTTCGGTGAGGAGGCCGGGTCGGCGCCGCTGCGCGACCGGATCGGCTACCACACCCAGGCGGCCAGCGTGTACGACGACCTGAGCGTCGCCGAGAATCTGAAGTTCTTCGCCCAGGTGCGTGGCCTGGACCAGGAGTCAGTCCACAAGGCCATCGCCGCCGTCGATCTGCACGGTCACGAGGACCAGGTCGTACGCTCCCTGTCCGGCGGTGAGCGCAGTCGCGCCAGCCTGGCCGTCGCGCTGCTCGGCGACCCTGACCTGCTCGTCCTCGACGAGCCGACCGTCGGCCTCGACCCACTCCTGCGCCAGGACCTGTGGGCGCTGTTCCACCGACTCGCGGATGCGGGATCGGCGGTCTTCGTCTCCAGCCACGTGATGGATGAGGCCGACCGTTGCGATCGACTCCTGCTCATGCGAGACGGCGCGATCATCGCCGACGGATCGCCACAGCAGATCCGCCAAGACACCGGTCAAGGCGACATCGAGCACGCGTTTCTCGCCCTGGTGAAGGAGTCGAAATGACACCCCGGATCACCCTTGCTGTCATGCGCCGAGTCCTGGCCCAGTTGCGCCGCGATCACCGTACGCTCGCGATGCTGCTGCTCCTCCCCACCCTGCTGATGTCGCTGCTGTGGTGGATGTTCAAGGACGTCCCCGTCAACCCGATGACCGGACGCGACGTGTTCGACGGGATCGCGCCGGGCCTGTTGGCGCTCTTCCCGATGTTCATCATGTTCCTGGTCACCAGCGTGACCACGCTGCGTGAACGTTCGAGCGGGACTTTGGAACGCCTGCTGGCGATGCCGATGGGCAAACTCGACTTCCTCTTCGGGTACGCCCTCGCCTTCGGCCTGGTCGCCGCGGTCCAGTCCGCGCTCGCGGTAGCCGTCAGCGTCGGCCTGCTCGGGATGGAGATGTCTGGCCCGGTGTGGCTCCTCACGGCGGTGGCCGTGGTCGATGCGATCCTCGGCACGGCGCTCGGCCTCTTCGTCAGCGCCTTCGCCCAGACCGAGTTCCAGGCCGTCCAGTTCATGCCCGCGGTCGTCGTACCGCAGATGTTGCTGTGCGGCCTGCTGGTCGCGCGTGACCGACTCCCGGATGTGCTCCGGCAGATCAGCGACGTGCTGCCCCTGTCGTACGCCGTGGACGCCATGAAGCACCTGCAGACGTCCACGACGACCGGGCCGGTGTGGACCGACTTGGCGATCGTCAGCGCGTTCGCGATCGCGGGGCTCGCGCTCGGTGCCGTGACCCTCGAACGCCGGACCAACTAACCTGCTGGATATGGGTCTGCTGCGCGAGTCACTGCTGATGCTGAGTCGCAGCAAGCAGGTGGAGCAGTTGGTCGAGACCATGCCGGTGTCGGCGGGAATCGTACGCTCGCACGTCCCGGGAACGACCACTGCCGACGCGGTTCAGGCTGCCGAGGCCTTGGTCGAAAGAGGCCTCGCCGTGACGCTGGACTATCTGGGTGAGGACACCCTCGACGAGCACCAGGCACAGGCCACGGTCGAGGCTTACATCGCGTTGTTGTCGGAGCTGAGCAACCGCGGCTGGTCTCGCCGCGCCGAGGTCTCCGTCAAGCTGTCGGCGATCGGTCAGGCCCTGCCTCAGGGCGGCAATCGGATCGCGTTGGAACACGCGCGCACCATCTGCCGCGCCGCGCGCAACGCCGGCACCACGGTCACCCTCGACATGGAGGACCACACCACCACGGACTCGACGCTGCTGATCCTGCGCGACCTGCGCAAGGACTTCCCCGAGACCGGCGCGGTGCTCCAGGCATACCTGCATCGCACCGAAGCCGACTGCCGTCATCTCGCGTACGAGGGCTCGCGGGTGCGGTTGTGCAAGGGCGCGTACGACGAACCCGAGTCGGTCACCTTCCAGGACAAACTCGACGTCGACCGGTCGTACGTGCGTTGCCTCAAGGTGCTGCTCGAAGGTCGCGGCTATCCGATGATCGCGACCCACGACCCACGGATGATCAAGATCGCCACCTCCTTGATCGGGCGCTTCGGCCGCGAGAAGGGGTCGTACGAATTCCAGATGCTCTATGGCATCCGTCCCGACGAGCAGCAACGCCTGGCCGACGACGGCGAGACCGTGCGGGTGTATGTGCCCTATGGCGAACAGTGGTACGGCTACCTGATGCGCCGCCTGGCCGAGCGTCCGCAGAACCTCGGCTTCTTCCTGCGCTCGCTGGTCTCCAAGAGTTGAGCGCGTGTCACCATTAGCGCCATGAGCACAGCGATCATCGGCGCCGGCGTGATGGGGGAGACCCTGCTGTCGGGGCTCGTCCGGGCCGGTCGCCGCGTCGACCACCTCCTCGTGGGGGAGAAGCGCAGCGAGCGGGCCACCGAACTCGAGGAGAGGTACGGCGTGGCCGTCGTCTCCAACAAGGAGGCCGCCGCCAAGGCCGACACCGTGGCGCTGGTCGTGAAACCGCAGGACATGGAGGCGGTGCTGGAGGAGATCGCGCCCGAGTTGCGCGCGGGTCAGTTGCTCGTCTCGCTCGCAGCCGGCATCACGACGAGTTTCATCGAGTCCCGGGTGCCTTCTGGGGTGGCCGTCGTACGCGTCATGCCCAACACGCCCGCGCTGGTCGACGAGGGAATGGCGGCGGTCTCACCGGGCTCGCACTGCAGCGAGGAGCACCTCGCCGAGGCCGAGTCGCTGATGTCGTCGGTGGGTCGAGTCGTACGCATTCCCGAGCGGCAGCAGGACGCGGTCACCGCGATCTCGGGTTCGGGACCGGCCTACATCTTCTTCGTGGTCGAGTCGATGATCGAGGCGGGCGTACATCTCGGCCTGCCGCGCGCCACCGCCACCGATCTGGTCGTGCAGACCCTGGTCGGTTCGGCCAAGATGCTGCGCGAGACCGGGACGCACCCGGTCGTTCTCCGCGAGCAGGTCACCTCGCCTGGCGGCACGACGGCTTCGGCTCTGCGCGAACTCGAGATCCACAAGGTGCGCGCGGCGTTCCTGGCCGCGATGGAGGCGGCGCGGAACCGTTCGCGCGCGCTCGCCGAAGGCGAGTGACATTAAGCCTCACAACCCCATCGCCCGACCCGCCTCGGCCAGCACCGGCTCGGTGACCTGCCGACAGCGTGCGGCGCCGCGCTCGAACACCGAATGCACGTACGCCGGGTCGGCCGCCAGTTCGTCGTACGCTTTTCGAATCGGCGCCAACGTCTGGACCACACACTCGGTCACCGCAGCCTTGAGTGCGCCATAGGTCTCGATCCCGGCTGCGCTGCCACCGCACGCCGTGAGGATGTCGAGCAGATTCGTGACGCCCGGCTTCGCCTCACGGTCCGCGCGTACGGCCGGCGGTCCGACGTCGGAATCGGTCACCGCGCGCGAGACCTTCCGGCGTACGACATCGGGCGGATCCAACAGGAAGATCGTCCCCGGGCCGTCGACCGACTTCGACATCTTGCGCGTCGGCTCCGCCAGATCCATGACTCGTGCACCCGCGACCGGCGTCGCGATCTCGGGCACCGTGAAGACCGGCCCGTACGCCGCGTTGAAACGCATCGCCAGATCGCGGGTGAGTTCGACGTGTTGGCGCTGGTCGTCGCCCACCGGGACGACAGTCGGTCGGTAGAGCAGGATGTCGGCGGCCATCAGCACCGGATAGGTGAACAGCGACGCGCGTACGGATCGGTCCCGCCCCTTCTCCTTGAACTGGATCATCCGCCCCAGTTCGCCGGTCGTCGCGGTGCATTCGAGCAGATACGCGAGTTGTGCGTGCGCCGGCACGGCGCTCTGTCGGAACAGGCACGCGTCGTCGAGGCCGACGGCCAGCAGCAGCGCTGCCATCTCGTCGCTGCGGGCGCGCAAGAGAGCCGGGTCGTGCCGCGTCGTCATCGCATGCAGGTCGGAGAGGCCATAGAAGGCGTCGTCTTGCCGGGCGGCCATCGGACGCAAGGCTCCGAGCAGATTGCCCAGCGTCAGTCGGCCCGAAGGGGTGAGAAGGGAGAGGGAGCGGGTCATGGAGTGCCTTTCGATGACGGCGCCTGTCGCGGCGGCAAGGGCATCGAAATGACGAAAGCCGCCCGAAGGCGGCCTGGGTGCGTGGGATGCGCGCGTACGAGGTCCGCCGGTCAGGCGGCCCACCACAGGTTGGAAGTCGTACGCACGAGGGCAAGTCTCGCATGCCGCTCGGCGTCGGACGAACGCGAGCGGTAACGTGCGAAGCATGGAGACGTGCCCGGGTCCCGCAACGGTGGTGTTCGATCCACGACTGACGGGATACAACTTCGGGCCAACGCACCCGATGTCGCCCGTCCGGGTCGACCTGACGATGCGGTTGGCCGAGTCACTGGGGCTGCTCAACGAACGGCTGCGCCGCGTGGACGCGCCGGTCGCCAGTGATGACCTGATCGCGACCGTGCACGACGAGGCGTTCATGGACTCGGTCAAGCGGGTCGGCGCGAGCGGTGCGGTCGATCTCGCGCACGGCCTCGGCAGTGACGACAACCCGGTCTTCTCCGGCATGCACGAAGCCTCCGCGCATGTCGTCGGCGCCTCGGTCGAGGCGTTTCGTCAGGTGTGGGAACGCGAGAGTCTGCACAGCGTCAACATCACCGGCGGGCTGCACCACTCGATGCGCAGCGCGGCGAGCGGCTTCTGCGTCTACAACGACATCGCCGTAGGCATCCAGTGGCTGCTCGACAACGGCGCGCAGCGGGTGGCGTACGTCGACGTCGATGCCCACCATGGTGACGGCGTCGAGCGGATCTTCTACGACGACCCGCGCGTGCTCACGATCTCGTTGCACGAGACCGGCCAGATGCTGTTCCCCGGCACGGGGTTCCCTGGCGACACCGGGGGTGAGGGCGCGGAGGGGTCGGCGGTCAACGTCGCACTGCCGCCCGGCACCTCTGATGCGGGCTGGTTGCGCGCGTTCCATGCGGTCGTACCCGCGATCCTGACCGAGTTCGCGCCTGACGTCCTGGTCACCCAACACGGCTGCGACTCGCATATGGAGGACCCGCTGACGCACCTCATGCTCAGCGTTGATGGACAGCGCGCGAGTTATCAGGCACTGCACGAGTTGGCCCACCAGATCTGCGACGGCCGCTGGGTCGCGACGGGTGGCGGCGGGTATGCCGTCGTCGAGGTGGTCCCGCGCGCCTGGACCCACCTCCTGGCGATCGCATCGGGGCAGGAACTCGATCCCCGCGGCGCGATCCCCGCCGAATGGCGCTCGTACGTCGACTCCGCCCTCGGCCGCACCGCGCCGTCGCGGCTCACCGACGGTCGTACGCCCGCCTGGCGCGACTGGGCTGCGGGCTATGACCCCGACACGTGGCTCGACCGCGCTATCCACGCGACCCGGGAGGCGGTATTCCCGCTGCACGGGCTCGATCCGATGCCGTGAATGAGGCGAAACTGGACCAAATCAACTCGACACGCCGGATCCCATAAGTTTCTTGGGTCAATCTCTTCCCCATAAGTCACACCTGGCCCTATTGTCACTCTGGCTTGACATGCATGGTCACCGGTGGGGAAGCCGGTGGCATGTCGACTAGAAGGATTTGGTGCGCCAATGCCCAGTTCACCCGACCACGCGAGCGACATCTCGGAGGTCAAGTTCCTGACGGTCGCGGAGGTCGCCGCGATGATGCGGGTGTCGAAGATGACCGTGTATCGCCTCGTCCACGGTGGTGAACTGCCCGCTGTCCGCGTCGGCCGTTCCTTCCGCGTCGACGAGAAGGACGTCCAGGCGTACCTGGAGAAGAGCTTCTACTCCGCAGGATGAGGAGTGAGCCGGAGTCGAGGCCTAGGCCTCGGCGGAGGCGAGCCCCGCAATGCCTGCGGCATTCAGGACCGCAGGATGAGGAGTGAGCCGGAGTCGAGGCCTAGGCCTAGGCGGAGGCGAGCCAGGCTGACGCCGACCTGTCGCGTCTGCTCCGCGCAGACCCCTCGACCTGTCGCGTCTGCTCCGCGCAGACCCCTCGACCTGTCGCGTCTGCTCCGCGCAGACCCCTCGACCTGTCGCATCTGCTCCGCGCAGACCCCTCGACCTGTCGCATCTGCTCCGCGCAGACCCCTCGACCTGTCGCATCTGCTCGAGTTCTCCACAACCGCGAGTGCAAACGCGACAACTCGACGGGTCCTGAAAATGCAGACGCGACAGGTGGGCGGATTATTGGCGCAAGCCGACGGCCGGTACGCTGACTTGGTCCTACCGGACCGGGGAGACCCCGGGTCTGGTCAGTTGGAAAGGTATTCCGTGGGTTCTGTCATCAAGAAGCGCCGCAAGCGCATGGCCAAGAAGAAGCACCGCAAGCTGCTGAAGAAGACGCGCGTGCAGCGTCGCAAGCTCGGCAAGTGACCGCACGACCCGAGTGATCGCGTAGCCATGGGCAGGACGGTTCTCGTCACGGGGGTGTCGCGCGATGTGGGTCGCCGCTACGCGCGCGCCGTCGCCGACCACCCTGACGTAGACCGTGTGATCGGCGTCGACGTCGTGCCTCCCCGTGGTGACATCGGCGCGGTCTCCTTCCACCGCGCCGACATCCGCAACCCGGTCATCGCCAAGGTCCTGGTCAAAGAGGACGTCGACACGGTCGTCCATGCCAGCGTGATCGCCACCCCCGGCAGCGCCGGGGGGCGGATGACGATGAAGGAACTCAACGTCATCGGCACGATGCAGTTGCTGGCTGCCGTGCAGAAGACGGCGAGCGTACGCAACCTGATCGTCAAGTCGACCGCGACGGTCTATGGCGCCGGCCCGCGCGATCCTGCTATGTTCACCGAGGACATGACGCCCAAGCGGTTGCCGCGGTCGGGCTATGCCAAGGACATCTTCGAGATCGAGGGGTACGTCCGGGGGTTCGCGCGCCGTCGCCCCGACGTACGCGTGACACTGCTGCGCCCGGCCAACGTCATCGGCCCGCATGTGGTGAGTCCGATGACCTCGTACTTCCGGCTGCCGGTGATCCCCACCGTCCTCGGCTTCGATCCGCGGCTGCAGTTCCTGCACGAGCAGGACATGATCGCCGCGCTGACCCATGCGGTCGTGACCGACGTGTCGGGCACGTTCAACCTTGCCGGCGACGGCGTGATGTTGATGTCGCAAGCCGTACGCCGCCTCAAGCGACCCAGCCTGTCCCTGCCCAGTTTCGCGGTCGGCCAGCTCAGCAGTGTGCTGCGACAGGCCGGGGTGGCTGACTTCTCGCCCGAGCAGGTGGGGTTCCTGACGTACGGTCGCGGGCTCGACACGACCCGGATGCGCACCGAGTTCGACTTCGAACCACGCTTCTCCACGGCCGAGGCCTTCGCGGACTTCGGTCGTGACCTGACCGCGAGCAGCGGCATCCGCGAGCGGGTGCTCGACGAGTTGGCCGACGTCCTGCCCGCTCCTCGTACGAAGACTCGACTCACGGCCGTAGCGGGAGAGCGAAGATGAGCACTCATGAACCCATCCGCGATAACGACAACGTGATCCCGATCGGCACCGGCGGTCGCCCTGGTCGCGGATCGGGCCGCAAGCGCCCCTCGTCTGCCGCGCGCGGGCTGGCGGGCAACCGAGCAGCCGACCGCAAGTCGGCCCAGCAGCAGGAGACAGGGCAGCCGAAGGCGGGCAAGCTCAAGACCGGCCGACCGAAGGCACCCAAGGCGGCATCAGCCTCCGCAAAAGCAACGAAGACACCGGTCCCAGCCAACACGGCCCCAGCCAGTACGGGCACTGCCAAGACGGCCACCAAACGCGTACGCAAGGCACCTCCTCCCAAGCAGGCCTCCAGCACCGCCAGAGCCGCCGCGACCACCCACGACCGCGGGGCCGTCCCGGGAGTCGGGGCGGCCGAGTGGCGCCGTGCGATCGAGACCGGCGCGTTCGAGGTGTTCGGCCCCGACTGGGAACGCCAACTGGCGCACGCCGTGGCTTACCTGCGGCGCCGGGTGACTGGTGACTATGCGGTGGACGAGTTCGGGTTCGACCCCGAGCTCACCGAGCGCTTCCTGATGGCGGTGCTGCGCCCGATCGCGCAGAAGTGGTTCCGCATCGAGGTTCGCGGTCTGGAGAACATCCCGATCGAGGGCGGGGCCCTGGTCGTGTCCAACCACTCCGGCACGGTCCCGGTCGACGGGATGATGACGATGTCGGCGATCTTCGATGCCACCGGTCGCCACCTGCGCCCCCTCGGTGCCGACCTGGTCTTCAAGATGCCGGTGGTCAGCGCCGTGGCCCGCGCGACGGGCGCCACGTTGGCCTGCAACGAGGACGCCGAGCGGATGCTGCGCGGTGGTGAATTAGTCGGGGTCTGGCCGGAGGGGTTCAAGGGCATCGGCAAGCCGTTCTCCGAGCGCTACAAGTTGCAGCGTTTCGGCCGCGGTGGATTCGTGTCCGCGGCGCTGCGTACGAAGGTCCCGATCATCCCGCTGTCGGTGGTCGGCGCAGAAGAGATCTATCCGCTCGTCGCCAATCTGCCGACCTTGGCGCGCTTGCTGGGGATCCCCTACGTCCCGATCACGCCGTTCTTCCCGCTGCTCGGCCCGCTCGGGTTGGTGCCGTTGCCGTCGAAGTGGCTGATGGAGTTCGGTGAACCCATCCGTACGGATGCCTTCGACGACGTCGCGGCCGACGACCCGATGCTGGTCTTCGACGTGACCGACCAGGTGCGAGAGACGATCCAGCAGACGCTCTTCGAACTGCTCAAAGATCGCACCTCGGTGTTCGGCTGACGCGAGGAGTGACTCTTGCACGCACAGGGCGGTAACGACCGATGACGCTGGACCAGGCTCCCTCAGACCTGGCCGCGCAGGCGTTGGCCCGGACACGTGCGGCGTACGGCACCGGGCGCACCCGGTCACGTGCCTGGCGCCTGACCCAGCTCGCGGGGCTGGAACGCTTCTGTGCCGAACGCGAGACCGAGATCGTGGCGGCCCTGGAGGCCGACCTGCGCCGCCCCGGATTCGAGACCTGGCTGAGCGAGATCGCCGGCGTCGTGGCTGAAGCCGGACATGCGCGTCGACACCTCCGGCGTTGGATGCGCGCGTCACCTCGCCGGGTGCCTTTGACCCAGTTGCCCGGGTGGGCGATGAGTCGACCTGAGCCGAAGGGCACCGTGCTGGTCATCGGCGCCTGGAACTATCCGGTCCTGCTGACGCTGGGTCCCGTGGTCTCGGCCCTGGCGGCTGGGAACAGCGTGGTCCTCAAGCCGTCGGAGCTGGCCCCCGCCACGTCGCGCCTGCTTGCGACCTGGATTCCGCACTACCTCGACCCGGAGGCGGTGGCGGTGGTCGAGGGAGACGGCGACCTGACGCAGGCTCTCCTCGCGCAGGGCGTGGACCACGTCGTGTTCACCGGGGGCGGCGCCGTGGGCAGGCATGTCCTTACCGGGGCTGCGCAGCACCTCACGCCGGCGACCCTGGAGCTCGGAGGCAAATGTCCGGCGATCGTGGACGAGAGCGCCGACCTGGAGATCACGGCCCGGCGACTGGCCTGGGTGAAACTCTTGAACTCGGGACAGACCTGCATCGCACCCGACTACGTGCTCGCGCACGAGGCCGTACGCGACGAGCTGGTCGAGCGCATCGCGGCGACCATCGTCGAGATGCGTGGAGCCGACCCCTCGGATCAGCCGATCGTCAACCCACGCCACTTCGAGCGACTCGCGAGTGCGCTCGACGCCACGCGGGGGCGCATCCACCTCGGAGGTACGGCAGACCCGGTCGAGTGCCGCATCGCGCCCACTGTGGTCGTCGACGCCGACCCGGACGAACCCCTGATGACCGAGGAGATCTTCGGACCCATTCTGCCCGTCCTCACGGTGAAGTCGCTGGGCGAAGCCATCGAGTTCGTCAACGAGCGCGACAAGCCCCTGGCCGCGTACCTCTTCAGCCGCTCCAGAACGTCGCGTCGACGCATGGTCGCAGAAGTCTCGGCCGGAGGCATCGTGGTGAATCACGCGGCCATGCACTTCCTGGTGCCGTCACTGCCCTTCGGTGGGATCGGCCAGAGCGGCATGGGCGCCTACCACGGGCGCACCGGCTTCCTGGAGCTGAGCCATCAGAAGGCGGTGCTGGTACGCAGCTTCCGGCCGGACCCCACCGTCGTGTATCCCCCTTATTCGGCGACGGCGATGAAGTTCATCCGCAGGATCCGCTAGTCAGCCGGCTTCGGGGCTGGGGCGCGCGTTGGGACGCTCGTCCGGCAGTCCGGTGATGACGGGCAGCGAGACCGACGGCAAGATCGTGGTGATCTCGGACGGCAGGACTGTCGGCAGCGCGCTGGTGATCGACGGGATGATCGCGGTCACCGACGGGAGGATGGTCGGGAGGGTCGGCAGCACCGAGGTCACCGAGATCGTCGGCAGGGTCACGGTGGGCAGCGACGGCGTGACGGAGACGGTCGCCTTGGTGGTGGGGGTGTTCCCGACCGTGGGTTGCTGCGTCGTGGTGGGGGGAGCGAGTGTCGGTTGCTGGGTGGGCATGAACGTAGACGTGGACGTGGGTGCCGCCGTGGCTGTGGTGGTGCCCACCGTGCCGGGGGGCGTAAAGCGGTGCTTCCTGCCCGGCTTGTGCCCAGCGGTGGAGGCGTCGAGGGAGGACTCTGCGCGGTTGAGTTTGCCGGCCAACACGGCGGGGATCTCGACTATGCCGGGGCCACCGCACTTCTTGCACGCCTCGTCGGCCAGGCGGTCGATGTCGAGCACGGTCTCGACCGCCGTACGCAACTCGTCGTCTGCTTCGGCCGGCGTGCTGTGCGCGAGTGCGGCGAGAGAGTCCAGGCTGGTCGCGGCGAACGACTTCAGGTCGGCGATGGCCTCGTCGTCTGCACCGGCCGAATAGGCCGCGAGCAGGTCGTTGGCTCCGCCACGAGCCTGTTCGCTGAAGTCCGCCAGCGCGGTCTCGCTGTCGGCCGGGTCCGCGTCGGAGCGCTCGGCCAACTCGGCCGCCTCGTCGAGACGCTCGGTGGCGTACGCCAACAGCTGCCGACCGCTCGCCTCGTCGCCGAACGTGAACACCGACCGACCGGATTCGATGGTGCGCTTGATCGGATAAAGCAGGTCGCCAGGCACGGCGGCTTGAGCCAGCGCACCGACGCTGCCGACGCCGCCGACCAGCGCGAGCCCGGCGACGGCGAGACGGAAGCGACGAGTCCGCGACGGCGCCGCTGGTGATCGGGTCGGGCGCGGTTGGACGAGCAGCGCCGTGTCCGCCTCGGCGAGCAACGATGCACGCAGGGACGCGCTGAACTCCGGGCGCGGCGACGGTTGCTCGATCGAATGCAGCGCGCCGACGAGTTTGAGGAGTTCGTCGTACGCCGGGTCGTGCGGCGCCGACGGATCCTCGAGCAGTCGCTCGAACTCCTCCGATTCACGCCCTGAGCCGAACCGCGATCCCATCAGCATGTTCCGTTTCTGTGCGCGCGGGGGTTCGGTCCTTGCCGGGTCGGCTCAGCCTCTGACATCTGGCCCAACGACCGGCAACCGGCCGGGGTTATGGGCGCGACCGCGAAAATCTTCTCGATCATCGACATCAGTCACGCAACCCTTCCGGCAGGGCCTTCGCCAGGTTGCGTACGGCGCGCAACTGCAACTGCTTGACGGCGCCTTGCGACTTCGCCAACGCGTCCGCGGTCTCCGCGATGGAGAGCCCCTGCAGGAAGCGCATCACCAGACAGTCGCGCTGGTCCTCGGACAGTTCGGCCAACGCTTTGAGCAGCACCTCGTTGGTCAACGAGGCGATCACTTCGGTCTCGGGGCCTTCGGCGACATCGTCGTGGACCGACATGTCCTCGGTCACCGACTCGAGACGGTTGCGGCCAGACTTGAAGTGGTCGGTCGCCAGGTTGCGGGCGATGGTCATCAGCCAGGCGCCGAAGTCCTTGCCCTGCCAGGTGAACGAGTTCATCCGCCGCAGCGCGCGGAAGAACGTCTCCGAGGTCAGATCCTCTGCGAGGGTCTGCGAGCGAGTGCGGTAGAGCAGGAAGCGATAGACCGCGACGTGGTAGTGGTCGTACAACTGCCCGAATGCCTCCTTGTCCCCGTCGCGGGCCAGTTCGACGAGGGCGATCAGGCGGGTCTGCTCGAGTTCGGAGTCCTCCGACGAGGCGGCGTACGCCCGGTCGTCGCGACGCCCCCCGGGACTCGCGGTGGACGACGCCGCTTCGGAGAGCAGCCAGCCGGGACCATGAGCCGGCGCAGACGCGGGCTCGGCGAGCAACACCTGTGCCACGGCGGCGCGCAACGCATCGAGACCGCGCACGAGTTCGCGCATCGGTGCAGTCATGCGGTGCCCTCCCGGAGGACCTGCCGCCCGTCCGGATCGGGCCGCAAATCCCCCCGACCCTACCCGCGAGTCACCCCGATCACACCTGACCGGCAGAACCTTTGCCGGCGCGCCACGCAGCGATGCCCGCGGCCACCCCACCGGCGACCCCGCCGACCACCGCGGTTGCGAGACCGGCCCGCGCTGCCTTGCGGCCGGTGCGGTAGTCCCGGATCCGCCAACCCTGACCGCGGGCGTACGCACGCAGTTTCGCGTCGGGATTGACCGCGCACGGGTCGCCGACCATCGCCAGCATGGGCAGGTCGTTGAACGAGTCGGAGTACGCGCTGCAGCGAGCCAGGTCGAGACCTTCGCGGGCGGCCAACGCCTTTACTGCCTCCGCCTTGGCCGGGCCGTGCAGCAGATCGCCGACCAGTCGGCCGGTGTAGACACCGTCCTCGCGCTCGGCGACGGTGCCCAAAGCCCCGGTCAGTCCCAGCCGCCGCGCGATGACGACGGCGATCTCGATCGGCGCTGCGGTCACCAGCCAGACTCGTTGGCCCTGGTCGAGATGGAGTTGCGCCAGGGCGCGAGTGCCCGGCCAGACCTTCGCCGACAGGGTCTCGTCGAAGATCTCCTCGCCGAGTTGCTCCAACTCACGCCCGGTATGGCCCTTGATGATGCTCAGCGCGGAGTTGCGCGCGTCCGCCACGTGATCGGGGTCCTCGACGCCGACGAGGCGGAAATAGAGCTGCTTGTAGACGGCGTCGGCGATGGTGCGAGTGGTGAGGAAGCCGCGCCGGTGCAGTCCCTTGGCGAAGTAGAAGATGCTGGCGCCCTGGATGATGGTGTTGTCGACGTCGAAGAAGGCCGCGGAGGTCGGGTCCGGCGGAAGGCGCAACGCGAACTCGACCTCGGCGTCGGCAGCGGCTGCTTCACCGGCCAGCACCGAACGCTGCTGCAGGTTGCGCCGAGTCGGTGCGACGGTGGCAGGCTCGCGTACACCCTCGTCGTCCGCACTTTCCCGCACGGTCTCAGCCTAGCCAGGACTGTGTTGCGTAGGATTCGACGCCATGTCGCACACTGATCGCCAAGCCGTGAATGATCCGGGCTATTCAGGCTGTTCTTGGGTCGGCGCCATGGAGCAAGCCGTACGTTGACGGTCCTCCCAGCTGACTGCTAATTTTCGCTCGCCTGTCTCGGGTTTTCGGCTCGTGGATAGGAGTTCGCGGTAATCAAGTTTCGAATGTTATGGCTCAGCGTCCTTGCGTCGGTGGTGACTGCCTCGGTCGTCGCGCCGGCATCTGGGGTGGCCTGGGGGAGCAAAAGCAGCCCGCTCGTGGCGATCAGCGGGTGGGCCAAAGTGGCCCAAGGATATGGCGACTTTGTCAACAGCGGCTCTGTTGCAGCAAAGACGTCATCCTATCAAATGGATTCCTACGCGAATAGTTATTCTGTGCCTATCAACACGCATTACTATTTCTACGAGTCGTGCGGAGACGGCACTGTGGGATATTGTGATTATGGCTGGAAAGACACCTCGGCCACCAGTTCAAATGCCTGGTCATATGACAGCACATCGTGGAAGTTGTCAGCTAAGGCTACGAAGGCACGCGCAACGCCGCGAGCTTGCGAAGTGCTCGCTTGGGCGACAGACCCATGCTCCGCGGCGGCAGTATGTCGTTCAGTTACTGATGTCGCTGGGGGAATCGGTTGTGCCGTCCGCTGTTGTTCGGAGCACGGAGATGTCGGTTCGTTATACCCGACGTGCACCAAACGTGCTGGACAAGTTAAGTCTCGAAATCTCAGTCGGTGTCACTGGACTCATCGGCGCGAACGGGGCGGGAAAGAGCGCCCTGATGCGGGTGATCGCGGGCAACCTTGATCCGATCGCGGGCCAGGCTCGAGGACAACTATCACTAATCCGTGAGCCTGCACGCACGGGCACCACCGCGTAGGATTCGACGCCATGTCGCACACCGATCTTGCGGACCTCCTCGCGGACGCAGCCGCGCAGTCGCCCGACAAGACCGCCGTCGTCGAGTCCGAGGGGCGCTCCGTGACGTGGGCGCAACTCGACGATCAGGCCTCACGGGTGGCCTGCGGGCTGGCCGATCGCGGCGTCATCGCCGGCCAGCGCGTGCTGTTGGCGCTGACCAACCGGATCGAGTTCATCTCCGCCTACTTCGCCGTCCTGCGGTTGCAGGCGGTGGCGGTGCCGGTCAACCCGCGCGCCAATGGGGACGAGATCGCGCGGATCGCCGCCGACTGTGGTGCTCGGCTGGCGATCGGTGAGGCGCGTACGCTCCCCGCGCTGCGCACCGTGGCGGAGTTGAAGATCGTTTGTGTCGACGCCACCGCGGGCACCGTGTCGTACGCCGACCTGCTCGTTACGGCCCCCCGCCCGCTGCCGCCCCTGCTCGACCCCGAGCGGATCGCGGTGCTGCTCTATACCTCCGGAACCTCGGGTGAGCCACGCGCGGCGATGCTCAGCCACCGCGCGCTCCTGGCCAACCTGGAGCAGACGGCTGCCGTCGAGCCGCCGATGATGCACGCCGACGACGTGGTGCTGGGCGTACTCCCGCTCTTCCACGTCTACGGACTCAACGCGGTCCTCGGAGGTGTCGTCAGCCGCCGCGCCAAACTGGTGCTGGCCCCACGCTTCGAGCCCAACGAGACCCTCGACCTGATCGAGGACGAGGCGTGCAGCGTGCTGCCGCTGGCGCCGGCAGTCTTCCCGCACTGGCTGGCGGTCGACGACCTGGAGGACTGCCTGGGGTCCGTACGGCTGGTGCTCTCCGGCTCCGCGCAACTAGCCGGCGACGTGGTGGAGGAGTTCACCGCACGCACCGGTGTGCCGGTGCATCAAGGCTTCGGGCTCACCGAGGCCGCACCGGTGGTGACCACGACGCTGCGCAGCGAGTCGTTCACGCCGGGCTCGCTCGGCGCCGCGATCCCCGGCGTCGAAGTGCGTTTGGTCGACGAGCAGGGGGATCTGCTCGAACGCGACGACCCGGGCTCGATCCAGATCAAGGGCGACAATCTCTTCAGCGGCTATTGGCCCGACGGGTCGGACGGTCCCGGTGCCGACGGCTGGTGGTCGACCGGCGATCTGGGTTTCCTCGACGAGCATGGCAACCTCACGCTCGTCGACCGCGTCAGCGAGTTGATCACCGTCTCCGGTTTCACCGTCTATCCGCACGAGGTCGAGCGCGCCGTGCTGTCGGCGCCCGGCGTACGCGGCGCCGCCGTGATCGGGGTGGCGGACGACAGCACCGGCCAGGCCGTGGTGGCGTACGTGCTCGCGCCGGGGCAGGACCCCGACGAGATCGAGGCAGCCGTGCGCGCACGCACCGCCGGCCTTGCCGGTTTCAAACGACCAAGTCGCATCGAGGTGGTCGACACGTTGCCGACCTCGATGACCGGGCGGGTGCAGAAGGGGACCCTGCGTGGTCTGGAGCGGCGACGCGCGTTGGAGTTGCTAGATGAGTCCTGAAGCCAGGATCACGTTGATCGGGCGGCCGGGTTGTCACCTGTGCGACGCGGCCCGTGAGGTCATCGAGAGAGTCTGCGCCGACACCGGCGAGGCGTTCGTCGAGCTTGACCTGGACGAGCACGACGACCTGCCGGCGTCGTACGCCGACGAGATCCCCGTGACGCTCGTAGACGGCCGACAGCACGACTTCTGGCGTGTCGACGAGGCACGTCTGCGCGCCGCGTTGGCTCGGTGACCAGGCGACTGTGAGGCCGTCCCGATCCCACAGGGCACCCCGGCGCGTCAAGTCCGGACCTGCTGTGATATTCGCCCGGTCGGCTCGTTTTGTTCCCCCGTTCACAAACTGCATATGGTGGCCCCGCCTTCGTCGGCCGCACGGGGAGTGAAGTCCCCAGCCGGCGACGGCTGGAAAGCGAACTGTGACCGCACGGAGAACCGCTGTCAGCGCCCGGGACGTACCCGAGGCTACTGTCGCGCGACTGCCCGTGTATCTGCGGGCCCTGACGACGCTGGCGGACGGCGGCACGACCACGTGTTCGAGTGCGGACCTTGCCGCTGCGGCGGGGGTCAACTCGGCGAAACTTCGCAAGGATCTGTCCTACCTGGGTTCCTACGGCACCCGCGGTGTCGGCTACGACGTCGAATACCTGCGGTTCCAGATCGCGCGGCAGATCGGGGTCACGCAGGACTGGACGGTCGTCATCGTCGGGATCGGCCACCTCGGGCACGCGCTGGCCAACTACTCCGGGTTCCGTAGTCGGGGCTTTCGGGTCGTGGCCCTGCTGGACGAGGACCCCGATGTGCAACACGAGTCGGTGGCGGGGCTGGACGTACGCCCACTGTCGGACCTGGAGTCCATCGCCGGGGCGGACAACGTGTCGATCGGCGTGATCGCCACTCCGCCCGAGTCCGCGCAAGCCGTCGCCGACCGACTCGTACGCGCCGGGATCCGCTCGATCCTCAACTTCGCGCCGACCATGCTCGTCGTGCCCGACGGCGTCGACGTACGCAAGGTCGACCTGTCGCTTGAGTTGCAGATTCTCGCCTACCACGAGCAACGCAAAGCCAATCTGCACGGTCCGGGTCTTCCTGCGGCCGACCTCGAAGGGGCCGCCTCGTGAGCGTCCTGATCGTCGGCATCTCTCACAAGACCGCGCCCGTCGCCTTGCTCGAACGGCTCGCGCTCGATCGTGACGGCCTGGTCAAACTGATCACCGATGTGCGCCACTCGTCGCACGTCGGTGAGGCCACCGTGATCGCCACCTGCAACCGGCTGGAGGTCTATGCGGAGGTCGACCGTTTCCACGGCTCGGTCGAAGAACTCTCCAGCCTGCTCGTCGAACGGTCCGGCGAACCCACCGACGCGTTGCTGCCCCATCTCTACGTCCACTATGACGAGGCCGCGGTCGCGCACCTGTTCCAGGTGACGGCGGGGCTCGACTCGATGGTCGTCGGTGAGGCCCAGATCCTCGGCCAGACCCGAGAAGCGTTGCGCGTCGGCCAGGAACTCGGCACCGCCGGCGCCGCTTTGAACACGCTGTTCCAGCAGGCGCTGCGTGTGGGCAAACGGGTGCACGCCGAGACCGATCTCGACCGTGCCGCGCCTTCCCTGGTGACGGCTGCACTGGAACACGCTTCCCCCGACGGCGCTGCCATCACGGGCAAGCGAGTGGTGATCCTGGGCGCGGGCTCGATGGCCGGCGTCGCGACCGCGACGGTCTCGCGGCTGGGAGCCGGCGACATCGTGATCAGCAACCGCACGGTCGGCAACGCAGACCGTCTCGCTGCCGACTACGCCGCCCGGTCGGTGCCGTTCGACGCGCTGGACGACGAACTCGCCCGCGCCGACGTGCTCATCGCCTGCACCGGTGCCCTGGGCCACGTGATCTCGCGTGACCAACTCGCTCCTGCCTTGGCAGACGGGCGGTCCTTCTTGGCGATCGACCTGGCGATGCCGCACGACATCGACCCCACGGTCGCCGACCTCCCGGGCGTACGCCTCGTGGGTCTGGCTTCCCTGGCCGAGACCCTCGAAGACGACGACGACCTGCCCTACGACCTGGAGGACGTACGCAGCATCGTCGGCGACGAGGTCGCCGCGTTCATGACCGCCCGCCGGGTCGCCAGTGTCACCCCGACCGTCGTGGCACTTCGGACCATGGCGACGTCAGTGGTCGAAGCCGAGGCCGCGCGCCTCGACAACCGCCTGCCCGACCTGGACCCCAAGGTGCGCGCGGAGGTCGTCGCCACCCTGCGCCGCGTGTCTGAGAAGTTGCTGCACCAGCCGACCGTACGCGTGCGTGAACTCGAAGCCGAGGGCGAGGCGGTCTCCTATGCCGCCGCACTCGCCGAACTGTTCGCGCTCGACCCCGAGGCCGTGCAGGCCGTGACCCGGGTGGAGGGACTATGACCGCGCTGCGCCTCGGTACGCGAGCCTCGACGCTGGCGACCACCCAGAGCCGCTGGGTCGCCGACCTGCTCACGTCGCGGATCGGCCGGCCGGTCGACTTGGTGACGATCTCGACCGAGGGCGACCGCTCGACAGCACCGCTGGCCTCGATGGGTGGCACGGGCGTCTTCGTGAGCGCGTTGCGCGAAGCCCTCCTCGACGGGCAGGTCGACTTCGCGGTGCACTCGCTCAAGGACATCCCCACGGCCGCAGCGGAGGGCATCACCCTCGCGGCAGTGCCCACCCGCGAGGACCCGCGCGACGTACTCGTCGCCCGCGACGGCCTGACGCTGGGTGAGTTGCCCGTCGGCAGCCGGATCGGCACGGGCTCGCCACGTCGTGCCTCGCAGTTGGAAGCGCTCGGCCTCGGTCTCGAAGTCTGCGAGCTGCGCGGCAACGTCGAGACCCGGCTCGGCAAGGTCACCTCGGGCGACCTCGACGCCATCGTGCTGGCTCGCGCCGGCCTTGCCCGGATCGACCGGCTCGAGGTGGTGACCGAGACCCTCGATCCGCTGCAGATGCTGCCCGCGCCCGGACAGGGCGCTTTGGCGGTCGAATGCCGGACCGCCGACACCGACCTCGTCCAGGCCCTCGCCGTGCTCGACGACGCAGGCAGCCGGGCGTGCATCACCGCCGAACGCGCGGTCCTGGCCACCCTGGAAGCCGGCTGTTCGGCCCCGCTCGGTGCCCTGGCCGAAGTGGTCGAGGGCGAACACGGCGACGAACTCTGGATCCGGGCCGTCGCGCTCTCGCCCGACGGCGCGCTGTCCGTACGACACTCAGCTTCAGGTCCCCTCGGCGACGCCGCAGGCGTGGGGACCCGTCTCGCCGAGCTCATGCTCGACGAAGGCGCCGCCGACCTCATGGAGACAACCGCAAGGAAACCGCACGCATGACGCCTCGCAAGACCACGGAGTCCAATGCCTCCGAGTCCAAGACCGTGACCGTTCCCACCACCGCCAAGGGGTGGGTCTCCTTCGTGGGCAGTGGCCCCGGGGACCCCGGTCTGCTCACCGTGCGCGCTGTCGAACTGCTGCGCCAGGCCGCGGTCGTGATCACCGAGACACCCGATCACGAGGGCCTCGTACGCTCGCTGCTCCTCGACGGCGACGAGCCGGCCTTCGTCGACGGGGGCTTCGGTGAGGACGGTCAGCCGCTGACGCACGCCGCGCGCGCCAAGGTCGTGGTGCGTGAGGCCAAGAAGGGTGTGGCAGTCGTACGCCTGATGGCCGGTGACCCCTTCGTGTTCGCCTCGGCGCCGGAGGAGGCGCAGGCCTGCGCCAAGGCCGGGATCGGCTTCGAGATCGTGCCGGGCGTCTCGTCGATGAGTGCCGTGCCCGCGTACGCCGGTGTGCCCCTGACGGCGAAGAACGCCCGCGAGATCGCGGTCGTGACCTGCACCGACAAGGTGGACTGGTCGCGCTACACCCACGCCTGCACGCTGGTCCTGCTCTCCGGCTTGGGCACACTGGCGGCCAGCGCCAAGGACCTGATCGCGGCCGGCCGCGCCGCGGACACCCCGGTTGCCGTGACGTCTGTCGGCACGTCGGCCGAACAGCGTACGGTCGTCGGCACCTTGGAGACCATCGCCGCAGAGGTCCGGGCTGCGCGCCTGGAGCCGCCTGCCGTGATCGTGGTCGGCGAGGTCGTGGAGCACCGTGAGGTGCTGTCGTGGTTCGAGACCAAGCCGCTCTTCGGCTGGCGCGTGTTGGTGCCGCGTACCAAGGAACAGGCCGGCGTGGTCTCGGCTCGGCTGCGCGGCTATGGCGCGGTGCCGGAGGAGGTCCCCACGATCTCGGTCGAGCCGCCGCGCAACCCCGTACAGATGGACAAGGCCGTGCGCGGTCTGGTCGAGGGCCGCTATGAGTGGATCGCGTTCACCTCGGTCAACGCCGTCAAGGCGGTGCGCGAGAAGTTCGAGGAGTATGGCCTGGACGCCCGCGCGTTCTCCGGCCTCAAGCTCGCCGCGGTCGGTGACAAGACCGCCGAGGCGATCGCGGCCTGGGGCCTGCGCGCCGACCTGATGCCGACCGGTGAACAGAGTGCCGCCGGCCTGCTTGAGGTGTGGCCCGAATACGACGAGGTGCTCGACCCGATCAACCGCGTCTTCTTGCCCCGCGCCGATATCGCCACCGAGAACCTGGTGGCCGGTCTGATCGACCTCGGCTGGGAATGCGACGACGTGACCGCCTACCGGACCGTACGCGCGGCGCCCCCGGCGCCCGAGATCCGCGACTCGATCAAGACGGGCAAGTTCGACGCGGTCGTCTTCACGTCGTCGTCGACCGTACGCAACCTGGTCGGCATCGCGGGCAAGCCGCACGCCACCACGATCATCGCCGCCATCGGCCCCCAGACCGCCAAGACGGTCGAGGAGCACGGGTTGCGCGTGGACGTGCTGGCTCCGACGCCCAACGTAGACGTGCTCGTGGACGCGCTCGCCGATTTCGGCGCGGCCCGTCGCGCTGCGTTGGTCGAGCAGGGTCAGCCGGTCACCAAGCCGTCGGATCGCAAGCCGTCGGGTCGTCGTCGAGCGTCGGCGAAGAATGCCTGACTCCTCGCTCGTTCCTGAGCAGCCGCACCTGGTCAGGCCACTCGTGCGGCCACGTCGGCTGCGGCGTACGCCCGGCTTGCGTCGGCTCGTCGCCGAGACATCGGTGCAACCGCGTCAATTGGTGTTGCCGCTGTTCATCCGCGAAGGGCTCAGCGAGCCGCGACCGATCTCGTCGATGCCGGGCGTCGTGCAGCACACGCGTGACTCGTTGCTGCGCGCATGCTCCGAGGCTGCCTCCTTGGGTCTGGGCGGCGTGATGCTCTTCGGAGTGCCGTCGACAAAAGATGCGACCGGCTCCGGCGCGATCGATCCCGGCGGCGTACTCAATCTCGCGATCACCGACGTCGTCGCCGAGGTCGGCGATGCGCTGACCGTGATGTCCGACCTGTGTCTTGACGAGTTCACCGATCACGGCCACTGCGGCGTCCTCACCGCCGACGGGCGGGTCGACAACGACCGTACGCTCGAGGTCTACGCCCAGATGGCGCTCGCGCAGGCCGATGCGGGCGTCGATCTGGTCGGGCCGAGCGGGATGATGGACGGCCAGGTCCGGGTGATCAGGGATGCGCTGGACGCGTCCGAGCACACCGAGGTCGGGATCTTGGCCTATTCGGCCAAGTACGCCTCGGCGTTCTACGGGCCGTTCCGTGAGGCTGTGGACTCCTCGCTGGACGGCGACCGTCGGACCTATCAGCAGGATCCCGCGAACGCCGTCGAGGGCGTACGCGAGGCGTTGCTCGACATCTCCGAAGGCGCCGACATCGTGATGGTCAAGCCCGCACTGGCCTACCTCGACGTGATCCGCCGGGTGCGCGATGCGGTCGACGTGCCGGTCGCGGCGTACAACATCTCCGGTGAGTACTCGATGGTCGAAGCAGCCGCCGCTCGTGGGTGGATCGACCGCGAGGCGGTGATCGTGGAGACGCTGACCTCGATCGGCCGCGCTGGTGCGGACGTGATCTTGACGTACTGGGCCGCGGAGGCGGCCACCCTCCTGCGCTGACCTGTCGCGTCTGCTCCGAGCGAGGGCGCTGACCTGTCGCGTCTGCTCCGGGCGGGGGCGCTGACCTGTCGCGTCTGCTCAGCTCGCGCGTCGATCTCGCTCTCGCGCTTGGCAGAACACCGACATGATGGCCGACTCGACACGAGCGTTGTGACCGTAGATGTCGTGTGGCCACAACTCCTCGATGACCCAGCCTTTTGCCTCGCGGAGCCATTTCAGGCGGTTGGCGTCGGCCGCGACTTTCGCATCGCCGGTATGCCAGGCCCTGCTCTGCACCTCGATGCCGGCCAGGCGTTCTTCATTGGCAACGTCGATGAAGGCCTCGCGATGACCGTGCACAACGTGAACTTGGAGTTCGGGAGGTGGCACGTCCGTCATGTGCAGCCACCGCCAACGTACGACCGACTCGCCGCCCGACATCGAGCGCCCATCAGTGTGAGCCGCCACCCGCCGCAAAGTCGTGACCCAGCGCATGCCAGCGAATCTCGGCACCTCAGCCACGAGTTCCTCGACGCTGAAAGTGCCGAGGCGATGCAACGCGTCGAGCGCGGAGATTGCCGCCTCGGGCCATCGTTGGCGCCCGAGGTCGAGTGCCGTACGCAGGGGCGTCGTGACGCGCAGCCCGTGCATCTGCGTGATGTCCTCGTCCTGAAAAGTCCGTTCACCGCTGTCTGCCAGGCTTGCGCGCAATCGCCTCCCGGACGCGGCAGGCAGATACATCGTGACTGGCATCGCTTCAAGATGCTCGTTCGGCAGCAGGAGCATGTTGGCTCCTTGGAGCCATCCCGCATGCCGATCGACGATCACGGCATCGGCCGGCGCCACCAGTTTGAGGCATTCGGCCCTCGTACGCGTGTCATCTGGGGCTTGCGCTGCGATATAGCAGCCTTTAATCGGATGACGCAGCAGTCCCTCGTCGACGAGTCGCTTCAACCACCTCCGGGGGACCCCCGCGGACCTCGCCATGCTGACCGTGAACGGAGCATCGAGGGCCAGCGGGAAGTCGTCGTCAAGATGCGGCAGCAGGGTCCATGCGTTCAGTGTCATCCCATACTCATGGCCGCCATGCGCGAAGTCATGCCCACGAGTTGAGTGCCTGTGGATAACTCGAGCAGACGCGACAGGTCGGCACCCGCGCGCGGAGCAGACGCGACAGGTCGGCACCCGCGCGCGGAGCAGATGCGACAGGTCAGTGGGTGTAGGCGTACACGCACTGATCGAACGCGTCGTTGCTGTCGAGCAGGTTGTCGACCTTGCCCTCGGCCAGGCACTTCGCGGTCGCTTCGACGAGGGTCAGCACACCGGTCACGATCGTCGGGACGCTGGTCACGGTGGGCACCACCGTG
Organism: Nocardioides sp.; assembly: GCA_037045645.1. NCBI lineage: Bacteria > Bacillati > Actinomycetota > Actinomycetes > Propionibacteriales > Nocardioidaceae > Nocardioides > Nocardioides sp. The sequence goes on from JBAOIH010000001.1 coordinate 305,880, forward strand.
GGGATCACGGTCGGCACCGACGTCGGCAGCTTGGTGGGCAACTTGGTGGGGGGAGTGCTGGGCACGTGCGTCGGCGGGGGGCTGGGCGGCGTGCTCGGTGCGCTGGTCGTCGGCGCGGTCGGAGGCGCGCTGGTCGGCCCGCTGGTCGGCCCGGTGGTCGGACCGGTGCTCGTCGTCCCCGTGGGCGTCGACGAAGTCCGTTTGATCCGCTTGCCCGTGCTCGTGATCTCGTACGGCCGGGGCGCCGCGAACGGCGCGGCATCGCCTGCCGCGACCACTCCGGTCGGCAGCGACTCGAAGTCGCCGGACTGATAGGAGTGCATGATCGAGAGGACCAGATCGACGTACGACTCGCTGTGGTTGTAGCGCAGGACCGCGCCGCGCAGGCCGCTGGGCGACGACAGATCCGTCTTGCCCGAACACAGGTAGACGGCCGTCGACAGCGCCGCATCGTCGATGTCCTGCGGGTCTCGGGTGCCGTCCTCGTCCGCGTCGACGCCGACCACCTGCCAGGTCGTCGGGATGAACTGCATCGGCCCGACCGCCCGGTCGTACGTCGTGTCGTTGTCGAGTTCGCCCCCGTCGGTGTCGCGGATGACGCGGGTCTTGTTCTTGCCGTTGAGTGCGATGCCATAGATCCCGGGTACGACCCGCCCGTCCTGGCCCAGCGTACTGCCGCCGTAGCGACCGTGGTCGGACTCAACCCGCCCGATCGCGGCGATCAACTGCCAGGGCAGGTTGCACGCCGGCGCTGCGGCGTTGATGACCGTCTCGGCGCGTTGGTACGCCCGCAGCGCAGCGCTCGGGATGCCGCTGGCGGACGCTGTGGCGACGGCCTCGTCGGCCTCCGCGCGCGAGATGCCGGGCGTACGAGAAACGCTGGCTGGCGCCTGCACCGCGACAGCGGGCACAGCCCCGCCGCCTGGCAACGGTCGGGGCTTGTCGGCGCTCGTGGCGGTGCCTCCCGATCCGACGGCGAGCAGGCCCGCAGCCACCAGGACCGATGTGGCCGTGAGCGGCACCAGGGTCAGGGTCTTCTTTGATGGCTGCAAGCGCGACATGACTGGACTCCGTTCCGGGCCGAGCTCCCTCCGGCTCGGTCATGAAGGCTCAACGCGCCACTCACGTCGGGGGTTATGGCCCGGGCTACGACGGATTAGGTCGCTCGGTCACAATGAGTCGGTGACCAATACTGATGTGCCCGCCTCGGCCGGCCTGATGGAGCGGGCTCGCACGGTGACCCCCGGAGGGGTCAACAGTCCTGTGCGCTCTTTCGCCAGCGTCGGCGGCACGCCTCGCTTCATCGCGAGCGCGAAGGGCGCCTACCTCACCGACGTCGACGGCTTCGAGTATGTCGACCTGGTCTGCTCCTGGGGGCCGATGCTGCTCGGGCACGCGCACCCCTACGTCGAGGCCGCCGTGGTGGCTGCCGTGGCGCGCGGGACGTCGTACGGCACTCCCACCGAGCCCGAGGTGCTGCTGGCCGAGGAGATCGTGCGACGTACGCCGGTCGACAAGGTCCGCTTCGTCTCCTCCGGCACCGAAGCCACCATGTCCGCGATCCGGCTCGCGCGCGGTTTCACCGGTCGCGACCTGGTCGTGAAGTTCGCCGGTTGCTACCACGGCCACGTCGACTCGCTGCTCGCCTCGGCCGGCTCCGGCCTGGCGACGCTGAGCGTGCCGGGCACTCCGGGCGTCAGTGCGGCAGCGGCTGCCGAGACGATCGTGCTGCCCTACAACGATTTCGATGCGGTCGCGGCTGCGTTCGAGGCGTACGGAGACCGCATCGCGTGCGTGATCACCGAGGCCACCCCCGGCAATATGGGTGTCGTCCCGCCCGCCGCGGGTTTCAACGGGTTCCTGGCTCGGATCTGTACGGCCAACGGCGCGCTGTTCATCTCTGACGAGGTGATGACCGGCTTCCGCGCCACCCCGATGGGCGGCTTCGGGCTCGACGGCGCGCACGAGGGCTGGGTGCCCGACCTGATGACCTTCGGCAAGGTGATGGGCGGCGGGTTCCCGGCGGCGGCATTCGGTGGCCGCGCCGACGTGATGGGCATGCTGGCGCCCGAGGGTCCGGTCTATCAGGCCGGGACCCTGAGCGGGAACCCGGTCGCCACCACGGCCGGCCTCACCACGCTGCAACTCGCCACGGACGAGGTGTACGACACCCTCAACCGCGCCGCCGACACGATCACGTCCGAGGTCGGCGCGGCGTTGTCCGCGGTCGGCGTACCTCACCGGATCCAGCGGGCGGGCACGATGTTCTCGGTGTTCTTCACCGACACGGACGTACGCGACTTCGCCGGTGCACAGGCCCAGCATGTCGCGGCGTTCACCGCGTTCTTCCACGCGATGCTCGACGGCGGCGTCTATCTGCCCCCCTCGGCCTTCGAATCGTGGTTCGTGTCCGCCGCCCACGATGATGAGGCTCTGGAGCGCATCGTCGCGGCCTTGCCGGCTGCTGCGCGGGCCGCGGCCGGCGTCGAAAGGGATTCATGAGCGACAAGACCGTCGTACACCTGTTGCGGCACGGCGAGGTGCACAACCCCGAGGGCGTGCTCTATGGCCGACGACCCGGTTTTCACCTGTCTGATCTCGGTCGACAGATGGCGCAACGGGTCGCGGACATGATCGGCGATCGCGACATCGTGCACTTGCGTGTCTCGCCGTTGGAGCGCGCCCAAGAAACCGCTGCCCCGCTCGCGGCAGCTCGTGGTCTGACCCCGGTCCTTGACGACCGGGTGATCGAGTCGACCAACCACTTCGAGGGAGTGAACTTCGGCGGTGGCCCCAAGACGCTGCTCGACCCGAAGCTGTGGCGCTATCTCTACAACCCCTTCAAGCCGTCGTGGGGCGAGCCGTACAAGGAGATCGCCGCGCGAATGCGCGCCGCGGTGTTCGACGCGCGCGATGCCGCGCGTGGGCAGGAGGCCGTGGTGGTGTCTCACCAACTGCCCATCTGGGTGGCGCGCCTGTCGGCGGAGGGGCGCTCGTTCCTGCACGATCCACGCTCGCGCCAGTGCACGTTGTGTTCGCTGACGTCGCTGCACTTCGACGGCACCCGCCTGACCAAGGTGTCGTACTCCGAGCCGGCCGGCGACCTGATCCCCGTCGGTGATCGCACAGCGCCGTTCTCGGCCGGTGGCGCGCCGGAGGAGAAGCGGCCCTGACCTTGAGAAAGACACTCCTCGCGCTGCTGCTGGCGGCGCTCACGTTGACCGGCTGCACCGAGATCGAAGGCACTGGCGGCAAGGGCTATGTCACGTCGGACGGCCAACTCACCGTTGTCGCGGCCGACGATCGCGGCGAGCCGGTGACCCTTTCCGGCGAGACCCTCGACGGGGAGCCGCTCGACATCGCCGACTTTCGCGGCAAGCCGGTGGTGGTCAATATCTGGTGGTCCGGCTGCGCGCCTTGCCGCACCGAAGCGCCGCTGCTGAAGACCGCGCAGTCCGAGCTGGGCGACACCGCAGCCTTCCTCGGACTCAACATCCGCGACTCGTCGCCGGAGAACGGCAAGGCCTTCGAGCGCTCGTTCGATATCGACTACCCCTCGCTCTATGCCCCCGACGGCAGCGGTCTGCTGGCGTTTCGAGGTGAGGTGCCCCCCAATCGCGTGCCCAGCACGATCGTGCTCGATGCCGAAGGTCGGGTCGCGGCCAAGATCATCGGGGAAGTACGCACCTCGCGCACCCTGATCGATGTCGTGGCGGACGTGGCGGCACCATGACCGACTGGGTGCAGAACACAGCGCTGTCCGGATCGTTGCTCCTGGCGGTCCCGGTCGCGTTGTTGGCGGGGTTGGTGTCGTTCTTCTCGCCCTGCGTGATCCCGTTGCTGCCCGGCTACCTGTCGTACGCCACCGGCATCTCCGGCGCCGACCTGGCGGAGGGCCGCGCCCAGTCGCGTCGGGGCCGGATGCTGCTGGGCTCGCTGCTCTTCGTCCTTGGCTTCTCGGTCGTGTTCGTGATCCTCGGCACCGCGTCGGGTGCGCTGGGGGAGACGCTCGTACGCCACGAGCGGGCGTTCGCGATCGCCGCGGGTGCGCTCTCTATTGTGCTCGGACTGGCCTTTCTCGGCATGGTGCCAGCACTGCAACGCGAATGGCGCTTGCATCGCGTGCCGGCGGTCGGACTGGCCGCGGCGCCGGTGCTCGGCTTCCTCTTCGGCATCGGCTGGACGCCATGCATGGGACCGACCCTCGGCGTGATCGGGGCGCTGGCCTTCAACGAGGGCACCGCCGGTCGGGGTGCGTTCTTGTCGGCCTGTTATGCGCTCGGGCTCGGCATCCCGTTCATCGTGGCCGGGGTGGCGTACGAACGCATGCTCGGCGCGGTGCGGTTCGTACGCCGTCATCAGGCCTGGGTGACTCGGATCGGTGGCGCGATGATGATCCTGGTCGGGATCCTGCTCGTGACCGGCTGGTGGGCCGAGGCGGTCACCTGGTTGCAGGTGCAGTTGGCGGACTATTGGCGGGTCGCGATATGAGCGAGAGGCGTGAGCGGCGGAGCGAACAATCCAGCACCGGCGCCACCAGCGAACTCGGGGTTCGCGAACTCCTCCGCTGGGCCTGGCGCCAGCTCACCTCGATGCGCACGGCGCTGATCCTGCTGCTTCTGCTCGCGATCGCGTCGGTGCCGGGATCGGTGATCCCCCAGGAGGCCGTTGATTCGCTGAAGACGTCGGATTGGAAGGACGCGCATCCGACGCTGACGCCGATCTATGAACGGCTGGGGCTCTTCGCGGTCTATCAGACACCCTGGTTCGCGGCGATCTACCTGCTCCTGATGGTGTCGTTGGTCGGCTGCATCGTGCCGCGGTTGGCCGTCTATTGGCGTGCCTGGCGGGCACAGCCACCGGCGGCCCCGCGTCGCCTCGATCGGATGCCCGAGAGCGGCACGTACACCGACGACGGCGATGTCCTCGACCGTGCGGCGGCAGTTTTGAAACAGCGTCGCTATCGGGTACGTCGAGGCAGCGACGAGCAAGGCGACTGGGTCGCAGCCGAGCGTGGCTACCTTCGCGAGGCGGGCAACCTGCTCTTCCACCTGTCTGTGCTCATCGTGCTGGTCGGCTTCGCGATGGGATCGCTGCTCGGCTATCGCGGCGGGGTCCTGGTGCTCGTGGGCGGCGGTTTCACCAACGACGTGACCCAGTACGACGACTTCGTCCCCGGCTCGCTCTTCGACCCCGACGACATGGAGCCGTTCAACTTCAAGGTCGACGACTTCACTCTCCAGTGGATCACCAAGGGCCCCTCGCGCGGCCAGGCTCGCAAGTTCGTCTCACATTTGACCTACCGCGACACGCCCACGGGCGACGAGCAGTCGTACGACTTGCGGGTCAACCACCCGCTGGCGATCGGCGGCACCGAGCTTCTTCTTGATCGGCCACGGTTATGCGCCGGTCATCACCGTGCGCGATGGCAATGGTGACATCGCGATCTCCGGACCGACCGTGTTCTTGCCGATCAACCAGGGGACCTTCGAGTCGATCGGCGTTGTGAAGGCGGCCGACGCCAAGCCGGATCAGATCGGGCTGGAGGGCAACTTCTATCCGACGTACGCCCGCTTCGAGGGCCAGGAACTCCCCGTGTCGGTCTTCGGCGATGCGCTGAACCCCGCGATCTCGATGTTGGTCTACACCGGCGACCTCGGGATGGATGACGGTCGGCCACAGTCGGTCTACGCACTGGACAAGTCGAAGGCCAAGATGGTGCGCAACGCCAAAGGTGCCCCCTTCCGCGTCGATCTGAGGCCGGGTGAGACCAAGAAACTGCCCGATGGTCTCGGTTCGGTCACCTTCGAGCGTCTCGACGAGTGGAATCGGATCCAGATCAGTCGTACGCCCGGCAAGTTCATCGCGCTTGGTGGGGTCTGCCTGGCGCTGCTCGGCTTGATGGGCTCGCTGTTCATCCGACCGCGCCGCGTGTGGGTGCGGCGTCGGACGCCGACTGCCGCGACCGTGGGCGGGAGTGACACACTGGCGACGATCCAGGTCGCCGTGCTGGACCGCTCCGGTGGGGGCGAGCCGGCCGAGGAGTTGGAGCAGATCGTGGCTGACTTGGGACTGCGTACGCGTGACCTGCCCTTTGAGTCCGCAGAAGACTCAAAGGGCAGCGGAGCCGAAAATGGAGGTGGATCGGCGTGACCGATGCAGGCTGGGAGACCCTGAGCGACCAGGCGGTCGCAGTGGCGGGGGTCGTGTATTTCCTTGCGTTGCTGTCGCACCTGGTCGAGTGGTCTGCGCTGCGGCATGTGCCGGTGGGGCGCAAGGAACGCGCTCGTACGGCCGTGGGCGTCGGCCCCGGCAGCGACACGACACACATCGATGCCGGGCCGGTCGAGCAGAGCCCTGACCACGCCTCTGAGCGTCACCGCGCAGCGCTCTTCGGTCGACTCGGCCTCCTCCTCACCGTGATCGCCGCCGGCGTGCACCTCGTCTCGCTCGTCGGCCGTGGCATGGCCGCGGACCCCAACCGGGTGCCGTGGGGCAACATGTATGAGTTCACCCTCGCGGGGACCTTTTTCGTCACGCTCGGCTATCTGGTGCTGCTGCGCCGCAACAAGTGGGAATGGCTGGCTCCGATCGTCGTCGGCTTCGTGCTGGCCTGCTTGATGATCGACGTGGTCTGGCTGCACACGTCGGTGGCCCCGCTGCGCGAAGCGCTACTCTCACCGTGGCTGGTGATCCACGTCGTCTCCGCAGTGATCGCCACAGGTGGATTCACCCTCGGCGGGATGTTGTCGATCCTCTACCTGGTCAAGACCCGTCGCGGTGACCAGGGCACGTACCTCGCCCGTGTCCCCGACCTGGCGACCCTCGACCGGATGTCCTACCGCGTGCACGCCTTCGCGTTCCCGGTGTGGACCTTCGCGGTGTTGATCACCGGCCCGATCTGGGCACACGAGGCATGGGCGCGGTATTGGAACTGGGACCCCAAGGAGGTCTGGGCGTTCATTACCTGGGTCGTCTACGCGGCGTACCTGCATGCCCGCGCCACCGCGGGTTGGAAGGGTTCTCGGGCGGCCTGGGTGTCGATCGTGGGACTGCTGACGCTGTGGTTCAACTTCATCGGCATCAACTACTTCTCGACCACGTCGATGCACTCGTACGCCGCGCCCACGGTGCAGGTGCTCCCGCTCGATCAGGCGGGTGGCGGGTCGGACTGACCGCGACGACGCTTGCGGTCCAGTTCGCGTAGGAACTCGTCGTCGTCGTCCGGCGCGATCATCCGCGGCAGCTCCTGGGGCGCGTGGTGCGTACGCGTGCCCATCCGCTCGAGCAGGGTGCGCGTGACCAGGTAGGTCAGCGCGGCCACGAGCAGCACGAAGAGCAGGAACTTCACACCATCCAGAGTAGGTCGGCCCCGGTGAGCGGGTGTACGCCCCCCAACTAGGCTGGCCCGGTGAAGGAGTTCTGGGTTTATACCGGGCTGCGCGCCCTGCTCTTCTTGGCGTCTCTGGGGATCGTCGGTGGCGCGTGGGCGGTGATCTCGGGCAGGGAACAGGTGCCGGCGCTGTGGGTGCTGGTGATCGCGTTCCTGATCTCGGGGATCGCGAGCATGTTCATGCTCAACGCGCAGCGCGAAGCCCTCGCGCGCCGTGTGCAGGCCAGGGCCGCCGCGGCGTCGGCGAACCTGGAGGAGCGCCGCGCCGCGGAGGACGTGGACTAGAGCTGCGGCACTCCCGCCAGTGCGGCGGTGAGGTCCTCGTCGGACAACGGGTCGTCGGCGAGGTTGCCTTCGAGATATTCGGCGTACGCCCCGAGCTCCAGCAGGCCGTGACCGGAGACGCCGATCACGATCACCTTCTCTTCGCCCGATTCCTTGCACGCCAACGCCTCTCGGCGGGCCTGGGCCAGGGCGTGCGACGACTCGGGCGCCGCGACCAGCCCCTCCGTACGCGCGAACTCCAGCGCGGCGTCGAAACACTCACGCTGGTGCAGCGCGCGCCCCTCGATGTAGCCCTGGTCGACGGCGTGCGAGACCAGCGGCGCCATGCCGTGGTAGCGCAGACCGCCCGCGTGGATGGTCGACGGTACGAAGTCGTGGCCGAGGGTGTACATCTTCATCAGGGGCGTGAGTCCGGCGGTGTCGCCGAAGTCGTAGCGGTATTCGCCGCGGGTGATCGTCGGGCACGACGACGGCTCGACGGCCAAGATCGTCGGGTCCTGGTTGCCGTGCAGCTTCTCGCGCAGGAACGGAAAGGCCAGCCCGGCGAAGTTCGAACCACCACCGGCACAGCCGATCACGAGGTCGGCCTTGGTTTCGCCCGCCTTCTCCAGTTGGCGCAGGGCCTCCTCGCCGATGATCGTCTGGTGCAGCAACACGTGGTTGAGCACGGAGCCCAGGCTGTACTTGATCGCGTCGTCCTGCGCCGCGACCTCGACCGCCTCGGAGATCGCGATGCCCAGTGAGCCTGGGTGACCCTCCGGGAAGGCGCGCCCGGACTCGGTGCCTTGGCTCGGTGAGCGGTGCACCTTCCCACCGAAGACCTCGATCAGGGTGCGGCGTTGCGGCTTGGTGTCGTACGACGTGCCGACCTGCCACACGTCACACTCCATGCCGAAGAGGGCGCAGGCGTACGCAAGCGCGGTGCCCCACTGTCCGGCGCCGGTCTCGGTCGTCAGCCGCTTCGTCCCGTGCAGGGAGTTGTAGTAGACCTGCGGAATCGAGGTGTTGGTCTTGTGTGAGCCGGCCGGGGAGACGCCCTCGTACTTGTAGTAGATGCGCGCGGGCGTCTCGAGCTTCTGCTCCAGACGGTGCGCGCGGTAGAGCGGCGACGGGCGGTACTGCTTGTAGACGTCGAGAACCGGCTGCGGGATGTCGACGTACTGCTCCTGCGAGACCTCCTGCAGGATCAACTCCATCGGGAACAGTGCCGACAGGTCGTCCGGCCCGACCGGCTCGTGGGTCCCGGGGTGAAGTGGCGGGGGAGGCGGGATGGGCAGGTCCGCCACGATGTTGTACCAACGCGTCGGCATCTCCGACTCGTCGAGGGTGAACTTGTGCTGATGAGGGAGTGCAGACATGCCCCGAAGTGTGGTGGAGACACCTCACCAAATGCGAGATATCGGGCAAACTCGCGGCAAATGTGGCTACTTCTTGGGGCCGTTGAGTCGGCGCTCGATGCGCCGCTCGGGCTGCCCCAGGATCTTGGCGAGGAGTTGGACGCGGTTGACGTAGGCGAACACGGCCAGGCCGACGATCGCCAGAAGGATCAGGAAGACCATGCGAGCGAGCGTACGTCTGCCTACCTGACGAACAACGCCGCCGCGACCAGCACCGACCAGATCAGCTCTGCCATCCCTGTTGCCCCGAGGGCGGGGATCAGGGCCGGCCCGGTGGCGCCCTTGAGCACGTCTCGGGCCGGGCCGGCAAGACGAAGCAGGAAGCCGAGTCCGAACAGGGCCCACCAGGTGGTGGCTGCGGCCACCGCGACGACTGCGGCGGCTGCGGCGAGGACGAGCAGCGCATAGAGGCCGCGAGTGCGGTCTTCACCCAGGCGTACGGCCAGGGTGCGCTTGCCCGCGAGCGTGTCGGTGGGGATGTCGCGCAGGTTGTTGAGCACCAAGATCGCGCAGGCGAGCGCGCCGATCCCGACTCCGGCATAGAGCGCAGCCCACTCCCAGGTGCGGGTCTGGACGTACGTCGTGCCGATCACCGCGACCAGGCCGAAGAAGACGAAGACCATCACCTCGCCTAGACCGAGATAGCCGTACGGCTTCTTGCCCCCGGTGTAGAACCAGGCCGCGATCACACACACCGCGCCGACCGCGACCAACCACCAGGCCGTCGTCGCGGCGAGCACCAACCCGGCGATCGCGGCTACGCCGAACGAGGCGAACGCGGCGTACTTCACCGCTTTCGGCGTCGCGCGGCCCGAGCCGACCAGGCGCATCGGGCCGAGTCGGTCGTCGTCGGTGCCCCGGATGCCGTCGGAGTAGTCGTTGGCGTAGTTCACGCCGACCTGCAAGGCAAGGCTGACGATCAGTGCGAGCGCGGCCTTCCACCACACGGCGTGCTCGGCGAAGGCGGCCACGCCCGTGCCGGCGAGGACCGGCGCGACCGCAGCGGGCAGCGTACGAGGACGCGCTCCGGCGATCCAGTCAGATGCAGTAGCCACGAGGGGGGATTCTCGCAGGTGAGGAGTCACGAAAATCCGCCGAGGGGTCACGAACGCGGCCGTCTCGAAACCATGGTGATGAGGGGGGTGTGGTTTCGAGACGCTCGCTTCGCTCGCTCCTCAACCACCGGCAGACTCGCGTACCGCCCCGGAGGGTGTGGTTTCGAGACGCTCGCTTCGCTCGCTCCTCAACCACCGGCTGACTCGCGCCCCGCCCCGGAGGGTGTGGTTTCGAGACGCTCGCTTCGCTCGCTCCTCAACCACCGGCAGACTCGCGTACCGCCCCGGAGGGTGTGGTTTCGAGACGCTCGCTTCGCTCGCTCCTCAACCACCGGCAGACTCGCGTACCGCCCGGTGGTTGAGGAGGCCGCGGAGCGGCCGTCTCGAAACCACGTCACCGTACGGGCGAATCTCCACCCGGCTCGGCCGGCTGCTCGACGATCGGCGGCCCCACCGGCGCCACCTCGACGGCCGCGTCGCTGGAAGCATCCGCGAGTACGTCGGGCGGCACGTGGGCCTCCAGGAAGCGCCGGGCCATCCGGGTCGACGGATGCAGACCGGCGGCGGCAACCGTGATCGCTCCCGCGATCAGCAACCACCCGGTCGCGCCCCAGTTCATCGCCAGGAACGTGAACGCCGCCGGCGCCCACACGCGGCCGAGCGTGCTGGTGAGTTCGGCGGCGCCCTGGTATTCGGCCCGGCGACGCGGATCCATCAGGTCGGCCTCGAAGGTCCAACTGGCCGCCGAGAGATATAGCTCGGCACCGGTCAGCGTCACGTGACCGAGGAAGAACAGCACGATCGTCCAGATGCCCACGGAGTGATGAGTGGACAACGTGATGACGCACGAGATGATGAAGAAGACGGTCGAGACCCTGATCGCGCGCAGCGCGGTCGGCAGGTTCTTGACCCCGCGCGCCGCCGCGAGTGGCAAGAAGATGCACATCACCGTGTTGGTGCCGAAGAGCAACGACAGCACCACCCAGGGGGCATCGGTCTTCTCGACCAGCCACAGCGGGATGACCAGGTTGAGGATCACCTGGTTGGTCCACAGCACGCCGCCGAAGAAGGTGGTGGCCAGCCAGCCGACGTTCTTCAATGGGCCCGGCCCGGCGATCTTGACCTTGCGCTCCTCAGGAGTCTTCAGGTCGTGCGGCGCGCTTGGCAGTCGGGTGATGTTGAACGCGTTGATCAAGAAGATGCAGGCGGTGAACCACGGAATCGCCATCAGCAGGGTCAGCGACTCGAAGCCCAGCGCGATACCCGCGACCAGCGAGCCCATCGTGAAGCCCACGTTGAGCGCGGAATACATGTACGCCCGCGACTTCACCCGCTCGCCCGGAGGCAGGACGTCGATCGTGTACGCCCCGTGCGAAGCCCCACCGAGCGAGCCGATCACCTCCATCGCGACGGCCATCGCGACGTACCCCGCGAACGAATCGATGAACGGCCACGCGGTGAACATCAGCCCCTGCCCGCACGAACTGATCGCCCAGCCGCGCTTGGGGCCGATCCGGTCCGCGAGCAGTCCGGCTGGATAGGCAGCGAAGAAGGAGGCGATGCCGGCGATGGTCAGACCGAGGCCGACCTGGGCTGCGGTCAGGCCCACGACCTGGGTGAAGAACACCGCCGATCCGGCCATGAACGTGCCCTCGCCCAGCGCGAACATCAGCGACTGAGTCGCCAACCGCCCCGCCAACGGTGTGGGTGGGGTGAGGTAGTTCTTCAGGGCGGTGAACATGGCCGCAGAAGTCTGTCAGCGGGAACCGACATCTGTCGCATCGTTATTTGCGGTCTAGCGTTCGTCTTGTGACCTTCCTGCGACCCACCGACGACGCGCTGGCGACGACCGCCGCACTGCGACGTTGGCTCGATGCCGCCAGGCCGGATCCACTGCTGATCGAGACCTCCGGCTCGACGGCTGCGCCCAAACGTGTCCTGCTCTCGCGAGACGCCGTGCTCGCCTCGGCCGCCGCCACGACCAACCGCTTAGGAGGCGAAGGGGCGTGGGCGGTGCGGCTGCCGACGTCGTACGTGGCGGGGGTGCAGACCCTCGTACGCTCGCTGGTCGCGGGGGCGGAGCCGATCTCGGACGGATGGCAGGGCGCGCGGTTCACCTCGTTGGTGCCCACGCAGTTGCTGCGCCTGTTGGAGTCGCCCGACGATGTGGCGGCTCTGCGCGATCTCGACGCCGTCCTCCTGGGCGGTGGGCCGATCGACGCGTCGCTGCGCGAGCGCGCGGAGGATGCCGGGATTCGGATCGTGGCGACGTACGGGTCGAGCGAGACCGCCGGCGGCTGCGTCTATGACGGCTATCCCCTCGACGGGGTCGGATTGATCATCGGGGCGGACGGGCGGATTCGGCTCGGGGGTCCCACGCTCTTCGACGGCTATGAAGGCGACCCGGAAATGACCGCATCGTCGCTGGTGGACGGCTGGTTTCTGACCTCGGATCACGGCCGTCTCGACGAGGACGGACGCATCCAGGTGCTCGGTCGGCTCGACGACGTGATCGTGAGCGGGGGCGTCAATATCCCCGCGGGCGTGGTGGCGTCACGCCTGCGAGAGCACCCGTCCGTACGCGCTGCCGAGGTCGTCGGTGCCGACGACCCCGAGTGGGGCCGCATCGTGGTCGCCGTCGTCTCGCTGAGCAGGCACAAAAGCACGCGAGAATCCCGCCCACCGGGCACAAACGCACGCGGAATCGACGCTGACCGGGCACAAATGCCTGCCTTGGACGAGCTTCGCGCCTGGGTGGCTGAGACGCACCCCCGCTCGTGGGCGCCACGCAAACTCCTCGTGCTAGACGAGATCCCGCTGCTGCCCAACGGCAAGCCCGACCGCCGGACGCTGGAGGAGATGGCCCAGTGAGATCGAGCCCCGTGAGATCGAACCCAGTGAGAGTGCTGTCGATCCCGATGCGTACGAAGTTTCGCGGCATCACCGTCCGCGAGGTCGCCCTGCTCGAAGGCGCGTCAGGCTGGGGCGAGTGGTCGCCATTCCTGGAGTACGACGCCCAGGTTGCTGAGCCCTGGCTGCGTTGCGCGGAGGAAGCGTTGGCGGGGGACTGGCCTGCCCCGGTGCGGGACTCGATTCCGGTCAATTGCACGGTCCCGGTGACGTCGCCGGATTGGGCCTTCGAGCACGTACGAAAGTCCGGGTGTGCGACCGCCAAGGTCAAAGTCGCCGAGTCGACGCTGGCCGAAGATGCGTCGCGGTTGGAGGCGGTCCGCGACGCGCTCGGGCCGTCCGGCCGGATCCGGATCGACGTCAACGGACTGTGGGATGTGGCCCAGGCGGTTGCCAACATCAAGGTTCTCGATCGGGCGGCTGGGGGACTGGAGTACGTCGAGCAGCCGTGCGCGGCGGTCGAGGAACTGGCCCTCGTACGCCGCCGGGTCGACGTCCCGATCGCAGCGGACGAGTCCATCAGAAGGGCCGAGGACCCCTATCGCGTCAGAGATCTCGAAGCCGCGGACGTCGCCGTGCTCAAGGTGCAGCCATTGGGTGGTGTACGCAATTGTCTCCGCATCGCCGAGGACATCGGGCTGCCGGTCGTGGTGTCCAGCGCGCTGGAGACCAGCGTCGGGATCGCCGCGGGTGTGGCACTCGCAGCGGCCTTGCCGCAGTTGCCGTACGCCTGCGGGCTCGCGACCGTCTCACTGCTGCGCGATGACGTGGCGCTCGATCCGCTGGTCCCGGTCGACGGAGCGCTGCCAGTGACGAAACCTCGGGTCGACGTCGCAGCGTTCGACCGACTTGCGGCGCCCGCCGATCGCGTCGCCCACTGGGAGGCGCGCCTCGCCGAGGTTCGAGCGTTGCGGCAGGATCGACCTTGATGAACGACTCGACCCGGCTGGCCCGCTCCGTCCTGCGCGACCTTGTCGAGCACGGCGTACACGAGATCGTGCTGTGCCCCGGCTCGCGCAACGCGCCCCTGGCGTTCGCGGCGTACGACCTGGCGGATGGCGGCATCGTCAGGCTGCACACGCGCATCGACGAGCGTACGGCCGGCTTCCTCGCGCTCGGGCTCGGGCGCAACGGCTCGACGGCCGCGGTGATCTGCACCAGTGGAACTGCGGTGGCGAACCTGCACCCGGCCGTGCTGGAGGCCGCGCACGCCGCAGTTCCCTTGTTCGTGGTGACCGCCGACCGACCGCTTCGGTTGCGCGGGACGAGTGCCAACCAGACGACGACCCAGCCCGGGATTTTCGGACCAGACGTCCCCTGTCGAGACCTCACGAGTCAGCACATCTTCCCGGCCGAGTCAGCAGAAAATGACGGCCCAGTCAGCAGAAGTTCCGCGCTTCGTCGCGGGCCGGTGCATCTCAACGTCCAGTTCGACGAGCCGCTGCTGCCGGACGACCGCTGGAGCGACCTTCCCGAGACCACCGCGCGCCAGCGCACCGACTGGCGTCGCTCCGGCGAGACGATCGAGGTGCCGCACGACAGACGTACGGTCGTCATCGCGGGCGACGACGCGGGCCCTCCAGCGCGACAACTGGCCGAGCGCGCCGGGTGGCCACTCTTCGCCGAGCCGAGCAGCGGGAGTCGTACGGGCGCCAACGCGATCCGCACCTATCGGCTGCTCCTCGGCGGGCCACTCCAAGACCAGATCGAACGCGTCATCGTGTTCGGGCATCCGACCCTGAGCCGTCCGATCACGAGACTTCTCAACAGCGGCGTGGAGGTGTGGGCCCGTCGCGAGCCCGGCGTGTCCGCGCAACGCCCGTTCGCCACGGCCCACGAGTTCGACGTCGCACAGGCGGACGAGAACGCTGATCACACCTGGCTGGATCGGTGGCGAGATGCCGACCGCGAGACCGGCCAGAAGCTCGACACCCTGCTCCGAGACCAGCCCGATCTCACCCCACACGAGGCCGCCGGAGCCGTGGCCCGGGCGCTCCCGGAGGGGGGACTTCTGATCGTGGGTGCCTCCAGCCCGATCCGCGACCTCGACCTGATGGTGCCGCGCTATCGGGTCGGCGCGCGTCGCAAGGTGATCGCGAATCGCGGTCTCGCCGGCATCGACGGCACCGTCTCCACGGCGATCGGCGCCGCGCTCGCCCGGGAATCGACTCGCACGCTCGCCCTGATGGGCAACGTCACGTTCCTGCACGACGCGACCGGTCTGGTCCTCGGCCCGGACGAGCCTCGGCCCGACCTGACCCTCGTGGTGATCAACGACGACGGCGGCTCGATCTTCTCGATGCTGGAGCAGGGTGCTCCTGCGTACGCCGATCGCTATGACCGACTCTTCGGACTGCCGCACGGCGTCGACATCGCGAGTCTGTGTGCGGCCACCCGTACACCACACCTCAAAGTCACCAGCCTGCCCGAACTCGACCAGGCGCTGGCGTCCCCCAACGGGGGGATCGAGGTCGTGGAGGTGCGCGTACGCCGCGACAATCGCCGCGAGTTGGACGCCCGCATCCGCGCCCTCGGCTGAGACCAACCCCGACCAGCAACGCAGATCAAGCACGCGAACCCCTGCGCGGGGCATGCTCGAACCATGACATCGACCGACGTGTTCGCCGAGTTCGTCGAACTGCTCACCGCGGCACTCGACGATCCTGACCTGGCGCAGGCGAGTGGCCGGAGCGTGGCCGGACGATTTCACTTCTCCCGCTTCCACTTCGACCGGATGATCACGGCCGTCGCCGGAGAGTCGCCCGCCGCGTTCCGGCGCCGCATCCTGCTGGAGCGCGCCGCCTATCGGATGCTCAGCACGCAGGCGCCCCTGGTCGACATCGCCACCGAGGCGGGGTACGGGTCGCACGCGGCGTTCACGCGCGCGTTCAGGCAGGCGTACGACGTCTCGCCCAGCCAATGGCGCCGCCAGCCCACACACCTCCAGATCGACGCGCCGTCCGGCGTGCACTTCCACCCGCCCGGCGGCCTCCGGCTGCCCGCACGAGACAAGGTGACCGCAATGGAACTGCTGACCAAGATGGTCGAACACCACATCTGGCTCACCGGCGAGATGGTCCGCCTGGCCGAACGCCTCGACGCCGAGCAACTCGACCAGCCGATCGAGCTCGACGTGGATGACGACCGGCAATCCATCCGTACGCTGTTGAGCCGCCTGATCGGCCAGATGGGGATGTGGAACGCGGCGATGGCGACTCGTGACTACGACTGGTCGGTCGAGACGCACGAGTCGCTGACCAGCATGCGCGAGCGGCTTGCCGCCGAGGCGCCGACCTTCCTGGCGCACGTACGCGAGGTCGTCGACACCGACCGGCTCGACGACACGTTCGTCGATGCGCTGTGTGAGCCTGCGGAGGTGTTCACGTACGGCGGGATGATCGCCCACGTCCTCACCTTCGCCGCGCACCGTCGCACCTTGGTCGCGCTGGCGTTCACCAGGCACGGCATCGACGAACTCGGCTGGGGCGATCCGATGCTGTGGGTGGCAGCCCGAGCGGGCTGACACAATCCGCTGGTGGAGATCGCCTTCGCGCTGGTTGCGCTCGCCGTCGTCGTCCTCTTCTTTACCGGCGTCTCTGAGCGGCTCGGCTTCCCGGCGCCGCTGGCCCTCACGGTCGTGGGCATCGTCGGTGCCTATCTGCCCGGCGTACCCGAGATCCATCTTGGCCACGATGTCGTGCTGTTCGGCCTGCTGCCGCCGCTGTTGTACGCCGCGGCGATGCAGACGAGTCTGGTCGACTTCCGGGCCAACGTACGCCCGATCCTGCTGTTGTCGGTCGGCCTCGTGATCGCGACAACACTCGGAGTCGCCGTCGTCGTCCATGCCCTGCTGCCCGGTCTGGGCTGGCCTGCCGCGTTCGCGATCGGTGCGGTCGTAGCGCCCCCGGACGCGGTCGCGGCAACCGCCATCGGGCGTCGGATCGGACTGCCGCGCCAACTGGTCTCGATCCTGGAGGGCGAGTCGCTCTTCAACGACGCGACCGCGCTGGTGGCGTTGCGTACGGCCATCGCGGCGACCGCGGGCGTCACGGCGTTGCACGTGGGAGAGGATTTCCTGATCGCCGCCGGGGGCGGTGCGCTGGTCGGATTCGTCGTGTTCTTGATCGTGGCGTGGATCCGGCGGCACCTCACCGATCCGCTGATGGATGTCGGGTTGTCGTTCGTGGTGCCGTTCGCGGCCTACGTCGCCGCCGAACGCTTCCATGGTTCCGGCGTGATCGCCGTCGTGATCGCCGGTCTGCTGCTCGGCCACAAGGCGCCGATCATCCAGACGGCCCAGTCCCGCATCGCCGAACGGATCAACTGGCGCACGATCGCGTTCCTGCTGGAGAACACCGTCTTCCTGCTCATCGGTCTGCAGGCGAAGTGGATCCTCGAAGATGTTGCCGACAGTGACGTCGCCTGGGGCCGGGTCCTGGCGATCTGTGTGGCCGCGCTGACCGCCGCGATCGTGATCCGTCTGGTCTGGGTGTTCGCGACCCAGATACTGTTGATGCGACGCGGTGGACCCCGCAAGCCTGCGGCGTACTCGTTCATTCTCGGGTGGGCAGGCATGCGGGGCGTGGTGACGTTGGCTGCCGGGTTCGTGATCCCGGAGGACACCGAGCACCGCGAGATCCTGCTGCTGATCGCGTTCACGGTCGTGGCCGGAACCCTGTTCCTGCAAGGCCTGAGCCTGCCGTGGTTCGTACGCCGTCTCGACGTGCCCTCGCCCGACCCGGCCGCGGATGCGCTGGCGCGAGCCAGCCTGTTGCAGCAGGCATCCAAGGCCGGGTTCGACCGGCTCGAGGCGGTCAAGCACGACGATCCGCACGACGTGATCGGCCTGATCAAGCAGCGGGTCGAGCAGCGCAACTTCGCCGCGTGGGAGCAACTGGGCACGAAGCCGGGCGTCGAGACGCCCAGCGACCTTTATGCGCGCGTACGCCTGGAGATGATCGAGGCCGAGCGTGAGCGGGTGCTCGAAGTACGCAGCGAGCGCACCATCCCGTCCGAGGTCGTCAGCCAGGTCCTGACGATGCTCGACGTCGAGGAATCGATGCTCGATCGCGCCACCGAGACGCAGGAGGGCGTACGCACCGCCAACGCCTTCCGTCTCGCCGGCACCGGCTGTCCCGAGATCGACAGCCACCCGGCCGTCACGCCGGTAGAGAATCCGGTCTGTCAGGGCTGCCTCGATGACGGTACGACCTGGGTCGCGCTGCGACAGTGCCTCGACTGCGGCCACATCGGGTGCTGCGACTCCTCGCCGGGTCGGCATGCCACGGGACACTTCCACGACACGGGCCACCCGGTCATGGAGTCGGCCGAACCCGGCGAGACCTGGCGTTGGTGCTATCTGCACCAGATCACCGCCTGACGCGTTGAGTTGGCCCTCCCTGGGCGTTGAGTTGGCCCTCGCTAGTCTCGAACTATGCGCCTGACCAAGTTCGGACATGCCTGCATCCGCATCGAGCACGACGACGCGACTGTCGTAGTCGACCCCGGTGTCTTCACCGAGCCAGACGCACTTGACGGCGCGACCGCCATCTTGATCACCCACGAGCACGCCGACCACTTCTTCCCTGATCTGCTCAAGCGCAGCGATGCGCCGATCTTCACCATCGACGGCGTAACCCAAGCGGCCCGCGACCAGGCTCCCGAGGTCGCCGAGCGGATCACGGTCGTACGCCCCGGTGAGGACTTCGATGCGGGAGTCCCCGTACGAGCGGTCGGCGAACTTCACGCGGTGATCCACCCCGACCTGCCGCGCGTACACAACAGCGGCTATCTGATCTCGGCGGGAGACCAGAAGATCTTCCACCCCGGCGATGCGCTGACCCCGCCCGACGAACGACCGGACATCTTGTGCTGTGTCGTGTCGGCGCCGTGGACGAAGGCCAGCGAGGCGATCGACTTCGCGCGACTGGTCGGTGCTCCTCGCAACGTCGCGATCCACGACCGGGTCTATTCCGACGCAGGCCTCGGCATCATCGACGGCCACCTCGAGCGACTGCTCGGCGAGGATCAGTCGTACGTCCGGCTCGCCGACGGCGCGGACCTGCCTGACTGAGGCCCAACTCAACGCCTAGACAGGCCCAACTCAACGCGTGGCGAGGCCCAACTCAACCGAGCAGCGAGTCTCGCACCGGCACGAACTTCGCCTGCGACTCGGCCAACTCCGCCTCCGGATCCGACGACGCCACGATCCCGCAGCCGGCGAAGAGCCGCACCGTGTCACCAGAAACCTCGGCGGATCGCAACGCGATGCCCCATTCGCCGTCGCCCGCAGCATCGATCCAGCCGACCGGTCCGGCATAACGGCCGCGGTCCATGCCCTCGATCTCGCTGATCAACGCGGTCGCGTCGGGAGTCGGGGTGCCACCCACGGCCGCAGACGGATGCAGTGCCGAGGCCAGTTGCAGCGAGGACACCGTCGCCGCGTCGTGTACGACGCCCGCGACATCGCTGGCCAGGTGCATCACGTTGGGCAGATGCAGTACGAAGGGCGCCTCGGGCACGTTCATCGACGAGCAGTGCGGTTCCAACGCGTCGGCGACCGACCGCACGGCGTACTCGTGCTCCTCCAGGTCCTTCGACGACCGCGCCAACGCAGCCGCCAGACCCAGGTCGTGCGCGTCGTCGCCCGTACGCCGGATCGTGCCGGCCAGCACCCGCGAGGTCACCAGCCCGCGCTCGCGGCGGACCAGCATCTCCGGCGTCGCGCCGAAGAGTCCGTCGACGTGGAAGGTCCAGCACATCGGGTACGACGTCGCGAGCTGTGCGAGCGGCCACCGGACGTCGATCGGGGCCGACGCGGTCGCGATCAGGTCGCGCGCCAGCACCACCTTCTCCAGTGAGCCGGCCTGGATCCGGGCCACGCCTTCCGCGACGGCCGACATCCACTGCTCGCCGTTGAGCGAGCCGTCGGCGAAGGCGACGTCGCGGGGCGCTTCGGGCGTCGAGACCGGGACGGGCTCGTAGGACGCATCCACCGTCGTGACCCAGGCAAGGTCACCTCGTCGGCCGATCACCACGCGAGGCACGACCAGCACCGAGTCGCCGGGGGAGTCCGCGAAGCCGAAGGATCCGAACGCGACCAGTCCACTGCCCGGCTCGCCCACGGTGTCGTCCACGGAGGCCCGCGCGACGGTCTCGGCCCACCACTTGTCGGCGTCGGAGAAGCGGGTGACGCCCCGCGTACGCACCATCGCGGCAACACCCCACCCGACCAGGCCCTCGCCGCGTCGGACCCAACTCACGGGCGCTTCCTGAGGAAGCATCGCGATCAGGTCAGCGGGCACAGCGGCCAGCGCCTGGGTGCGGACGACCAGCGCCGGTCCGGCAGCACCGGTGTCCGGGCCGGTCGCGGCGGTCTCAGTCACAAGGGGTCAGCCTAGCCCCGACCGGGCTTCGCAGCCCCTTCGTCGCCACCCGTAGGCTGCTCCGGTGGCCCGCGCAGATCTCGACAAGCAGCCGACCGATGTACGTCGCATGTTCGACACAGTGGCGCGCCGCTACGACCTCACCAACGACGTCCTCACTGCGGGCATCCAGCGTTCGTGGCGCCGCGCGATGGTCGAGGCGGTGGGCGCCGAGCCCGGCGACAGGGTGCTCGATCTGGCCGCGGGGACGGGGTGCTCGACCGAGCCGTTCAACCAACTCGGCGCCTTCGGTGTCGCGTGCGACTTCTCTCTCGGCATGCTGCAGCAAGGGCACAAGGACCGTCCGCGCGTGAGTTTCGTGGCCGGCGACGGTACCCAGTTGCCCTTCGCCGACGACACCTTCGACGCCGTGACGATCTCCTACGGCCTGCGCAACTTCGTGGACCCGCTGGCGGGACTTCAGGAGATGCGCCGGGTGACCCGGCCTGGCGGACGCCTGGTGGTGTGCGAGTTCAGCCGCCCGACCTGGACGCCCTTCCGCACCGCGTACGTCGAATACCTGATGCGAGCCCTGCCCTCGGTCGCCCGCGCGGTCTCCAGCGCTCCCGATGCGTACGTCTATCTGGCCGAATCGATTCGTGCCTGGCCCGACCAGGAGGGGCTCGCCCACGTGATCAAGGAAGCCGGCTGGCAGCAGCCGCAGTGGCGCAATCTGACCGGCGGGATCGTCGCGCTGCACCGCGCCACCGCCTAGCCAATTAGCCAATCTCCGAGTGACCTAAATGCCCAGGTCAGCGACCCGCTGCCCTCAACGTGACGTGCCGCGCGGACAGTCCTAGACTGTCGCGCGCGACTTCGTGAAGGATTTCACAAGGTCACAAGTGAGACCCGCGTCACAACGCTTTCCGGGCGTGGGCACCGAGGAAGAAGGGATGAGAGTGGAGCTCTATACGCCGGTCCTCGCGCTGGCCCTCTTGGCCGCCGGATTCGCAGTCTTCTCGATCATCATGAGCGCGGTCGTCGGACCCAAGCGCTACAACCGAGCGAAACTCGACTCGTACGAATGTGGCATCGAGCCCACCCCGCAACCGCTGGGCGGTGGCCGATTCCCGATCAAGTACTTCATCACCGCGATGCTCTTCATCGTCTTCGACATCGAGATCATCTTCCTCTACCCGTGGGCGGTGCACTTCGACGCGATGCACGTCTTCGGGCTCATCGAGATGGTGCTGTTCATCGCCACGGTCTTCATCGCCTATGCGTACGTGTGGCGGCGCGGCGGCCTCGACTGGGATTGATCACCGACATGTACGCACGCTGCCCGCGTTCTCGCACGACCTGCTGCAACAGCTGAAAGGACCTGTCCTAGATGGGTATCGAAGAAAAGCTCCCGGCCGGCGTCCTGCTCGGCACGGTCGAGGGCGTGGCCGGCTACTTCCGCAAGGCCAGCTTCTGGCCGGCGACGTTCGGTCTGGCCTGTTGTGCCATCGAGATGATGACGACCGGTGCGCCGCGCTATGACCTTTCGCGCTTCGGCATGGAGGTCTTCCGGGCCAGCCCCCGTCAGGCCGACCTGATGATCGTGGCGGGTCGGGTGAGTCAGAAGATGGCCCCCGTGCTGCGCCAGATCTACGACCAGATGGCCGAGCCCAAGTGGGTGCTCGCCATGGGGGTGTGCGCGAGCAGCGGCGGCATGTTCAACAACTACGCGATCGTCCAGGGCGTCGACCACGTCGTGCCCGTCGACCTCTATCTGCCCGGCTGCCCGCCGCGGCCCGAGATGCTGATCGACGCGATCCTCAAGCTCCACGACCAGGTCCAGACCCGCAAGATGGGCGCCAACCGCGCCGACCAGATCGCGGAGGTTGAGGCCGCCGCCCTCAAGGCGCTGCCGACGAGTGAGATGCGGGGTCTGCTCAGGTGAGTGGGGACGAGAAGAAGATGGACGACAAGCTCGAAGTTGCCGCGGACGACACCGCTCGCGAGATCATCGCCGGCGACGCGGAGGTCAACAAGGCCGTCGGCGCTCGTCACGGCATGTTCGGCGTCAAGGGTTCCGGTGACACCAGTGGGTACGGCGGTCTGGTCGCCCCGATCGTCTTCCCTGCTGCGGCGCAGCGGCCGTACGGTCCCGCGAGCGACGCGGGAGAGTCCGGCTGGTACGACGACGTCGCCGACGCTCTGGAAGCTCGCCTCAAGTCGACCGACCTCGACCATGCGCTCGAGAGCGTCGTGGTCGACCGCGGTGAGATCACCTTCCACGTCCGCCGCGAGGATCTCGCCTTCGTGATGCAGATGCTGCGCGACGACGAGTTGCTCCGCTTCGAGTTCTGCGCGGGTGTTAGCGG
This sequence comes from Nocardioides sp., assembly GCA_037045645.1. NCBI lineage: Bacteria > Bacillati > Actinomycetota > Actinomycetes > Propionibacteriales > Nocardioidaceae > Nocardioides > Nocardioides sp. Next base: position 328,653 of record JBAOIH010000001.1, read on the forward strand.
CGTGCACTACCCCAACGACGCCGGGCGGGAGTTGCACGCGGTCTATCACCTGCTCTCGATGACCCACAACCGTCGCATCCGTGTCGAGACCACGGCCCCGGACGCCGACCCGCACATCCCCAGCGTGGTCAGCATCTACCCGACCAACGACTGGCACGAGCGGGAGACGTACGACATGTTCGGCATCATCTTCGACGGCCACCCGGCGCTGACCCGGATCCTGATGCCCGACGACTGGCCGGGTCACCCGCAGCGCAAGGACTATCCCCTCGGCGGCATCCCCGTCGAATACAAGGGCGGCACCGTGCCGCCGCCGGACCAGCGGAGGTCCTACAACTAATGAGCACCGAGCAGGATTACTACGCTCCCAGCAGCGAGACCAGCGACGGCAAGGTCTTCACCGTCTCCGGTCAGGACTGGGACACGATCACCGAGGGCCTGGACCCCCACGAGGCCGAGCGCGTCGTGGTCAACATGGGCCCCCAGCACCCCTCGACCCACGGCGTGCTCCGGCTGATCCTCGAACTCGAGGGCGAGACCGTGACCGAGGCCCGTTGCGGCATCGGGTACCTGCACACCGGCATCGAGAAGAACATGGAGTACCGCTCCTGGGTCCAGGGCGTCACGTTCTGCACCCGGATGGACTACCTCTCGCCGTTCTACAACGAGATGACGTACGTGCTGGGCGTCGAGCGGCTGCTCGGCATCGAGGCCGACGTGCCTGAGAAGGCCCAGGTCATGCGGGTCCTCCTGATGGAGCTCAACCGCATCTCCTCGCACCTGGTCGCCATCGCGACCGGCGGTATGGAGATCGGCGCGCTGACGGTCATGACGATCGGTTTCCGTGAGCGCGAGGAGATCCTGCACCTGTTCGAACTCATCACCGGTCTGCGGATGAACCACGCGTTCATCCGTCCCGGCGGTGTCGCCCAGGACCTGCCGCCGGGGGCACTCGACGAGATCCGCCGCGTCGTGAAGGTGATGAAGCAGCGCCTTCCCGAGTACGCCGACCTGTGCAACGCCAACCCGATCTTCAAGGGCCGCCTCGAAGGCGTGGGCTACCTCGACCTCTCTGGCTGTCTGGCGCTGGGTCTCAGTGGTCCGGTGCTGCGCTCGACCGGCTACCCCTGGGACCTGCGCAAGTCCGAGCCGTACAGCGGTTATCAGGACTACGAGTTCGACGTCCAGACCTGGGACACCTGCGACTCCTACGGCCGCTTCCGCATCCGCCTCAACGAGATGTGGGAGTCGCTGCGGATCATCGAGCAGGCCGCCGACCGCCTCGCCGGACTCGAGGGCGCGCCGGTCATGGTCGGCGACAAGAAGATCGCGTGGCCCAGCCAGCTCGCGATCGGTGCCGACGGCATGGGCAACAGCCTCGACCACATTCGCCACATCATGGGCGAGTCGATGGAGGCACTGATCCACCACTTCAAGCTGGTGACCGAGGGCTTCCGGGTGCCGCCCGGCCAGGCGTACGTCCCGGTCGAGTCGCCGCGCGGCGAACTCGGTGCGCACGTGGTCTCCGACGGTGGTACGCGTCCCTTCCGGGCGCACTTCCGCGATCCCAGCTTCACCAACCTGCAAGCGACGAGCGTGATGAGCGAAGGCGGCATGGTCGCCGACGTCATCGTCGCGATCGCCTCGATCGACCCCGTCATGGGAGGCGTTGACCGCTGATGAGCAACCCACAACCCCCGCAGCGCTTCGCCGAGGTGGAAGGCAACCTCAGCGAGGAGACGTACGCCGAACTGCGTGAGATCGCCGCGCGTTATCCGCAGCCGCGCTCGGGCCTGCTGCCGATGCTGCACCTGATCCAGTCCGCCGAGGGCCAGGTCACCGAAGAGGGCATCGAGGCGTGCGCCGAGATCATCGGCATCACGCCCGCGGAGGTCAGCGGTGTCGCGACCTTCTACACGATGTACAAGCGCCGCCCGGTGGGTGACTTCCATGTCGGCGTGTGCACCAACACGTTGTGTGCGGTGATGGGCGGCGACGAGATCTTCGCCAAGCTCAAGGACCACCTCGGTGTCGGCAACGACGAACTCGCGCCCCAGCGTGACGGCGACCAGGCGACGGTGTCGCTGGAGCACGTCGAATGCAACGCGGCCTGCGACTACGCGCCGGTGATGATGGTCAACTGGGAGTTCATGGACAACCAGACACCCGAGTCGGCGACCAAGTTGGTCGACGACCTGCGTGCCGGCGAGGAGGTCCACTCCACTCGCGGCCCGAAGTTGTGCTCGTGGCGTCAGGTCGAGCGCGTGCTCGCCGGGTTCCCCGACGGTCTCGCCGACGAAGGCCCGAGCGCCGGTCCGGCCTCCGTTGCCGGCCTCAAGTTGGCGCGTGAGAACGACTGGACGGCGCCCGAAGGCGCCGCGCCCAAGCAGGTTGAGGGAGGTAGCGAGAAGTGACCGACATCGACACGCTGACTCCCGTCTTGACCGACAACTGGGATCAGGACCGCTCCTGGACGCTCGCGGCGTACGAATCTCGCGGCGGCTACGGCGCGATGAAGAAGGCGCTCACGATGGAGCCCGACACGATCATCTCGGCCGTGAAGGACTCCGGTCTGCGCGGTCGTGGCGGCGCCGGCTTCCCGACCGGCATGAAGTGGGGCTTCATCCCGCAGGACAACCCGAAGCCGAAGTACCTCGTGGTCAACGCGGACGAGTCCGAGCCGGGCACCTGCAAGGACATCCCGCTGATGATGGCCAACCCGCACGTGCTGGTCGAAGGCGTGATCATCTCGTCGTACGCCATCCGCGCCAACAAGGCGTTCATCTACATCCGCGGCGAGGTCGTCCACGTGATCCGTCGCGTGCAGCGCGCGGTGCAGGAGGCGTATCTCGCCGGACACCTCGGCAAGGACATCAACGGCTCGGGCTATGACCTCGACGTGATCGTGCATGCGGGTGCGGGTGCGTACATCTGTGGTGAGGAGACCGCGCTGCTGGAGGGCCTGGAGGGTCGACGCGGTCAACCGCGGCTGCGGCCCCCGTTCCCCGCGGTCGCCGGTCTCTACGCCAGCCCGACCGTGATCAACAACGTCGAGTCGATCGCGTCGGTGCCCAGCATCATCGAGCACGGCGCCGACTGGTTCGCCTCGATGGGCACCGAGAAATCCAAGGGGTACGGCATCTTCAGCCTCTCGGGCCACGTCAACACTCCCGGGCAGTACGAAGCCCCGCTCGGCATCACGTTGCGCGAGCTGATCGACCTGGCCGGTGGCATGCGCCACGGGCACGAGTTGAAGTTCTGGACCCCTGGTGGTTCCAGCACCCCGCTGCTGACCGCCGACCACCTCGACGTACCCCTGGACTTCGAGGGCGTCGCCGCAGCCGGCTCGATGCTGGGCACGCGGGCGTTGCAGATCTTCGACGAGACCGTGTGTGTCGTACGCGCGACGTTGCGCTGGATCGAGTTCTACAAGCACGAGTCCTGCGGCAAGTGCACCCCGTGCCGTGAAGGCACCTGGTGGCTGGTGCAGGTGCTGGCGAAGCTGGAGAAGGGCGAGGGCCGGCCCGAAGACCTCGACAAGCTTCTCGACCAGTGCGACAACATCCTGGGTCGCTCGTTCTGCGCACTCGCGGACGGAGCGACCAGCCCGGTGATGAGTTCGATCCAATACTTCCGCGACGAGTTCATCCGCCACCTCGACGAGGGCGGCTGCCCGTTCGACCCGGCAGCCTCCACCCTCTTCGCACCCGCTGGAGCGAATGCATGAGCAGCAACACCCCTGACAAGCAGGTCAACCTGACCATCGACGGCGTCTCCGTCACCGTCGACCCCGGCACCTTGGTGATCCGGGCGGCCGAGCAGGTCGGCATCCAGATCCCGCGTTTTTGCGACCACCCGCTGCTCGCGCCGATGGGCGCTTGTCGTCAGTGTCTGGTCGAGGTCGCGCTGCCCGGTCCCGACGGGTCGCTGCGCCAGATGCAGGGCCCCCCGGGTCGAATGAAGCCGCAGACCTCCTGCACGCTGCCGGTGTCGGAGGGCATGGAGGTCAAGACCCAGTTCACCTCCGAGGGCGCCAAGAAGTCCCAGGAAGGGGTGATGGAGCAACTGCTCATCAACCACCCCCTCGACTGCCCCGTGTGCGACAAGGGCGGCGAGTGCCCGCTGCAGAACCAGGCGATGACCAACGGTTATGGCGAGTCGCGCTTCTCTGCTGGTGGCGGCATCAAGCGGACGTTCCCCAAGCCGATCAACATCAGTGCGCAGGTGCTGCTCGACCGCGAGCGCTGCGTGCTGTGCGCGCGCTGCACCCGCTTCTCCAACGAGATCGCCGGTGACCCGTTCATCGCGCTCGTCGAGCGCGGTGCCCTCCAGCAGGTCGGCATCTACGAGAACCAGCCCTTCGAGAGCTATTTCTCGGGCAACACCATCCAGATCTGTCCGGTCGGTGCGCTCACCAGCGCCGACTACCGCTTCCGCTCGCGTCCCTTCGACCTCGTCAGCACCCCAGGTGTGGCCGAGCACGACGCGTGTGGGGCCGCGATCCGCATCGACCACCGCCGCGGCAAGGTGATGCGTCGTCTCTCGGGCAACGACCCTGAGGTCAACGAGGAGTGGATCAGCGACAAGGACCGCTTCGCCTTCACGTACGCCCGTGGTGACGACCGGCTGACCTACCCGCAGGTGCGCGACGAGGACGGCGAGCTGCGGCCCGCATCCTGGCCCGAAGCCTTCGCTGTCGCGGCACGTGGGCTGGCTGCGGCCGGTGCCACCGGCGTGCTCACCGGTGGCCGGTTGACGGCCGAGGATGCGTACGCGTACGCCAAGTTCGCCCGCGTCGTGCTCGACACCAACGACGTCGACTTCCGTTCCCGGCCGCTTTCGGCCGAGGAGACCGACTTCCTGGGGGCGCACGTCGTGCTCAACCGGCCGGTCGAGTACGCCGATCTCGACTCCGCCAGCGTCGTCGTCCTCGCCGGTCTGGAGCCCGAGGACGAGGCGGGCACGCTCTTCCTGCGTCTGCGCAAGGCAGCGACCAAGGGCAAGACCCGCGTCGTCACCGTCGCGCCGTACGCCTCGCGTGGCACGACCAAGATGAACGCCACGCTGATCGCGACCGCGCCGGGCGCCGAAGCGGGTGCCCTGACCGAGTTGGCCAACAACGGCGAGGTCGCCCTCGACGCCGGGGGCGTGATCCTGGTCGGTGAGCGCCTGGCGCAATCGCCGGGTGCGCTGAGCGCTGCGGCCGATCTGGCCAAGACCACCGGCGCTCGCCTGGCCTGGGTGCCTCGTCGCGCCGGGGATCGTGGTGCGATCGAAGCGGGCTGTCTGCCGACCCTGCTGCCGGGTGGTCGCCCCGTCGCCGACGCGGCCGCACGGGTGGACCTGGCCGCTGCCTGGGGTGTCGAGCACCTGCCCGAAACCACCGGTCGCGATGCCGATCAGATCGTGGCTGCCCTCAATGCCGGCGACCTGGGTGGACTCGTGATCGCAGGCGTCGACCCGGGCGACACCACCGACCCGGTCGCTACGCAAGCCGCGATCGAAGCCGCATCCTTCGTGGTGGCTCTGGAGTTGCGTGAGTCGCCGGTGACCCGCGCGGCAGACGTCGTCTTCCCGGTGGCTCCGATGACCGACAAGGCCGGGACGTACGTCACCTGGGAGGGTCGCCCGCGGCCCTTCGACGCGACGTTCCACAACCCCGCGAGCCTGCCCGAGTTGCGTGCGCTGGCTGGTGTTGCCGAGGAGATGGGCCGCCCGCTCGGCTTCCGTACGGTCGGCGAGGTGCGCGCGGAGATGGAGCAGCTCGGTCCCTGGGACGGCGCTCGTGCCGCGGCCGGCAAGCCGTCCGAGGGCGCGCAGGTCGGCGACGGCGACTACACCCTCGCCTCGTGGAAGCAGATGCTCGACCTGGGCCGGATGCAAGACGGCGAGGAGCACCTGCGCGCCACCGCCCGCACGGCCGTCGCGCGGCTCAACGACGCAGCCGCCCAGCAGTTCGGGGACACGGTCACGATCACCGGCGAGCGCGGCAGCGTCACGCTTCCGGTCGAGGTGACCGCGGATCTGCCCGACGGAGTCGTCTGGGTCCCCGCCAACTCGTTCGGCGGCGGAGTTCTGCGTGACCTGGGTCGCCCCAACTCGCGCGTCAGCCTGTCAGGAGGAGACCGGTGATGATCCACGCACTGCTCGCGGGGCGCGACCTCGACGTCCCTCAACTCAGCGACTTCGGCCAGGACCCCTGGTGGGTGATCCTGCTCAAGGCCCTGTTCATCTTCGTGATCCTGGTCGTGTTGACGCTGTTCAACATCTGGCTGGAGCGCAAGGTCGTCGCCCGGATGCAGCACCGCTCGGGTCCCAACGTGCACGGTCCGATGGACGTCGTACGCGCGATCCGCGGCAAGAAGGCGTCCGAGAGCCCGGGCAAGGGCACCGCAGCCCTGCAGTCGCTGGCCGACGGCGTCAAGCTCGCGCTCAAGGAGGACATCACGCCGGTCGCGGCCGACAAGATCGTCTTCATCCTGGCGCCGGTGATCGCGACCGTGCCGGCCTTCGTCACGTTCTCGGTGATCCCGTTCGGCCCCGAGGTGAACTTCTTCGGGCACCTGACCCCGCTGCAGTTGACCGACATGCCGGTCGCGGTGCTGTTCGTGATGGCCATCGCCTCGATCGGCATCTACGGCATCGTGCTCGGCGGCTGGTCGAGCGGTTCGACCTACTCGTTGCTCGGTGGTCTGCGCTCGAGTGCCCAGATGATCTCGTACGAGGTCGCGATGGGACTCGCGCTCGTCGCGGTCTTCCTCTATGCCGGCTCGATGTCCACCTCGGAGATCGTCGCGGCGCAGGACAAGTTCTGGTTCGGTCTGCTGCTGATCCCGTCGTTCGTGATCTATGTGATCTCGATGGTCGGCGAGACCAACCGTGCGCCCTTCGACCTTCCCGAAGCCGAGGGTGAGCTGGTCGGTGGCTTCCACACCGAGTACTCCAGCCTGAAGTTCGCGCTGTTCTTCCTGGCCGAATACATCAACATGGCCACCGTGTCCGCGATCGCGACCACACTGTTCCTGGGTGGTTGGGCCGCGCCGTGGGGCGTCGAGCACATCTGGGCCGGTGCCAACGAGGGCTATTGGCCGCTGCTGTGGTTCTTCGGCAAGGTCTTCCTCTTCGTCTTCATGTTCATCTGGCTGCGCGGTTCGCTGCCCCGCATGCGTTATGACCAGTTCATGCACTTCGGCTGGAAGCGCCTGATCCCGATCTCCCTGGTCTGGATCGTCGGCGTGGCCACGATGCGCGCCTTCCGCGACGACATCAACCTGGCCGAGCGGCCCACGCAGATCGCTCTCGCGGTCCTGCTGCTGATCATCCTGGGCCTCTTCTTCCTGCCCGAAGGCAAGAAGAAGGAGGAGGTCGAGGACGAGGCCGACCCGACCGACGCGTTCGCCGGTGGCTTCCCGGTGCCGCCGATGCCCGTGGGAGGTGCCGTACGCGGTGCCGCCGCCCCGCTGACCTTTGCCACTCGCACCACTGATGAGGGGGAGGCCGACTGATGGCCAACGACCCGCAGAATCCGAGCCTCAAGGAGCAGCTCTGGGATCCGATCGCCGGTTTCGGCGTGACGTTCCGGACGATGTTCCGCAAGGTCGTCACCGAGCAGTACCCGTTCGTCAAGGAGCCCACCGCTCCGCGCTTCCACGGCCGCCACCAGCTCAACCGCTGGCCCGACGGTCTGGAGAAGTGCATCGGCTGCGAGTTGTGCGCCTGGGCCTGCCCGGCGGACGCGATCTACGTCGAGGGCGGCAACAACACCGAGGACGAGCGGTTCAGTCCTGGTGAGCGGTACGGCCGCGTTTACCAGATCAACTACCTGCGCTGCATCCTGTGCGGTCTGTGCATCGAGGCCTGCCCCACGCGTGCGCTCACGATGACCAACGAGTACGAACTGGCCGACACCACGCGCGAAAGCCTGATCTACGAGAAGAACGACCTGCTCGCGCCGCTGTTGCCCGGCATGGAGCAGCCGCCGCACCCGATGCGTCTTGGTGACGACGAGGGCGACTACTACCGCGGTGACTTCAAGGCCGCAGCGAGCCCCGAAGCAGGTGAGGCGAAGTGACCTTCTGGATCCTGGCACCGCTGATGGTGGCCGCCGCCCTGGGCATCTTGTTCGTACGCAAGGCCGTGCACGCGGCCCTGCTCCTGGCCGTGGTGATGATCAGCCTGGCCGTGCTGTACGCCTCGCTGGAGGCGCCCTTCCTGTTCGCCGTGCAGATCATCGTCTACACCGGTGCGATCTTGATGCTGTTCCTCTTCGTGCTGATGCTCGTCGGCGTGGACGCGTCCGACTCGGTTATCGAGACGATCCCCGGCCAACGGGTGCTGTCGATCATCGGTGGCCTGCTGCTGGGCATCCTGTTGATCCTGGGGCTGGCTCAGGTCACGCTCGGCGCCGCGACCGGCCTCACCGACGCCAACGCAGGGGGCAACGTCCAAGAGATCGCCAACGTGCTGTTCTCGAAGTGGATCTTCGCCTTCGAAGTCACCTCGGCCCTGCTGATCACCGCCGCGCTCGGCGCCATGGTGCTCGCACACCGTGAGCGCCTGGAGTCCAAACTCGGCCAGCGCGAGCTCGCGATGGGCCGGATGCGCGACTACGCCGAGTCCGGCAAGCCGCTCGGACCGCTGCCCTCGCCCGGCGTCTTCGCCCGCCACAACGCGGTCGACACACCGGCGCTGCTGCCCGACGGCACCGCAGCACCCACCTCGGTGTCCCGGGTCCTGGCCGCGCGCGGCACCGTCCGTTCGGCGCCCGCCATGGCCGAGGACATCGAGGAGATCAGCGAGCAGATCGGCGAGGACGGCTCCTACCCGAGCCCGTCAGGTCGTACGAGTGCCCCGGCAACCACGGAGGAGGACGTCCAGTGACGATGCACTGTGTGATCCTCTCGGCGATCCTGTTCACGATCGGCAGCGTGGGTGTGCTCACCCGACGCAACGCGATCGTCGTCTTCATGAGCGTCGAGCTGATGCTCAACGCGTGCAACCTCGCGCTGGTGACCTTCGCCCGCCAGCACGGCAACCTCGACGGACAGATCGCGGCCTTCTTCGTGATGGTCGTCGCCGCCGCTGAGGTCGTGGTCGGTCTGGCGATCATCATGACCATCTTCCGGACCCGTCGTACGGCTTCTGTCGACGACGTGAGCCTGTTGAAGTTCTGAGGGGTCCAAAGATGACAAACCTGTTCTTGGAAGGCGGCGCGCACGAGGTGCCCGTCGTCCACCCCGCCGGCGCTGACGGCATCTTCGCGCTGCTGTGGCTGATCATCGCGCTGCCCGCGCTGGGTGCGCTGATCCTGCTGGTCGGCGGTGCCTTCGCCAAGGGTGCGCTCGACAAGGTCGGGCACTGGATCGGCACTGCTATGGCGGCCGGCTCGTTCGTACTCTCGCTGGCGTTGTTCTTCGCGCTCCTCGGCCGTGACGCAGGCGACCGGCAGATCGGCCAGCACCTGTTCACCTGGTTCGAGACGCCGAGCTTCACCGTCGGCATGGACCTGTTGTACGACCCGCTGGCCGCGCTGTTCCTGCTGCTGATCACCGGTGTCGGCTCCCTGATCCACCTCTATTCGGTGGGCTACATGGAGCACGACCCGCGTCGGCGCCGGTTCTTCGGCTACCTCAACCTCTTCGTCGCCGCCATGCTCACCTTGGTGTTGTCGGCCAACTACCTCGGCCTGTTCCTGGGCTGGGAGGGTGTCGGCCTGGCGTCCTACCTGTTGATCGGCTTCTGGCAGCACAAGGACTCCGCCGCAGCGGCGGCCAAGAAGGCGTTCGTGATCAACCGTGTCGGTGACATCGGGCTGGTGCTGGCGATCTCGCTGATGTTCGTGACGTTCGGGACCACGTCGTTCGAGGGCGTGTCGGCGGTCGCGGGAGAGGCGTCGCACAACACGCTGAACGCGATCGGCCTGCTGCTCCTGCTCGGCGCCTGCGGCAAGTCCGCCCAGGTCCCGTTGCAGGCCTGGCTGCTCGACGCGATGGAGGGCCCGACCCCGGTGTCGGCGCTGATCCACGCGGCGACCATGGTCACCGCGGGTGTCTACCTCGTGACGCGCTCGAACTTCATCTTCGAGAACGCGTCGACCGCGCAGACCGCCGTCGTCATCGTCGGTACGGTCACCCTGCTGTGGGGTGCGGTGATCGGTTGCGCCAAGGACGACATCAAGAAGGTGCTGGCAGGCTCCACGATGAGCCAGATCGGCTACATGATGCTGGCCGCGGGCCTCGGGGTCTATGGCTATGCCTTCGCGATCTTCCACCTGCTGACGCACGGCTTCTTCAAGGCCAACATGTTCCTGGGCGCCGGCTCGGTGATGCACGGGATGAACGACGACGTCGACATGCGTCATTACGGGGCTTTGCAAAAGGCGATGCCGGTCACGTTCTTGACGTTCGCGATGGGGTATCTCGCGATCATCGGATTCCCCGGCTTCTCCGGCTTCTGGTCCAAGGACAAGATCATCGAGACCGCTCTGGCCGACAACTGGATCATTGGCCTGTGCGCACTTTTGGGTGCGGGCATCACCGGCTTCTACATGACCCGGCTGATGCTGATGACCTTCTTCACCGAGAAGCGTTGGGAGAAGGACGTGCACCCGCACGAGTCGCCCAAGGTGATGACGATCCCGCTGATCGTGCTTGCGGCGTTGTCGGTGCTCGGCGGTCTGATGCTGATGGGCAACTGGATCGTGGAGTTCCTGGCCCCCGTGGTCGGCACCGCGCCGCACCACGAGCCCCCGCTCGCTCCGATCGTGGTCACGCTGCTGGCCGTCGCGGTGGTCGCCGTGGGAGTCACCCTCGCGTGGTTCCTGGTCGGCAAGCGTGACGTACCGCGCGTCGCTCCGCAGAACGTCTCGGTGCTCACCCGCGCCGCACGTGCCGACCTGTTCGGCGACGCGATCAACGAAGGTGTCGTCGTCGGTCCTGGCCGGGTTACCGTCGCGACCCTGACCGGGATGGACAACCACGTGATCGACGGCGTGGTCGAGAAGAGCGCCGGCACGCTCGGCGGGTTGTCGCACTTCGTACGCCGGGTCCAGAACGGCTACGTACGCTCCTATGCCCTTTCCGTGCTCAGCGGCGTGCTGCTGCTGCTCGTGGCTGTTTTGGCGGTGAACTTCGCATGACCGACTTTCCCTGGCTGACCGTGCTGATCCTGGTGCCGCTCGTCGGCGCCGTGGTCACTGCGTTCGCGCCGCGCAACAGCGCCAAGGCCATCGGCTTGGGCGCTTCCGTGCTGACCCTGGTGCTGGCCGTCGTCGCGGCGACCCAGTTCAAGACCGGAGGTGAGGGCCTGCAACTGGTCGAGGACGTCGACTGGATCGCTCCGCTCGGCATCCACTACGCGCTCGGCCTCGACGGCCTCGGGCTGCTGATGGTGCTGCTGACCGTCGTACTCATCCCGCTCGTGCTGCTCGCAGCCTGGCCGGACGCCGAGGAGGACGGGTCTGCCGGTCCTAGGTCCTTCGTGGCGTGGACCCTGGCGCTCGAAGCGATGTCGCTGGCGGTCTTCACCGCGACTGACGTGTTCCTCTTCTACGTCGTCTTCGAGGCGACGCTGATCCCGGCGTACTTCCTGATCGCGGGCTTCGGCCGCGAAGGCCGCTCGCGGGCCGCGGTGAAGTTCCTGATCTATCAGCTCGCCGGCGGTCTGATCATGCTGCTGTCGGTGATCGGGCTGTACGTCCAGGCGAGCAAGACCGGGTCGGCGTCCTATCTGCTCACCGATCTCTCGCAGCTCACCCTCGACCCGACGGTCGAGAAGTGGCTCTTCGCCGGGTTCTTCATCGCGTTCGCGATCAAGGCGCCGATGTTCCCGGTGCACACCTGGCTGGCCGACACCACTCAGAAGGCGTCGACCGGAGTGTCGGTGCTGCTGGTCTGCATCCTCGACAAGATCGGCACCTTCGGGATGCTGCGCTTCTGCCTGGGGCTCTTCCCCGAGGCGTCGAAGTGGGCCACCCCGGTGGTCGTCGTGCTCGCCTTGATCTCGATCATCTATGGCGCGCTCGTCGCGATCGGCCAGGACGACGTACTGCGCCTGATCGGTCTGACCTCGCTGTCGCACTTCGGTTTCATCGTGCTGGGCATCTTCGTCTTCAACGCCAACGGCGGCGCGGGCGCGATCTTGTACATGGTCAACCACGGCATCGGCACTGCGGCTCTGTTCCTGCTGGCAGGCTTCCTGATCCGGCGTACGGGCACCGCGTCGATCAAGCAGATGGCGGGCCTGGAGAAGTCGGTGCCGATCCTGGCCGGCTTCATGCTGGTCGCCGGTCTGGCTGCCTGTGGCCTGCCGGGCCTCTCGCCGTTCGTGTCCGAGGTGCTCGTCGTGATCGCGGCCTTCGACCACGCGTGGTGGGCCGGCGCGGTGGCCGTAGTGGCGATCGTGTTGGCGGCGATCTACATTCTGTGGCTCTATCAGCGCACCTTCACGGGCCCGCGCGAGTTCGAGCCAGTGAGTCACGACCTCGGCGGTCGCGAGATCGGTGCGGTCGCACCCCTGCTGATCGGGTTGCTGGTGTTCGGGTTCTATCCGATGCCGCTGCTCAACGTGATCAATCCCTACGTCGAAAGCACGCTCACCCACGTCGGCGTGGCCGAACCCGGCCCCACCGTGCCCGCGGGTGAGGCAGCACAGGAAGGGGCGCACCAGTGACCGCGCTCGTCAGCCTCGCCTCGGTCTTCGCCGCCGAAGGTGACGGCCCCACGTTCGTCAAGCCGACGCTGGAGTACGGCAAGCTCTGGCCGCTGTTCGTCGTCTTCGGCGTCGCCTGCCTGGGCGTGCTCCTGGAGGCGTTCCTCCCGCGAGCCCAGCGCTATCTCGCGCAGTCGGTGTTGGCGGTGGGCGGCCTGCTCGTCGCACTCGTCGGCACCGTCCAGGTGGGCCTGGACCTCGAGCCGCTCAAGAACGCCGACGACGCGGTCGTCGCGCGCGGCGTGATCGGCTCGATGGGCACGATCGCCATCGACGGTCCGGGCGTATTCGTGTGGGGCCTGATTCTGATCCTGGCGCTGATGGGCGCGCTGTTGTTCGCCGAGCGTCACCTGGAGGGCGGCGTGTCCGCCTTCGCGGGCCAAGCAGCGGCCCTTCCCGGCACCGAGGCCGAACGCAAGGCGTCGACGTCCGGCCTGGAGCACACCGAGGTCTACCCGCTGATGCTCTTCGCCGTCGGCGGCATGATGCTCTTCCCCGCAGCCAATGACCTGCTGACGATGTTCGTCGCGCTCGAGGTGCTCTCCCTGCCGCTCTACCTGCTCACCGGTCTGGCGCGTCGTCGGCGCCTGCTGAGCCAGGAAGCCGCCCTGAAGTACTTCCTGCTCGGTGCGTTCTCGTCTGGGTTCTTCCTCTACGGCGCGGCGCTGATCTACGGCTTCGCGGGCTCCATGGAGTTCGGTCAGATCGCCGTGGCGATCGAGAACAACCTCGACGACCGGGCGCTGCTGGTGATGGGTCTGGCGCTGCTGCTCGTCGGTCTGCTGTTCAAGGTCGGCGCGGTGCCGTTCCACGTCGTGGACGCCGGACGTCTACCAGGGTGCGCCGACTGCCGGTGACCGCCTTCATGTCGGCGGCCACCAAGGTCTCGGCGTTCGGCGCGATGTTGCGCCTGCTCTACGTCGCCTTCGGCGCCGACCGGTGGGCCTGGCAGCCGTTGCTGTGGATCGTGGCGATCCTGTCGATGGTGGTCGGCACCATCTTGGCGCTGACCCAAAGCGACGTGAAGCGGCTGCTGGCGTACTCCTCGGTGGCGCACACCGGGTTCATCCTCACCGGTGTCCTCGGCTTGCGGGCCGCGAGCCAGACCACCCCGGGCTCGCTGACCTCGTTGCAGGCGGTGCTGTTCTATCTGACGACGTACGGCTTCGCGACGCTGGGCGCGTTCGCGCTGGTCTCGATGGTGCGCGACGGCAGTGGCGAGATCACCTCGCTGAAGCGTTGGGCCGGCCTGGGCAAGGTCTCGCCGATCATCGCCGGCGTGATGGCGTTCTTCCTGCTCGCGATGGCGGGCATCCCGTTGACGTCCGGCTTCATCGGCAAGTGGGCGGTCTTCGCGTCGGCCTTGTCGGCCGGAGCCTGGCCGGTCGTGCTCGTCGCGATCGTGGCGAGTATGGCGGCGGCGTACTTCTATGTGCGCGTCATCGTGCTGATGTTCTTCTCCGAGCCCGAGGGTGACGGCCCGGTCGTCACCTACCCGAGTGTGCTGACCTCCACCACGGTCGCGACCTGTGCGGCGCTGACGCTCGTGCTGGGCGTCGTACCGGGTCCGCTGCTCGACCTCGCCGGCCGTGCTGGAGAGTTCCTGCGGTGACGGCTGATGTTCCTTCCGCTGGGCTCGCGTTGCCGATCGGCGACGCGAGCCTTGCTCAGCGCCTGAACGACCGGATGGCGTTGGTCGAGAAGATGCTGCTCGGCCACGTGCAGGGGCGTACGCAATACGTCACCGACGCGGCCTCGCACCTGTTGCAGGCAGGGGGCAAGCGGTTCCGTCCGTTGCTGGTGTTGCTGGCTGCCGAGGCCGGGCCGTCTGCCGACAATCCCGAGGTGCTCGATGCGGCCTGCGTGGTCGAGCTGACGCACATCGGCTCGCTCTATCACGACGACGTGATGGACGAGGCGGAGTTGCGTCGTGGCGCCGACTCGGCCAACGCGCGCTGGGACAACCACGTGGCGATCCTGACCGGCGACTTCCTCTTTGCGAAGTCGTCGGAGTTGACTGCCGGCCTGGGGCCGGAGGCCGTACGCATCCAGGCCGAGACGTTCGCGCGACTGGTCGAGGGCCAGATCCTGGAGACGGTGCCGCCGTCGTCCGAGGAGACCGCATTGGCGCACTACCTCGAGGTGGTGGATGGCAAGACCGGCTCGCTGATCGCGACCTCGGCGCACTATGGCGCTTTGTTCGGTGGTGCCTCGCGCGAGGTGGTCGAGGCGTTGACGGCGTACGGCGACATCGTCGGCGCGGCCTTCCAACTCAGCGACGACATTCTCGATATCGCCTCGGAGTCGGACGAGTCGGGCAAGACGCCGGGCACCGATCTGCGCGAGGGCGTCCCCACCCTGCCGACCCTGATGGTGCAGCAGGCCACGCGCGAGTCTGGTGACCCCGCCGACGCGCGCCTGGTGTCGCTGCTGTCCGGCCCGATCACCGACGACGCCGAGCACGCCGAAGCGCTGGGTCTCTTGCGAGCTCACCCCGCCATGGCGCAGGCGCGGTCGTACGTCGTCGGCCAGGCGGAGAAGGCCAAGGCGCTGCTCTCGGTGCTCGACGAAGGCCCCGTGCGTACGGCGCTGGAAGACTTCGCCGACCTGGTCGCCACCCGCACCGCCTGACCTGTCGCGTCTGCTCCGCGCGAGGGCGTCGACCTGTCGCGTCTGCACCGCGCAACCCCGCCCACCTGTCGCAAGTGCACCACGCGAGGCTTGGACCTGTGCATAAAGTCGAGCACTTGCGACAGGTCAGGGCCGTCTGCGGGAGCACTTGCGACAGGTCAGGCGGAGGCGGAGAGGGGTGCGGCGAGCGCCAGCCGCGCGGCGGCGCTGAGGTCGAGCAGGACGTCGGCTACCCGCAGACCGGGGACGGCGGAGACGCGGTCGGTCGTGAGAGGCACCCACGAACCGTCCTTGGCACGCACTGAGACGGTCCCGGCGCTGAGCAGTCGCCGGTTGTACGACGCGGCCAACGGGCCGGACGAGTCGTCGAAGCGCTGCTTGGACACGAATCGGAACCACTGACCGTCCGAGGCGACCATGGTGACGACCACGCGGTCGTCGTCGTTGAGGGTGGTCGCCGACTCGGCGTGGTCCATCCGGCCGAGCATGGTGAGCTTGCGTGGGCGTGAGTGGGGGCGTACGGGGTCGATCTCGACCATCCAGCCAAAGCGCTGCGATTCGCGTTCTCCACCGAAACGCCCGTCAGCCGTTGCCCAGGAGGCGGGCGGTTCGAGCAGCCGCTCGCCCGCGATCACGGTCGACCACGGGGTCGTGCCGCCGCGGGTCAGCCCGATAACACCGAGGATCCGACGCCCTCCCGGGTCGGCCTTCGTACGAATCTCGGCGTGACCATAGAGCGGCCCGGTGACCTTGCAGACCGTACTGCCGGTGACGCGACGGTTGTACGGAGCCTTGCGCGGGCTGAGCTGGCGCCACACCCCGTCTTCTGAGCGCACGGTGACGAGAGAGAGACCCTGCGACGCGATCTCCACCTTCGCGCGGGTGCGCACGTCGAGTTCGCCTTCGACGAACATCGACGCACCCGGCACCGGGACGTGGCGCAGCACCAGGATCCGCTTGTGCTCGTTGAGCGGCACCTCCGCGAGCCGGTCGAAGCGCGGTCCGATCTGTCCAGCGGCAGCTGTGGGCGTCTGACGGTGGATGTCGAAGGCCGGTGCCTCGGGCAGGACGCGGTCACCCCACGCAAGTTCGATCTCGACAGGACTGAGTGCGGCTCTGATTGCCATGGCGCCAGCGTCACGAGCGCCGATGAGCACTTGGCGGATCAGGAGTGGCCTGCAGATGAATTCACAGCGCCGAAGCGTCGGCCGCCAGCCGCAACTGCCGTCGTCGATGCCGGATCGCCTCGAAGGTGAAGAGGATCAGCGCGATCCACACCAAGACGAACCCGATCCATCGCCCGGCGGGCATGTCTTCGCGAAACCACAACACGCCGAGCGCGAACTGCAGCACCGGCGCGAGGTATTGCAACAACCCGATCGTGACCATCGGGACGCGGACGGCTGCCGCGCCGAAGCACAGCAGCGGCACGGCGGTGACGATGCCGGTCGACATCAGCAACAGCACGTGGCCGGTGCCCTCCGCGGCGAAATGCGACTGATCTCGCGAGGCCAGCCAGGCCAGATACCCCGCGGCGAACGGCGCGACCAGCAGCGTCTCCAGCGCCATCGACTCGATGGCGTCCACGCCTGCCAGCTTCTTGGCCAGCCCGTACGTCCCGAACGAGCACGCCAGCACCAGCGCCACCCAGGGCGGGTGGCCGTACTCGATCGTCAGCACCACGACCGCTGACGCCGCGATCGCCATCGCGAGCCACTGACCGCGCCGCAGCCGTTCCCCGAGCACGACGATGCCCATCAGCACTGTCACCAGCGGGTTGATGAAGTAGCCCAAGGACGACTCGACCACGCGGTCGTTGTTGACCGCCCAGATGTAGGTGCCCCAGTTCAGGCTCACCACGCACGCCGCGAGCGCGAGCAGCAGGAAGGTACGCCGGTCGCTGAGGATCGCCCGGAACTGGCGTACGCGTCGGAACGCGAAGACCAGCACCGCGAGTGTCAGGCAGGACCAGAAGATCCGGTGGGCCAGGATCTCGCCAGCCCCGGCGGGTTCGAGCAGCGGCCAATAGAGCGGGAACAGCCCCCACAAGACGTACGCCGTGACGCCGAAGAAGAACCCGGCCCTACTGTTTGACACCGGCAAAATCTAGCGCCGATTCTCACGGCCGTCCGAACCGGTCCGTGAAGGGTGCATCCCTAGGTGCTAGACGACCGTCCAGGTGTCGCTGCCGGTGATCAGCGCCGACAACCGCGCCTCGTCGTCGCCCTCGACTCCACCGCGAGCGGTGGTGATCTGTGCGCGCGCCTGGTCGTCGTACGCCGGGCGCTCCACCTGCCGGAAGATGCCGATCGGCGCCTGGCTGAGTACGCCGCCATCGGTGAGCCGCGAGATCGCGAACGCCGTCGTCGGGTCGGGGTTGTGCGCGTCGTGGACCAGGATCGCGTCCTCGCCGACGGAGGCCACGTCGACGACTTCGACGCCACCGGAGGCCGAGCGTACGAGACCCCGAGCCCCGTCGACGCCGAAGCGGATCGGCTGGCCGTGTTCGAGCGAGATGATCGCGTCGGCCTTGGTGTCCGGGGACTTCACGGCCGCGAAGGCGTCGTCGTTGAAGATCGGGCAGTTCTGATAGATCTCCACGAACGACGTGCCCCGGTGCGCGGCAGCGGCCGACAGCACCGACGTGAGGTGCTTGCGGTCGGAGTCGATCGTACGAGCGACAAAGGAACCCTCGGCACCCAGCGCCAGCGAGATGGGGTTGAACGGGTTGTCCAGCGAACCCATCGGTGTCGACTTGGTGACCTTGCCCGGCTCGGAGGTGGGGGAGTACTGACCCTTGGTGAGTCCGTAGATCCGGTTGTTGAAGAGCAGGATCGTCATGTTGACGTTGCGGCGCAGCGCGTGGATCAGGTGATTGCCCCCGATCGACAACGCGTCGCCGTCACCGGTGACGACCCACACCGACAGGTCCTCGCGCGCGGTCGCGATGCCGGTCGCGATCGTCGGAGCGCGGCCGTGGATCGAGTGCATGCCGTAGGTGTCGAGGTAGTAGGGGAACCGCGACGAGCAGCCGATACCGGAGATGAACACAATGTTCTCTCGGCGCAGTCCGAGGTCGGGCAGGAACGACTGCACGGCCTTGAGGACGGCGTAGTCACCGCAGCCTGGGCACCAGCGCACCTCTTGGTCGGAGGTGAACTCCTTGGCGGTCTGGGGGCCGTCGGCGGCAGGGATCTTTTCGGTGCCCGTACGAAGCCCAGGCAGGTTCAGGTCGGTCGTCGTCATCGCGACGAGGCCTCCTTCGTGCTCGTGATCGTCACCGCGTCCTCGACGGACTCGGTGTCGGGGTGGATGACGTCGGAGAGATCGACGGGCATGCCCTCAACCTCCGAGACCAGGTCGCCGATGGTGCGGGCGAGTTCGTGACTCTTCAGGGGCAGGCCGCGCACCTGGTTGTAGCCGACCGCGTCGACGAGATATTCGGCGCGCAGCAGCATCCGCAACTGGCCGAGGTTCATCTCGGGCACCAGCACCTTGTCATAGCGGCGCAGGATGTGGCCCAGGTCCTTGGGCAGCGGGTTGAGGTGGCGCAGGTGGATCTGCGCGACGTCGTAGCCGGCCCGGCGTACGCGTCGGACGCCACCACCGATCGGGCCGTATGTCGAACCCCACCCGATCACCAGCACCCGGGCCTTGCCCGACGGGTCGTCGATCTCGGTCGGCGGCAGCGACTCCGCGATGCGCGCGACCTTGGACTGGCGCAAGCGCACCATCCGGTCGTGGTTGGCAGGGTCGTACGAAATATTGCCGGTGCGGTCGGCCTTCTCCAGTCCACCGATGCGGTGCTCCAGACCGGTCGTGCCGGGCACCGCCCAAGGGCGTGCGAGGGTGTCGGGGTCGCGGCGGTAGGGCTCGAACTCTCCGTCCCCGAAGTCCTCGGCCTTGGCCTGGGCCGGGTTGATCGTCGGCAGCGTGCCCTGCTCCGGCACCCGCCACGGCTCGGAGCCGTTGGCCAGATAACCGTCCGAGAGCAACATGACCGGCGTGCGGTAGGTGACCGCGATGCGCGCCGCCTCCAGCGCCGCGTCGAAGCAGTCGCCGGGCGAGCGGGGCGCCACGATGGGTACGGGTGCCTCCCCGTTGCGTCCGAACATCGCCTGCAACAGGTCGGACTGCTCGGTCTTGGTCGGGAGGCCGGTGGAGGGACCGCCACGCTGCACGTCGACGATCAGCAGCGGGAGTTCGGTCATCACGGCCAGGCCGATGGTCTCGGACTTCAGTGCGATGCCGGGGCCGGAGGTGGTGGTGACACCGAGGTGCCCGGCGAACGAGGCACCCAGCGCGGCACCGATGCCGGCGATCTCGTCCTCGGCCTGGAAGGTGGTGATGCCGAACGACTTGTGCTTGCTGAGTTCGTGCAGGATGTCGGAGGCCGGGGTGATCGGGTAGGAGCCGAGGAAGACCGGCAGGCCCGACTGCACGCCGGCGGCGACCAGGCCGTACGCCAACGCGAGGTTGCCGGTGATGTTGCGATAGGTACCGGGGTCCATCGGCGCGGACTTCACTTCGTACTGCACCGCGAAGGTCTCGGTGGTCTCGCCGAAGTAGTAGCCGGCCTTGAATGCGGTGATGTTGGCATCGCGGATGTCGGGCACCTTCGCGAACCGCTTGGCCAAGAACTCCTCGGTCGTCTCGACCGGGCGACCGTACAACCAGGACACGAGGCCGAGGGCGAACATGTTCTTCGCGCGCGAGGCGTCCTTGCGCGAGAGGCCGAACTCCTTGACCGCCTCGATGGTCATGCCGGTGAGGTCGAACGTATGGACCGAGTAGCCCTTGAGCGAGTCGTCCTCAAGAGGGTTGGAGGTGTAACCGGCCTTGGTGAGGTTGCGCGTGGTGAAGTCGGCGGTGTCGACGATGATCGTGCCGGCGGGTCGCAGGTCTTGCAGGTTGGCCTTCAGAGCTGCCGGGTTCATCGCGACCAGCACCTCGGGAGCGTCGCCGGGAGTGAGTACGTCGTAGTTTGCGAAGTGCACCTGGAAGCTGGAGACACCGGGCAGGGTGCCCTGGGGTGCACGGATCTCGGCGGGGAAGTTGGGGAAGGTCGCCAGGTCGTTGCCGAACGCCGCCGACTCGGCCGTGAACCGATCACCGGTCAACTGCATGCCGTCGCCGGAGTCTCCGGCGAAGCGGATGATCACACGATCGAGTTGTTGGACCTGCTTGCTCACGCCAGAACGCTTCTTCCTGATGGGGTCGGTGCAGCGACGTCCCAGGATAGTCCGCGAACTCGAGGGTTGGACAGGTGTCCAGCGTGACGCGAGACACGCCTCGCGGCTGCCCGTTGTCGCCAGGGGGGCGAAAGTTGTCCACGAGGTGAACGGCAGCGGTCGGGGAAGTGAGCAAACTCACTGAAGAGCTGACGCGTGTTTACACAGCCAACTTTCACGCCTACTGTGTAAAGGAGTGCGCGATGTGGGATCCCGTTCAAAATCTGGGGGTGGGTCCTACGTCGCGGCTGAGGGGCGCAACGCCCCTCACTGAAAATGGGTGCCGACGCCGATGGCGAGCGGTGAGATTCGCGGCGGGGGCCGCATCTAAGAATGGGTGGATCAAGAAGATGAGTATGAACGTTTCTCGACGCAGCGTCGCAAAGGGGGCGGCCTGGTCCGTGCCAGTCGTGACGCTGGCAACCGCAGCGCCTGCGATCGCGTCGACACCGGCCGACTGCATGCTGGTCACGCAGGCCACCGACATCTGTACCGCGATCGGATCGAACGGCGAAAAGCCTTGGCTGGCCGTCAACGGTGGCCCGACCGTTGCTCCGACCTACTCCGCGCCGTACGGCAACAACACTGCTTGGGACCCGACCAAGGGCCTCACCAGTTGGCTCTACTTCAACGGGCGTCTGTTCAACAACGCCACGAACATGGATCCCGGTGGCGGCTATCGCAACATGCTCGGGGTGACGTTGTGGTGGGAGTTCACGATGACCGTCCCGACGGCAAACACAGCCAACTACCAAACGCTCACCTTGGGCAAGGCGGGGGACTCGTGCGGCCGCTCGGTTGCGGGAGACGGCATGTTCGGCAATCCAGTGCTCTCCGGACCGACCTGGGTGAACAACGGGGACGGCACCTCGACCGGCACCTTCAACGTGGTGATGAACGGGACGAATTCCTCGATGAACCCCCAATCCGACATTTATCTCTCCGTCACATTGCAGTTCCGGTTGCCGGTGCTGCCGGGCCAGACCGTGCAGGTCGGCGTGATGGAGCCGAAGGTCAACTGCGAGGACAAGACTGCGCCGCAGCAGTACGGCGCTGACGTCACCTGGTTCGCCGACAACGACCCCGCGAAGTACCGTTACGGGGCCTGGTTCCGCGGTTCGGAGCTCGGCACTGATCCGTTGCCCAACAGTATCGACTACATCGACAACGCCAGCGCGCCTTACAGCACGACCATTATCGGCTACACCAACTGATCCACGGCTGAGAACACGGCCGGGCGGAACCCTTCGGGTCCGCCCGGCCGTTGTCGTTGCGGAGGTCAACGATAATTCGTGAACTGCACCGCGAAGTCGAGATCCTGCTCTTTCACCAGTCGCTGCACTGCCTGCAGGTCGTCGCGCTTCTTCGACGAGACGCGCAACTCGTCACCTTGCACCTGGACCTTGACCCCCTTAGGACCTTCGTCGCGGATCAGTTTGCCGACCTTCTTGGCGTCTTCGGAGGTGATGCCCTCCTTGAGCGCGATGGCGATCTTGGACTGCTGGCCCGACTGACGCGGCTCGGAGGCGTCGAGGATCTTCAGGCTCTGGCCGCGCTTGATCAGTTTGTCCTTGAAGACATCGAGGACGGCGTTGGCGCGGTCGTCGGCGGATGCCGAGATCTCGATCGCCTTCTCGCCCTGCCACTCGATCGTGGCGCCGGTGCCTTTGAAATCGAACCTGGTCGCGATCTCTCGGGCGCACTGCCCGAGCGCATTGTCGACCTCCTGGCGGTCGAGCTTGCTCACGATGTCGAACGACGAGTCGGCCATGGGTTCCTCCGGTTTCGTACTCTGCAAAGCCAGAGGCTATCCTTCCACTCGCACCTGAACCCAACGGCTCAGTTGCACTGGCAGATTGCCCGAGTGGCCAAAGGGAGCTGACTGTAAATCAGCCGCGCGAAGCTTCGTAGGTTCGAATCCTGCATCTGCCACCACAGGCCCTCACCTCGTGTGAGGGCCTCGTTGCGTTCCGGCCCGTCCGACCGGCTGGAAGGGAGCACCGGTGAGCGAGCAGATCCACGACATCGGCCGCCGCCGAGCCTGGGTGATCTGGGTGGTCGCCTTGAGTGTCTACGGCCTCGCCGTCTTCCACCGGTCGTCGCTCGGCGTGGCCGGGTTGCTCGCCGCTGACCGCTTCGGCATCGCCGCCACCGAACTCTCGCTCTTCACGGTGGTGCAGTTGACGGTGTACGCCGGGATGCAGGTGCCGGTCGGCGTACTGCTGGATCGTTACGGCTCCAAGAAACTGCTCATCGCCGGACTGGTGCTGATGACGGCCGGGCAGTTGGCGTTCGCGTACGTCACGTCATTCCCCGCCGCCGTGGGCGCGCGGGCGTTGATGGGTGCGGGCGACTCGATGGTGTTCGTCAGCGTGATCCGCCTCGTGGTGATCTGGTTCACGCCGAAACAGTCCGCGCTGGTGACGCAGATGACCGGCCAGATCGGCCAACTCGGCGGCATCGCGGCGGCCGCGCCACTGTCCTGGGCGCTGCACGAACTCGGCTGGACGCGTACGTTCGCCTTCGCCTCCACACTGGGCCTGTTCCTGCTCGCCGGAGTGCTCCTGGTGGTCAAGGACTCGCCTTTCCGCGCCGACGAGATCGTCAAGGTGCGATTGCGAGCGCTCGCGGCGTCGGTGCGTACGGTCTGGGGCAACCCCGGCACCCGACTAGGGATGTGGAGCCACTTCACCGCCCCCTTCGCCGTCTCGTCGTTCGCGATGCTGTGGGGATTCCCGTTTCTCGTGCGAGGTCAGGAGTGGTCACAGCAGGCGGCGGCGACGTTGCTGATGGCGATGATCTTGTGGGCGGCCGTGAGCGGCTTCCTGCTCGGAGTGGCTGTCGGGCGGTTCCCGTTCTGGCGTTCGTGGATCGTGATCACCGTCGTCACGTCGATGGCGTTGGCGTGGGCGGCGGTGCTGCTGCGGACGACCCCTGCACCGGCGTGGCTGATGGTATTGACGGTGTTCCTCACCGCCACTGGCGGACCGGCGTCGATGGTGGCCTTCGATCTGGCGCGCACCTTCACCCCGGTGCAGCAGACCGGGCGAGCCAACGGGATCGTCAACGTCGGAGGCTTCGTGGCCGCACTGGCCTGCATGGCGGCCATCGGGATCGTGCTCGACCTGCGCGAGCCCGCCGGGATGGAGGCGTACGACCTCGCGGACTTCCGGGTGGCGATGAGCGTGCAGTACGTGTTCTGGGCCTTCGGCGTCGCGCAGATCCTGCGTTATCGCCGCAAGGGGCTAGATCACCTGCGCCGGATGCACCCCGGCGCGATCGAGCAGATGCGGCGCGGCGAGGCGTTCGTACATCCGGGGTTCAACGAGCGCGAGGGCGTCTGAGGCTCACTCGCCCACATGCAGTGGCGAGTCCTTGCGTGACGCCAGCTCGCGCAGCTCGTCGACCGGGATGGTCTCCGCGAGGGCGCGCATCGCCATCTCGGTCTGCGTCACGATCGGGCCGGACGCGACGGGCACGATCGTGTGCACGACGCGGTCGTCGTACACATGCACCATCGAGAAGCTCTGATTCGCCTCCACGCCTGCGAAGAGCAGATCGGGCCCGGGCGCGAGATCAGCGGTGTAGCAACTAGCCGACGCGACAGTTATCGGGATCCCCGCGAACGTCGAGTGCGAGTCGAAGTGGAAGTGCCCGGCGAGGATCGCGCGTACGTCGGTGCCTGCCAACACATCGGCCAGTCGGTCCTGGCTGCGCAACTCCATCAGCACCGCCACCTCACACATCGGCACCGGGATCGGCGGGTGGTGCATCGCCAGGATCGTCCCGTGCCCGGCCGGGGTGGCGAGTACGTCGGCCAGCCACGCGAGCTGATCGGTCGAGAGGTCGCCATGGTGATATCCCGGCACGCTCGTGTCCAGCGCGACGATCCGTAGGCCCTCGACGTCGTAGACGCGGTCTTGGGCGGCGTCGCTGGCTTCGCCGAACAGCGCCAGCGAATAGGCCGGCCTCTCGTCGTGATTGCCCATCGTCCACACGACCTGCGCGCCGAAGTCTGCGGCGAGAGGTTCGACCAGCGCGCGCAACCGGGCGTACGCCTCGGGCTCGCCGAGGTCGGCCAGGTCGCCGGTGAAGACGAGTACGTCGGGCGTCGGCGTGACCAGCCGCAGCCGGTCGAGCGTGCGGCGCAGGTGCGCCTCGGAGTCGATCGCGCCGTATTGCAACCGCCCTGGGGAGAGCAGATGCGGATCGCTGAGATGCGCGATCGTGAACAAGGGCGCCGGATAGTGCCCGAACTGCGTCATGCTCTTGCCGGCTCGATCGTGCCCGAGACCTCGCCGAGCGTCAGTCGACCACCGGCCACACCGGGCGCCGAATAGCGCAGCACGACGGTGTCACCGTCCTCGAGGAAGGTGCGGCCGTCGCCGAACGGCTCGCTGCCGCCCCAGGAGAGTTCCAGGAACGAGCCCCGCTGGTCGCGTTCGGGGCCGCTGATCGTGCCGGAGGCGAAGAGGTCGCCGGGCCGTGTGGAGGCGCCGTTGACGGTGAGGTGGGCGAGCATCTGGGCGGGCGACCAGTACATGGAGGCGTACGGCGGGCGTGCGACCACCTCGCCGTTGAGTTCGACCTCGACGTCGATGTCGAGCCCCTTGGTCTGGCCCGGAGCGAGATAGGGCAGCGGCTGTGGGTCCTGACCCGGCAGGTCGGTCCACGCTGCCTCCAACGCGGATAGCGGCGTCACCCACGCGGAGATCGAGGTGGCGAAGGACTTGCCCAAGAAGGGGCCGAGGGGGACGTACTCCCACGCCTGGATGTCGCGTGCGCTCCAGTCGTTGAGGCCGACAACTCCGAAGATGTGGTCGAGCGCTTCGTCGGCTTTGACCGGGATGCCGAGGGCTGAGTGCTGGCCGATCACGAAGCCGAGCTCGGCCTCGATGTCGAGGCGGCGGCTCGGGCCGAACGTGGGGGCTTCGTCGGTCGGCGCCTTGCGTTGTCCGTTCGGGCGTACGACCGGCATCCCGCTCGGCACGATCGTGCCCGCACGGCCGTGATAGCCGACGGGCAGGTGGCGCCAGTTGGGCAGCAGTGGCTCCTGGTCGGGGCGGAACATCCGCCCGACGTTGGTGGCGTGGTCGAGTGAGGCGTAGAAGTCGACGTAGTCACCGACGTGGAACGGCATCAGCATGCGTACGTCCGCTACCGGCGAAAGTGCGGGCTCGGCGATGTCGCGCTCGGTCTCGTCGCTGAGCAGCCCGACGATCCACGCGCGCGTGGACTCCCACACGGCAGGACCGGCAGCAAGGAAGCGGTCGAGGCTCGGCTCGTCGAAAAGGTCCTGGGTGTCGAGCATGTCGGCCGCCGCCACGACCGTGAGATCGAGCAGCTGGTCGCCGATGCGGACGGCGACTCGCGGACGCTCGCCACTGCGCGCGAACACGCCGTACGGCAGGTGGTCGATGTCGAACCCGGAGCCGGCGGCTCCGGAGACCCAGGTGGTCATCGCGTTCATTGAGGAGCCTCCAACAGTCCGAGGGTGAGCAGTGAGTCGAGCGGCTCGAGGATCGAGCAGGACCCGAACGAGGTGAACCAGCGACGACCTCGGGCGAGGGCATCGGCGTCAAGGGTCGGGTCTGGTGCGTCGAGAAGCTGGGCGGCATCACCGGCGCTGCCGCCCTCGAAGAGTGCGTCGGTGGCGAGCAGTACGTTGAGGAAGCCGTGGTGCTCGAAACCGGTCTCGGGGTCGCGATGGCGCAACCCGTCGTGCAGCCCGGCCGTGCACTTGAACGACGTCTCCCGATCGAGCGCGGCGTCGATCCAGCCGGCGAGCGTCGCGGCGGTCGGGAAGGCCTCGGGTGAGGTGCCGCCGGTGCGGAATTTCAATCGCAACTCGGCCCCCGCAACCTCGTCGGCTGCCGCCAGCCAGCCGTGCTCAGTCGAAGTCTGGGGGAGCTCGACGAAGACCTGGGTGGCGTCGGCCAGCAGCGAATCCGCACGTGCGGCGTCGACGGCAGTGGTGACTCTGTGCGCGTTGCCGGGCAGGTCGTCGAGGTCGCGCAACGCGATCTCGACGGCTCGTACGTCCATCCCGTGCTTGCTGGCGAGAGTGAGGGCTGGGCTGATCGCCCCCGCGCCACCGGTGATCACAATCGAGAGCGGGAGGTTCTTGTGCTTGATCTCGCCCAGACGCGTGTCGGTGATGACGAACGAGCCGACGAGATCGGCGTACCACTCCTGCGTGCGCGCCGACCATGCCTTGACCGCGCTGGGTAGGTCCGCGTTGCCCGGTGGGAAGATCGCCGCGTCGTCGAGGAGGTGGGTCCAGGTCACGTTCGTCACGTTAGCGCCGCGCCAATCCGGTGGTCGAGCGGACTCCGGTCCGCTCAACCCCTGGCGAGCCGGGGGCTTAGCGGACAAATCGGGGGCTCAGCTCGTCCAGGCCCGCCACAACGCCGCGTACTCGCCACCCTCGCGGTCGACCAACTCGTCGTGCGAGCCCAACTCCGCGATCCGGCCGTCGAGCACGACCGCGATCCGGTCGGCGTCGTGTGCGGTGTGCAGCCGGTGCGCGATCGCGACGACCGTACGACCCGACAGCAGGGCGTTCATCGAGCCCTCCAAAGTCCGAGCCGTACGCGGGTCGATCAACGAGGTTGCCTCGTCGAGCACCAGGGTGTGCGGGTCGGCGATGATCAGCCGCGCCAGTGCGATCTGCTGGGCCTGAGCCGGTGTCAACGACTGCTGTCCCGAACCGATCTTCGTCAACAACGACTCCGGCAGCCGCGACACCCAATCCGCCGCACCGACCGCTCGCAGGGCCGCCCATACGTCCTCGTCGGTCGAGTCCTCGCGCGCGAGGACGATGTTGTCGCGCACCGACCCGATGAAGACGTGGTGTTCCTGGGTGACCAGCGCGACCTCGGTACGCAGGGTCTCCAGCGGCAGGTCGACGAGCTCGACACCGCCGACGGTCACCGATCCCGTACGCGGTCGGTTGATCCCGGACAGCAGGCGACCCAGAGTCGACTTGCCCGATCCCGAGGGCCCGACGATCGCCAACCGCTCGCCGTCGCGCAACTCGAGATCGACGCCGTGCAATACGTCGTGGTCGGCACGATAAGCAAAGCGCAAATCCGACCCCACGAGGTGAGGTGACGACGGCTTCGCCGACCCGGCGATCCGGTCCGGCGGCACCTCGGCGATACCCAGCAGACGCGACGTGGAGGCCGCACCGACCTGCAAGCGATCGAGCTCGCCGACGAGTCGGTCCAGGGGCCCGCTGAGTGCCTCGACATAGAGCATGGCTGCGGTGATCTGGCCGATCGAGACCCACCCGTTTGCGTACCCCCAGGCGCCGAACCCGAGCGTCAACACTCGCGGAGTGTTGAACGCGAAGTCGATCATCGCGAAGAGCAGATTGCGCAGGCTCATCGTGTAACGCTCGGCCTGCGCCGAGACCGCGATGTCGTCCTCGCCTTGCCGCACCCGACGATCTGCAAGACCGAGGGCCTCGACCGTACGCGCGCCCTCCACCGTCTCGGTCAGGGTGGTGTTGATCCGCGAATAGGTGGCGCCCTCGGTGATGTAACCCTTCGGCGCGCGCTGCAGGTAGGACCGTACGGCGAACCCGCTCGACGCGATCATCACGATGGCGGGCGCGGCCAGGAACCACGAGTTCAGCACCATCGCCACGACACTGAGCGAGACCGTCAGCAGCGAGATCACCAGCGCAGGCAGTCCCCACTGCACCGAGCGGCTCATCGTGCCGACATCGCGGGTGACGCGGGTGACGAGGTCGCCGGTGCTGGCACCCTCGACCTGACCCAGAGGCAGGCGCAGCACCGTGCGTACGACGTATTCCCGCGCGGTCGCCAGCAGATCCTGGCCGAAGAGCGTCGAGGAGCGTTGACCCAGGAAGCGGAAGAGCGCCTGGGCGCAGACGACGCCGACGACGACGAACGCGAGGGTGTCCACCGACGCGGCCTTGCCCGCGATCGTCTCGTCGACCAGAGTGCCGAGCAGGTTAGGTACGACCAGTGAGGCCGCGGCGGCGAGCAGGTTGAAGACGAAGAGTTCGGTGAAGCGCCACCTCCGCTGACCGATCAACTCGCGGAAGAACGCGAAGACCACCGGGTCCTCGGCGACCGGCCAGCCGCGGACGGGATTGCGCGACTCGGCGTACACCTTCTCGGCATTCTCGCGGCGCAGATGGTGGCGCACCCGCCACGCGGACCAGCGGCCCGCCCAGGAGGCGCGCGTCGGCGGGATCAGACGCGGGTCGATGGGCGGGTCGAGCTGAGTCGCGACCTCTCGCCACGTCGCCGCAGAGTCCTCCCGGATGTCGATCACGAGTCCTCCAGATCCCGCGCGACGACGGATCGGTAGGCCGCGTCGTGCTCCAGCAGCTCGTGGTGGCTGCCGTCGGCCACAATGCGCCCCTCGGACAGCAGCACGACCCGGTCCGCGTGGTGCAGCCACAGCGGCGAGACGGTGCACACCACGGTCGTACGCCCCTGACGAGCTGCAGCGACTCGTTGCGCGATCCGGGCCTCGGTATGCGCGTCCACGGCCGACGTCGGCTCGACGAGTACGAGGATCGGCGCGTCTACAGCCAGCGCCCGCGCAAGCACCACCCGCTGGCGCTGGCCTCCGGAGAGCCCTCGGCCGCGCTCGTCGAGCTGGCCCTGCCAGCCCTCGGGCAACGCGTCGAAGACGTCCTCGGCGCTGGCCACTTCCAGCACGTCCTCGGCTTGCTGTCGGGTCAGCCGATGATGCGGATCGATCGCCTGCTGCAGCGTGCCCGCGAAGAGCTGGGAGGTGGTGTCGGACACGAGGATCGTGCGGCGTACGTCCTCCAGTGAGGCGTCACGCAGGTCGACGTCACCCAGGCGTACGCCCCACGGCTCGCGGCTGCGCTCGGCGTCTCGCTGGGCGATCTCGGCTCGCCGGGCGGCTCGGTCCTTGCGTTCGCGTCGCGCGGCGGCGCCCTTGAGGGTGTCGTCGATCTCCTCGCTGACCGGATCGGTGTCCGGCGGCAGGAAGCGGCCCAGCCGGTCAGCCAGCGCGGCGGACTCTTCCGGCACGGCACACACGACGATGGTGAGTTCGCCCGGGCGGATCTTGAGGCCGCTCGCCTCGTCGCTCAGGGCAGCGGCGCCGTCGAGCGGCGTCGAGTCCCCGTCTGGAGTCGAGACTCCCCACGGCGGCACCTGCTCATAGATGGCGATCGCCTTGCGCGCCGATACCAGCGCGCGGGTGATCTTCTGCGCGAACTCGAAGAAGGTCTGGATCGGCGTGACCATGAACAGCGCGTACCCCAAGAACGCGACCAGGTCGCCGACCGTGAGTCGCCCGTCGAGCACCTCGTGAGCGCCGACCCATAACAACAGCACCAGGAAGACGCCCGAGAAGAGCACCCCTAGCGCATCGATCAGCGCCTGCCAGATCCCGGCGGAGATGCCGGCCTCCTTGGCCTTTTGCGACTGGGTGGCGTAGTTGTCGCCGAACGTACGCTCGCCGCCGATCCCGCGCAGGATCCGCAGCCCGGCGACGATGTCGGTCGCCATCGAGGTGAGCTCGGAGTTGCGGGTGCGCTCCAGGGACTGGCGGCGGTGCAGCGGCTTCATGAAGGGCATCGCGACGCCGGCCAGGAGCGGGGCGGCGATCAGGACGAGCAGGCCCAACTTCGGTGACGTCGACAACACGATGCTCGCGACCAGGCCGAAGGCGATCAGCTGACCGCCGGCTCGCGCGACGATCTCGGTCATCGCGCCGATCTCGTCGGAATCGCTCGCGGCCACGCTGAGCACTTCGCCCGTCGGAGAGCGGCGCGGCAGCACGTGGCCCATCTGCGCGGTCTTGCGCGTGACCAGTTCGGTGGTGCCATAGAGCGCGATCAGCCAACTGCGTACGACCAGCGTGTGGTTGAGGATGCCGAACCCGTTCGCCACCAGGGTCAAGGCGAACAGCAGCAGGGTCCAGCCGACCACGTTGCTCGCGTCGCCCGCCAAGATGCCGTCGTCGATCGCGCGACCGAAGATCCACGGACCGAGCGCGAGCGGGAGATACCAGAACAGGCCGCACACCAAGGACAGCGCGATCACGCCCGGTTGGCGTCGCATCATCCAGGCCAGCAACCGCCACGGGCTGCGCGTGTCGGGGTCGTCGCCGGTTCTGCCATCTTCGGCCCAGAACTGTGTGACGGTGGGCGGGAAGTCGTTCATGGCGTCCCGCAGCGTACGTCCGGCGCGGGTCCGTACGCGATTCATTAAACGGGTGCTGTGGCGGGGGCCACATGCGAGGGGCATGATCGGGTGTATGGCTTACTACCGCAGTGTCGGCTCCGTCCCCCCGCACCGCCACACCCAGCATCGCGATGGCGACGGCAACCTCTATCGCGAGGAGTTGATGGGAGAGGAGGGGTTCTCGTCGGACTCCTCGCTGCTCTATCACCGCGGTGTGCCGTCGGCGATCCGCGCGAGTGAGGTCTGGGAGCTGCCTGACTCGGCCACGACGCCCAATCACCCGCTGAAGCCGCGGCACCTCAAACTGCACGATCTCCAGACGGGTACGGACGCGGTCCTCGACCGGCGGCTGATCCTGGGCAACCACGACGTGCGAATCGCGTACGTCATCACAAGTACGGAACCGAGCGTCCTCTATCGCAACGCCATCGGGGACGAGTGTGTGTACGTCGAGTCGGGCTCGGGCACGGTCGAGACGGTCTTCGGGGTGCTGGCCTACCGCAGCGGCGACTATGTGCTGATCCCGCGTGCGACCGACCACCGCTGGGTGCCTGCCGAGCAGTCCCGGCTCTATGCGATCGAGGCCAACAGCCATATTGCGCCGCCGAAGCGCTACCTGTCGCGCTATGGCCAACTCCTGGAGCACGCCCCGTTCTGCGAGCGCGACCTGCACGGGCCGACTTCGGTCCACGTCGTGGAGGGCTCGGACGTCGACGTCTACGTCAAGCACCGCACCTCACGCGGCATCGTCGGGACGCGGATGACGTACGCCACCCACCCCTTCGACGTCGTCGGCTGGGACGGCTGCCTCTACCCGTACACCTTCAACATCGACGACTACATGCCGATCACCGGCAAGGTGCATCAGCCGCCGCCGGTGCACCAGGTGTTCGAGGGCCACAACTTCGTGATCTGCAATTTCCTGCCGCGCAAGGTCGACTATCACGAGCTGGCGATCCCGGTGCCCTACTACCACTCCAACGTCGACTCCGACGAGGTGATGTTCTACGTCGCGGGCGACTACGAGGCGCGCAAGGGCTCGGGCATCGGGCTCGGGTCGATCTCACTGCACCCCGGCGGGCATGCGCACGGTCCGCTGGCGGCGGCCATCGAGGCGTCGTTGGGGGTTGACTACTTCGACGAGTCGGCCGTCATGGTCGACACGTTCGCGCCGCTGGAGTTGGGCGAGGGCGGGCTGGCGGTGGAGGACGAGGCGTACGCCTGGACCTGGGCGGGGGTTGAGCGCACTGTAGTCCGCTCGACCCCCGGAGAATCGGGGGCTGAGCGGACAAAACGGGGGCTGAGTTAGGCGTCGTACGCCGGGTAGTCGGTGTACCCCGTGCCGTCCCCGCCGTAGAACCGCTCGACCCGCTGCGGATTGAGCGGCAGACCGTCGCGCAGCCGCCGGGGGAGATCCGGGTTGGCGATGAACGTACGCCCGAACGCCGCCGCGTCGATGAAGCCCGCGTCGAGCAACCGTTGCGCCTTGGCGACGTCGTAATTGCCGGCTCCGATGATGACGCCGTCGTACGCCTCGCGCAGCGCGCCGCGATAGTCATCGTCGAGCACCGGTCCGCCGGCCCAGTCCGGCTCGGAGAGATGTAGGAAGGCCAGGTCGCGAGCGCGCAACGCGCGGGCGACCGCAAGTCCGGTGGCCGCACCGTCTGGATCCTCCAAGCCGTTGAACGAGCCGACGGGGGAGAAGCGCACCCCGACCCGGTCGGCTGACCATGCCGCCACACTCGCGTCCACGACCTCGGACAGCAGGCGCAGTCGGTTGTCCAGCGATCCGCCGTACGCATCGGTGCGGTGGTTGCTGTCGGCCGACAGGAACTGGTGCAGCAAGTAGCCGTGCGCGGCGTGGATCTCGACCAGGTCGAAGCCGGCCTCGCGCGCACAGGCTGTCGCGTGGGCATAGTCGGCCACCACGCGCGCAATCTCGTCCGTCGCCAAGGCGCGCGGCACCGGTACGTTGGCTCGCGCGAGACCGCCTTGGCCGTCGCTGATGGTCGTACGCGTACGCACCGCGACAGCCGACGCGGACACCGGCCACTCGCCCTCGGCATGCAACGACTCGTGGTTGACCCGCCCGGTGTGCCACAACTGCGCCGCGATCAGGCCGCCCTCGGCGTGCACCGCGTCGGTGATCAACCGCCACCGGGCGATCTGCTCGATCGAGTGGATGCCCGGCGTGTCGAGATAACCCTTGCCCTCGGTCGAGATCTGCGTGCCCTCACTGATGATCAGCCCGGCGGAGGCGCGCTGTCGGTAGTACTGCGTCATCAGATCGTTGGGCAGATCGCCGGGCTGGCTGGCGCGCATCCGGGTCAGCGGCGCCATCAGCACGCGGTTGGCCAGGCGTACGGCACCCACGTCGAGTGGATCGAAGAGCGAAGTCACGAGGACGAATCGTGGCACGTGCCACGATGTGGCGATGAGCGCGGTAGTGATCGGAGAGGACCAGTTGGCGCGCTGCCCGTGGGCGGCGACGCACCCGGTCAATGCGCAATATCACGACG
The DNA here is from genome assembly GCA_037045645.1 of Nocardioides sp. Taxonomy (NCBI): domain Bacteria; kingdom Bacillati; phylum Actinomycetota; class Actinomycetes; order Propionibacteriales; family Nocardioidaceae; genus Nocardioides; species Nocardioides sp. Next base: position 361,944 of record JBAOIH010000001.1, read on the forward strand.
CCGAGTGGGGCCGACCGATCGTCGGCGAGAGTGCCTACTTCGAGAGGTTGACCCTGGAGGCGTTCCAGTCCGGGCTTAGCTGGTTGACGATCCTCAACAAGCGCGACAACTTCCGCGCTGCCTTCTCCGGGTTCGATGCCCAGGCCGTCGCTGCGTACGACGACTCCGATCGGGCGCGGCTCCTCGCAGACGCAGGCATCGTGCGCAACCGACTCAAGATCGACGCCGCGATCACCAATGCACGTGCCACGATCGCGCTGCGTGACGCCGGCGGTCTCCAGGGTTTCCTGGAAGGGTTCCGACCCGTTCGCGGTCCGGCTCCGAAGGTGTCGGGGGAGATTCCCACGATCAGCGCCGAGTCGATCGCGATGTCCAAGGCGTTGAAGAAGCAGGGGTTCGCGTTCGTGGGCCCGACGACGATGTACGCGCTGATGCAGGCGGTCGGGCTCGTCAACGACCACCTCGCAGACTGCCACGCGCGCTGAGCCCAGGGTTACTGCGCGGTAACCTTGAGTGCATGCGCCCGATCCATGCGTACGCCGACGACGCCCTCGCCGACCACGATGCGACCGGTCTGGTCGAGATGTTGCATCGCGGCCAGGTCTCCAGCGCCGAACTCGTCGAGGCCGCCCTGGCTCGTACCGAACGCGTCGACGCCGACCTCGGCGCGGTGGCGTATCTGGACGCCGACCGAGCCCGCCGCGAGGCGCGGTCACCAAACCCCGGCTACTTCTCCGGCGTGCCGACCTTCATCAAGGACAACTGCGATGTCGAGGGCCAACCGACCCAGCAGGGCACGGACGCGTACGTCGCGAAGCCCGCTCGGCGGGACGGTGACCTCGCGCGTCTGGTGCACGCGACCGGGGCGATCACCCTGGGCAAGACTCGATTGAGCGAGTTCGGCTTCAACGGGGCGGTGGATCACCCGCGACTTGGGCCCGTACGCACGCCGTGGCATCCGGGTCACTACGCGGGCGCATCGTCGGCGGGGAGCGCGGCGTTAGTCGCAGCCGGGGCCGTCCCGTTCGCGCACGCCAACGACGGCGGCGGCTCGATCCGGATCCCCGCGAGCGTCAACGGCCTGGTGGGTCTGAAGACGACGCGAGATCGCATCCCCCAGGACGCGATGTTTGGCGAGATGCCCGTACGCATCTGCTCAGACGGCGTGCTCACCCGCTCGGTGCGCGACACGGCCGCGTTCCTGCGCGAGGCCGAGCGGATCTATCGCAACCCGAAACTGCCACGCATCGGCGACGTGTCGGGTCCGTCGCGGCGACGGCTGCGGATCGGCTTCACCAGTGACGGCATCGGCCGCAGTGCCACCGGCGAGGTCCGCGACCTTACGACGGAGACCGCGGCCATGCTCGAAAGCCTCGGCCATCGCGTCGAGGAGATCGCGCCACCGGTGCCCGACGGGTTCGTCGAGGACTTCCTGATCTATTGGTCGATGCTGGCGCTGGTGTTGCGGCGCACCGGCAAGGTGCGCTTCGGCCGGACCTTCGACGCCTCCAAACTCGACAACCTCACGCACGGACTGGCGCACTTCTGCGCCCGACGCCTGCATCGGCTGCCGAAGGCCGTCGCGTCGCTGGCGCGCTCGGGACGCCACACCGCGCCGCTGTGGCGCTCGTACGATCTGGTCCTCACCCCCACGCTCGCGACCTCGACTCCGGCGCTCGGGCACCTCGACCCGATGGCCGACTACGACCAGGTGATGGGGCGGCTGCTCGACTGGGTCGCGTTCACCCCGCTGGCCAACGCGACCGGTGAGCCGTCTCTGAGTCTGCCGCTCGCGACCACCGCCTCGGGCCTGCCGCAAGGGATGATGTTCGGGGCGCCGAAGGGGCGCGAACGCGTGCTGCTCGAATTGGCGTACGAACTGGAGGAGGCGCGTCCCTGGGCGCGCATCCAGGACGCGACGATCGCGGCGTACGACGGTTGAGTGGCGGCAATTTCTCGCCGCTGCCGACGCTGTGTATCGTTCTGCGTCGTTGCCCCTTTAGCTCAGTCGGCAGAGCGTCTCCATGGTAAGGAGAAGGTCTACGGTTCGATTCCGTAAAGGGGCTCTGGGTCGGATCGTTTCGGCGGTCCGAGTCCCGGTGGCGGGGTAGCTCAGGTGGTTAGAGCACACGGCTCATAATCGTGGTGTCGCGGGTTCGAGTCCCGCCCCCGCTACTAGCCAGACCAAAGCAGATTTCGACAAAGGACTTCCCGTGGCCAGCAAGAGCTCCGACGTTCGCCCCAAGATCACGCTCGCCTGCACCGAGTGCAAGGAGCGCAACTACATCAGCAAGAAGAACCGGCGCAACGACCCCGACCGCCTCGAGCTGAACAAGTTCTGCCCGCGCTGTCGCAAGCACACCGCGCACCGCGAGACCCGCTGACGTTCTCGTAGACCCCCGAACCCGCCCCGGGCTCCCCGGCGGCGGGTTCGACCCATTTCACCGACCTGTCGCGTCTGCTTCGCGAGATGGCGCCGACCTGTCGCGTCTGCACAGCCCCGAAGCGCGGGCACTACCGTGGGAGTCATGCCACTGGACGCAGACATCGTCGGCAGGACCTATCCGCCGACCGGCCCCGTTGCGGTGACCGCCGAGTCGATCGCGGCCTTCGATGCCGCCACCGGCGGAGACGGCCGTACGACGACCGCGCCCGCGACGTACCCGATCGTGCTTGCGTTCGAGGCGATGCAGACCTTCCTGGCGACCGAGGAACTCGCGCTACACCACATCGTGCATGGTGAGCAGCGGTTCGCGTACGAGCGCCCGATCGTCGTGGGGGACACCCTGACGGCCACGCTCGAGGTCGCGTCGCTGCGCAGCATCGGCGGCAACGACATCATCGGCACCTCCTCGCGCATCACCGACGCGACCGGCGCCTTGGTCTGCACCGGCACCGCCACGCTCGTACACACCGGAGGTGCCGCGTGAGCGCAACCCAGTTCAGCGCCGGTGACGTGCTGGAGACCCAGACCTTCGAGATCACCCGAGCGGACCTGGTGGCGTACGCCAGTGCCAGCGGCGACCAGAACCCGATTCACCAGGACGAGGAGATTGCGGAGTCCGTGGGACTGCCCGGTGTGATCGCGCACGGGATGCTCACTCTCGGTCTGGTCGCGCGTGCGGTTTCGCAATGGACCGGTGGTGCCGAGGTCGTGTCGCTGGGCGCGAAGTTCACCTCGCCGGTCGTCGTACCCGCCGAGGGCGCGGCGGTCCTCGAGGTCGCCGCAACGGTGAAAGCCGTCACCGACGGTGTGGCTGATCTGGTGCTCAGCGTCACCTGCGACGGCACCAAGGTCCTCGGCATGCCCAAGGCGGCCGTACGTGTCTGAGGTGCTCGCCGATCACACCACGTTGCGGCTGGGGGGACCGGCCGGCCGCTGGGTCGAGGCCACCACCGAATCCGAACTGATCGCAGCCGTGGCCGAGGCCGACGCGTCCGGCACCCCGGCGCTGCTCGTCAGCGGCGGCTCCAACCTCGTCGTGGCCGACGAGGGTTTCGACGGCACCGTGATCCACGTGGCGACGTCGGGAGTCGTGGCCGACGTGGACTGCCCCGATGACATCGCCTGCCTCGGTGCCGTGACCCTGACTGCAGCGGCCGGGGAGAACTGGGACGACCTCGTGGCGCGTGCGGTCGAGTCGGGTTGGGCGGGCATCGAGTCGCTCTCGGGCATCCCGGGCGCGGTGGGTTCGACCCCGATCCAGAACGTCGGTGCGTACGGCCAGGAGGTCTCGCAGACGATCGCGCGCGTACGCACCTGGGATCGGGTCGACCGCACTCAGCGCACCTTCACGGCCGCCGAGTGCGACTTCTCCTACCGCCACTCGCGCTTCAAGGCCGACCCGACGCGCTATGTCGTGCTGGAGGTGTCGTTCCTGCTCAAGCAAGGATCGCTCGGGATGCCGGTGACGTACGCCGAACTCGCCCGCACGCTCGACGTGCCGTTGGACGAAGGCCCGCGTTCACGCGCGCCGATGACGGACGTACGCCAGGCCGTGCTCGGCCTGCGCCGCGGCAAGGGCATGGTGTTGGACGCGAGCGATCACGACACCTGGAGTGCCGGCTCGTTCTTCACCAACCCGATCTTGACCGCCGCGGTCGCCGACGCGTTGCCGAGCGCCGCGCCGCGGTGGTCCCAGCCGGACGGCACGGTGAAGACGAGCGCTGCCTGGTTGATCGACCACGCGGGTTTCGGCAAGGGCTTCGCGCTGCCCGGCTCAGGCGTCTCGCTCTCGACCAAACACGCGCTCGCGTTGACCAACCGCGGCTCCGGGACGACCGCCGAACTCCTCGACCTCGCTCGTCACATCCGGGCCGGTGTCGAGACGGCGTACGGCATCACTTTGGTCAACGAACCAGTCGTTGTCGGCGCCACCCTCTGACCTGCCGCGTCTGCTTCGCCGAAAGACGCGACAGGTCGATCAGGCGGGGGGTGCCGCCAGCCACGCATCGACTTCCCCGATAAAGCCGGCCTTCACCGACTCCGGCGCCCTTGAGGCCCGAAACGACATTCGCGCCAGTTCGGCCAAGGTCGAGTCCGACAGATCGTGCGCGGCCCGCATGGTGGCGTACTGCCCGGCGAGTTGCGAGCCGAAGAGCAGCGGGTCGTCGGCGCCGAGCGCCACCGTTGCGCCCGCCTCCAACAGGGTCGGCAGGGGCACCGAGGACAGATCCGAATAGACACCCAACGCCACGTTGGAGACCGGACACACTTCGAGCGCGATGCCGGCGGACACGATCTGTTCCAGCAGGTACGGATCCTCGACCGAACGCACCCCGTGCCCCAGTCGGTCGGCGTGCAACGAATCGAGACACGTGCGTACGTGCTCGGGCCCGCGCAGTTCGCCGCCGTGTGGCACCAACGCCAACCCTGCTCGTTCGGCGATCGCGAAGGCCGGCCCGAAGTCGGGGGTCGAACCTCGCCGCTCGTCGTTGGAGAGCCCGAAGCCCACGACGCCGCGATCGGCGTACTGCCCGGCGAGCCGGGCGAGCGTACGCGCGTCCAGCGGGTGCCGCGTCCGGTTGGCGGCGATCACCACCGCCATCGCGAGGCCGGTGCTGCGCGACGCACTGGCCACCGCATCCAGCACCAGGTCGGTGAACGCGGTGATCCCGCCGAAGCGCGCGGCATATCCCGACGGGTCGACCTGGATCTCCAGCCAGCGCCCGCCATCGCGAACGTCGTCCTCTGCGGCCTCCAGCACAAGTCGCCGTACGTCACCTTCCGTGCGCAGCACCGAGCGCGCCACGTCGTACAACCTCTGGAACCGGAACCAGCCCTTCTCGTCTGCCGCGGACAACTGAGGCGGCCATTCGGAGACCAGCGAGTCGGGCAGCGCGATGCCGTCGCGGTCGGCCAGTTCGAGCAGCGTGTCGTGGCGCATGGAGCCGGTGAAGTGCAGGTGCAGATGCGCCTTGGGCAGCGTCTCCAGGGATCGGCGCCGCGTCATGGCGGACATGCTAGGCGTACGCCCTGGGCCCCTTGGACGCACGCCGGTTCGACTCCCGACCACTCGGCCCGTAGACTCCTGCTCGGTTGATCAACCCCATGCTTCGGCCTGCCCTCAGAGCGAAGCGCGGATGAGGTGGATCAATACGGAGGGCACTAGCTCAACTGGCAGAGCATCGGTCTCCAAAACCGAAGGTTGGGGGTTCAAGTCCCTCGTGCCCTGCACTGCACCACCGGCACCCGCCGGAGGTGTCTACGAGGAAGAAGGGGAGTCGTGAGCGACAGCAGCGCGGTCCGCAAGACCGATGACGAGGCCAAGCGCACGAGCCCGGTCACCTTCCTGCGACAGGTCATGGCAGAGCTGCGCAAGGTCGTGTGGCCCACGCAGGAGCAACTGATCACGTACTTCATCGTGATCATGGTCTTCGTGATCTTCGTGATGGCGTTGGTCTCCTTGCTCGACATCGGCTTCGGCCGGTTGGCGTTCGAACTCTTCGGCGTCTGACCTTCGGACCGACTTCTCCCGACCTTTTCGACGTACGTACGGAGCAACGCAATCGTGACTGAGCAGTTCGACCAGAACGCCGACTCGGCGACCGCCGAGGAGTCGGCACCGACCGAGACCGAGCAGGCAGAGACCGAGCAGGCAGAGACCGGGTCGGTCGAGACCGAGTCGGCGGAGACCGCTGACGAGGCTGCCCAGGACGAATCTGGCGCTGACGAATCTGGCGCTGACGAGGACCCCCTGGAGGCGTTCCGTCGCGAACTGCGCGAGAAGTTCGGCGACTGGTACGTCGTGCACACCTACTCCGGCATGGAGAAGCGGGTCAAGGCGAACCTGGAGAACCGCATCTCCTCGCTCAACATGGAGGACTACATCCACGAGGTGGTCGTCCCCACCGAGGATGTCGCGGAGATCAAGAACGGCCAGCGCAAGATGGTCAACCGCACCCGCTACGCCGGTTATGTGCTCGTACGCATGGACCTCACCGACGAGTCGTGGAGCGCCGTACGCCACACCCCGTCGGTCACCGGATTCGTCGGGCACAGCCACCAGCCGGTGCCGCTGAGCCTCGACGAGGTCGAGAACTGGCTCGCCCCGACTGTCGCAGTGGAGGCGGCGTCGACCGAGAAGGGTGGTGCCACCACGAAGGCTGCCCCCGGTTCGACCGCGGCCAAGAAGCCTGTCGAGGTCGCCGACTTCGCGGTCTCCGACTCGGTCATGGTCGTTGACGGACCGTTCGCCACCTTGCACGCCACGATCACCGAGATCAACGCCGAGTCCCAGCGGGTCAAGGCGCTGGTGGAGATCTTCGGTCGCGAGACCCCGGTCGAGTTGAGTTTCAGCCAGATTCAGCGCGTCTGATCGCGCGCAGCGCTCAGAACTGCGCGAGGTTGAGGCGAGCGCACGACTTCGCCAAGCGAAGGCGTGACCGCGGGTCGAAACCCAGCGCGTCTGAGCGGCTCGTACGCCTCGATTTCGCGCCGCACGATCGGTCGCGCGACACTAGGACAGCAACACCCAGTGGCAGGGGACGCCCCCGTCATGACCACGAAAGAGAGAGAAAGCAATGCCTCCCAAGAAGAAGATCGCAGCGGTCGTCAAGATCCAGATCGCTGCTGGCGCTGCCAGCCCCGCCCCGCCGGTCGGTACGGCCCTGGGCCCGCACGGCGTCAACATGATGGAGTTCGTCAAGGCGTACAACGCCGCGACCGAGTCCATGCGCGGCAACATCGTGCCGGTCGAGATCACGATCTACGAAGACCGCAGCTTCACCTTCATCACCAAGACCCCTCCGGCCGCTGAGCTGATCAAGAAGGCCGCCGGCCTGTCGAAGGGTTCGGGCACCCCGCACAAGGACAAGGTCGGCAAGCTGACCAAGGACCAGGTGCGCGAGATCGCCCAGACCAAGCTGCCCGACCTCAACGCCAACGACATTGAGGCCGCCATGAAGATCGTCGAAGGCACCGCCCGCTCCATGGGTGTGACCACCAACTGATCCCTGTGTGGGAGGGCCGCGCTGGCCCGCTGACCACATCCTTTTCAAGACTTAAGAAACGAGAAGAACATGCAGCGCAGCAAGACCTATCGCGCAGCGTCGGAGACGTTCGACAAGAACGAGATCTACGCCCCGCTCGCCGCGATCAAGATCGCCAAGGACACCAGCAAGACGAAGTTCGACGAGACCGTCGACGTCGTGATGCGCCTGGGTGTCGACCCCCGCAAGGCCGACCAGATGGTGCGCGGCACCGTCAACCTGCCGCACGGCACGGGCAAGACCGCCCGCGTCCTCGTGTTCGCCAACGCCGACAAGGCTGAGGCTGCCCGCGAGGCCGGCGCCGAGCACGTCGGTGGCGACGAGCTGATCGACAAGGTGGCCGGTGGCTGGCTCGACTTCGACGCCGTCGTCGCGACCCCCGACATGATGGGCAAGGTCGGTCGCCTCGGTCGCGTCCTGGGCCCCCGTGGCCTGATGCCGAACCCGAAGACCGGCACCGTGACCCCCGACCCGGCCAAGGCCGTGTCCGACATCATGGGCGGCAAGATCGAGTTCCGCGTCGACCGGCACGCCAACCTGCACTTCATCATCGGCAAGGCGTCCTTCAACGACGATCCAGCTCGCGGAGAACTACGCCGCGGCGCTCGACGAGGTGCTGCGGTTGAAGCCCGCCAGCCTCCAAGGGCCGCTACGTCAAGAAGATCACCGTCTCGACGACCATGGGCCCCGGCATCCAGGTCGACCCCAACCGCACCCGCAACATCACCGAAGCGGACGTGTCCGAGGCCTGATCTCACGCCTTGGTCGGCCCGGCAGTCACACGTACGCGTGTGTTGTCGGGCCGTTGCCATTTCGCCCCGCGTCGATTTGGTCCAGCCCCTGCGCGCTCGTACAGTTCTTCTCGAAACCAGAGACCGCCGGTCAATGCCGTGCCCAGCACGTCAGCCGAAGGTTCCGCGGAAGCGGACGGCCAGCGCAGGTGTCAGAGGCTAGAGAAGTTTCTCCACGCCCTGGGCCTGCGCCCGGGGCGTTCGTCATTTCGGGAGCTGCCGGAGTCTCGAACCGATGAAGAGGAGACCACATGGCGCGGCCGGACAAGACTGCCGCCGTTGCGGAGATCGTTGACTCGTTCAACGACGCCGCCGGTGCGGTGCTCACCGAATACCGCGGTCTCACCGTGAAGCAGCTGCAGGAACTGCGGCGCTCGCTCGGCGAGAACGCCAACTACGCCGTGGTCAAGAACACGCTGACCAAGATCGCCGCCAAGGAGGCGGGGGTCGACGGTCTCGACGACCTGCTCACCGGTCCGACCGCGATCGCGTTCCTCAACGGGGACGTCGTCGAGGCGGCCAAGGGTCTGCGTGACTTTGCCAAGGCGAACCCCGCTCTTGTGATCAAGGGCGGATTCCTCGACGGCAAGCCGATCGACGCGGCAGAGGTGGCCAAGCTGGCTGACCTCGAGTCGCGCGAAGTGCTGCTGGGCAAGCTGGCGGGCGCGATGCTCGCGAGCCTTTCTCAGGCCGTCTACCTCCTCAACGCCCCGCTCGCCCAGGCTGCCCGGCTCGCCGGCGCCCTGGAGGCGAAGGCTCAGGAGGACCCCTCGATCCTCGCAGGTGGTGCCGGTACGCCGGCCGCCGAGGCCCCGGCTGATGCCGAGCCTGCTGCCGAGGACACCCCGGTAGCCGTTGAGGCTCCCGCCGACGAGACCGAGGCTGCGGCCGAGGCTCCCGCCGACGAGGCCGCTGCGGAGACCGAGTCCACCGAGGCCTGACCAGGCCGACGTACACCACCTGTAAAGAACCCGGTCCGCCTCGGCGGGCCACAAAAGGAAGGAACCGCCATCATGGCGAAGCTCACCACCGACGAGCTGCTCGACGCGTTCAAGGAGATGACCCTCATCGAGCTGAGCGAGTTCGTGAAGCAGTTCGAAGAGACCTTCGGCGTCACCGCCGCCGCCCCGGTTGCCGTTGCCGCCGCCCCCGCCGCCGCTGGTGGCGACGCCGGTGCCGCTGCTGCCGAGGAGAAGGACGAGTTCGAGGTTGTCCTCGAGTCGGCCGGCGACAAGAAGATCAACGTCATCAAGGAGGTGCGCGCCCTGACCTCGCTCGGCCTGAAGGAGGCCAAGGACCTCGTCGAGGCCGCCCCCAAGACGGTTATCGAGAACGCCAACAAGGAGACCGCGGAGAAGGCGAAGGAGGCCCTGGAGGCCGCCGGCGCCACCGTCACCCTCAAGTGACCTCTCGCTGATCCGTCAACGGCGGCGATCACCCCACGCGGGTGGTCGCCGCCGTTGCGCATTTCGGCCCCCCGTACGACCGGAAGAACTGCGGCCGGAGTGGGGGCCGCCGCGCGAGAGACTGTCCTCCCGGCCGCAGTTCTTGCGTCACCGGGCAGGACAGTCGCTCCGGCAAGAACTGCGGCCCCCGTACGGGTTCTTCGCGAGCGGATGGCCCCAAGGCCGCAGTTCTTCGAGTGCGTGGGAGCGGCACCAACCCATCCCGTAACCCGGCCACCACCACACGCGTTGTACCCCCATCAAGGCTCCTTGGGAGGGAGCGACGGACAACCGGGCGAGCCCGGGGCAAGTCGGAGGGCACACGATGGGTGTCGAGATCAAGATCGACGGGCTGACCAAGTCGTTCGGCAGCCAACTGATCTGGCGTGACGTCACGCTGGATATCCCCGCAGGCGAGATCTGCGTGATGCTCGGGCCGTCCGGCACCGGCAAGTCGGTGCTGTTGAAGACCCTGATCGGGCTGATCAAGCCTGACAGTGGCTCGGTCGTGATCGAGGGCGTCGATATCGCCAGCTGCCCCGAGCGTGAGCTCTATGAGATCCGCAAGCTCTTCGGCGTTCTCTTCCAAGACGGCGCGATGTTCGGCTCGATGAACTTGTACGACAACGTGGCGTTCCCGTTGCGCGAGCACACCAAGAAGTCCGAGTCCGAGATCCGCAACGTCGTGATGGAGAAGATGGATCTCGTCGGGCTGCTCGGTGCCGAGGACAAGCTGCCCGGCGAGATCTCGGGCGGCATGCGCAAACGCGCCGGCCTGGCGCGAGCACTCGTACTCGACCCCGAGATCGTGCTCTTCGACGAGCCCGACTCAGGCCTCGACCCGGTCAGGACGGCCTTCCTCAACCAGTTGATCGTCGACCTCAACGCCCAGATCGACGCGACCTTCCTGATCGTCACCCACGACATCAACACCGCGCGTACGGTGCCCGACAACATCGGACTGCTCTATCACAAGCACCTGGCGATGTTCGGCCCCCGCGAAGCGTTGCTCAGTTCCGAGGAGCCGGTCGTACGCCAGTTCCTCAACGCGCAGAAAGTCGGCCCGATCGGCATGTCCGAGGAGAAGGACGCCGACGAACTCGAGGCGGAGAAGGACCAGGAACTCCCGCCGCTGCCGCCGATCCCGCATCAGCTCGAGCCGTCCAACGGCATCGCGCGCCGCAGCCAGCGACCGCCGGGGGAGTGGTGCCGTCAGAACGGGGTGACCCCGCCTCCGGGCTCCTTCGGGTCCGCGAACGCGGGCCTCGCGCCGGGGGCGTGAGCCCCCATGTCCACGGTCCTGCACAAGGCGACCGCGCCGATCGGCGCGGCAGGCAATCTCTTTGCCTTCGCCCTCGACGTGCTGCGCGGGCTGTTCCGTCGGCCGTTCCAGCTCAAGGAGTTCATCCAACAGGCGTGGTTCATCGCGTCGGTCACGATCATCCCGACCGCGCTGGTGGCGATCCCGTTCGGCGCGGTGATCGCGCTGCAGGTCGGCAGTCTGATCAAGCAGTTCGGGGCCCAGTCGTTCACGGGTTCGGCGAGCGTGCTCGCGGTGATCCAGCAGGCCGCCCCGATCGGCACCGCGCTGCTGATCGCGGGAGCCGGTGGCTCCGCGATCGCCGCCGATCTGGGCGCCCGCAAGATCCGCGAAGAACTCGACGCGATGATGGTGCTGGGAATCGACCCTATCCAAAGACTCGTCGTGCCCCGGGTGCTGGCCTGCATGCTGGTCGCGGTCTTCCTCAACGGCATGGTCAGCGTCGTCGGCGTCGCGGGCGGCTACGTCTTCAACGTGATCCTGCAAGACGGCACGCCTGGTGCCTACCTGGCCAGCTTCACCGCACTCGCCCAGCTTCCCGACCTCTGGATCGGCCTGATCAAGGCCTGCACGTTCGGCTTGATCGCGGCGATCGTGGCGTCGTACAAAGGCATGAGCGCCGGTGGCGGCCCCAAAGGCGTCGGCGACGCGGTCAACGAGTCGGTCGTGATCACCTTCTTGCTGCTGTTCGTCGTCAACTTCGTCCTGAGCGCGATCTATCTCCAGGTCGTCCCCCCGAAGGCCGGTTGAGCGATGGCCACCAGCATCGCGACCAGCCCGCTGAAAGGGCTCGACACCCTCGGCGGTCAACTCGCCTTCTATCTCGGCGTGCTCAAGGCGGTGCCCCGTTCCATCACCCGCTACCCGCGCGAGATCATGCGGATCCTGGCCGAGGTCACCCTCGGGTCCGGTGCACTGGCCGTCATCGGTGGCACGGTCGGCGTGATCCTCGGCATGACGTTCTTCACCGGCGCCCAGGTCGGCTTGTCGGGGTACGCCGCCCTCAACCAACTCGGCACCTCAGCCTTCTCCGGTTTCATCTCGGCCTACTTCAACACCCGAGAGATCGCGCCCCTGGTCGCGGGCATCGCGCTGGCCGCCACGGTCGGCTGCGGCTTCACGGCCCAACTCGGCGCGATGCGGATCTCCGAGGAGGTCGACGCGCTGGAGGTGATGGCGATCCCCTCGATGCCGTTCCTGGTCGCCACGCGCGTCGTCGGCGGCCTGATCGCGATCGTGCCGCTCTACGTCGTCGGCCTGCTCTCGTCCTACTTCGCCAGCCGCCTGGTCGTCACGCAGTTCTACGGCCAATCCCCGGGGACGTACGACCACTACTTCCACCAGTTCCTGCCTCCCGGCGACGTGCTCTGGTCCTTCGGCAAGGTGCTCGTCTTCGCCGTCGTGGTGATCCTGATCCACTGCTACCACGGCTTCACCGCTTCCGGCGGACCCGCCGGTGTCGGCGTCGCGGTGGGCCGCGCCGTGCGTACGTCCATCGTCGCCGTCAACGTGATCGACCTGTTCCTCTCGATGGCGATCTGGGGTGCCACGACGACGGTGAGGTTGGCGGGATGAACCACAGGGTCCTCGGTGCCGTCTTCCTCGCGCTGCTGCTCACCGGCGTCTACCTGACGTACGGCGTGTTCACCAAGAAGTTCACCTCCTATGACGAGGTGACACTCAAGGCGGGCAAGATCGGGCTGCAGTTGCCCGCCCGCGCGGATGTGAAAGTACGCGGCGTGCTCGTGGGCGAGGTGCTCGACTACGAACCGCACGAAGGCGGCGTCGACATCACGCTCGGCCTCTACCAAGACCAGCGCGAGCAGGTGCCGGCCAACGTGACCGGTCTGATCCTGCCCAAGACCCTCTTCGGTGAGAAGTACGTCTCGCTGATCATCCCCGACGGCGGTCCCAGCGGCGAGATCAAACCCGGTGCCACGATCGCCAAGGGCGCGGTGTCCATCGAGGTCGAGCAAGTGCTGGCCGACCTCTACCCGCTGCTTCGTGCCGTACGCCCCGCGGATCTCAACGCCACCCTCAACGCGCTCGCCACGGCGCTGGAGGGTCGCGGCGACGACATCGGGGAGAACCTGGAGACGCTCGACGGCTATCTCAAGCGGCTCAATCCCCAGATCCCCGACATCGTCGAGGACCTCAAACTGACGACCGACGTCGCGCACCTCTACTCCGACGTGCTGCCCGAGGTCGCGGGGATCCTGCGCGACACCATCGTCACGACCGGCACGCTCAAGGGCCGTGCCAAGAAGCTCAACACGCTCTTCCAGGATGTGTCCGCGTTCTCCGCGACCACCGAAAGGTTCCTCGACGCCAACGGCGACAACATCGTCAGGGTCGGCGAACTCGGTGCCGCACAACTGCGCGTGCTGGCCAAGTACGCCCCCGAATACCCCTGCCTGACCAAGGGGATCGTCGCCGCCGGCAAGTTGCAGGCGGCAACGTTTCGCGACTTCACCCTGCACATCGTGCTGGAGACGATCCCGAATCAACCGCGAGCGTACGGACCTGCCGATCGGCCCCGCTACGGCGAGAAGTCAGGGCCGAAGTGTCTGCACCTGCCGAACCCGCCCTTCACGCAGTCCAACCCCGCGACCCAGCCGAACTTCGCCGACGGCGTCGACTCGCCCACCGGCAAAGGCACCATGCGTACGACCCCCGGATTCGCGCGTACGCCAGACCCCGCCGGCACCCAGGACGAGACTGCACTGCTCAAGGGCCTGCTGGGTCCGGCCCTGGGCAGCGCCCCTGACGCGGTCGATGACCTGGCCGTGCTCATGGTCGCGCCGATGGCGCGCGGAGCCGAGGTGAGTTATCGATGATCCTCGACAAGAAGACCAGCGTCGACCTGGTCCGGCTCGCCATCTTCATGCTGGTCACCTCGCTGGCCACCGGCCTGCTCGTGATCCTGGTCGGCAACCTGACCTTCGGCAGCAGCCGCGAATACCGGGCCGTCTTCAGTGATGCGACAGGTGTGGTGAAAGGTGACGACGTCCGGGTAGCCGGGGTCAAGGTCGGCTCTGTCAAGGAGATCGAGGTCTTCGAGCGCACCCGCGCCCTGATCACCTTCGACGTCGCCGACACGACCACGATCAGCCGCGCGACGACCGCGCAACTGAGGTTTCGCAACCTGGTCGGACAGCGCTATCTGTCGTTGTCCGACGGCATCGGGGACGTGACCCGCCTCCAGGCGGGCGCGACGATCCCGCTCGCGCAGACCGAGCCCGCACTCGACCTGACGGTGCTGTTCAACGGGTTCAAGCCACTCTTCCAGGCGCTGTCGCCCAAGGACGTGAACACGCTGTCCTACGAGATCATCCAGGTCTTCCAGGGTGAGGGCGGCACGCTCGAAGACTTGCTCCAGCACACGGCCTCGGTCACCCAGACGCTCGCGAGCCGCGACCAGATCATCGGTGACCTGATCCGCAACCTGAACAAGGTGCTGGTCCGCGTGGGGCGGCGCGACAAGGAACTAGGGCAACTGATCGCGAGTTTCCGCCGCCTGGTGGGCGGGCTGAAGAAGGATCGGTACGCCATCCTCGACTCGCTCGACGGCATCTCCTCCCTCTCGGTCGAGACCGCCCAACTGGTGGCCGGAATCCGTGAGCCCTTCACCCGCGACATCAAGCAACTGCGCGTCACCGCGGCCAACCTCGACAAGAACAAGGGCGAGATCGACCGCGCGCTGCAGGTGCTGCCGATCAAACTGGAGAAGGTTGGGCGTACGGCCACCTACGGCTCCTGGTTCAACTTCTATCTGTGCCAGTTCCAGGGCCGGGTCACACTGCCGACCGGGCAGGCGTTGCCGGTCAGCTACAACACCGGATCGGACAGGTGTTCGCTGTGATTCCCTTCCGCGAGCGCAACCCCGTCGTCGTGGGGGCCGTCTCGATCGCCGTCCTGCTCGGTCTGCTCTTCGCTGCGTTCCGCGCCCAGGACCTGCCGATCATCGGCGGGGGAGACACCTACTACGCGGCCTTCTCCGAAGCGGGTGGGTTGAAGCAGAACGACGAGGTCCGCATCGCCGGTGTCCGGGTCGGGAAGGTGCAGGCGGTCGAGATCGACGGCGACCACGTACGCGTGGAGTTCCGGGTGCAAGGTGATGCGGCCTTCGGCCCGCAGACCGTGGCGGCCATCAAGATCAAGACCCTGCTCGGCTCGATGTTCTTGTCCCTCGACCCCGTGGGTGAGGGCCAGATGAAAAAAGGTGCTGAGATCCCGCTGGAGCGGACCACGTCGCCCTACGACGTCGTGGAGGCCTTCGCCGGTTTGGCAGACACGGCCGAGGAGATCGACACCGACCAGTTGGCGCGCTCCCTCACCACGGTCGCCGACCTGACCCGCAACACCCCCGAAGAGTTCCGCGGCGCTTTGACCGGTCTGTCGTCGCTGTCGCGCAACGTCGCAAAACGCGACGACCAGATCAACAGCCTGCTCAAGAACCTCGGCAACGTCTCCACGATCCTCGACAAGCGCGATGACGACATCATCGCGCTGATGAGCGACGCCGATGTGCTCTTCAGCGCACTGGTCGACCGACGTGAGCAGATCCACCGGTTGCTCACCTCGACCTCGAAGCTCTCGCGAGAACTGCGACGCCTCGTACGGGAGAGCCGCGCCGATCTCAAGCCGGCCCTGACCCATCTGGAGAACGTCGTGGCCGTCCTCAACAAGAACGAGGACAACCTCGACAACTCGCTGCGATTGATGGCGCCCTTCTATCGCGTGTTCGCCAACACGCTGGGCACCGGACCGTGGTTCGACACCTACATCCAGAACATGCCGCCCGCACCGCAGGTAGGAGGCTGACATGGACCTCAGGAAGTACGCGCTCCCCGCGGCGCTGCTCGCGCTGGTGGCCGTGATGGCGTTCACGGTGTTGGGCCGAGGGGAGGACGCCAAGACGTTGACCGCGCACTTCCCGCGCGCGATCTCGGTCTTCGAGGGCAGTGACGTACGCGTGCTCGGCGTCTCGGTCGGCAAGGTCGACTCGGTGACGCCGTCCGGTACGGAGGTCATCGTCAAGATGCACTACTCCGGCGTGACGCTGCCCGAGGACGCCCAGGCGATCATCGTGGCGCCGAGCATCGTCGGCGATCGCTTCGTGCAGTTGACCCCGGTCTTCGGCAAGGGCGACACCGCGATGGAAGACGGCGCTGTGCTCCGCGCCGATCGCACCTCGGTTCCGCTCGAACTCGACCAGGTCTATGCCAGCCTCGACGACCTCAACGTCGCGCTCGGTCCGACGGGGGCCAACAAACACGGCGCGCTCTCGGATCTGCTCGCTGTCACGGCCGACAACTTCGACGGCCAGGGCAAGGGCTTCCGGCAGACGATCGCCGACTTCTCGACGCTCACCGGCACTCTGGATCGCAATCGCGACGACCTGTTCGGCACCGCCGCCAAGTTGCAGCGGTTCCTGCGCACGCTGGCCGAGAACGACCAGACCGTACGCCAGTTCAACGGCTCGCTGGCCCGCGTCTCCGAGATGCTCGCCGGCGAACGCAAGGCGCTCACATCGTCCTTGCGAAACCTGGGCCTGGCCATGCGTACGGTCTCGAAGTTCGTCAAGGACAACCGCGCGAGCCTGGGGCGCAACATCACGGGCCTCAACCGAGTCTCCAAGGTGTTGGTCAAGCAGCGCGACGCCCTCGACGAGGTGCTGCGGGTCGGGCCGCTGGCGCTGAACAACCTGGCCCTGACCTACAACCCGCAGGCGGGCACGCTGGACACCCGCGCCAACCTGGGCGAGATCGTCAGCCAACTGGAGAGCAATCCCGCCCTGCTGCTGTGCAGCTTCGTCGGGCAACTGCCGCAAGGCGAAGAGACCTGCGACACGATCAAGGGCATCTTGCCGCGCCCCGGCGCGTTCACGGGCGGGGCGCGCGGCCAGGACGTCTTCGATCCCACCCTGGGTGGCCTGGTGCAGGAGGACGACCGATGAGGAGAGTGGTGCGTACGATCGCCGCTGTCATCAGCGCCTGCCTGTTGTTGAGCGGCTGCGACTTCGACGTCTACAAGTTGCCGTTGCCCGGTGGTGCGGACACCGGGGCGCGGCCGATGACCGTGACCGCCCAGTTCCGCGACGTGCTCGACCTGGTGCCCAACAGCACGGTGAAGTTCAACGACGTCACGGTCGGCAAGGTCAAGGACATCGAGTTGGAGGCCGACACGGCCGTGGCGACACTCGAACTCAGACGCGGCCTCGAACTGCCCGACAACGTCACCGCTCAACTGCGCCAGACCAGTCTGCTCGGCGAGAAGTTCGTCTCGCTCGATATTCCGGCCGACGGTGGCCGCGGAAGACTCGGCGACGGCGACGTGATCACCTTGGCGCAGACAGGTCGCAATCCCGAGGTCGAAGAGGTGCTCGGAGCTCTCAGCCTGCTGCTCAACGGCGGCGGCGTGGGACAGCTCAAGACCATCTCCACCGAACTGAACGAGGTCTTGAAGGGCCGTGAAGGCTCCGCGCGCTCGGTGCTGCGCCAACTGCGTACGTTCATGGGCCAACTCGACTCCCACAAGGGTGACATCGTCACCGCGCTCGAAGCACTCAACCGTTTGTCCGTGACGGCCAATCGGCACATGGACGACATCGAGGCGGCCCTCGACGAACTCCCGTCAGCCGTGGACTCGATCCACGAGCAACGCGGTGATCTGGTCAAGATGCTCAAGTCGCTCAACAAGCTCAGCGGAGTCGGCACCCGGGTGATCCGGCTGTCCAAGACGTCCACCATCGACGCGCTGACCCAACTGGATCCCGTGCTGACGCAACTGGCCAAGACCGGGGACGATTTCGCGAACTCGTTCCACGTCTTCTTGACCTATCCGTTCGTGGACGAGGTCGTGGGCCGCGACCCGCAGGTGGCACGCAACCTGCACATGGGCGACTACACCAACCTGTCGATCACCCTGGACGTCGACCTCGGAGCACTGCCGACGACGCTGCCGAGTCTGCCGACGGGGTTGCCGACGATCCTGCCCACCCTGCCGACCCTTCCGACCGGGCTCCCGACCGGACTTCCGACGTTGCCGAGCATCCCGACCACGATGCTTCCCACCGAACTCCCGAGCGTGAACACCTCGTTGCCGACGGCACTGCCGACCCTGCCCACCGGGCTGCCCACCCTGCCGCGCGCGGAGCCGGTGTCGTGGCGCAAGCCGCGGGCTTCGTACGACTCCCGTGGTCCCACGATGCGCCAGCTTGCAAGGGCCTTCGATCCCGCGTTGGTGTCACTGCTGGTGCCGGCCATGGTCCCGGGGGAGGCCCGGCGATGATCACCAAACGCACCAGGATGCAGTTGATCGCCTTCGTGATCATCACCTTGCTCGGCGTCAGCTATGTCGGCGCGAAGTACGCCCGGCTCGACCGGCTCTTCACTGATGACACCTATACGGTCGTGGCGCACTTCGCCGACTCCGGCGGTGCGTTCGTCGGCGCGCTAGTGACCTATCGCGGCGTGACGGTCGGGCGGATCGAGGACATGGAGGTCACCCGGGGCGGCGTCGACGTCGCCTTGGGCATCGAGCGGTCGTACGACCAGATCCCCGCCGATGCCCGCGCCCTGGTGGGCAACCGGTCGGCGGTGGGGGAGCAGTACGTCGAACTGCAACCGCAGACCGACGCCAAGCCCTATCTGCGCGAGGGTGCCGAGATCGCGCAGGCCGACACCGCGCTGCCGATCAGCACCACCCAATTGCTGGGCAACCTCAGTGAGACGGTTGAGTCGGTCGACCAGCGCGACCTGCGTACGGTCGTCGGCGAACTCGGTCTCGCCTTCGGGGGCGCGGGTCGCGACCTCAGCACGATCATCGACTCGTCGAACCGGTTCATCGGCACGGCCAACGAGAACTTCGACGTGACCACCGCACTGATCCGCGACGGCAACACGGTCTTGCGGGGGCAGATCGCCTCGGCGCGCAACATCCGTGTCTTCGCCAAACGCTTCCGTCAGTTCTCCGGCGCGATGGTCGGGGCCGACCAGGATCTGCGTCGTGTGATCGACAACGGCAGCGCCACGGCCAACCAGTTGCGTCGCTTCCTCGAAGACAACGAGGTGGATCTGGCCGAATTGCTCAACAACCTGGTCACCACCGGCGAGGTCGTCGTACGCCGACTCGACGGGGTCGAGCAGATCCTCGCGCTCTATCCCTATGTCGTCGAGGGCGGGTTCACGGTCGTGGCCAAGACTGCGTCGACCGGTCAGTACGACGCCCACTTCGGCCTGGTGCTGACCGAACACAAGCTGTGCCACCGTGGCTATGAAGGCACCGACCGGCGCCCGCCCCAAGACGGCTCCAACCGGCCGATGGCCGTGAACGCGCGCTGCACCGAACCGGCGAGCGCGACCAATGCGCGCGGCGCGCAGCATGCGCCCAACCGGGCGGGCGCGCTGACGCCGGTGGCTGCATATGACCCCGCCACGCGTGACCTCACCTGGGGTGACTCGTTGAGTGCAGCAGGGGCTGATCGGCCGGCTCCGGCCACTCTTGGGGAGGAGACGTGGAAATGGCTCTACTTGCAGCCCTTGACCGCCGCAACCGTTCGCTGATCACCCGACCCCTGATCGCCGCTGCGCTGGCGCTCGTGGTCGCCCTCGGCGTCCTGGCCTGGGTGGCCTCCACCCGACTCGGTGGTGATGACGACGTCCAACGTCAGCGGGAAGCGGCGATGAGCCAGGCACGGCAGTTCATGCTGCGCATCGGGACGTACGGCCCCGACAAACTCGATGCCCAAGGCCGGATGCCCGCGTACGCCGAGCAGGTCCGCGAGGTGATCACGCCGAAGTTCGCGGCCGAGTTCGACAAGGAGGGTGGCCGGCTCGCCGAGCAGTTGGTGGCCCAAGGCGGCGTCTCGCGTGACGCCGAAGTGTTCGCGACCGGCATCAGCGACCTGGACGCGGACTCCGCCGTCGCGCTGGTGTCGGGCACGTTCACCGACTCCTATCCCGACGGCAAGTCTCGCCTGGTCGCGCAGGAGCCGGTGCCCGTACGCCTGAGCGTGCAACTTGTGAAGGTCGACGGCGACTGGCTCGTCGATGACTTCGGTCCTGCGGGAGGTGCGCGATGAAGCCCGGAAGTGTGCCCGGAAGTGTGCCCGGAAGTGTGCCCAGCAGTGTGGCAGTCGATCTCTATGACCTGCTCGACCTGGACCAGTCGGCCTCCGACACCCAGATCCGCGCCGCCTGGAAGGCCGCCATCGCCGACCTCGACCCGGGAGACCGGCGTTTCCGGGCCTACAACCAAGCCGCAGAGACGCTGTTGGATGGGGACGCGCGGCGGGCGTACGACACGACGCTCGCGCCGTCAGCAGAGCCGGAGCCGGAATCCGAGCCCGAGCCGTTGACTGGTCCCGCGAAGTCGAGACCAGCCAGACTCGTGGCCCTCATCTCCCTTCTCGCCGTGCTCGCCTTGGCCGCTGCCGCCTGGCTGTGGACCACCGTGCCCACCGCGCAGCAACGCGCGGCCGAGACCCGCGCCGCAGTCGCGGCCGCGGAGAGCGCCATCGTGCCCGTGCTGTCGTACGACCACCAGGACCTCGACGCCAGCCAGCAGGCGGCCAAGGAGGTGCTGACCCCGTCGTACGCCAAGGAGTACGCCAAGATCTTCCAGGTCATCCGCGACAACGCGCCCGCGACCCGGGCCACAGTGACCGCGAGGGTGATCAGCTCGGGTGTCGTACGCACCGGGGACGACCGCGTCGAAGTCTTGGTCTTCGTCGACCGCCCGACGACCAACAAGGCCCACCGCAAGCCGATCGTCTACCGCGACCAGGTCACCGTGACGATGGCGCGCAGAGGCGCCTCCTGGCTGGTGGACGGCCTGAAGACGTCGCCCGCGCCCCGTTGACCCGCGGGTGTGGTTTCGAGACGCCGCTGCGCGGCTCCTCAACCACCGGTGCGGATGGTGTGGTTTCGAGACGCCGCTGCGCGGCTCCTCAACCACCGGTGCGGATGGTGTGGTTTCGAGACGCCGCTGCGCGGCTCCTCAACCACCGGTGCGGATGGTGTGGTTTCGAGACGCCGCTGCGCGGCTCCTCAACCACCGGTGCGGATGGTGTGGTTTCGAGACGCCGCTGCGCGGCTCCTCAACCACCGGTGGAGACGACGGTGCTTGACTCTTTGCCTGTGCTCACGCATGATTCAGCAATCGGTTTGACCCGGGGGTTGAGTCATGCCCTGATCTGGGTTACCCTACAGGTTCGCCCTCTCTCAGATGCCTATCCGCCTGCCCGGTGGCCGATCGGTGGTGAGGGGCGCAACTCAAAACTCGCGTATCCGTGAGAAGGACGAATCTTGGCCGCTCGCACCAACTCTGGCAGCAATTCCCACCGCATCTCCTTCGCAAAGATCACCGAGCCTCTCGAGCTTCCTCAGCTCCTCTCCCTCCAGACCGCCAGTTTCGACTGGCTGGTCGGCAACGACGCATGGACCGCCGAGGTCGAGCGCCGTCGTGCCCAGGGTGACGACGTGTCTGAGAAGTCGGGGCTGCAGGAGATCTTCGAGGAGATCTCTCCGATCGAGGACTTCAACGAGACCATGTCGTTGTCGTTCGACGACCCGGTCTTCTACGAGCCGAAGTACTCCGTGGAGGACTGCAAGGAGAAGGACTTCACCTACTCCGCTCCGCTCTACGTCTCCGCCGAATTCACCAACAACGAGACCGGTGAGATCAAGGGCCAGACGGTCTTCATGGGTGAGTTCCCCCTGATGAGCCCGAAGGGCACCTTCATCATCAACGGCACCGAGCGTGTCGTCGTCTCGCAGCTGGTCCGATCGCCCGGCGTCTACTTCGAGCGCACGGCCGACAAGACGTCCGACAAGGACATCTTCACCGCCAAGCTCATCCCGAGCCGTGGCGCCTGGCTGGAGTTCGAGATCGACAAGCGCGACATGGTCGGCGTACGCCTCGACCGCAAGCGCAAGCAGAACGTCACGGTCCTGCTCAAGGCTCTCGGCTGGTCCAACGACCAGATCCGTGAGGAGTTCGGGCAGTACGAGTCGATGATGCTGACGCTGGAGAAGGACAACACCGCCGACCAGCGTGAGGCGCTTCTCGACATCTACCGCAAGCTCCGTCCGGGCGAGCCGCCCACGGAGGAGGCGGCCCAGACGCTGCTGAACAACTACTACTTCAACAAGAAGCGCTATGACCTGGCCAAGGTCGGTCGCTACAAGTTGAACAAGAAGCTCGGCCTGCACGAGGCGTTCGACCAGCAGACGCTGACCATCGACGACATCGTGGCCGCGATCCGCTACATCGTGCAGTTGCACGCCAACACCTCCGACGACGCGGTCGACCTGGTCGACGCCGCCGGCACGGTCGTGCACGGTCAGGATGAGAAGCCGGTCAAGGTCGAGGCCGACGACATCGACCACTTCGGCAACCGCCGCATGCGTACGGTCGGCGAGCTGATCCAGAACCAGCTGCGCACCGGCCTGGCTCGGATGGAGCGGGTCGTACGCGAGCGGATGACGACTCAGGACGTCGAGGCCATCACGCCGCAGTCCCTGATCAACATCCGTCCCGTGGTCGCGGCGCTGAAGGAGTTCTTCGGCACCTCGCAGCTCTCGCAGTTCATGGACCAGACCAACCCGATCTCGGGTCTGACCCACAAGCGTCGTCTGTCGGCGCTAGGCCCCGGCGGTCTGTCGCGTGATCGTGCGGGCATGGAGGTGCGCGACGTGCACCACAGCCACTACGGCCGCATGTGCCCGATCGAGACTCCTGAAGGCCCCAACATCGGTCTGATCGGCTCGCTCGCGTCCTACGGTCGGATCAACCCGTTCGGGTTCGTCGAGACGCCTTACCGCAAGGTGGTCAAGGGCAAGGTCACCGACCAGGTCGACTACCTGACCGCTGACGACGAGGACCGCTACGTCATCGCGCAGGCCAACGCCAAGCTCGACGCTGACGGCCGCTTCGCCGAGGAGCGGGTGCTCGTACGCCAGCGTCACGGTGACGTGTCCGAGATCCTGCCTGAGGACGTGGACTACATGGACGTCTCGCCGCGCCAGATGGTGTCGGTCGCGACGGCCCTGATCCCGTTCCTCGAGCACGACGACGCCAACCGCGCGCTGATGGGTGCCAACATGCAGCGCCAGGCGGTGCCGCTGATCACCAGCGACAGCCCCCTGGTCGGCACCGGCATCGAATACCGCGCCGCGGTCGACGCCGGCGATGTGGTCGTGGCCGAGAAGGCCGGCGTGGTCAAGAGCGTGTCGGCCGACGCGGTCGAGACTCTCAACGACGACGGCACCTACTCCACCTACAAGTTGGCGAAGTTCCGCCGGTCCAACCAGGGCACCTGCATCAACCAGCGTCCGCTGGTCGACGACGGTGACCGCCTGGAGATCGGCAGCCCGATCGCCGACGGTCCGTGCACCGACAAGGCCGAGATGGCGCTGGGCACCAACCTCCTCGTCGCGTTCATGCCGTGGCAGGGACACAACTACGAGGACGCCATCATCCTCAGCCAGCGCCTGGTGCAGGAGGACATCCTCACCTCGATCCACATCGAGGAGCACGAGGTCGACGCTCGCGACACCAAGCTCGGTGCCGAGGAGATCACCCGCGACATCCCCAACATCTCCGACGAGATGCTGGCCGACCTCGACGAGCGCGGCATCATCCGCATCGGCGCCGAGGTCACCACGGGCGACATCCTGGTCGGCAAGGTCACGCCCAAGGGTGAGACCGAGCTGACGCCGGAGGAGCGGCTGCTGCGCGCGATCTTCGGTGAGAAGGCGCGCGAGGTGCGCGACACCTCGATGAAGGTGCCGCACGGTGAGTCCGGCACGGTCATCGGCGTACGCGTGTTCGACCGTGAGGACGGCGACGAGCTCCCGCCAGGTGTCAACCAGCTGGTGCGCGTGTACGTGGCGCAGAAGCGCAAGATCTCGGTGGGCGACAAACTCGCCGGACGCCACGGCAACAAGGGCGTCATCGCCAAGATCCTGCCGATCGAGGACATGCCGTTCATGGAGGACGGCACCCCCGTCGACGTGATCCTCAACCCGCTGGGCGTGCCGCGACGCATGAACATCGGTCAGATCCTCGAGCTCCACCTGGGTTGGCTTGCCAAGCAGGGCTGGGACCTCGACCTGTACGAGGGTGACCGGGGAGAGTGGGCCGAGCGGCTGATGTCGATCCACGCCGACAAGGCGGCACCGGACACCAAGGTGGCCACGCCGGTCTTCGACGGTGCGCGTGAGGACGAGATCACCGGTCTGCTCGGTGCGACGCTGCCCAACCGTGACGGCGATCGGATGATCGACCAGACCGGCAAGGCGAACCTGTTCGACGGCCGCTCCGGGGAGCCTTTCCCCGAGCCGGTCTCGGTGGGTTACATGTACATCCTCAAGCTCCACCACCTGGTCGACGACAAGATCCACGCGCGCTCGACCGGCCCCTACTCGATGATCACCCAGCAGCCGCTCGGCGGTAAGGCCCAGTTCGGTGGCCAGCGCTTCGGTGAGATGGAGGTCTGGGCGATGGAGGCGTACGGCGCTGCGTACGCCCTCCAGGAGCTGTTGACGATCAAGTCCGACGACGTGCCTGGTCGCGTCAAGGTCTACGAAGCCATCGTGAAGGGCGAGAACATCCCCGACTCCGGAATCCCCGAGTCGTTCAAGGTTCTCGTCAAGGAGATGCAGTCGCTCTGCCTCAACGTCGAGGTGCTGTCGCAAGACGGCACTCCGATCGAGATGAAGGACGCCGAGGAAGACCACTTCCGGGCGGCCGAGGAGCTTGGCATCGACCTGAGCCGGCGTGAGCCGAACTCCGTCGAAGAGGTCTGAGAGGTATTTGCTAAGTGTTGGACGTTAATTTCTTCGACCAGCTTCAGATCGGCCTGGCCACCGCGGAGAGCATCCGCGACTGGTCCCACGGTGAGGTCAAGAAGCCGGAAACCATCAACTACCGCACGCTCAAGCCTGAACGTGACGGTCTCTTCTGCGAGAAGATCTTCGGTCCCACCCGGGACTGGGAGTGCTATTGCGGAAAGTACAAGCGAGTCCGCTTCAAGGGCATCGTGTGCGAGCGCTGTGGCGTCGAGGTGACCCGCTCCAAGGTCCGCCGTGAGCGGATGGGTCACATCGAGCTCGCGGCTCCCGTGACGCACATCTGGTACTTCAAGGGCGTGCCGTCGCGGCTGGGCTACCTGCTCGACCTCGCCCCGAAGGACCTGGAGAAGGTCATCTACTTCGCGGCGTACATGATCACCGCGGTCGACGACGACGCGCGTCACCAGGACCTCTCCTCGTTGGAGAACAAGGTGGGCCTGGAGCGCGAGCGCCTCGAGAAGCGTCGCGATGGTCAGCTCGACGACCGTGCCAAGAAGCTCGAAGAGGACCTCGCGGTCCTCGAGGACGAGGGCGCCAAGGCCGACGCCAAGCGCAAGGTGCGCGACGGTGCCGAGCGTGAGATGAAGCAGGTCCGTGACCGCGCGCAGCGCGAGCTCGACCGTCTCGAGGAGGTCTGGTCGACCTTCAAGAACCTGAAGGTCCAAGACCTGATGGGTGACGAACTGCTCTATCGCGAGATGAAGAACTGGTTCGGCAAGTACTTCGAGGGCCACATGGGCGCCACGGCGATCCAGAAGCGTCTCGAGACCTTCGACATCGAGGCCGAGGTCGAGTCCCTGCGCGAGACCATCGCCACCGGCAAGGGTCAGCGCAAGGTACGCGCCCTCAAGCGCCTCAAGGTCGTCGACGCGTTCCGCAAGACCGACAACTCGCCGCTCGGCATGGTGCTCGACGCCGTCCCGGTCATCCCGCCCGACCTGCGCCCGATGGTGCAGCTCGACGGTGGCCGCTTCGCCACGTCGGACCTCAACGACCTCTACCGCCGCGTGATCAACCGCAACAACCGGTTGAAGCGTCTGCTCGATCTCGGTGCTCCCGAGATCATCGTCAACAACGAGAAGCGGATGCTGCAGGAGGCTGTGGACAGCCTCTTCGACAACGGTCGTCGTGGTCGTCCCGTGACGGGTCCGGGCAACCGGCCGTTGAAGTCGCTGTCCGACATGCTCAAGGGCAAGCAGGGACGCTTCCGTCAGAACCTGCTCGGCAAGCGCGTGGACTACTCGGGCCGTTCGGTCATCGTGTCGGGTCCGCAGCTGAAGCTGCACCAGTGTGGTCTGCCCAAGCAGATGGCACTCGAGCTCTTCAAGCCGTTCGTGATGAAGCGCCTGGTGGACCTGTCGCACGCGCAGAACATCAAGTCCGCCAAGCGGATGGTGGAGCGCGCCAACTCGGGTCTGAGCCGCTATGCGATGGTCTGGGATGTCCTCGAAGAGGTCATCATGGAGCACCCGGTGCTGCTCAACCGCGCACCGACGCTGCACCGCCTCGGCATCCAGGCCTTCGAGCCGCAGTTGATCGAGGGCAAGGCCATCCAGATCCACCCGCTCGTCTGCACGGCCTTCAACGCCGACTTCGACGGTGACCAGATGGCCGTACACCTGCCGCTGTCCGCAGAGGCGCAGGCCGAGGCTCGCATCCTGATGTTGTCGACCAACAACATCTTGAAGCCGTCCGACGGTCGCCCGGTGACGATGCCGACCCAGGACATGATCATCGGTCTGTTCTTCCTGACGACCGAGCGTGGCGAGGTGCGCGACGAGCGCGGCGAGCTTCGTTCGTTCTCGTCCCCGGCCGAGGCGATCATGGCGTTCGACCGCGGCGAGATCACGTTGCAGGACCGGATCCGGATCCGCTTCAACGACATCGTGCCGCCCCTGGATCTCGATCTGGGTGCCGACTGGGAGACCGGTCGCGATATCACCCTGGAGACCACCCTGGGCCGCGCGCTGTTCAACGACACCCTCCCCGCGGACTACCCGTTCGTGAACGAGGAGGTCGGCAAGAAGCGCCTGGGCGCGATCGTCAACGACCTGGCCGAGCGTTACACCAAGGTCGAGGTCGCGGCTTCGCTGGACGCCCTCAAGGACACCGGTTTCCACTGGGCCACGCGCTCGGGTGTCACCGTGTCCATCGACGACGTGGTCACCCCGGCCAACAAGGCCGAGATCCTCGCGTCGTACGAAGTGACGGCCGCCAAGGTGCAGTCGCAGTTCGAGAAGGGCCTGGTCACCGAGGACGAGCGTCGCCAGGAGCTGATGGACATCTGGAACGCCGCGGCCAAGGAGGTCGGGGAGGCGATGGAGGCCAACTTCGATCGCACCAACCCGATCTACATGATGGTCGACTCCGGCGCGTCTGGAAACCTGACGCAGATCCGTCAGGTCGCCGCCATGCGTGGTCTGGTGGCCAACCCGAAGGGCGAGATCATCCCGCGGCCGATCAAGGCCAACTTCCGCGAGGGTCTCTCGGTGCTCGAGTACTTCATCTCGACGCACGGTGCTCGCAAGGGTCTGGCTGACACGGCGCTTCGTACGGCCGACTCCGGCTACCTCACGCGTCGTCTCGTCGACGTGTCGCAAGACGTCATCATCCGTGAGGACGACTGTGGCACCGAGCGGGGCCTGATGAAGGTCATCGGCGTCAAGGGTGAGGACGGGGTCGTACGTCGCGACGACCACGCCGAGACCAGTGCGTACGCGCGCAGTGCCGCAGTCGAGGTGCTCGACCCGGAAAGCGGCGACGTGCTCGCCGCGGCCGGTGAGGACCTCGGCGACGTCAAGATCGGTGAGCTCGTCGCGGCCGGGATCGAGCAGGTCTCGGTCCGATCGGTGCTGACCTGTGACGCCAAGACCGGCACGTGCGCGAAGTGCTATGGCCGTTCGCTGGCCACCGGCAAGCTCGTGGACATCGGTGAGGCGGTCGGCATCATCGCGGCGCAGTCGATCGGTGAGCCCGGCACGCAGCTGACGATGCGTACGTTCCACACCGGTGGTGTGGCCGTCCGCGGATGACATCACGCAGGGTCTGCCCCGTGTGGTCGAGCTCTTCGAGGCGCGCAGCCCCAAGGGTCTGTCGCCGATCTCGGAGCACTCGGGTCGCGTGCAGATCGAGGACACCGACAAGTCGCGCAAGGTGCTCGTCACTCCGGACGACGGCTCGGAGGTCGCGGAGTACGCCGTCTCGAAGCGGTCGCGTCTGCTGGTGCACGACGGCGACCACATCGAGGTCGGTCAGCAGTTGGTGGTCGGTACGCCCGACCCCAAGGAGGTGCTGCGCATCCTCGGTGTCCGCAAGGCCCAGCAGCACCTGGTCGACGAGGTGCAGGCCGTGTACCGCTCGCAGGGCGTGTCGATCCACGACAAGCACATCGAGATCATCGTGCGCCAGATGCTGCGTCGCGTGACCGTGATCGAGTCCGGTGACACCAACCTGTTGCCGTCGGACCTGGTCGACCGGGCGATCTTCGAGACCGAGAACCGTCGCGTGGTCTCCGAGGGCGGCAAGCCGGCCTCGGGTCGTGCCGAGCTGATGGGCATCACCAAGGCGTCGCTGGCCACCGAGTCGTGGCTCTCCGCGGCCTCCTTCCAGGAGACCACGCGAGTGCTCACCGACGCGGCGATCCACGGCGCGCTCCGACAGCCTCCTGGGTCTGAAGGAGAACGTGATCATCGGCAAGCTGATCCCGGCCGGCACCGGCCTGGAGCGCTACCGCAACATTCGGGTCGAGCCCACCGAGGAGGCGCGCGCCGCGGCGTACGCCGTCACGGGGTATGACAACTTCGACTACGAGTACGGCAACCAGGCTCAGGCCGTGGCGCTGGACGACTTCGACTTCGGGTCGTACCAGGGCTGATACCTGCATGAAGGACCCGGTCCCCGTGGGGCCGGGTCCTTCCGCATTTGCCCCGGCCAGCGTGGCGTCAGAGTCCCCGGCTGGCCGGGGACTCTCACGGTGTGTAACCGATGCATTGGTTACTAACCCGGAAAGTCACCGGTCAGCCGGGGACTCCCATCCGAGGCCGGAGATTGGGTACGCCGTGCCGCGGCTGAGACAATTGAGGAGTGAACCCTGCTCCGACCAAGACTGACGTCCTCGTCGTGGGCGCTGGCCCGGCCGGGTCCGCGGCCGCCGCCTGGTGTGCCCGGCACGGTCTCGATGTCGTGCTGGCCGACGCAGCGGTCTTTCCTCGCGACAAGACCTGTGGCGATGGACTGACCCCCCGCGCGATCGGAGAACTCGGGCGACTCGGGCTGACCGACTGGGTGCGCGCGCACACGGTCAACCAAGGATTGCGCGCCCACGGCTTCGGCCAGAAGTTGCTGCTGCCTTGGCCCCAGGTCGAGGGCTTGCCTGACTGGGGCTCCGCGGTGCCGAGGCTCGAACTCGACGACCACCTTCGTACGACCGCTCTCAAGGCTGGCGCGATCGGCGTCGACGGTGCTCGCGCGGTCGACGCACGCCTAGTTGACGGTCGGGTCGCCGCCGTGATCTTCAAGGGTGCGGACGGCACTTTCGAGATCGAGTGCGAGCGGCTGATCGTGGCAGACGGCGTACGGTCTCCGCTCGGCAAGGTGCTCGGCCGCGAGTGGCATCGCGACACGGTGTACGCCGTGGCGGGGCGGTCGTACGTCGACTCCACGATGAGCGACGACCCGTGGATCTCCTCGCACCTGGAGTTGCGCGGTGAAGAGGGGCAGATCCTGTCCGGGTATGGCTGGGTCTTCCCGCTCGGGGACGGTTCGGTGAACCTGGGCGCAGGCGCGCTCGCGACGTCGAAGCGTCCGCCGGATTTCGCGGTCAAGCCATTGATGCAGGTGTACGCCGACACGATCGGCGCGGACTTCGGCCTCTCCGGGGAGTTGCGCCGGCCCACCTCGGCGCTGCTGCCGATGGGCGGCGCGGTGAGCAACGTGGCAGGCCCCAACTGGGCGCTGATCGGCGATGCCGCCGCCTGCATCAACCCGCTCAACGGTGAGGGCATCGACTACGGCCTCGAAGGCGGCCGGCTGGTCGCGGAGATGCTGGTGGCCGGAGATGACCTGGCCGCCGCGTGGCCGACGCTGCTGACCGAGCATTATGGCGAGGCGTTCTCCATCGCGCGCCGCCTGGCGGGTGTGTTCGTCGTACCCAAGATCCTGACGGCCCTCGGGCCGGTGGGGATGCGCAGCGACTGGCTGATGACGCTGGCGCTGAGGTGGATGGGCAATCTGGTCACCGACGAGGACCGCGATCGCGCGGCTCGGGTGTGGCGGTGGGCCGGGCGTCGTTCGGTGGCGCTCGACGCGCGTCCTCCGTTCAGCTGAGACGGCGGGCCCAACTCAACAGGCAGGGAGGCCCAACTCAACTTGCGGCGAGGGCCCGCTTGGCCTTCTGGGCCGCGCCCACCGGATCGACCAGGTAGTTGAGCCGCCTGGCCAGCGGCGGCCAGCCGAGCAGCAGGCCGAGACCGATCGCGAGGGCGACGGTGACGAGCAGTTGCGCTACCCCGGTCAGGGGCACCTTCTCGGCCCAGCCCCAACCCGCGAGCCAGCGGATCACGAAGCCGTGCAGCAGATAGACCACGATCGTGTACGCCCCCATCGGTGCCAAGAAGGTCCAGCGGCGCGGGATCAGCGCCAGGGCCGACAAGGCGCCGCACAGGCCGATCACGATCAGACAGAACTGCAACACCATCCCGGTCGTGGGGTCGACGTCGAGCATTTCGAAGGAGTCGCGAAAGAACATCCACGACGTGGACCAATAGCGATCGGTGCGCGGCACGATCCACAACGCCAAGAACGCGAAGAAGGCGATCGCGGGGACCCTCGACCATGGGCTGCGCAACCAGCCCATCTCACGCGCGCCCAGATGCAGGCCGATCGTGAAGAACGGCAGGAAGCCGATCGTACGGTTGATGTCGAAGAGTTCGACGCTCCAATGGCCGCCGGTGACACTGGCGGCGATCGCGATCAGGATCATCGCGGGGTGCGAGCGCAGCAGGGGCGTCAGGAGCCGCCACATGATCATCGCGCACAGGTACCACATCGGCCAGCGCGGGTTGAGCCAGATCGAGTCGAACCCGGCGACCTCGTGAGTCACGTGGATCCGCCACATCGCCATCAGCCAGGAGAAGATCACGTACGGCACCACGAACATCGTGACCAGTTGGGTCAGGTGCTTGCGGTCATAGCGGAATCCGCGAGAGAGGTAGCCGCTGACCAGCACGAATGCGGGCATGTGCCAGTAGTAGATGAAGTCGTAGAGCCGGTTGCGCTCCTCCTGTGCGGGCAACAGCACCAGCGAGTGACCGACCACGACGAGCACGACCAACACGGTTTTGGCGTTGTCGAGCCAAGGGTCCCGAGACTTCGTCACCGGGTGACCCTAACGGCGCGTTAGGTTTGGTGTCATGGCGCGTTTCCCGGAGTTCAGAAGAGTTGGGGCCTACGCCATCATCATTCGCGACGACAAGATCCTCCTGAGCCGATTGGCCCGCCGGATCGTGCGTGACGAGTTGTGGACGCTGCCCGGTGGCGGGGTCGACCACGGCGAGGATCCGACTAAGGGTGTCGTACGCGAGGTCGAGGAGGAGACCGGACTGCGAGCACACATCGATCCGCGTGCTCGCGTCTATTCGGGTCACTATCCCGCGATGCGCCGCGATGGCAAGAAGTGGGACTACCAGGCACTGCGGATCGTGTACGAGGGCTGGGTCGCTCCGGACTCGCCCGAGCCTCGGGTCGTCGAGGTCGATGGCTCGACGGTCGAGGCACGCTGGGTGCCGATCGACGACCTGCTCGCGGAGAAGGTCACTCTGGTGCCGTGGGTGGCTGAGGTGTTGGCCGACTACGAGCCTGCGCGCAGGCAGCGGATCGCTGCGTACGCCCGGATCGTGCGCGACGACTCGATTCTGCTGACGCGACTGTCCGAGCGCGGAGTCTTCCCCGGCTCGTGGACGCTGCCAGGGGGAGGGGTCGATCACGGTGAGCCGCCCGCCGTCTCGCTGGCGCGCGAGATCGGCGAGGAGTGTGGGGTCACCGCCGTGGTGGGTCGGTTGCTCGATGTCCACGACGCGCAATATCGCGCGAACGCGCCGACGGGACGCTTCGAGGACTTTCACGGCATCCACCTGCTCTTCGAAGCCAGCGTCCCGCCGGAAGCCGAGCCGTGTGTGGTGGAGCAGCACGGCACCACGGACGCTGTCGCGTGGCTGCCCATCGCCGAGGTCCGCGACGGGCGCGTCGAGGCGCTCGACGTGGTGCGGCATGCCCTGGAATTGGAGGTCTGATGGAAACCGTATTCACCTACGCCTCGCCCGCGCTGAAGTTCGGACCTGGCGCGAGTGCCGAGATCGGGTATGACCTCGCGTTGGCAGGCGTACGCAGGGTCCTGCTCGTCACCGATCCGGGGGTGGCGGCAGCGGGTCCTGCGACCACGGTCGCGCAGCAACTGCGAGCCGGTGGGCCAGATGGCGCGTGGCCGGGCATCGAGGTGGTCGTCTTCGACAGGGCACGGGTCGAACCCACCGACGAGTCGATGAACGAGGCGATCGCGTTCGGCCGCGACCAGATGCCGTTCCAGGCGATCGTCGCGGTGGGCGGTGGCTCGGCGATCGACACAGCCAAGGCGGTCAATCTGCTGGTCACCAACGACGGCGACCTGATGGACTACCTGAACGCTCCCGTCGGGAGAGCTCAGGCTCCCACCAAGGCGTTGTTGCCGCTGGTGGCGGTGCCGACGACCACGGGCACCGGCAGCGAGAGCACCACGATCTGCGTCCTCGACGTGCTGGCGCTGCGGGTGAAGACCGGCATCTCCCATGGGGCATTGCGCCCGACCCGAGCGGTCGTCGATCCGCTGCTGACGCTGACCCAGCCTGCGCTCGTGACGGCCTCCTGCGGCCTGGACATCTTGTGCCATGCGGTGGAGAGCTACACGGCGAGGTGGTACGCCGACATGGCAGCCAAGCCGCCCCAGCAGCGGGTGCCCTACTGCGGCTCGAACCCGATCTCGGACGTCTGGTCGGAGAAGGCGATGGCGCTGCTCGCCGCGTCGTTCCGCCAGGCCGTACGGCACGGTGACGACGCGGTGGCGCGCGAGCAGATGGCGCTCGCGGCCACCTTCGCCGGTCTCGGGTTCGGCAATGCGGGCGTGCACATCCCGCACGCCTGCGCGTATCCGATCGCCGGACAGGTGCGTGACTATCGACCCGAGGGGTACCCACAGGACGAGCCGCTCGTGCCGCACGGCATGGCCGTCTCACTGACCGCACCGGCCGCGTTCGCCGCGACGTACGACGCGGCGCCCGAACGCCACGAGACCGCCGCCCGACTGCTCGGCGGCACCGGGGTAGGTCGAGACGCGCTGCCGGGCGCCATCGCCGAGATCATGCGCGATGTCGCGATGCCGTCGGGGTTGGCCGAGGTCGGGTTCACCCAAGCCGATCTGCCGGATCTCGTCGCGGGTGCGCTCAAACAGCAACGGCTGCTGGCCACCGCGCCCGTCGACGTCACCGAGCAGACGTTGCACGACGTGTTCGCTGCCTCCTACGAGAACTGGTAGTCGACGTTGGATCTGGTGGCGGCGCTGCGACGCGAGGGCGTACGCGAGGTGTCGGACTCGGTGCTCGACCGGGCCCTTTTCGCCTCCGATGCCTCGCTCTATCGGGTCGAGCCACGGGCGGTGGTCCGGGCGCGACACCGCGACGACGTGCTGGCAGCGCTGAACGTCGCGCGTGAGCGGGGTGTGCCGTTGACGATGCGGGGCGCGGGCACCTCGATCGCCGGGAATGCGATCGGTCCGGGGATCATCGTGGACACGCGCGGACTCGACCGGATCGTCTCGCTCGATCCCGACTCGCGTACTGCCGTCGTGGAGCCAGGGGTCGTGCAGGCGTCGTTGCAGCAGGTGGCGGCCGCGGCGGGACTGCGTTTCGGGCCCGACCCCAGCACGCACACGCGTTGCACGATCGGCGGGATGATCGGCAACAACGCCTGCGGCTCGCGCGCCCTGGGATATGGGCGTACGTCCGACAACGTCGAGGCGCTCACCGTGGCCTTCGGCAACGGGGAGACCGGTCGGCTCGGTCCCGGCACCTCTGGCCCCACGTCGCAAGCGCTGCGTGATCTCGTGGCGGGCGAGTTGGGACACGTACGCACGAACTTCGGGCGGTTCTCCCGACAGGTCAGCGGCTATTCGCTGGAGCACCTGTTGCCCGAGCTGGGCGGGCGGGTGGAGCGGCTGCTGGTGGGTTCGGAGGGGACGCTCGGCGTGGTGCTGGACGCGACCGTACGCCTGGTGGCCGAGCCCGCTGCCCGGCTGATGGTCGTGCTCGGTTATCCGTCGATGGCCGAGGCGGCCGATGACGTGCCGGCCCTGCTGTCGGCAGCGCCGCTGGTCGCCTGCGAGGGACTGGACTCGCGCCTGACCCGCCTGGTGCGCCACGCCCCGGACCTGCCGCGTGGTGCTGGCTGGTTGCTGTGCGAGGTGGTGGGGGAGGCCGCCGCCGAGGCCACCGCGCACGCCCAGCGACTGATCACCGGAGCGAGCTGCCTGGAGGGGCGGATCGTCCCCGATCCCGTCGAGGCGGCGGCCCTGTGGCGGATCCGGGAGGACGGCGCCGGGCTCGCTGCGGTCGCGCTGGACCGACCGGCGTACGCCGGCTGGGAGGACGCCGCCGTACCACCCGAGCGGCTCGGCGACTGGCTGCGCGACTTCGACGCGATGCTGGCCGAGTTCGGGCTGAGCACCGTGCCGTACGGGCACTTCGGTGACGGCTGCGTACATGCCCGCATCGACTTCGAACTCGGACGCGAAGGTGCGCTGCGAGAGTTCCTGATCGAAGCCGCGACTCGGCTGCGGGCGTACGGCGGTTCGCTGTCCGGGGAGCACGGCGACGGTCGGGCCCGCTCGGAACTCCTCCCGCTGATGTACGACGCGGCGTCGCTCGACCTCTTCGCGCGGGTCAAACGCGTCTGCGATCCGGCCGACGTGCTGAACCCAGGGGTGCTGGTGTCTCCGGCGCCGCTCGACGCCGACCTTCGCAAGGTTCCGGACGGCTCGGATCGGGGTCGAGCCCACCTGAGACTGGCACACGACCAGGGCTCGCTCGCCGAGGCGGTGCATCGCTGCACGGGGGTTGGCCGTTGCGTCGCGGCAACCGCATCCGGCGTGATGTGTCCGTCGTTCCAGGCCACGCGAGACGAGAAGGACTCCACGCGCGGCCGAGCCCGGGTGCTGCAGGAGGCGCTCGACGGCCGACTCGTACGTGGCCTCGACGACCCGGCCGTCGACGAGGCGCTCGATCTGTGCCTGGCCTGCAAGGGGTGCGCGTCGGACTGCCCGACCGGAGTGGACATGGCGACCTACAAGTCCGAGGTGCTGTCGCGGCGCTATCAGGGCAAACGTCGACCGTTGTCGCATTACACGCTCGGCCGACTGCCTGCGTTCGTACGCCTGGCGCCGGCCGCGCGCGGACGATCCTGGCTCGCACGGGTGATGGGAAGCGGCCCGGGCGCGGCGTTGGCGCGCCGCCTCGCGGGAGCCGATCCCAGACGCTCACTGCCCGCGCTCGCGCCGACGACTCTGCGCGCTTCCTCCCGCCCCGCTCACCAGGTGTGTGCAGAGGACAAGGAGGTCGACGTGTGGCTGTGGGCCGACACCTTCACCGACCACTTCCACCCGGCGGCAGGCAGAGCAGCGCTGGCCCTGCTGGAGCACTGGGGCCTGAACGCCCAGGTGATCACCCAGGACGCCTGCTGTGGCTTGACCTGGATCACCACCGGGCAGATCGACGCCGCACGGGAGCAGATGACCGCGCTGGTCGAGACCCTGACGCCGTACGCCACCAAGCCGATCCTGGTGCTGGAACCCTCGTGCCTGGCCACCGTGCGCGGCGACCTCGCCGAGTTGGTGGACGATCCTGGCGACGTGGCCGCTTCGATGACGACGTTGGCCGAATTGATCGAGCGACTGGGTCTGGGGGTGCCCGACCTGACCGGCACCTCGGTAGTCGCCCAGCCACACTGCCACCACCACGCGGTGCTCGGGTGGGAGGCCGATCGTCGAGTGCTGACGAAGGCGGGAGCCGACCTCACCGCGGTGGGCGGCTGCTGCGGCCTCGCGGGCAACTTCGGGATGGAGGTCGGCCACTACGACCTCTCGGTCGCCGTCGCCGAGACCCAGTTGCTGCCCGCGTTGAGGGCTGCGCCCGACGCGGTCGTGTTGGCCGACGGGCTGTCGTGTCGACACCAGGTCGCGGACCTGACCGGACGCTCGGCCCGGCATCTGGCGGAACTGTTGGCGGCGGCGCTCGGCGATGACTCGCGTACGGGCGCCCGCGGTTAGGCTCGTCGGTGTGAATCCGCGGCACCGACGACTGATCATCCCCGTGTCGCTGGCCGCGATCTTGCTGATCGTCCTGCTCGCTGCGGTGCTCAAGTGAGCGTGCCGCTCCCAGACGCGCTGGAAAGGGTCCGAGCCGCGCTCGTCGACACCGACACGCTCGTCAAGGCAGTCCTGTCCGGAAGGCGCCGAGGCGAACAGCCTCCGTGGCGGCGCGTGGAGCTGCGCTGGGTCGACCTCAAGTCCGGTCGGCACCTGCAACTGGTCGCCTACGACGAGACTCAGGCGCACACCAGCAACCATGCGATCGGCGACGACGCCGCCGCGGCTGTGGCGTCGATGCTCGCCGAGCCGTTCGGGAACTGGCATGTCGAATCCGCCACCGAGACGCTGCAGGTGCGAGTGACCAAGCGTGGTGAGGCGCTGGTCCACAGCAGCCGTCGCGAGGCGGCGACGGAGGTCACGCGCAGTCACGACCGGGTGAAGGGTCGGGTCTTCGCCGAAGACGATCCGGTGTTGATCGCGCTCGGCATCTCGACCGCCGAAGGACGCGTGAAGCCGACCCGACGCGCCAAATACCGCCAGGTCGAGGAGTTCGTACGCCACCTCGACGCCACCGTGACCGAAGCGCTGGCCAGTGCCAGGCTTCGCGCACCCACGGCCGAACAGCCACTGCGGATCGTTGACCTGGGCTGCGGCAACGCGTACCTGACCTTCGCCGCACAACGCCACCTGACGGCACGTGGACTGCCCGTCGCCCTCACCGGCGTCGACGTCAAGGAGCAGTCGCGCGAGCACAACTCGGCTGTGGCAGCACAGCTGGGCATCGAGGCGGAATTCGTCGTCGGCACCATCGGGGAGGCCCGACTCGACCCGGCTCCGGAGGTCGTACTCGCCCTGCACGCCTGCGACACCGCCACCGACGACGCCCTGGCCCGCGCGATCGGCTGGCGGGCGCCGGTGATCTTGGCGGCACCGTGTTGCCACCACGACATCGCGGCCCAACTGCGACGCTCACCCACACCCGCGCCGTACGCCCAACTCACCCGGCACGGCATCCTGCGCGAACGCCTCGCAGACACGCTCACCGACGGGGTCCGTGCGACGTTGCTGCGACTGCATGGGTATCGCGTCGATGTGGTGGAGTTCGTGGGCAGCGAGCACACGCCACGCAACACCCTGCTGCGCGCCGTGCGTACCGACGCCACCCGCGACGAGACTCTGCGTCAGGAGTACGCCGAACTGGTCGCGACCTGGGCCATCTCCCCGCGCCTGGGCGTGCTGCTCGATGCGTCGCCGTAGTCTCGCGCTGCAGGTGAGCGCAGCGCTGCTGGGTGCGTCTTTTCTGGGCGCCTCTTTTCTGGGCGCACCGGCCGCCGCCGCCGCTCCCGACCAGGCGAGGTCACGGGTGGTGTGCACGATCAAGGACGACGACATCACCGAGTCGAGTGGTCTGGTCGCGCTGTCTGAGGGCGGCTTCGTGACCACCAACGACTCGGGCGATCGGTCCCGGATCTTCGTCCTCGACCAGGACTGCGAGGTGACGGACGAGATCGAGTGGGCCGACGACGATCCGCGAGACGTCGAGGCGCTGGCACCTGATGGCGACGATGCGGTCTGGGTCGGGGACATCGGCGACAACCTCGCGCGCCGCGACAGTGTCCGGCTGAGTCGGGTCCCCCTCGACGGTGGGGATGTGGAGTCGTACGACCTGCGCTTTCCCGACCACGCGCGCAACGCCGAGGCCCTGCTGGCCGTGCCCGGGTCGGGTCGCCTGCTGCTGATCTCCAAAGAGGTCTTCGGCGGCTCGGTCTTCGGCGCACCTGGGGAGTTGGGCGCGGACAGCCGTTGGGAGTTGCTGGGTCAGGTGCCGGGATTCGTCACCGATGCGGCGTTCTTCCCTGATGGCGAGCACCTTCTCGTACGCGGGTACGCAGACGCGACCGTGCTGACCTGGCCAGAGCTCGACGTGGTGGGCGAGACGTTCGCGCTGCCCCCGCAACCCCAGGGCGAGGCGGTCGCGATCGATGCAGCCGGCCGGATCTTCCTGACCTCAGAAGGCAAGAACGAACCGTTGCTGGAGATCGAGTTGCCCGCCGAGATCGCCAGTGCGCTCGTGGCTGCGACACCCAGCAGCACTGCGCCACTGGGCACAACTGCGACACCGGGCACAACTGCGACACCCGGCTCAACCCCGGGCTCAACACCGGGCTCAACCCCGGGCACCCCTGACGAATTCGAGGCGCCGAGCCAGCCGCGCGACCCGATCCCATGGGTGCTGGGCGGTGTGATTGCGGTGCTGGCGGGCGTGATCTTGGTGCGCGCACTGCGTCCGCGCTGACGTCGGGCGTACGAGAAGCCTCGCAGTTCTCCACTCGGCGGCAAGGCAACTCAACTGCTGCTCGCTGACGTGTGGGTAGGTACCCGACCCGATCGAAAGGACCCTGCGATGAAGCCCTTGCTGCTGACAGTGTTGCTGACCTTGACCCTGGCTGCCCCGGCCGCGGCGGCGCGCGACCGGCTGGAGGTCGCCAATGTGATCGGCGATCCGAGTCTCCAGGCGTTGGGGGTGAGGGGTCTCCACACGGTCGAGGTCGGGCCCGGTGACGGTCCCCGGGTGGTGTGTCAGCGCCGCGGCCTGGCGAGCCTGCCCGGAGCCCAACGAGCGTTCTTCAGCAACATCTCCACCGAGCCGGACGGCTCGGGCGCCAGCGTGCGCGAGGCGGTCGTCGAGCTCGGCACCCATGCGCAGACGCGGTCTGTCCGGCAACTGCTGGTGCGTCGCTGGGCAGCGGGCTGCACCAGTTGGGAGGGCAAGACCAACTTGTGGGGACCCAAACTGGAGCGGCGCCGGGACCTGGCGCTGACCCGCGGCAAGGCCACCGTGTGGCACGTCGGCGGCACCGATCACCAGGCCGGGACCGTGAACGGCTGGTTCGCCGTGATCAAGGTCGGGCGTCGAGTCGCGATGCTGCACTCGTTCGTGCCGCAGTTCACCAAGCGGCGCCGCGCCGACGCACTCGTACGCCGTGCCGCGACCGTGCTGGGCCGCTGACGCGCAACAGGCGCTGCCGTGGGGACTGCGTTGGTCAGCCGACTGCCAGTGTGGAATTGGTGAACTCGATCCAGTCCATTTTCTCGGATTCCCTCAGACTCTGCCCTCGCGGCGCTGTAGCGAGTGATGGCGCCGCCCAGGGGGTGGGCTGGCTGATCACGCAGGACCACGGTATGGAAACGGTCAGACTGCCACCGATGCCCCGAACCAGCCGCGATGAAGCTCCCTTGCATGAGACTCGCTCGAGAGAGTCATATCCACTGAAGTACTTCGCGACCGAAATTTTCGGTCCGCGCTGAGTGAACGTGACTTTGGCTCGCAACACAAAGCCGCCCGGATCGAATGGCCAGACGGCATCCATGTAATAGTCGACCCTCCTCGTGGCGCGCTTGAGATTCATTCGAAAGGTTAGGGCTGAGGGGGTATTGGAGACGCTCGCCGAAGTGATGTTGTAGCGGGGGGCCATCTCCCACACATCCGACGTGTCCTTCCCGCGGACTGACTCTGCGGACGACGGGGCGGCTAGCACCAGCGTGCACGCAATAGCAAGGGCCACCGAAACAAGGGTGCTGGACCTACGAGTCAGTGCGGGCATGGCGTTCCTTCTACGTGGTCGCTGGGTTGAGAGGTGCGAGGACCACGTATTCCGGTCTGAGAAAGTACGCGCGTCCAGATCGCCGGTCAGCATTGCTCAGCGGTTTTCGACGACCCAGTCGATGCTGCGGGTCAACGCCTCGACGTCGAGTGCATCGATCGCGGGATACATCGCGATCCGCAACTGATTGCGACCGAGCTTGCGGTAGGGCTCGGTGTCGACGATCCCGTTGGCGCGCAGCGTCGCCGCGATCTCGTCGGCGTTGATCGACTCGTCGAAGTCGATCGTGCCGATCACCAGGGAGCGGTGGCTGGGGTCCGCGACATAGGGGGTCGTGAAGGAGGTGCGCTCGGCCCAGCCGTAGAGCGCGTCGGACGAGGCGGACGTACGCTCCACCATCCCGGCCAGCCCACCATGGGCGTTCATCCAGTCGAGTTGCTCGGCCATCAAGAAGAGCGTGGCGACTGACGGGGTGTTGTAGGTCTGGTTCTTGCTCGAGTTGTCGATCGCCGTCGGCAGGTCGAAGAACGGCGGGACATAGCGGTCGCTGGCGGCGATCTGCGCGGCGCGCTCCAGCGCGGCCGGCGACATCAGCGCGATCCACAGGCCGCCGTCGGAGGCGAAGCACTTTTGCGGCGCGAAGTAGTAGACGTCGGTCTGAGTAAGGTCGACCGGCAGACCACCAGCCCCCGAAGTGGCGTCGATCAGGACGAGCGCGTCGTCGGCGTCGGTGCCGTCGGGGCGTACGACTGGCGCCATCACCGCGGTCGACGTCTCGTTGTGCGCCCAGGCGTACGCGTCCACGCCCTCCTCCCGCACAGCGTCGGGCCGCGAACCGGGCTCGGACTTGATGATGGACGGCGCCGCCAGCCACGGGGCGGCAGTGACCGAGGCGGCGAACTTTGAGGAGAACTCACCGAAGGCCAGGTGTTGGGACTTCTCCCGGACCAGGCCGAAGGCGGCGATGTCCCAGAACGCGGTCGCGCCACCGTTGCCGAGCACCACCTGGTAGCCGTCGGGCAGGTCGAACAAGGAGGTGAGCCCCTCGATAACGCGGCCCACGGTCTTCTTGACCGGGGCTTGGCGGTGCGAGGTGCCCATCAGGTCGCGACCGGTGGCGGCCAGTGCGGCCAGGTGAGTCGGGTCGATCTTCGAGGGACCGGCGCCGAAGCGGCCGTCCACGGGGAGAAGTTCGGAGGGAATCTGCAGCGTCATGAGGAGTCCTTCGCGTGTCGCGGATCTGGCGGGCCGACGACGCTGTCAGCGCGGCTCTATTCTGGCAGGCGCGCCCCCGCCGCTCCTACGGAGTCCAGCATGACCATCCCCACACCTCACTGGGAGATCCGCCCGGTGTCGATCGAGCATCCGGATGCCCAGATGTTGATCGAGCAGGTCCAGAGTTACTACGTCTCCCTCTATGGCAGCCGCGACGAGACGCCGCTGGAACCCGGCTATTTCGAGCCACCGCAGGGCGCCTTCTTCGTCGGTTATCTCCACGGCGAGCCGGTCGCCTCGGGTGCGTGGCGGATGAGGCCCGACGTGGCGGCGCTGCTGGGCCTGGAGCGGCCGGTCGAGATCAAGCGGATGTACGTCGTCTCACGCCACCAACGCCAGGGGCTGGCAGGTCGGATGCTGGCGCATCTGGAGCAGACCGCGTGGGCGGCCGGCGCCACCGACGTGATCTTGGAGTCCGGCGCGCCGCAGGCTGCGGCGCTGCACTTCTACGAGCAATCGGGGTATCGACCGATCCAGCCGTTCGCGCATTACCGCGATTCCCCGCTCAACCGGTGCCTGGCGCGCTCGCTCGGCGGTGGTTGAGGAGCCGCCCAGGACTCCCGGTGGTTGAGGAGCCGCGAAGCGGCGTCTCGAAACCACCCGTCAGGCGGTCGCCCAGGACTCGTCCCAGCCCTCGACCGAAGACGCCGGCCGCGTGGCCGGACCGGTGTAGATCGCCGACGGGCGAATCAGGCGCCCGGTGCGCTTCTGCTCCAGGATGTGCGCCGACCAGCCACCCGTACGCGCACAGGTGAACATCGAGGTGAACATGTTGGCCGGCACCTCCGCGAAGTCGAGCACGATCGCGGCCCAGAACTCCACGTTGGTCTCCAGGACGCGGTCGGGACGACGCTCGCGCAACTCTGCCAAAGCAGCCTTCTCCAGCTCCTCGGCGACCTGATAGCGAGGCGCGTCGAGTTCCTTGGCCGTACGCCGCAGCACGCGAGCGCGCGGGTCTTCCGCGCGATAGACGCGGTGGCCGAAGCCCATCAGCCGCTCCTTGTTGTCCAGGAGCTCCTTGACGTACGCCCGCGCGTCACCGCGCTGCTCGACCTGCTCGATCATGCCGAGCACGCGCGAGGGCGCGCCGCCGTGCAGCGGGCCACTCATTGCGCCGATGGCGCCGGAGAAGGCGGCGGCCACATCGGCACCGGTGGAGGTGATGACGCGCGCGGTGAAGGTCGAGGCGTTCATGCCGTGCTCGGCCGCGGACGACCAGTAGGCGTCGATCGCCTTGACGTGCTTGGGATCGGCCTCGCCGCGCCAGCGGATCAGGAACTTCTCGGCCAGCGTCGCGCCGTTGTCCACGTCGGCTTGGG
Organism: Nocardioides sp.; assembly: GCA_037045645.1. Taxonomy (NCBI): domain Bacteria; kingdom Bacillati; phylum Actinomycetota; class Actinomycetes; order Propionibacteriales; family Nocardioidaceae; genus Nocardioides; species Nocardioides sp. Next base: position 404,439 of record JBAOIH010000001.1, read on the forward strand.
TGACGACCGGCTTGCCGAGACCGCGGGCGGCCTGGGCGGCGTACGACAGCACCATCACCGCGACGCGGGAGAGGTCGAGGCGGGCCTGCTCGTCGGAGATGTCGTAGGTCTGGCCCATCCCCAGCATCGGCGCGAGCATCGCGACCGAGGCCTGCACGTCAGCGCGTACGTCACCGGTGTGGATGGCGATGTTGTACGGCTCCGCGGGCGGCAGCCCCGGCTCGTACGACCCGTCGACCAGCAGGCCCCACACCTTCTCGAACGGCACCCGCCCGACGAGTTCCTCGATGTCGACGCCGCGATAGCGCAGCGACGAGCCTTCCTTGTCTGGCTCGGCGATCTCGGATTCGAAGGCGACGACGCCTTCCAGGCCGTGTTGGACCTCGGTCACGTGGACTCCCTTGTCAGTGAGCGGTGATGAGTTGGGGATGCGCAGCCTTGTGGGCGCGCGCGGAATTCCTGCGATTGTGCTCCGGTCATTGTGCCCCGCGCGAATCCGAACCGCGCGAGCGGTCCGCGGATTAGTCTGCCGTCATGGATCTGGGAAACCTGCTCAACGGCCTCGACCTCAACGACTTCAACGACGTCGCCAAGCTCATCACTGAGAACAAGGACTCGCTCGCGATGTTGGGCAGGTTGCCCGAATACCTCGACAAGTTGGGCGATGCACTGGGCGGGGCAGGGGAGCAGGCGCGCAGCGCATCCTTCGCGCTGGTCGGCGAGGACGGTCGCTCGGGTGCCCGATCGGCGTTGGCCTCCTCGTCCGAGGCATTGGCCGGCATCGTGTCCGCGTTGGCCGCGGGCGCCGACAAGATCTCCGACGCCGCGGACGGCGTCGGCAAACTGCCGATGATGGACGGCCCGGCTGCCAAGCTCAGTGGCGCCGCCGACGAGATCAAGGGCACCACCAGCAATCTCGGCGAGCTCGCGAAGGCGATGGACGCCATCGGCGACACCTTGGAGAAGGTCGGCGCGGCCCTGGCCAAGTTGGGCGAACATCTCAACGACTCGGGTACGCAAGCCCGCGGCTTCGCCCAACTTTCGTGAGTCTGTCGTGAGCATCGGGATCGATCCGGGCGCAGGGGCGCCCGACCAGCCGTGGGCCCGACAACGACGCGACTATGCCCTGGGTGGACTTGCTGAAGCCGACGCTCCGCAGGACCCGCTCGAACTCTTCCGGCATTGGCATGCCGACGCGACTCGAGCGCGGCTGCCCGAGCCCAACGCGATGGTGCTCGCCACGGTGTCGGCTGACGGGCAGCCGTCTTCCCGGATGGTGCTGCTGCGCGGGCTGACCGACGGGGCGTACGTCTTCTTCACCAACCAGGCCTCCCGCAAGGGTCAAGACCTCGCCGCCAATGATCGGTGTGCACTGCTTTTCCCGTGGCATGGCATCGAGCGCCAGGTGCGGGTCGAGGGGATGGCCCGGTCGTTGGACCGCGAGGCCGTCGCGGCGTACTTCCACTCTCGACCCCGTGGGGCGCAATGTGGGGCCTGGGCTTCGCGGCAGTCGCGTCCCATCGATTCGCGTGACGATCTCGAACGCGCCCAGGCCGAGGCCGAGAAGGCGTACGAGGACCTCGACGTGATCCCGGTGCCAGACGACTGGGGTGGGTATGCGATCACGCCGTCGGTGATCGAGTTCTGGCAGGGGAGGGCCAACCGTTTGCATGATCGGCTGGTCTATCAGCGCGACGGCTCTGAGTGGTCGATCAGTCGCCTCCAGCCCTGATCGCGCACCCCGTTTGCGGGTCTACCGGTGGTTTCGCCCGGTGGTGGAGGAGGCGCGCAGCCCCGGTGGTTGAGGAGGCGCGCAGCGCCGTCTCGAAACCACTTCCCCCCGGTGGTTGAGGAGCGCCGTAGGCGCGTCTCGAAACCACACCCCCGTGCGCGCTGCGTGGTTTCGAGACGCTCGCTTCCGCTCGCTCCTCAACCACCGATCCCGGACCGCCCGCCGGTGGTTGAGGAGGCGCGCAGCGCCGTCTCGAAACCACATTCCCGTGCGCGTGCTGCGTGGTTTCGAGACGCTCGCTGACGCTCGCTCCTCAACCACCGATCCCGGTCTCCCGGTGGTTGAGGAGCGCCGTAGGCGCGTCTCGAAACCACACCTCCGGCGCCACACCGGCCGCTGGGATGCTCGCCGAGGTGGTCGCGTTGGACGAGGTGATCGCTGCTGCTGAGGCCCGCAAACTCGCGTTGGCCGCCCGCTGGGCCGACGCGCACCCCGACCCCTCCCAGACCGGGGCGAAAACCCCGAAACACGGCCAGGCCGCGGTGTCGTGGCTGACCCGCGAAACCGCGCCCGACGAACTCGAGTTCGCCGACGATGCGTTCATCCCCACCATGGCCTGGGACGCCGGCGCCCCCTTCGCCGCCGCGATGGGCACCACCACCGCTGCTGGGGAACGGTTCATCCGCGACGCGTTGCTGTTGCGGCACCGCCTCCCCAGGATCTGGGCAGGCGTCCAAGCCGGCCGGGTCCCGGTGTGGCGGGCTCGTCGGATCGCCGAAACCATCATCGCCCAACCACGCGATGTCTCCGATGCTCTCGACGTCGAGGTGGCGCCGATCGCCGGCCGGGTCGGTGTCCGGCGACTCGACCAGATCCTGACCGCGATTTTGATCCGGCTCCATCCCGAGGAAGTCGAACAAGACTCCCTTGACGCGCTGGACAAGAGGTTCGTACGCCTGGACGAATCCTCGATGAATCACACCGGGGTCGCGGACATGGCCATCCGGGGCGACTGGGCAGACCTACACAACTTCGACCAGACCGTCACAGCCGTGGCTGCCGCGTTGAAAGCCCGCGCCCTCGCCGAAGGCGACTACGTCGAGTCGTTGGACGTACGCCGTGCACGGGCGGTCGGGATCCTCGCCGATCCCCACACCGCCGCCGCCCTCCTCGACGACAACAACCAGGCGCCCACCAGTCCGCGGCGGGCGATCGACCTGGTCGTGCACCTCACCCCCAGCCACCTCGACCCCGCGACCCTGGACCCGGTCACCCGCGCCTTCGTGCGCGGCGACCGCGCCACCCTCACCGCGATGGTTCAGACCTGGTGTGGCAACCCCGGCGCGACCGTCACGATCCGCCCGGTGTTGGACTTGGCTGCACACCGCACCTCCGCCGCATACGAGATCCCGCCCCTGCTGCGTGACCAGACCGACTACCTCGCCGCCGGGCACTGCACCTTCCCGTGGTGCACCCGCTCCGCCACCAGGTGCGACCACGACCACCACATCGCCCACAACCAAGGCGGACGCACCTGCTCCTGCAACCTCCATCCGCTCTGCAGAAGGCATCACAGACTCAAACACGAGGCCGCCTGGCAGGTCACCACGATCGAACCCGGCGTCTGGCACTGGGCCAGCCCTCACGGCCAGACCTACCGCCGAGACCCCGACGGCACTACCCCGCTGGACAAGACACCACCACCACCCCGAACGCGAACCACCGGATGCGACTACGCACCCTGGGAAACCCCACCACTCAACCCTGCTACGCACCGGCTGATGATCCGGTCGTGAGCGTCCGTCTCTGCCGATGTGGGAGAGTTTCACCATATGCGCGGAATTGTACATCTCTGACAGAGAATGGCATCCTGTGGGCATGACCGAACTGACTGTGACCCATGCGCGGGCACGGCTCGCTGACGTGGTCGACGAGGCTCGAGTGAAGCACGACCCCATCTACCTCACCCGCCGCGGCCAGCGGGTCGCTGCCGTCATCGATGCGGACGACCTGGCGCGCCTCATCGAAGCAGCCGAGAACCTGGCTGACCTCGAGGCCGCCCGTGCGGCGCGCGATGAGATGGCATCCGAAGGATCGATTCCCTGGGATGCCGTGAAGGCCGACCTGGGCCTGGCGTGACGTATCGCGTCGAGATCAGCCCGGGCGCGGTTCGCCAGCTCAAGAAGCTGGACGGGACCGCGCGGCGGCGTGTCCAGGCTGCCATCGAGCTCTTGGCCGAGGAGCCGAGGCCCACCGGAGCGAAGAAGCTCGTGGGCGGCGATGGCGAGTGGCGTGTCCGGACGGGTGGCTATCGCATCGTGTACGAGATCAACGATGGAGTCCTCATCGTCCTGGTGCTGGCCGTCGGGCATCGCCGAGAGATCTGCCGCGGACGCTGACGCGCCCTCATGCCGCGCAGAATGCGTTGGTTAGCCACCGAATCCGAGTAAGACCAACAGTCGTCGCTCGAGTTCGACCAGCGCTGGGGGCTCGAGGCGGCCGAGCACCGTGTGCGCGTTGGCGCGCCGGACCGTGGTGACTTTGTCCACCATCAGATAGCAGTCCTGATCGAGACCATTGAGTTCGTGGGCGACAACTAGGACCCGAAGCAGAGGCGCGTCCACGGCTGTAGTGGTGAACGGGCAGATGGTGAGTGAATCGGTGGCGTCGAACCGGCCGTCCTGGATCACCAGCGCAGGCCTGGGTTTGGTTGCGTAGACACTACCAGCGACCGTGATGATGTCGCCGCGCTTCATTCGGTCCAGTCTTGCAAGACGGCTTCCACGAAGTCCATGTCGTCTGAGCCCGTTGACGCGTCTGCCACCAAGGCGGCCTGGCGGTGGGCCTCCGCAGCGAACTCAGGCGAGCGCACTCAAGGAACGTCCGCACATGGCTGCTGCGTGGTCACGCGTCCCTGTCATTGCCTCGACTTGTGAGTGAGTGCTCACTCACTTAGAGTCCCGCTGTGTCTCAACCCAGATCCACCCGCGCCAAGCCCCTCGCGCCGGACGTACGCCGCCAAGCCCTGATCGACGCCACCTTGCCCTTGCTGCACGAGCACGGACGTACGGTCACCACGCGCCAGATCGCGGAGGCCGCTGGGGTGGCCGAAGGCACGATCTTTCGCGTCTTCGACTCCAAGGACGACCTCGTCCTGGCAGCAATCGAGCACGCCCTGGACTTCGAACCTTTCCTCCTCGACCTCGCAAACATCGAGCGCGAGCAACCGTTGCGCCAACGGTTGCTCGACTACGTGACGCTCTTGCAGATCCGCTTCCGCGGGACCTTCGCCCTGATGACGGCGATGGGCATGGTCGGTCCACCGCAAGCGCACAAGCACACGGTCGAGGCACGCGCGCGCGGCCAGAAGATCGCCGAGTCGTTGGTCGATCCCGACGCTGATCTCTTCCTCTGCCCTCCCGAGCAACTCGTCCGCACGCTGCGGCTGCTCACCTTCTCCGGCACCCATCCGCACATCTCCGACGGCGTCATCCTGACGCCGGAGCAGATCGTCTCGACCGTTCTCGACGGACTCATGAAGCAGGAGGCCCGCTGATGTTGTGGCGACTCGTACGCACTCGACTGCGGCCCTATTGGTCGTTCTTCCTCGCCGTGCTGTTCTTGCAGTTTGTCGGGACGGTGGCGGCCCTGTGGCTGCCCAGCCTCAATGCCGAGATCATCGACAACGGCGTGGTGACCGGCGACACCGGCTACATCGTGCGCCGCGGCGGCGTGATGCTCGCCGTCTCGGTCGTGCAGGTGCTCTGCTCGATCGCGGCGGTGTGGTTCTCCGCCCGGATGGCGATGAGTTTTGGCCGCGACGTACGCGCCCAGATCTTCCACCAGGTGGGGAGTTTCTCGGCGCGCGAGGTCAATCACTTCGGAGCTCCGTCGTTGATCACCCGGGAGACCAACGACGTGCAGCAGGTGCAGATGCTCGTCCTGATGGGTGGCACGCTGGCGGTGATGGCGCCGATCATGATGGTCGGCGCGATTCTGATGGCCGTACGTGAGGACCCCGGGTTGGCCTGGCTGATCGTGGCGGTCGTACCCGTCCTCGGGCTGTCCATCGGTCTGATCGTGATCAAGATGGTGCCGAGTTTCCGGGCGATGCAGGAGAAGATCGACGAGGTCAACCGGCTGCTGCGTGAGCAGATCACCGGCGTGCGGGTCGTACGCGCGTTCGTCCGCGAGTCGTACGAGACCGACCGCTTCGCGGTCGCCAACCACGACCTCACCAAGGTCTCGATCACGGCCGGGCGCTGGATGGCCGGGATGTTCCCGACGGTGATGTTGGTGGCCAACGTCGCGACGATCGGGGTGCTCTGGTTCGGCGGGCACCGCGTCGAGTCGGGCCAGATGCAGGTCGGCGCGCTCACGGCGTACATCTCTTATCTGATGCAGATCGTGATGTCGGTGATGATGGCGACCTTCTTGATGATGATGATCCCGCGCGCGGCGGTGTGTGCCGACCGGATCATGGAGGTGCTCGACACCGAGTCGTCGGTCGTCCCGCCGACCCAGCCGGTGACGCAGCAACCGACGCCCGGGACCGTACGCTTCGACGCTGTCGAGTTCACCTATCCCGGCGCCGATGTGCCGGTGCTGCGTGACATCTCGTTCGAGGCTGTCCCTGGCCAGACCGTCGCCTTGATCGGTTCCACCGGCGCCGGCAAGACCACGTTGCTCAACCTGGTGCCGCGGCTCTTCGATGCGACCTCCGGGGCGGTGTCAGTTGGGGGAGTGGACACTCGACGACTGGCGCCGGAGACGCTGTGGTCGGGGCTCGGACTGGTGCCGCAGAAGGCGTTCCTCTTCTCCGGCACGATCGCCGACAACCTGCGCTATGGGAAGGCCGATGCGACTGAGGAGCAGATGTGGCAGGCGCTGGAGATCGCTCAGGCCCGTGACTTCGTCTCCGCCATGCCGGACGGATTGGAGTCCAGCGTCGCGCAAGGTGGCACGAACTTCTCGGGCGGCCAACGGCAACGGCTTGCCATTGCGCGGGCGGTGATCAGACAGCCGTACGTCTATCTCTTCGACGACTCGTTCAGCGCGCTCGACCTCGCGACTGATGCGCGGCTGCGGGCCGCGCTCAAGCCCGTGACCCGCGAATCCACGGTGCTGATCGTCGCCCAGCGGGTCTCCACGATCCGCGACGCCGACCTGATCATCGTGCTCGAAGACGGCGCGATCGTCGGTCGCGGGACGCACGAGTCGCTCTTGGAGTCCTGCGAGACCTATCGCGAGATCGTCGAGTCCCAGCTCAGCGCGGAGGAGGCGGCATGAGTGAGTCTGCCGACCTGAAAGAGACCGAGCGCGTCGAGTCCGGTCCCGGCCACGGGCGCGGCCCGATGGGCGGGCCGATGATGGGCCAGAAGGCCGACCGCTTCAAGGAGTCGGGCATCCGACTGGTCAAGCGGTTGCGTCCCGAGCGCAACCGGATCACCGGCGTACTCATCCTCACGCTTGGCAGCGTGCTGTTGATGGCGATCGGCCCACGGATTCTGGGTCGCGCGACCGACCTCATCTTCGCGGGCCTACTCGGCTCCAAACTCGGCGAGCAGATGCCGCCCGGCACCACCAAGGCCGAGGCCGTGCAGGCCTTGCGTGCCGCGGGCGAGGACAAGGTCGCCAGCATGGTGGCGTCGATGGACGTCGTGCCTGGCGTCGGGGTCGACTTCGACGCCGTGGCGCGCGTGCTGCTCACCGTGCTCGCCATCTATGTGATCGGCTCGGGACTCGCGTGGGCCGCCGGTTGGTTGCTCAACGACGCCGTCCAGGCGACGATCCGTGGCCTGCGTGCCGAGGTCGAGGACAAGGTGCACGCGCTGCCCCTGTCGTACTTCGACCGCCAGCCCCGCGGCGAACTCCTCTCCCGCGCCACCAACGACATCGACAACCTGAGCCAGTCGTTGCAGCAGACGCTTTCGCAACTGCTCACCTCGGTGCTGACGTTGATCTCGGTGCTGGTGATGATGCTGTGGATCTCGCCGCTTCTGGCGTTGATCGCGCTGCTGACGGTGCCGCTGACGATGATCGTCGGCGGGGCGGTGATGAAGCGCTCGCAGGGCCAGTTCATCGCGCAGTGGCGGCGTACGGGCCGGCTCAACGCGCATATCGAGGAGACCTTCTCCGGCCAGTCCTTGGTGAAGGTGTACGGCCGCCAGGTCGAGGCCGAGCGCGTCTTCGCGCAGGAGAACGACGAGCTCTATCAAGCGTCGTTCAAGGCCCAGTTCATCAGCGGGCTGATCATGCCGATCATGATGTTGATCGGGAACATCAACTACGTGGCCGTCGCGGTGGTCGGCGGTCTGCGCGTCGCGTCGGGCAACTTGTCGTTGGGTGAGGTGCAGGCGTTCATCCAGTACACCCGGCAGTTCACCCAGCCGCTCGCCCAGGTCGCCTCGATGGCCAACCTGTTGCAGTCGGGTGTGGCGTCGGCGGAGCGGATCTTCGAGTTCCTGGATGCGTCGGAGGAGTCCGATGCGGGCACGGCGACCCCGCCTGCACCGGCCGATCGGCATGGCGAGGTGCGCTTCGAGCACGTCTCCTTCTCGTACGACCCCGAGCGTCCGCTGATCCGCGACCTCTCACTGGTGGCCGCGCCTGGTGCGACCGTCGCGATCGTCGGCCCGACCGGAGCCGGCAAGACCACGCTGGTCAACCTGGTGATGCGCTTCTATGAGCTCGACGGCGGTCGGATCACTCTCGACGGCGTCGACATCTCGACGTTGCCGCGAGCGGCGTTGCGTGACCAGACCGGCATGGTGCTTCAAGACACCTGGCTCTTCGCGGGCACCATCCGCGACAACATCGCGTACGGCGATCCGGATGCGACGCAGGAGCAGATCCTGGATGCGGCCACCGCGACGTACGTCGACCGCTTCGTGCACTCGCTGCCTGACGGGTACGACACCTGGATCGACGAGGAGGGCACCAACCTCTCGGCGGGCGAACGCCAACTCGTCACCATCGCCCGTGCCTTCCTCTCCGATCCGGCTCTGCTGATCCTCGACGAGGCCACCTCGTCGGTCGACACGCGTACGGAATTGCTGCTGCAACACGCGATGGGTGCCCTGCGCGAGGACCGTACGTCCTTCGTGATCGCGCACCGGCTCTCCACCATCCGCGACGCTGACCTGATCTTGGTCATGGAGGATGGCGCGATCGTGGAGCAGGGCACCCACGAGCAGCTATTGGAGGCCGAGGGGGCGTACGCCCGGCTGTATCAGTCGCAGTTCGCCGCCGCCGCCAACTAGCCGAGTCAGCAGCAATTCCCGCCGAGTCGGCAGCAATTCCCGCCGAGTCGGCAGAAAAACCACTTGAGGCCTTCCCCTGGGATGCCTAGCCTGCTTCCACACGGGAAAGGAGGTGGTCCGAAGTTGAATACTTACAGGACGCGTGAGGTGGCTGCGGTCTAGCAGCAACCGTCCGCCAGTTGCGCCACGAAGTGCTGCTGGCAATCCAAACGCAGACACCCGACCCGCAGGTGAGCTTGGGACGTCCCCCGAGCGGAGCGTCGTACGGCGCTACACCTGCGGGTTGTCTGCATTTGATGACTCCTCGACGAGAGTTCGTGACCCCTCGGCGAGTGGCGGGGGACACACGCGCGACAAGTTGATTTCGTCAACCACTAGGTGGATCGTTGACACAGTCAACCAATCGCCGGCGTTGATGAGATCCGCCCCGGTTGCCCCAGCCGCCGCAAGAGGAGCCCCATGTCCAAGAGCCCGACCGTGTCCCGACCGGCCGAGGAGACCGGCCAGATGACCCACCGCGAGATCATGGAGGCGCTTACCGGGCTGCTGCTCGCGATGTTCGTCGCCATGGTGTCGAGCACCATCGTGTCCAACGCGCTGCCGGTCATCGTGACCGATCTCAAGGGCAGCCAGACCGGCTACACCTGGGTCGTCGTCGCGACGCTGCTGACCATGACGGCCACCACCCCGATCTGGGGCAAACTGGCCGACCTCTTCCCGCAGAAGATCCTGGTGCAGATCGCGTTGGTGATCTTCTCGCTCGGCTCGATCGCCGCCGGTCTGGCGCCCAGCATGGAAGTGCTGATCGGCGCGCGCGCCTTCCAGGGACTCGGCGTCGGCGGGCTGACCGCCCTCGTACAGGTCGTGATCGCCAGCATGGTGCCGCCGCGCGAACGGGGCCGCTATTCGGGCTATATCGGTGCGGTCTTCGCGCTCGCCACCGTGTCCGGCCCGCTCATCGGAGGCCTGCTCGTCGACACGCTCGGCTGGCGCTGGTGCTTCTATGCCGGGCTCCCCATCGCCGTGCTCGCGTTCGTCGTGCTCCAAAAGACCCTCCACCTCACCCACCACAAGCGCGAGGTGCACATCGACTACCTCGGAGCCACGCTGTTGATGGGTGGAGTCTCGATGCTGCTGATCTGGGTCTCCCTGGCCGGCAACCAATTCGACTGGCTGAGCAGCAAGTCGTACGCCCTGATCGCCGGCGCGGTGGTGTTCATCTGCGCGGCGGTCTACGTCGAGATGAAGGTCGCGATCGAGCCGATCATCCCGATGCGGCTCTTCCGAGACCGTACGACCTCCCTGGCCACGGCGGCTTCGGTGCTGATCGGCGTCGCGATGTTCGGCGCGACGGTCTATCTGAGTCAGTACTTCCAGATCGCGCGCGGCATGTCGCCCACCAAGGCCGGCTTGATGTCGATCTGCATGGTCGGCGGGCTCCTCGTGTCGTCGATCGTGACCGGTCGGATCATCAGCACCACCGGGCTGTGGAAGCGCTACCTGATCGGCGGCATGGTGCTGGTGATCGCCGGGATGGGGCTGCTGTCGATGATCGACGAGAAGACCTCCTTGTACGTCGTCGGTGCCTACATGGCCGTCTTGGGTCTCGGCCTCGGCGCCACCATGCAGAACCTCGTCCTGGCCGTGCAGAACAACACGGCCCAGGCGGACATGGGTGCAGCGTCGTCCGTGGTCGCGTTCTTCCGCTCCCTCGGTGGGTCGGCCGGTGTCTCTGCCCTGGGTGCGGTGCTCAGTCACCAGGTCGCATCCACCGTCACCGAAGGGTTGGCCAAGATGGGAATCAAGGCCGACTCGCACGAGTCGCACTCGATCCCGGACGTGTCCGAGTTGCCTGCGCCCATCCGGGCGCTGTTCGAGCACGCCTTCGGCTCGGCGACCGGTCACCTCTTCCTCGTGGCGACGCCCTTCGCCATCGCCGCGCTGGTATGCCTGTCCTTCATCAAGGAAGTCCCCTTGCGTACGACCGTCCTGCGCTCCGACGAGTTGGCCCCCGAGGTCGCCGCCGAGCTCGGTGTCGATCAGCCGCACGGCGTCGCGCGATGAGCGAACGCGACGGACTCTTCGCCGAGCTGGAGTCCGAGGTCGGAGTGCTCGTACGGCGACTTCGGCGGGTGCTGGGCGAGCGGGCGCGCGCCGTTGACCCCGCACTGTCGGCGGGTCACTACATGATGTTGTCGTACGTCGAGCGGTGCGGTCCGCTGCGCGCTGCCGCCGTGGCGGATGCGCTGGAGGCAGACAAGGCGGCGGTGAGCCGCAAACTGCATCAGCTGATCGAGCTCGGGCTTGTCGTGCGTACGCCAGACCCCGAGGACGGTCGCGCCCAATTGGTGTCGGTGACCGAAGGAGCGCGTACGAAATTGCGCGCCGTGGCCAGCGCGCGCAGTGCCCTGCTGCGTCAGCGACTAGGCGGAATGTCCGACCAGGACCTGGCGGTGCTGGTCACGAGCCTCGGGTTCTACAACCGGGCTCTGGAGCGGGACTGAGTCCCAACTCAACGCCCAGGCTGGCCCAACTCAACGGTCAGCCAGGCGGCGGTGTCGGGCGGCAGCGTGGCGCCGAGCGGCCCGGACGCCACCACGACCTCCCCGTCAGGCAACTCGACCGGCACCGTGCCGCAGTTGAGCACGACCAGCAGCGGGCCGCGCCGGAAGGTGAGCACGTCGTCGCCGAGGTCGACCAACTCGACCTCTTCTCCGGCCGAGTCGGCGTACGCCTTGCGGGCCTGCAGGGCCTCTCGATAGAACTCCAGCGTCGACCCCGCGACTCCCTCTTGAGCCTCGACCGTGAGCGCCGCCCAGGCGGAAGGTTGCGGGATCCACGGCTGCTCCGAGCCAGGACCGAAACCGAAGGGAGCCGCCGTGCCGCTCCAGGGCAGGGGGACGCGGCAACCGTCGCGGCCCGGTTCACCCGTGCGCCACCAGACGGGGTCCTGCCGGTGCTCCGGCGCGACCGCAACCTCTTCGAGACCGAGCTCCTCGCCCTGATACAGATACACCGCCCCGGGCAGGCCCAACATCGCCAACGTGGCGGCTCGGGCGCGGGCCAGGCCGGTCGCCCCGCCGCCATAGCGCGTGACGTGGCGCTTCACGTCGTGATTGGACAACACCCAGGTCGGCGACGAGTGCTGCCCCTCGAGGGCATCGAGGGTCTCGGTGATCACGCGTACGAATGCTCGTGCCGACCACGGTGCTGTCAGCCAGGCGAAGTTGAAGGTCTGCATCAACTCGTCGGGGCGTACGTAGCGCGCCATCGACTCCTGGGTGGAGGTCCACGCCTCGGCCACGGCCATGCGTGGGGGATCGTACGAATCGAGCAGCCGCCTCCAGTCGCGGTAGACGTCATGCACCTCGGGCTGATCCCACATCGGTTCGTCGTCCAGGTGTGGCGCCACCATCCCGTCCTCGGAGTTGATGGTGGTGACATCGGAGAGGTGTTCCCCGTCGGCCAGCACCTGGTCGCGCAGCGACGCCTCCTTGAACAGCGAATGCGCGACATCGATCCGGAAGCCGTCGACGCCGCGGTCGAGCCAGAAGCGCAGCACCGACTCGAACATCGCGGGGACCTCGGGGTTGCGCCAGTTGAGGTCGGGCTGGGAACTGTCGAAGAGGTGCAGGTACCACTGATCGGTGTCGCCCACGCGAGTCCACGCGGCCCCGCCGAAGACCGACGTCCAGTTGTTGGGCGGCTCCGTGCCATCGACGCGACCAGTGCGGAAGAGATAGCGGTCGCGTTCGGGCGAGCCCGGCTGCGCTGCCAGGGCTGCCTTGAACCACTCGTGCTCCGACGACGTGTGGTTGGGCACGATGTCGAAGACGACCTTCAGTCCGAGCCGGTGGGCTCGGGCGAGCAACGCGTCCGCGTCGGCAAGCGTGCCGAACAGCGGGTCGATGTCGCGGTAGTCGGCCACGTCGTACCCGTGATCGTGCTGCGGCGAGGTGTAGAACGGCGTGATCCACAGCGCGTCGGCGCCCAGCGACTTGAGGTGTGGCAACCGGGCGGTGATGCCCGGCAGATCGCCGATGCCGTCGCCGTCTGAGTCTGCGAACGAGCGGACGTAGACCTGATAGAAGACCGCGTTGCGCCACCAGGCCGGGTCGTGGAAGTCGCGCATGGCGACACCTTCTCAGACGAAGTCAGCCCGGTCGACCTGGATCCAGACGTGCTCGGCGGTGGCGACCTGGCGTCCATCTTCGTCATAGATCGTGGTGGCGGTGTGGCTCTTGCGCCCCTCGCGGCCGCGGCCCTCGGCGACGATCACATGCTGCTCGCCGGCACGCGGGAGAGCGTCGACGCGAGCGGTCATCCGACCGAGTACGACGGTGATCTCGGGGAAGCCGCCGGCCCACCCGCCGGGGCAGTCCAGGGCCGCCCAGACGTTGGCGAGCGAGGTGCGAGCCGTCGAGCAGCCGTAGGAATGCCAGTCTTCGAGCTCGGTCTCGTCGGGAGTCCACAGCGCGGCCACACTCGACAGATCTCCCTCGACGAGTGGGCTGGGGAAGATGTGGAGTCCGCCGGGCGCATCGGGACCGCAGGTGTAGCAGGTGGGGAAGGGATGCTCGTCGACCCCGGCGAAGCGTTCCTCGGCCTGGTGGGCGACCTCGGCGGACACCGGGGCGACCGCGACGAGTTCGGCCTCCACCAGGCGACCGGTCGCCACGGCGGCGCCGTCGCGTAGAGCCGTGGTGATGCCGTCCGCGTGGGTCAGGGGCATCAGCGTGTCGAGAGGCGGTGGCTGGCGCAGCGTGATCTCGATGGTCGGCCAGGCCTCGCTGCGGTCCTCTGGGCAGCCCGCGTCGGGAAGTAGTCCGGCCAGTGCGCCTGAGGTCCAGCCGCCATTTCCCGAGTTCGGCGGACCGCAGAACCGAGAGGGGACGACCAGAGGATCCAAGGGGATGCTCATGTCGTGCGATTGTGCCGCACCTCGTCAACCTCGGACAGTGCGCCGCCCAGGTTGACGACGTGGGCCAGAATGGTCCGGGTGAGCGACCTGATCGATACCACCGAGATGTACCTGCGGACGATCTTCGAGCTCATCGAAGAGGACATCGTCCCGCTGCGCGCGCGGATCGCGGAGCGATTGCACCAGAGCGGACCGACCGTCTCGCAGACCGTGGCGCGGATGGAACGCGACGGCTTGCTGACTGTGGAGGGCGATCGGCACCTCGAACTCACGCCCGAGGGCCTGCGCCTGGCCACCCGGGTGATGCGCAAGCACCGGCTCGCCGAACGGCTGCTGGTCGACGTGATCGGACTCGACTGGGAACTCGTCCATGCCGAGGCATGTCGCTGGGAGCACGTGATCTCCGAGAACGTCGAGCGTCGTCTCCTCGAGCTGCTCGACCACCCCACCGAGTCGCCGTACGGCAACCCGATCCCCGGACTCGACGAGTTGGGCGAGGACTCTGGCGAGGGCTTCATGGACGGCGTCCAGTCGCTGTTGGAGGTGGCCGGACCTGAACGCGAGAAGGTGCGGATCCGCCGGATCTCCGAGGAGATCCAGAAGGACGAGGAACTGATGGGGCTGCTGCGCCGCATCGGTGCGCTTCCCGACAAGGTGGTCGCGGTCTCCGCGACCGCCGCGGGCATCCTGATGGGCTCGGGTGGTGAGACCGCCGAGATCGAGTCCGAGGCGGCCGAGCACATTTTCGTGCACCGGCTCTAGGGGACCTTCGGAGCCGTCAGCGCCGCCAGGTCGGGAGGGCTAGCGGGCATAGCGCAACTCGGCGCGGGCGCGCGCCTTGGCTGCTTCGACCTCACGGTCCTTGGGCGGGGCAGTGGTCACGAGGTCATCGATCAGGTGTCGGGTGATGTGCGCGATCTCGCGAACGGCCTGGTCGAAGATCTCCTGATTGGCCTGCGACGGCTTGGTCGCGCCACTGACCTTGCGGACGAACTGGAGCGCGGCAGCGTGCACCTCGTCATTGGTCGCGGGCGGCTCGAAATTGTTGAGCGGACGGATGTTGCGGCACATGCAGGCGAGCGTACGTGCGGCTCAGACCTCGAAGAAGGACACGTCGTCGCCGGTGACCAGCAGAACCCGGCCGTCGGGAAGGGGGAGCGTACGGATCGCGTAGACGTCCTGGCCGTAGTCGACCTCGGCCATCCGCTTGGTCAACTCTCGGCCTGCCACACCCAGCACCGCGATGTCGCCGGAGCCGCGCCAGTCGTCCGAGACCACCGCCAGAGCCGTGTCGCGACCGGTGAGCCAGGTGAAGGCCCGCGGGTCCGAACCGGCCAGGGCGGTCGAGTTCTTGCCCAACGACACCGTGGCGACCCGCTTGAGTGCGGTCAGGTCGCTGATGTCGAAGAGGGCTGCCTGCGCCCCGAGGGTGGCACCCGTACGAGGGTCGGCGTCCTGGCCCAAGCCGAGCAGCAGGTCGTCGCCGATCGGGTGCAGATAGTCGGAGAAGCCCGGGATCTTGAGTTTGCCGAGCAGCCTCGGAGCATCGGGGTCGCCGAGGTCGATCGCATACAACGGATCGGTCTGCCGGAAGGTCACCATGATCGCGAGATCGTCGAACCAGCGCACCGACTGGATCTGCTCGTTGATGCCGAGTTGGTCGACTCGGCCCGATTGGACCAGGTCGGAGCCGCGTTCGCGCATTGTCACGACGGCGTTGAAGTTGCCGGTCTCGCTCGACGGACCGACCGCGACCCGAAGCGAGTCGCCCACCGCGTCGATCGCCCAGCGATCCGCGATCGTGCCCTCCACCTCGCCGCTGGCGACGTACGTGGCCGCGATGCCGTCGAGCGCGAAGGAGTAGAGGTGCGTCGTGCCGTGGTGTGCTGACGTACGCAGCGCAGCGCCCGACCACGGGTGGGTAGCCAGGATCAGGCGGTCGCCGGATTCGTACGCGGTCGTGCTGTTGGTGGCCACTGCGGTGACCTCTCGCGTCCGGGGTGAGGCCGCGTGGAAGCCGACGACGGTCAGCGTGCCCAGGCCGGCGTCCTCGCTGGGCAACGCGACGTCGGCACAGTCGACCAATTGTTGCTCGGGGCCGTGGTCCGAGGCGATGGTCGGAAGCCAGTCGGTGAGTTGGGAGTTGCGTACGATCTCCCGGTTCTTCAGCAGCGCGTCCTTCTCGCTGACGCCTTCGCCCGGGGTCGTGAAGCCGAGGCTGGGCAGGGGAGAGGTCAACGTGATGCGGATCGTGTCGCCGTGTTGGCGTGCGGTGAGCAGCCCTGCGTCGTACGTCGCGGTGTCGGTGACGCGCGGGTTGCCCAGGTCGCGGATGTCGACCGTGAGCACTCGTGTGCTCGGCCGCCAGATCTCATAGCCGTACGCGGTCGCGTCCGCCGAACCGATCACCGTCACCGTGTCGCCGCGCAGCAGCAACTGCGCGGATCCGATGTCGTCGAGCGCCAGGGTGGAGGTGAGCTTGGGTTCGGAGCCGGTGACGTCATAGATCACGAGGTCGTCATCCTTGATCCGCACCAGCACCGAGCCGTCGGACTTCGCCGTATCGGCTTCGTCGACGCCGACCTCTTGCACGTTGGTGCCGGTCTCGGAGCTGCCTTGCTCCTCACGTACTCCCGGCGCGGTGGTCGGGGTGGCTGCCAACGGCCCGGTGGAAAACGACACATCACCTTCTTGGAAGACGATGCCGCCCTTCCATCCCCACGGCGTGACCTGCTTGAGGCCGCGCTCGACATACCAGTCGCGCAGCGTGTCGCACGAGGTTGCCAAGGTCAGGTCGGCATTGGCCAGCCGGAACGGCGGCGGGGCCGTGTCGGTGCCGGGGTCGGCCACCGTGATGCCGGCAATGAAGGCGACGCCCGCGGTCAGCGCGACAGTGGGGAGGGTCGTACGCAAAGTCATGGCATTGGGACGTCGTTGCGCCAGCGGCGGTTCCCCGGCGGTCTGACAGGATCGGCGACATGGCCGATCGCGACTACGACATCGTTCTTTTCGGCGCCACGGGGTTCACCGGTGAACTCACCGCGCGCTATCTCGCCGCGCATGCGCCGAGCACGGTGCGGTGGGCACTAGCCGGCCGCAATCAGACGAAACTAGAGGGCGTACGGGAGCGTCTGGCGCAGCTCGAGCCGTCACTGGCCACCTTGCCGATGCTGATCGCCGATAGCACCGACCGAGCTGCGCTCGACAAGGTCGCGACCTCGACTCGCGTGGTGATCTCGACCGTCGGCCCCTACATCGTGCATGGGGAGCCGCTCGTGGCGGCCTGTGCGGCAGCCGGCACCGACTACGTCGACCTGACCGGTGAGCCGGAGTTCGTCGACACCATGTTCGTCGCCCACCACGAGACGGCCGTCGCATCCGGCGCCCGGATCGTGCACGCCTGCGGCTTCGACTCGATCCCGCACGACCTGGGCGCGATGTTCACCGTCGCGCAGTTGCCGTCGGACCAGCCGATCACGCTGCGCGGAGTCGTACGCTCCTCGGGAACCTTCTCCGGTGGCACCTTCCACTCGGCGATCACGGCGTTCTCCCGCGCCCAGCAGATGCGCTCGGCTTCTGCGGCCCGCCGCACACTGGAGAAGTCCCTCGGGGTTCGCCCGGAGGGGCGCTCCTCCAAGGCCGTCGCCGGAAAGCCCGGCAAAGACCCCGTGCTCGGCTATTGGCTGTTGCCGCTGCCGACGATCGACCCCTTCGTCGTGGCGCGCTCGGGCGCGGCTTTGGAGTCGTACGGCCCGGACTTCCGGTATTCGCACTTCGCCGGCACCAAGACGCTGCACTATGCGGCCGGTGGGGCCGCGGCGGTGACCGCGATCGGTCTGATCGCTCAGGTCAAGCCGTTGCGTGAGTTGTTGCTTGGCCGGGTCAAGCAGGGCGACGGGCCTTCCCCCGAGCGCCGTGAGAAGTCCTGGTTCAGCGTCGACTTCGTCGGCGAGGCTGGGGGCCGGACCGTGCGTACGCGCGTCTCCGGCGGCGACCCGGGCTATGACGAGACGGCCAAGATGCTGGCCGAGTCCGCGCTGTGCCTGGCCTTCGACGACAACCCGGCGACGTCGGGCTCGGTGACGACCGCGCAGGCGATGGGCGAGAACCTGCTGGCGCGATTGCAGGCGGCTGGGATGAAGTTCGAGGTGAGTTGATCCCACCCACGTGCCCCAGGCAGGAGTCGAACCTGCGACCTTTCGCTTAGGAGGCGGCTGCTCTATCCGCTGAGCTACTGGGGCGTGCGCCATTTCTCGTGGCTGGGCCATTGTGGCAAAGCCGGATCGGCGCACCCGCATCCACCCGAAGTTGGCGATTCGGCGCGCCACGTTTGACACTTACCGTCACACTGTGGAGGTTGCCCGCGCGCGATCATCCGGACGCGCCCCTCGGGACCGGGCAATGAAGACCGGGAATCAAGAACCGGGCAAATCCGATCCCCACTTTGGCGAAGGAGTGACGCATGGCCGACCGTACGCCAACGGTTGCTCCCAAGCGTCGCGGCAAGGTCAAGAAGCGGCACACGGTCTTCAAGGTCGTCAGCGTCACGGCATTGGCTCTGGCGCTGGTCACGGGACTGGCGGTGGCGTACGCCTATCGCCACCTCAACGGCAACATCACCACTCTCAAGGTCACCGACGACGACTTCGTCGATGCCCGGCCGGAGAAGGTCGACGTCGAAGGCCCGCGCGAGCCACTCAACATCCTGATCATGGGCACCGACACCCGCGACGGCGTCGGCAACAACATCGACGGCCTCACCGGCGACGGCAACCGCTCCGACACCACGATCCTGCTGCACCTGTCGGCGGACCGGAAACGGGCGTACGGCGTGAGCATCCCGCGTGATGCTCTGGTGACCCGACCGGACTGCAAGAAGGGCGGCGGTGTCGTCTCGGGCGCGGACGACGTGATGTGGAACGACGCGTTCAACGTCGCGGGTCCGCTCTGCACGATCGCGCAGTTCGAGCAGATGACCGACATCCCCGTCGATCACTTCGTGGTGGTCAACTTCGCCGGTTTTCGCGACATGGTCGACGCGGTCGGCGGCGTAGAGGTCTGCATCCCACAAGACATCGACGACCGCGAGCACGGGATCTATCTCAAGCAGGGGACCCGCAGCATTACCGGCAAGGAAGCGCTGTCGTACGTCCGCGTTCGTCACGTGGGCAACGGCTCCGACCTCGGAAGGATCAAACGCCAGCAGGCATTTGTGGCGTCGATGGCCAACAAGGTCGTCTCGGCCGGCACGCTGGCCAACCCGATCCGGCTGTTCAACTTCCTCGACGCCACCACGAAGAACCTCGTCCTCGACGAGGGGATGGGCAATCTGCGCGAGATCGCGGACGTCGGGATCCAGTTCCGCAACATCGACCTGAGCAACATCAAGTTCATCACCGCGCCCTGGCAGTACGACCCCGAAGACCCCAACCGCGTACGCCTGCTGCCGAGCGCCCAGCAGTTGTGGCTCAAGATCAAGCGAGACGATCCGCTGACCCGAGCCCAGACCGAGACCGCGATCTCGGCAGACAACGTCCCCAGCGAGAGCCCGTCGGCGTCTCCGAGCGGCAGCCCTTCGACGAGCCAGACCCCCAGGCCCACCGCCAATGCCAGCGCCGAGGCCGAGGCAGAGGCAGCGGGGTTGTGCACGTGACCTCGCCCGACGAGGCGCGCGAGCAGGCGACCGGGGAGGATTGGCGCCGGCGTCAGCGCCTCGACGCGATCTTCGGCGACACCTTTCCCGAGACCACCAGCGACGAACGCGAGCCGCAGCGGCCCGACCAGGAGTCGGCAGGCGACGCCTGGCTGAGAGCCCAGGTGCCGCCGCATCATGGCTGAGCCGAGACGCCACCCACGCCTTCGCAGGCTGACGTACGTCGGGCTCGCGCTCGTGTTGATCGCGGGAGCGGGACTCGGCTACCTCTACCTCCACCTCAACGGCAACCTCGATCGGCGAGAGGTCGGCAAGGAACTCGGGGCCGACCGCCCCGATGCGGTCGCGGTCGAGGGACCCAAGAAGCCGGTCAACATCCTCGTCATGGCCAGCGACGACCGCTCCTGTGAGGGGTGCGGCATCGATGGAGAAGCCGGAATGGGCGGTTCCGACACGACGATCCTGCTACACCTGTCTGCCGACCGGAGTCGGGCGTACGCCGTCTCGATCCCGCGTGACTCCATCGTCACCCGGCCCGACTGCGGGGCCGACGATCAGATCGCGGGCGGCACCGGGCAGATGTGGAACGAAGCGTTCCGGCTCGGTGGCGAAGGCTGCACCTGGCGGCAGGTCGAGGCGTTGACAGGCGTACGCATCGACAACTACGTGACCTTCAACTTCGGCTCGTTCAAGTCGATGGTCGCTGCGCTCGACGGAGTGCCGGTCTGCATCCCGCAGGACATCGACGACGACACCGCAAACATCCACCTCAAGGCGGGCACTCGAGAACTCAACCCAGACGAGTCGTTGCAATACGTACGGCTGCGTTATTGGGGTCCGATCGAGAAGCGGAACGACCTCAGCCGGATCCGGCGTCAGCAGGAGTTCATCGCGGCGATGCTCAACAAGGCCAGCCACAACGTCGCGCGTCCGGATCGCATCCTCCCGTTCCTGGATGCGGCGACCGAGTCGATCGCGACCGACTTCGACAATCTGCGCGAACTCGCGGGGCTGGCCATGGATGTCCGCAAGATCGGGATGGATCAGGTGCGGCTGTTCACGATCCCCAACGAGTATTTCCCGTCGGACTCCGAGTTCGCCGGGAAGGTGCGCTGGAAGCCCGCCGCCGATGAGATCTGGGAGCGGATCGCGGCCGACGAGGCGATCCCGACGCATTTGATTCGTGGCTCGGTCACCGCAGACCCCGACCGGCCCAAGAACCTGACGCCCGAGGAGAAGCAGGACCGGGCCGAGATGGGCATCTGCTCCTGAGCGTTTGTGCCCGGTCGGCGGGTTTCACGCGTGCGTTCGTGCCCGGTCGGCGGGTTTCACGCGTGCGTTCGTGCCCGGTCACGCGAAGAGCCCGCCCGAGCGATGCTCGGACGGGCTCTTTCTCAAGCTAGATCAGCGAGCCGCGAGGGAGTCGCGGATCTCGGTGAGGAGCTCGACCTCGGTCGGGCCCTCGGCGTCGCTCGGGAAGTAGCGCTCCTTGGCCTTGGTGTAAGGCAGCACGACCAGGAAGTACACGACCGCGGCGAGGATCAGGAAGGAGATCGTCGCGTTCATGAACGCGCCGAAGGTGTTCTCCTTGTTGGTGAAGATGTTCTCGACGCCCTTGGGCATCTGGGCGGTCAGCCAGTTGGTGAAGGTGGTGACGACGGCGCCGAAAGCGGTACCGACGATGACCGCAACGGCCAGGTCGACAAGGTTGCCCTTGAGGATGAAGTTCTTGAAGCCACTCATGGCTGTATCTATCTCCTTGTGAGTGCACCGAAGGTGGTGCCCGTTCGTGGGGGAACGGCGAGCGAATCTAGCCGGTGAAGGCGTACGAGAGGAAATCCGCAACACCGGCACTCGCGAAATCAGCCACCAGGTGCTCCGGGACGCCCAGCACCACCAGTCGGCCCTCGCGCGTCCCGTCGTGCTCGGTCGGGGGGACCGCAAGCACGACGACGTCGGCCGCCAGGAGGCGAGAGTCGCGGCCGTTCGCGTTCGTCGCGTGGATGTCGATGCGGACGCCGGGTTCGAGCAGCGAGGCCGAATCGGCATCCGGAAGGCGTACGGGCACCGCTCGCCGATCCGCATCACCGGTCACCAACGCTGCACCCAGCACCCGCACCTCGGTCACCACCTCGCCTGCGCGCACCGGGGTAGCGAGGGTGTGTCCGACCAGGTCGGCGGAGCGGACGGAGGGCACGAGCGCGGCAGGAAACTGCGCGGCCCGCAGATCACTCTCACGCAGGGTCAGGCCCGCCGGCAGGTCTCGGGCGGCCACGAGGACGGACTCGGTCGCGGGCGCCGGAGGGCGTACGGACACCACCACGAGCCCGACCGCGCCGGCGGCGCAGATCGCGGCCAACAGACGCCGGCGTCGCAGCACCGCACGCCGCCCACTGCGGAGTCTGCGCGCGATCTGATCGCGGCGGCGCGTGGTAATCGGAGCATCTTCAGTCAGCATCCCCGCGACGTTAGATGCAGTGGTGCCGTGGTGTGCGCGTCCTCCACAGAGAGCGCGAACCGGCAGGTCAGGAGCCTGACGAAGTGCTGGTCGAGGACGACGACCCAGAGGACGACGACCCAGAAGACGACGACCCAGAGGACGACGACCCAGACGACGACCCAGACGACGACCCAGAGGACGACGCAGACGAGGACGACGCAGACGACGCGGAAGAGGATGAGTCCGACTTCGGCGACGAGGTGCTGGCGGCGTCGGTGCCAGCCGACTTCGCCGAGCGCGAGTCCGTGCGATAGAAGCCGGAGCCCTTGAAGACCACCCCGACGGCGTTGAACACCTTGCGCAGGCGACCGTCGCACTCGGGGCAGTGGGTCAGGGCGTCGTCGCTGAAGGACTGCACGGTCTCGAAGGCGTGACCGCACTCGGTGCACGCGTACTGATAGGTCGGCACGACGGTCCTCTCCTCACGACGACGGTCCGGCGCGCCTGGGCTTGGCGCTCGATTCGGACTGCCGGATCGTACGTCACGTCGTGCAACGCCCTGAGCCGACCCGAGCATTCCCGATCAGAACCGCACCACCCGGGCGGGCGTCACCGCCATGGTCACCGGCTGGTCATGCGCCTCGATCGGCACGTCGCGGCCCACCTCGGCGTCATAGAGCAGCGCGATCACCGGGGTTCTCGCGACCATCCGCGTCAAGGCCCGGTCATAACACCCCGCGCCCTTGCCGATCCGGAACCCCTGGGCATCGACGGCCATCCCCGGTGCCAGCACCACGTCCGCGCCTGCGATCGCGTCCAGACCCAGAGCGGGTCCGGCCGGCTCCAGCAGCCCGAACTTCGCAGGCACCAGGCTCTCCGGCCCGGCGTACGCAGCCCAGTCGAGTTCGAGGCGGCCCTCGTGGCGCACCGTGATCGGCAGCAGGATCCGCTTCCCAGCCGTATGCAGGGCCTCCAACAACAGGCCCGTGCCGGGCTCGGTGCCGACCGAGACGTACGCCGTGAGGGTTGCGGCCCGGCGTACGTCCTCCAGCGCCAGCGCCCGCTGGGCGATCAGGGCCGCTGCGGCACCGACCTCGGCCACGGTCATCCGGTTGCGTGCGGTCTGCAACTGGTCACGCAGCGCCAACTTGCGCGCCGCGAGGTCGGGCTCGCGATGGCCGGATCCTCCAGGAAGTGACGCTGTCATGAGTCGAGCCTACGATCGATCACATGGCTTCTGCAGGACTACAGCGCGCTCGGGAGAAGATGCTCGAAGCGGGGCTCGACGCCACCGCGATCGACGCTTTCTCGCACTACTACCGACTGCTCGAACATGGCGAGACCGGGATGATCCCCGAGTCGTCCATCGACCCGTTGGACATGGAGTCGCTGGCCGACGTCGAGGTCTCCGACGAGGCCGGTCGCGCGGCACTGCGCAAGGTGGCGATCATCAAACTCAACGGCGGGCTGGGCACGTCGATGGGGATGGACCGGGCCAAGTCGCTGTTGTGCGTACGCCGCGGCCTGTCCTTCCTCGACATCATCTCGCGGCAGGTGCTCAAAGCCCGCGAGGAGTACGACGCCCCGCTGCCGCTGCTGTTCATGAACTCCTTCCGCACCTCGACCGACACCATCGAGGCGCTCGCGCGCTATCAGGATCTGCCCTACGACGGTCTCCCCCTGGAGTTCTTGCAGAACAAGGAGCCCAAGCTGCTGGAGAAGGACCTCTCGCCGGTGTCCTATCCCAGGGACCCCGAGCCTCGAGTGGTGCCCGCCCGGGCACGGCGACATCTACACCGCGATGCTCGGCAACGGCCTGCTCGACCTGTTGTTGGAGCGGGGGTTCACCACCTGCTTCGTCTCCAACTCCGACAACCTCGGCGCTACGCCGGACCCGAAGGTTGCCGGCTGGTTCGAGCAGAGCGGCGCGCCGTTCGCGATCGAGGCCGTGCTGCGTACGCCGTCGGACAAGAAGGGCGGTCACTTCGCGCGCCGCAAGACAGATGGGCGGATCGTGCTGCGCGAGACCGCGCAGACGCTGCCGCAGGATCAGCAGGCGCTCGCGGATCTGACCCGGCACCGGTTCTGCTCGACCAACAATCTGTGGTTCGACGTGGCCGCGATGCGAGATGCGCTGGCGGCCCGCGAGGGGGTGCTCGGCCTGCCGCTGATCCGCAACGTCAAGAATGTCGACCCGGCCGACCCGACCACGCCCAAGGTGATCCAGATCGAGACGGCGATGGGGGCGGCGATCGAGGTTTTCGACGGGGCCCGCACGATCGCCGTCGGGCGCGAGCGCTTCATCCCCGTCAAGACCACCAACGAACTGCTCGTGCTGCGTTCCGACGTCTACGACCTCGGCCCCGATTTCGTGCTCGACCAGTCGGTCTCCGAGGTGCCGTACGTCGAACTCGACCCCGAGCACTATGCGCGCATCGGGGAGTTCGATCAGCGTTTCCCCGAGGGGGCACCGTCACTGCGGCAGGCCACCTCGCTGCGGGTCGAGGGCGACTGGACGTTCGGCGCCAAGGTTGAGGTGGTCGGCGACGTCGACCTCGAAGCCACCAAGGGTGCCCAGCGGATCGAGCCGGGCACGGTGCTGGGCGACGATGGCTGAGCAGCCTGCGCTCGAAACCGTCGAGCAGCACCTGGCGCGGGTCCTCGACGCGCTGGAGCCGCTGGAGCCGCTCAACGTGCCGTTGCTCGACGCTCTCGGCCTGGAGGCGGCGATCGACGTCCGCTCCGAGGTCGCGCTGCCCGGCTTCGACAACTCCGCGATGGACGGCTATGCCGTGATCCGTGCCGATGTCGCGCAGGCCTCGGAGCAGTCGCCGGTCACGTTGCCGGTGGTGGGTGAGATCGGAGCGGGGCAGGCAGACGTACGCGAGATCGCCCCCGGCAGCGTCGCCAAGATCATGACCGGCGCACCCGTGCCGGCGGGTTGCGATGCGGTGGTGCCGTACGAATGGACCGACCGCGGCGTCGACCAGGTCGTGATCCGTCAGGCGCCGAAGCCGCACCAGCACATCCGGCCCGCCGGTGAGGATGTCGCGCTCGACGACCTCGTGATCGAGGCGGGAACCCGGCTGGGGCCGCGACACGTCGGCCTGCTCGCCGCCGTCGGCAAACCCTCGGTGTCGTGTCGTCCCAGGCCCCGCGTGGTGGTCATCTCCACCGGATCCGAATTGCGCGATGCGGGCACCGAGTTGGGCCACGACTCGATCTTCGACGGCAACTCCTATCTGCTGGCAGCGGCCGCGACGGCGGCGGGCGCCCAGGCGTACCGCGTCGGCATCGTGCCGGACGAGCCGGAAGCCTTCTTGGCCGCGCTGATCGAGCAGTCTCCACGCGCCGACCTGATCCTCACCTCCGGTGGCGTCTCGCAAGGCGACTGGGATGTGGTGAAAGCAGCCCTGGCCCCTCGCGGCGTGTGGTTCGGCGGCATCGCGATGCAGCCCGGCAAGCCCCAGGGCTTCGGTCTGGTCGACGGTGTGCCGGTCCTGACGTTGCCAGGCAACCCGGTCTCGGCTTACCTGTCCTTCCAGATGTTCGGGCTGCCCGCGATTCGCAAGCTGATGGGACGCAGTCCGTACGCCCGGCCGCTCGTCAAGGCGCAATTGACCAACGACATCTCCTCGCCTGCGGGGCGGCGCCAACTGGTGCGAGGTGAGTACGCCGAGGACCGTACGGTCGCCACCGTCGGCGGCTATGCCTCCCACCTGATCGGCGACCTGGCCCACGCCAACGCGATCATCGTGGTGCCCGAGGACCAGACGCTCGTCGCCGCTGGCGAGATGGTCGACGTGCTGCTGCTCGACCGCGATTTCTGAGAGGCTGCTCGTCGTGTCTTCCGATTCTGCTGCGCGCCTGACTCACCTCGACGAGTCCGGCGCGGCCCGGATGGTCGACGTGTCGGCCAAAGACGTCACCGCGCGGGTGGCCACGGCGTCGGGTCGCGTGCTCGTCAAACCCGAGGTGATCGCGCTGCTGCGAGGTGCGGGCGTACCTAAGGGCGACACGCTCGCCGTCGCCCGGCTCGCCGGGATCATGGGCGCCAAACAGACGCCTGCGCTGATCCCGCTATGCCACCCCCTGATGTTGTCCTCGGTCGGCGTGGACCTGACCGTGACCGATGACGCGGTGCAGATCGTCGCGACCGTGGGGACCCGGGATCGTACGGGTGTCGAGATGGAGGCGCTCACCGCCGTCGCCGTCGCCGGACTCACCGTGGTCGACATGATCAAGGCGGTCGACAAGGCGGCCGTGATCACCGACATCCGCGTCGAGACCAAGACCGGCGGCAAGAGCGGCGACTGGGCCAGGCCGTCATGACCGGACTTCCCGCCGGTGTGGTCGTGGCCTCCAACCGCGCTGCGGCAGGCGTCTACGCCGACGAGACCGGACCGCTGATCGTCGACTTTCTGCGGTCCCTGGGATTCGTGTGCGCGAATGCGCGGGTCGTCTCCGACGGTGATCCGGTGCGCGAGGCATTGCAGGAGTTCGTCGACGCCGGTGCGCGTGCTGTGGTGACGACCGGTGGCACCGGCCTGACGCCGACGGACCGTACGCCCGAAGCCACCCGCGCCGTCCTCGATCGCGAGATCGCGGGCATCGCCGAGGCGATCCGCGCACACGGCGTCGCTGCGGGGGTGCCCTCCGCGGTGCTCTCGCGCGGATTGGCCGGGGTCGCGGGTGACTGCCTGATCGTCAACCTGCCTGGCTCGCGCGGGGGAGTGAAGGACGGCCTCACGGTGCTGCGACCGATCCTCGTACATGCTGTCGAACAGATCGTCGGCAGTGATCACTAGCCCGGGCTGGCCCGTCACGCTCGGCTCCGGCGCGGTGACCTGCCGCCCGCTGCGAGCAGGCGATGCGAAGGCGTGGGAGGCCGCCAGGAACGTCAGTGCCGAGTGGCTGGCGCCCTGGGAAGCGACCGTGCCACCGGGCGGGGGAGGGCGACCGGCCAACTTCCGAGCACTCGTACGCCATCTGCGGCGAGCCGCTCGCGAGGGGACCTGCCTGCCCTTCGCGATCGAGGTCAACGGTCGGTTCGCCGGCCAGGTGACGGTCAGCAACATCGTGCGCGGGTCGGCACAGTTCGCCTCGATCGGCTATTGGGTGTCCATCGAGGAAGCGGGCCGAGGGGTGGTGCCGACGGCGGTGGCGTTGGTGATCGACCACTGCTTCAGCAGCGTGGGGCTGCATCGGGTGGAGATCTGCATCCGGCCGGAGAACTCCAACTCCCTGCGCGTCGTGGAGAAACTCGGTCTGGTCGAGGTCGGGTACGCCCCTCGGTTCCTGCACATCGACGGCGCCTGGCGCGACCACCGGATCTATGCGGTGACGGTGGAGGAGGTCACGCCGGGTGGGATGCTGGCCCGGCTGCGCCGTCGCTGATCACATCCGTCACACCAGTTGTTTTGCGACACACGCGCGAGCGTGCCCGGCTCGGCGTGTCGCGGCGCATAGCCTCCGGGGTATGGATCCGAGCGGACTGATCTTCCTGGCCCTGGCCGCCGCTTGGGCTGCCTTTCTGATCCCCAAGGCGCTGCAGCACCACGAGGAGTCCGTACGCAGCCGTTCGGTCGAGCGATTCTCCGAGCGGATGCGGGTGTTGGCTCGTCGGGAACCGACCTCGGCCAAGACCGCCCGCTTCGTGGTCAACCGACCCGCGCGCACCGATTCCGAGACCGTGGTGGAGCAGAAGGCCGTGCCGCCCGAGCGCACCGCCGCCCGTCGGGCCGCGATCGCCAAGGCGACCCGTCGACGCCGCAACACCCTGGCCGTGATCCTGGGCGCGCTGACAATCGTGCTCGTGCTGGCCGCGACTTCGGTGATGTCGTGGTGGTACGTCGCGATCCCGGGCACCGTCCTGGTTGCCTGGCTGGTCGCCTGCCGGGTGATGGTGCGCAGCGAGCGTGGACTGGGGCGTCCGTCGATGCCGCACTTGCCGCGCATCGCCCGCATCCCCCGCGAGTCGGTTGAGCCGGTCGCCGACGCTGCGGCGCCCGCATCCCCCGTCGAGGACGTCGACTCGCTCGAAGACACCATGTCGCACGAGCCGGTCCGCGCCGAGCCCACCCGTTTGCCCGGCATGTGGGACCCGGTCCCGGTGACGCTGCCGACGTACGTCAACAAGTCGACCGCCAAGCGCACCGTGCGCACGATCGACCTGGACTCCACAGGTGTGTGGACCTCGGGTCGCAAAGAGTCCGATTCCGCGCTCGTACGAGACGCCGAAGCCGCCGAGAAGGCCGAGCGTGACCGTCGTGGCAACGAGGGCCAACGCGCAGTCGGCTCCTGATCGGCCGGATTGGGTCGGCACTCTCGCCGGGTGCTAAGGTTTCGCCGCGGTCCGGGGCTTCCACCCGGCCGCACCTGGGGCTGTGGCGCAGCTGGTAGCGCGCCTCGTTCGCATCGAGGAGGCCAGGGGTTCGAGTCCCCTCAGCTCCACCCAATTTTGAAAAGAACGAAACCTGCCCCGTCTGATGGCGGGGCAGGCGCGTTTCAGGGCAGGCGCGTTTCGGGTGGGCGGTCTGGCGGGCGCCTCCAGAACTTCACCGACGAGGGCGAGACGACGACTCGGGGAGGTCAACTCCTGAGGAATTCCGCGAGCCCTTCGAGGGCTCGGTCGACTTCCGACTCGGTCGTGTAGGGCGCCATCCCCAGGCGCAGCCCGCCGGCGGGCATGATGCCCAGGCGCGTCGCGGGCTCGTACGCATAGAACTCCCCGGCACCGACCAGCACGTTGCGCGCGCAGAGGAACTCGTACGCCACCCACGGGTCGCGCTCGCCGACGGTGAAGAACACGGTCGGCGTACGCCGGGCCGCACGCGAGCGGACCTCGACGCCGGGCAGTGACTCAAGCCCGGCCTCCAGGCGCGCACTGAGGCCGTGCTCGTGGGCGTCGGTCGCGGCCAACGAGGACGCGAGTCGATCGCGGCGCGACTTCGCGTTGCCTGGCGCGATCGCCGCCAGGAAGTCGACCGCTGCCGTGGCACCGGCCATGGCTTCGTACGGGAGGGTGCCGAGTTCGAAACGCTCCGGGACGGCATTGGTGGCCGGGAGCAGTTTGTCGTTCTCGATCGTCTCCAGCAGATCAGGTGACGCGGCCAGCACGCCCAGGTGCGGACCCAGGCACTTGTAGGGCGAGCAGACGAAGAGGTCGGCGCCCAACTCGGCCAGATCCACGGGGTGATGCGCGGTGTAATGCACACCATCCACGAACATCAGCCCCCCGACGGCATGCACCAGGTCGGCGAGCGCGCGTACGGGTGGCATCGTGCCCAGCAGGTTGGAGGCGGCCGTCAGCGCCACGACCCGCGTACGTGGGCCGATCACCGACGCGGCGCTTTCCAGATCTAACTCGGCCGTCTCGGGGACGATGTCGAGCCAACGGACACTGGCCCCGGCAGACTCCGCGGCCTGCACCCACGGGCGTACGTTGGCGTCGTGGTCCAGTCGCGAGACCACGATCTCGTCGTCCGGCCCCCACGTCTTGGCCAAGGCGCGCGAGAAGTCATAGATCAGCGCGGTCGCGCTGCGCCCGTGCACGATCCCGGTCGCCGGCACGCCGAGGAGATCGGCGTACGCACTGCGGAAGGCGTGCACGGCATCGTCGGCGTTGCTCTCCGAGACGATGCCGGTGCCGCGGTTGGACAACGGGCCCATCAAGGTGTCGGCCACCGCCTGCGCCACGACGCGAGGGGTCTGGGTGCCCCCGGGGCCGTCGAAGTGGGCGATCCCGGATTCGAGCGCCGGGAAGTGCGCGCGCAGTGCTTCCACGTCATAGGAGCTCAGATCCATTTCGAGAACCACATCCTTTGCAGCCACTGTTGGTCGGTGATCAACTGATCGGTCAGCACCGGCCAGAAGAACGCGAAGGCGACCAGTGCCAACATCACGAACGAGCCCGCGATCACCACGCCGGTCGTACGCCTCGACGACGGCCCGCGGTCTCGACCCACGATCGTCGCCAACGCCAGGGTCAGTGCCATGACCATGAAGGGCAGTGTCGCGACCGCGTAGAAGATGAAGATCGGGCGTTCGTTATAGAGCGTCCAGGGCAGCCACGTCGACAGTGTGCCGACCAGTGCGACCCCCCAACGCCAGTCGCGCGCGCCGATCCACAGGGCGGCACCGGCGATCAGCGCCAGGCAACTGCCCCACCAGATCACCGGGTTGCCCAGCAGCGTGACGATCCGCTTGCACTTGCCGTCGCCGGTCGCCGCGCACCCAGGAGTGCTGGCCGGGATGTCGTTCTGCGCGTCGACGCCGACCGTACGGTTGAGCAGCAGCCAGCCTGAGGGCATCGACTGGTAGGGGTGCGTCGCGCAGTTCAAGAAGTCGGTGTGGAAGGTGTAGACGTCGCGGTGGAAGTACCACAGCGACCGGACGCTCTGGGTGACCTCGCCCAGGCCCGACTTGTCCTTCTCGGTCGCCGTGGGCCACTTGCGTCCCGGGTCGGTCTTGTCGACCACCCAGATCTGCTGGTCTTTGTTGTTGGGGTCCTCGGCGCAGTGCCCCTCACCGGCGTACGTCGTGTATTGCGAGGCCGACAGCCCGCTCTGCTCATAGGTCTTGGCGTTCAGCAGCCAGCCCGTCCAGGTCGCGGTGTAGACGATCGCCGCGACCACGACGAGGTGCACGAAGGCAGCCAGGCCATCGGTCAGCGCGGACTTCCACCACGCACCGCGTACCCCGAACGAGCGCCGCGCGCCCACCGACCACGCGAAGACCAGGAGCCCGAAGGCAGCCAGCGGATAGAGCGCGGTCCACTTCGAGCCGACCGCCAGCCCGAAGCAGACGCCGCCGGCCAACAGCCACGGACGGAAGAGCACGCCGCGGATGGCGCCCCAGCCCCTCGTACGCCCGGTGGCATCGACGTTCGTACGCGCGGCCAGCCGCCGCCGGAACCAGTCGCGATCGGCGACCAGGCACGACACCGCGCACAGCAGCCAGAACGCCAAGAAGATGTCGAGCAGGGCCAGGCGAGACAGCACGAAATGGAGCCCGTCGATCGTCAGCAGCAGCCCGGCGACGCAGCCCCACAACGTCGAGCCGGTCAGACGGCGTACGAGCCGCGCCAGCACCAGCACCATCAAGGCGCCGGTCACCGCCGACGCGACCCGCCAGCCGAACGGATCCAGGCCGAAGGCCTTCTCGCCCAGCGCGATCATCCACTTGCCGACCTCGGGGTGGACGTTCATCGACGGCGAGGTCTTCCACAGATCGGTGGTCTGCCCGTCGAGGATCGTGGCGTCGATCTGATCCTTGTAGTCCATCGCGTGCCCGTAGTGCAGCAGCGACCAGGCGTCCTTGGCGTAGTAGGTCTCGTCGAAGAGGAACGACTTGGGTTCGCCGAGCTTCCACAACCGCAAGAACAACGCGACCAGCGCCACCGAGATCGTCGTGAACCAGCCGAGGAACACGTCGTTCATCACGAAGCGGAACCGGCCCCGATCGGCCGCGAGCGGATACGTCTCCCCGTCACTGGTCCGAGACAAGGAGACGGGCTCGTGCGCGGGGCTGCGGTCCTCGACAGTCGTGGGCACGAGCGGAACTCTACGGGTGGAGCTTCGCTGACGGGGGCGACTGGGATCATGGGTCGGTGACCGACACCGGAGTGCTCGTCCTGGCTGCCACGCCCATCGGGCAGGCAGGCGATGCGCCGCCGCGGTTGGCGGCCGAGTTGGCGCAGGCCGATGTGGTCGCGGCGGAGGACACCCGGCGCCTGCGGCGGCTGTGCGCGGACTTGGAGATCTCGCTACGCGGGCGCGTCGTGTCGTACTTCGAAGGCAACGAGCACACGCGTACGCCTGCCCTGGTCGAGGCGCTGCTCGCGGGGGATCGGGTCGTGCTGGTCACCGATGCGGGCATGCCCTCGGTGTCCGATCCGGGCTATCGGGTCGTGGTGGCGGCGATCGAGGCGGGGATCCGGGTGACGGCTGTGCCCGGCCCGTCGGCCGTGCTCACCGCGCTCGCGGTGTCGGGGCTGCCGGTGGACCGCTTCTGCTTCGAAGGATTCCTGCCCCGCAAGGCCGGGGAGCGGGCGCGCCGGTTGGCAAGACTGGCTGAGGAGGAGCGCACGATGGTGTTCTTCGAGGCGCCACATCGTACGAACGCAGCGCTCGCGGCGATGGCAGCCGCGTTCGGCGACGACCGCCCCGCCGCGGTGTGCCGCGAACTCACCAAGACCTATGAGGAGGTCGCGCGCGGCCCACTGGCCGATCTGGTCGCGTGGAGTGCCGAGGGCGTACGCGGGGAGGTGACGATCGTGGTGTCAGGACGGGTGGTGGCCGCGGAGTCGATGACCCCTGATGACTGGCGCGCGGCGGTGGCCTCGCTTGAGGAAGAGGGCGTACGCCGCAAGGAGGCGATCGCGGCGGTCGCGCTGCGAGCAGGCGTGCCCAAGCGCGAGGTCTACGACGCGGTGCACCGCGACTAGCGTGGGTGGGATGAACGGACCTCTTCGCTCCCGCGCTGCCACCTCTGAGGACGGCTCGAAACGTTCGCGCGAGCGGCCGGAAGTTCCGGACCCGTTGCCGCACCCGGTGGTCGACAACCACTGTCACCTCGACATCGCCGACGGTGACTGGCTTTCGGTCGAGGATGCGCTGGATGCGGCGGCGTCGGTCAACGTGACGCGCATCGTGCAGATCGGGTGCGACCTGCCCGGCGCGCGTTGGGCGGTGTCGGTGGCACAGTCGTACGCACCCCTGGTCGCGGGAGTCGCGCTGCATCCGAATGAGGCGCCAAGGCTGGCTCTCGACGGTGCTTTGGACGCGGCGCTGGCCGAGATCGGCGAGTTGGCGCGCGCCCACGATTCGGTCCGTGCGGTGGGGGAGACGGGGCTCGACCACTTCCGCACCGGGCCCGAGGGTCGCGAGGCGCAGGAGTTCTCGTTTCGCCACCACATCCGACTCGCGCGCGAACTCGACAAGACGCTGGTCATCCACGACCGGGACGCGCACGACGACATCCTCCGGGTGCTGGACTCCGAGCCGCCGCCACCACGGTGGGTGATGCACTGCTTCTCCGGCGACGACCGGTTCGCGCGCGAGTGCCTGGAGCGGGGGGCGTACCTCTCCTTTGCCGGGCCGGTGACCTTCAAGAACGCCGCACCGCTGCGCAACGCGCTGGCGATCACGCCACTGGACCGTGTGTTGGTCGAGACCGACGCGCCCTATCTGACGCCGGTGCCATATCGGGGGCGACCGAACGCGTCGTACCTGATCCCGCACACCGTGCGCGCGATGGCCGACGTACGCTCCGAGCCCCTGCTCGACCTGTGCCGGGCCATCGACGAGAACACGTCAAGGGCCTTCGGCGGCGCCTGGTAACCACGTCGCCGGGCGCGAGATGTCGGTCACGTAACCCCCTTGCAGGCCCTGATCGTGCCGTCGCCAACTTGCATCGAACGGGTGGATCGTTATCTTCTTGTGACTGTTAGCCGGAATCGGGCCATCCGTCTGCGCCCCGATCGGCACCTCGTGGGTGAGGTGTGAGTCCCCGCGAAACCGCCGATCAGCCCCGCCCGCCGTCCCCCCGCGGCGCCGAGGTCAGGCGCGGATCGCCCCGAGAACCGGAACGTACGAAGTCTGGAGCCCCGTGTCCCGTCTCACCGCCTGGTCGAAGAGCAAGTCCCTGCTCATCGGCCTGACCACCGTCGTTGCCCTCGCCCTGGCAGGCGCCACCTACGGCTACAGCAGCCTCGGCAAGTCCGTGACGCTGTCGCTGGACGGCAAACCCCAGCAGGTCTCGGTCTTCGGGCAGACGGTCGGTGACGTCCTGGAGTCGGCAGACATCGAGCTCGGCGAGCACGACGAGGTAGCGCCCTCGCTCGACACGCAGATCGAGGACGGCGCTCGCGTTGCCGTGCGATTCGCCCGCGAGGTGACGCTGAAGGTCGACGGCCAGGAGCAGACCCACTGGGTGCTCGCGACCAGCATCGGCGACGCGTTGAGCGAGATCGGCAGTAACTATGGCGGCGCCGCGCTGTCGGTGAGCCGCAGCCAGTCCATCGGTCGAGGCGGTGCCACGGTCAAGGTGGTCACGCCCAAGAAGGTCGTCGTCCGCATCGGTGCGCGGGCGGCCGAGAAGCACAAGGTGCGGGCGATGACCGTACGCCAACTGCTGCGCCAACTCGACGTGAGCGTCGAGCGCCGCGACGACGTCAAGCCGGGTCTGAACACCAAGTTGAAGGACGGCATGCGGATCGTCTTCACCGACGTACGCGTGGTGAACCGCAAGGTGCGCGGCGAGGCGATCGCCTTCCAGACCGTCGAGCGTGCCAACCCCGATGCGTACGAGGGCGAGGACAAGGTCCTGACCGAGGGCAAGGCCGGCTCGCGCAACGTGACCTACCGCCTGGTCTTCCGCAACGGCGAACTCGTCGCGCGTCGCGTCGTCTCCGCCACGGTGACCACCAAGCCGGTCGCCAAGGTCGTCTCCGTCGGCACCAAGGAGCAGCCCTCGGGGGTCAACTTCGCGGGCGGCAACACCGTGTGGGACTCGTTGGCGCAGTGTGAGTCGGGCGGCAACTGGGCGATCAACACCGGCAACGGCTATTACGGCGGCTTGCAGTTCAGCCTGGGCACCTGGCGGGCGTACGGCGGCACCGGCCTGCCCAGCCAGCACTCGCGTGAGACCCAGATCGCGATCGCGACGAAGTTGCGCGATGCCAGCGGTGGGTACGGCGCCTGGCCGGGGTGCTCGGCCAAGCTCGGCCTCCCGCGCTGACCTGTCGCGTCTGGTCCGCGTGAGGGCGTCGACCTGTCGCGTCTGGTCCGCGTGAGGGCGTCGACCTGTCGCGTCTGCTCACCACTAGGGTCTGGGCATGACTGATCCGGCGCCGCCCACGCTGCTGGGCGCCGCCGAGATCCGCGCGCTGGCAGCGCGGCTTGACCTGCGCCCCACCAAGCAGCGTGGCCAGAACTTCGTGATCGACCCCAACACGGTGCGGCGCATCGTGCGGGAGTCGGGCATCGGCGCTGACGATGTGGTCCTGGAAGTCGGTCCTGGCCTTGGTTCGCTGACGCTCGCGCTGCTCGAAGCGGGCGCCGAGGTCACGGCGGTCGAGATCGACCCACGGCTGGCAGCCCTGCTGCCCGAGACGATCGCGTCGTACGCTCCTGGCCACGAGGCGCGCTTTCGCGTGGTGGCCGACGACGCTCTGCGGATCACCGGGCTGCCCGGCCCGCCGCCGACCGCGCTCGTGGCCAACCTGCCGTACAACGTGTCGGTGCCGGTATTGCTGCATCTCCTCGCGCTGTTGCCCTCGCTGGAACGTGGTCTGGTGATGGTGCAAGCCGAAGTCGCTGATCGTCTCGCGGCTCGACCGGGTTCGAAGACGTACGGCGTCCCGTCGGTGAAGGCCGCCTGGTTCGCGGACGTACGCAGGGCCGGCGCGATCGGGCGCAACGTCTTCTGGCCCGCGCCGAACGTGGACTCCGGTCTGGTCGCCTGGACGCACCGACCGCCGCCCAGCGACCAGGTGTCGCGCGAGGCTGTATTCAAGGTGATTGATGCCGCGTTCGCGCAACGCCGCAAGACGCTGCGCGCAGTGCTTCGGGGGGCCGGGTACGAAGGCCTCGACGAGGCTTTGGCAGAGTCGGGCCTTGAACCCACGACCCGAGGAGAGACGCTGAGCATCGACGACTTCTGCCGCCTGACGCTCGCGCTCGAGGCCGCCTCGTGACCGCCGCAATGTTGCCGCCGTCGCGCGAGTTCGTCGTACGCGCTCCGGCGAAGATCAACCTGCATCTCGGGGTCGGCGCGCCCCGCGAGGACGGCTTTCATCCGCTCGACACCGTCTATCAGGCCGTCGCGCTCTTCGACGACGTCACGGCTTGCTATGGCGAAGAGTGGAGTCTGACGATGTCGGTCACCGACTACATCAACACCGAATCGTTGCCCGTCGATGACTCCAACATTGTCAGTCGAGCGGCTGGTTTGCTGGCTGCCCACCATGGTTTGACGCCCTCGGCGTACGTCGATATCTCCAAGGAAATCCCCGTCGCCGGCGGACTGGCGGGCGGGTCGGCTGATGCCGCCGCAGCTTTGGTCGCGTTGGACCGCCTGTGGGGCGTGGAGACGTCGGACGAGGACCTGCTCGCGATCGCGGCCGAGCTCGGCTCTGATGTGCCGTTCGCGTTGATCGGGGGCACCGCCCATGGCAGCGGGCGCGGCGAGATCGTGACACCCGTCGAAGACAACGGCGTGTGGTGGTGGGTGATCGTCCCGTCGCGCATCGGACTTTCCACGCCCGAGGTATACCGGCACTTCGATCGGATGTATCCCGACGCCTCCGCCACCCCTTCTCCCGCGCGGGACGTGGTGGCAGCCGTACGAACGGGCAACCCCCACCAGCTCGCCGAGATGCTCTACAACGACCTGGAGGCTCCCGCGATCGACCTACGTCCCGAACTCGGGCGATTGATCGAACGCGGCGAGGCCGAAGGGGCATTGCGCGGGCACATCACGGGCTCTGGTCCGACCGTCACGTTCTTGTGCGAGGACGCGGATTCGGCCCGCGCCGTGGCGCGAGGGTTGTCGGACGAGCAAGACGTGATCCTGGTATGCAACGGCGCCGCCCCCGGCGCGCACCTCGTGGATCTCTCGGTGCACTGAGACTGCAATCGCGGTGGTTTCGGTGGATGCGCGGCCAACGGTGGTGATTTCGAGACGCTCACGTGCGTTCGCTCCTCAACCACCGAGGGGACGGCCGACAACGGCAGATACGTCTGGCCTCACCCCGACTCATGGCCTGACCGCGTAGCCTGCGGGACATGCCCGCTGACTCGCCGACCATTGTCGCCACCTCGGGCGGTTTCACGTTTGATCACCCGCGACTTCCGGTCGCCTTCGGCCCGCTGGTCGACCATTGCGTCGAGCTCTCGGGCGTACACCGACGACGGCCGCGCATCACGTACGTCGGTACGGCGATCGGCGACCAGGAGTTCTTCGCGCACCGGATGTTCGAAGCCGCCCGGGTGGCCGGGTTCGATCTGACTGAGCTGCGGCTCTTCCCGACGCCGAATCTCGATGACATGCGTGGCGCGGTCCTCGACTCGGATGTGGTCTGGGTGATGGGCGGGTCGGTGGTCAACCTGCTGGCGGTCTGGCGAGCGCACGGTCTCGACGCGATCATGCGCGAAGCGTGGGAGGCGGGCGTCGTCCTCGGCGGAGTCTCGGCCGGGTCCATCTGCTGGCATGTCGGTGGCACCACGGACTCCTATGGTCCCGACCTGCGCCCGGTGACAGACGGCCTCGGACTCCTGCCGTACGCCAACGGCGTGCACTACGACGCCGAGGAGCAACGACGTCCCCTGTTGCAACGCCTGGTGGCGGACGGCACCTTGCCCACGGCGTACGCCACTGACGACGGCGTCGGCCTCGTGTACCGCGACACCGAACTGGTCGACGTGGTTGCGGAGGTCCCGGATGCGGCCGCGTATCGGATCGTTCGCGACGGTGAAGGCGCGGTCGAGGAGCGGATCGGAGCCCGACGGATCTAAGCCGCACGTTTCGCGCCTTCGCGTCCCCACTTGGCAGGATTGCCCACGATATGAGCAATCTGATCAACCTTGAGCGCGTCTCCAAGGCGTACGGCGTGCGCCCCCTCCTCTCCGACGTCTCGCTGGGGGTCGGCGTCGGCGAACGCATCGGCATCGTCGGGCGCAATGGCGACGGCAAGACGACACTCCTGCGCGTGCTCACAGGTGCCGACGAGCCCGACGAGGGGCGCGTCTCCAGGCGCGGCGACTTGGCGATCGGCTATCTCCAGCAAGGCGATCCGCTTACCGATACGCATTCCGTACGCGAGGCAGTCCTGGGTGGTCGCGCCGATCACGAGTGGGCTGCTGATCCGATTTCGCGCCAGGTCGTCGAAGAGTTGCTCGCCGGGATCGAACTTGATCGCGTCGTACTCGGCCTCTCCGGTGGCGAGCGGCGCCGCTGCGCCCTCGCGGCGTTGCTGCTGGGGTCGTACGACCTGCTGATCCTCGACGAACCGACCAACCATCTCGACGTGGAAGCTGTCGCGTGGCTCGCCGCACACCTCGCCGCGCGCCCCTCGGCGCTGCTGGTCGTCACGCACGATCGATGGTTCCTCGACGCGGTCGTGCAGCGGACATGGGAGGTCCATGACGGGGTCGTGGATTCGTACGACGGGGGGTACGCGGCGTTCGTGCTCGCCAAGGCCGAGCGCCAGCGGCAGGCCGCCGCGAGCGAGACGCGACGACAGAACTTGATGCGCAAGGAACTCGCCTGGCTGCGTCGCGGTGCACCTGCGCGGACGTCCAAACCGAAGTTTCGCATCGAGGCCGCCAATGCGTTGATCGAGGACGTGCCGCCGCCGCGCGATCGACTCGAGCTGCAAAAATTCGCGGCCCAACGGTTGGGCAAGGACGTGATCGACGTCGAGGACGTGGACCTTTCGCGAGGGTCGCGCCAATTGCTCGCCGGGGCGACCTGGCGTCTCGGCCCGGGCGATCGGGTCGGGATCGTCGGCGTCAACGGCGCCGGCAAGACCTCCGTACTCGCGCTGCTCTCCGGCGGTCTCGCGCCCTCTCACGGCCGCGTTCGCCATGGACGTACGGTCGTCATGCAGCACCTCACCCAAGATGTCTCCGACGACCTCGACCCCGAGGCCAGGGTGCTTGCGACGATCGAATCGATCCGCCGCGTTACGCGGATGGCCGACGGCTCGGACGTCTCGGCTTCGTCGATGCTGGAACGATTCGGCTTCACCGGCGACAAACTGACCGCGCGCATCGGGGATCTCTCCGGCGGCGAGCGGCGGCGATTCCAACTGCTGCGCCTGCTGCTGACCGAGCCGAACGTACTGCTCCTGGACGAGCCCACCAACGACCTCGACATCGAGACGCTCAACGTGCTCGAAGACTTCCTCGATCAGTGGCCTGGGACCCTGATCGTGGTCTCGCACGATCGGTATTTCCTCGAACGAGTCACCGACTCGACCTGGGCGCTGCTGGGTGACGGCCAGATCTCGATGCTCCCGGGTGGGGTGGACGAATACCTCACCCGCCGTGCTGAGTCAGCAGAAGTTCCTGCCCGAATCAGCACAAATGCCCCGCTGAGTCAGCAGAAGTTGCAGGGTGAGTCAGCAGAACTTCCCTCGAAGGCGCGCGCGGGCAGCGCTGCCGAACGCAACGCTCGCAAGAGTCTCGAACGGCTCGACAAGCAGTTGGCGCGCGTAGGCGAGCGAGAGGCCGCGTTGGATGCGCAGATCATCGCGGCTGGCAGCGATTATGAGCGACTTGCCGAACTCAGCAGGGCGTACGAAGAGGTCCGCGCGGAGCGCACGATGCTCGAAGATGAGTGGCTGGAGACGGCCAACGTCCTGGAGTGAGATTGCTGCTGACTCGCCCGCAATATCTGCTGACTCGGCGGGAACTTCTGCTGACTCGCCCGCAATATCTGCTGACTCAGCGGGGAATATCTGCTGACTCGGCGAAGGGGGCGAGCAGGGGACGCAGCAGCGCTGCGAGCCGCTTGCGATCACGTACGGACAGGTCGGTGATCAGAAGCCGCTCGGCCTCGACCAGTTCGGCAAAGGCTGCATCCACCACTGTCCGCCCTGCGGGCAGCAGGCGTACGAGCACCCCTCGCCGGTCGTGCGGGTCAGGCAGCCGATCGACATAGCCGCGCTCGGCCATCCGGTCGATCCGGTTCGTCATCGTCCCGCTGGTCACCATGGTCTCGCGCAACAGGCGGCCGGGTGAGAGTTCGTACGGATCCCCGGCCCGCCGCAGCGCGGCCAACACATCGAACTCCCAGGGTTCGATGCCGTGCGCGCCGAACGCCTGCCGCCGCGCGCGGTCCAGATGGCGGGCCAGTCGCGTGATCCGGCTGAAGACCTCGACCGGGGCGAGGTCTAGATCGGCGCGCTCGCGTGCCCACGCGGCGACCAGCGCATCGACCTCGTCCTGCATGAGAGGAGTGTAGACTCGAATCAAGAATCTTGATGTCAAGAGAATCGAGCAATGGTGAGGCTTCATCACATCCAGGTCGCTTGTCCGCCTGGCGGCGAGGGACAAGCGCGACGCTTCTACGCCGATGCCCTCGGGTTGACGGAGGTCGAGAAGCCGAAGGCGCTCCAGTCCCGCGGCGGTGCCTGGTTCCGGGCGTACGAGGGCGACGCCATCGCCACCGAGATCCACGTCGGCGTCGAGGACCCATTCGTGCCCGCACGCAAGGCGCATCCGGCTCTCCTGGTCGACGATCTGGCGGCCATCGCTCGGCGTCTGCGCGAGACAGGCTTCGAGGTGGATGAGAGCCAACGCGATACTTTCGACGGCTACCTCAGGTTCCACACCTTCGACGGGCACGGGAATCGGGTCGAAGTGCTGCAGCCGCTCGACTAACGTCGCGCGCATGCGCCTGCTCGTCCTGATCGGTCCGCCCGCGGTCGGCAAGATGACGGTGGGTCGCGCGATTGCGCAGCGCTCGGACTTCAGACTGTTTCACAACCATCACTCGATCGAGATGCTGTTGGACGTCTTCGCCTACGGCACGCCACCCTTCGACGCACTCAACGTCGAGATCAGGCGCCGCGTCTTCGAGGAGGCTGCGGCATCCGGGACCAACCTGATCTTCACCTACGTGATGGCGATGGATTCTCAAGGCGATGCCGACTATCTGCGGCGACTGATGGCGCCCTACCTCGACCAGGATGCCGACATCCGCCTCGTCGAACTCCGCGCCGACCTGGCCACCCGACTCGAGCGCAACCGGACCGAGTTCCGTCTCGCGGCCAAGCCGTCCAAGCGCGACCTGGAGTGGTCGGAGGAGAACGTACGCGGGCTCGACGCCGAGCGGCTCGTCTCCCACCCTGAGATCGAGGGTCCGGGGGAGCGCCTCTTCCAAGAGCACGCGACGCTGCGGTTGGACACGACGGACCTGTCAGCGGAAGATGCCGCCGACGAGATCCTGCGCTGGCTCACGGGCGATTGACTCTGGCCGGCCACGACGAGAGGGCCCAGATGAGCACCGAACGCCAGAGCCGGGCTGCCTTGATCATCGCCACGTTGGCGCTGGTGGTGGCGGTGCTCGGAGTGGGCGGTCCACCCGCAGCGCAGGCGATCAAACGCGGCCTGAACGCCGACAAGGTGGACGGCTTCCATGCGGTCAAGGCGGGGGCCAAAGCGCGCAAGCGTGCCGGCAAGTTGGTCGCGACCGATAAGTACGGCCGGGTCCCCGACGCTGCCCTCCTCCAAGGACAGCCGGCAGGGCGTTTCGTGACCAAGGGCAGCAAGGCGACCGACTCCGATCTGCTCGACGGTCTCGATTCGAGTGAGTTCCTCGCCGCGGGTGGCAAGGCCGTCGCCGCCGGCCAGGCCGATCTCGCAAGCAACGCCGGCGCCTTGGGCGGACTCGGACCCGGTCGCTACCTGACCCAACCTGGCGGGCTGAAACTTGTGGCAGCGGGCACGGTCAATTTGGCCGGGCAACTGAGCCGCAGTACCGGGGGGATCACGGTGACCAAGGCCGGGGTGGGCCTCTATGACATCAACTTCGGGGAGTCGTACGCCTGGAACACCTACGTCACCAACCTGACCCTGGTGAATCCGAGCAAGGGAATGATCTCCGCGGCTGCCGCCGTCCCGAAACTGCGCGTCATGACGTTCAGCGCGACCGGCACCGCCGCGGATTCATACTTCCAGTTCATGATCTTCAAACTGCCCTAAGTTACTGAGAAGTAAGGTTCGCGGTATGAACCTTCTTGCGCTCTGGACCAGGCTCTCCGCGCTGCCGCAGGGCGACCGCCTCTTCTCGTTCGTCTTCGGCCAGAAGGCCCCCTATTTCTCGACGATCCGCCCGCTCGTACGCGAGGTGCGGCCCAACCACGTCGAGGTGCTGATCAAGAAGCGGCGTCGCGTGCACAACCACATCAAGACCGTCCACGTGATCGCGATCTGCAACGGTCTGGAGATGGCGATGGGGGCGCTGGCCGAGGCCACGATCCCGCGCGACAAGCGCTGGATCCCCAAGGGGATGGAGGTGTCCTATCCCGCGAAGGCGGACACCGACATCCGGTGCTTCGCCGAGACCGACGCCGCGCAGTGGACAGCAGATGACCCCGATCTGCCCGTACGCGTGTGGGCCGAACGCGCCGACGGCACGGTTGTCGTGGAAGGTGTGATCAAGCTCTGGGTCACGCCCAAAACACCCAAATCGTCTAAGCGCTGATCAGGCCTTCGCGTCGTCCTGCTCGCCGACCATGGCCACTTGCAGGATCTTGCGTTCGCCGACAAACCGACGCTGCACCCAAGTGGCCAGCATCGTCAGCAGCAGGTTGATCACGACGTACAACCCGCCGATCACGATGATCACCGCGACGTGGTTGTTGAAGCCCTGATAGAGCGGCTTGACCAGCGCGGTCAGGCCGGGCGCGAGGATGTAGAACCCCAGGCTGGTGTCCTTCAACACCACCACGCACTGGCTGATGATCGCCGGCACCATGATCTTGACGCCCTGAGGGAGCAGGATCTCGCGCATCACCTGGGATTTGCGCATGCCGATCGCGTACGCCGCCTCGCCCTGCCCCTTGGGCACCGCATTGATGCCGGCGCGAAAGACCTCCGCCAGGACAGCGCCGTTGTAGAGCGTCAGCGCCAAGATCACCGACCAGTACGCCCGGGAGTCGACGTCGCTGATCGGGCGGAAGATCGCGAAGAACCCCAAGATCATCAACATCAGCACCGGCACGGCGCGGAAGAACTCCACGACCAGCCAGCAGAACCACCGCACCGGCCGGTGATCGGAGAGTTTGCCGACCCCGAAGATCAATCCGAAGACGACCGCGAGCACCACTGCGACCGCGGCCATCTCCAGGGTCTTGACCAGACCGTCCACGAGGATCGCCCGGATATAGCGCGGCGTGACGAAAGGTTCCCACTTCTCGTACGCCAACTGGCCGGTTGCTTGGAGCCGCCAGAGGGCGAACGCGAGCGCGGCGAGCAACGTGACGATCGCGACCACCGTGTAGGCGCGATGCCGCGCGATCGTACGAGGCCCCGGCGCATCGAAGAGGACACTGGACTGGCTCATGCGACCCTCCAGCGACGTTCGAGGAAGATCGCCACGGCCGAGATCAGTTCGACCAGGATGATGTAGCCCAGCGCGAAAGCGATGAAGATCTCCCAGCGGTCACTGGCGTTGTTGTTGGTCATCGCGCGCATCCGAGAGACCGCCTCGGCGACGCCGAAGACGGCAGCGACCGAGGTGTTCTTCAACAGCGCGATGAACGTGCTGGCCAGTGGCGGCACCGACGCACGAATCGCCTGGGGGAGTACGACGTTGGTCATCACCTGGGAGAAGGGCAAGCCGATCGCCCTCGCTGCCTCGGCCTGCCCCAGCGGGACGGCGTTGACACCCGAGCGCAGGGATTCGCACACGAAGGTCGACGTGTAGAGCGTCAATCCCGCGACTGCGGCCCCGAAGAACGAGGTGAAGTCGAAGGGCCCGATGTGCACGTCGAGCCAGCGGAAGTTGATGCCCAGCTTGGGTGCCGCGATCGAGAAGAACATCAGCACGATCAGCAGCGGCGTGTTGCGTACGAGGGTCACGTAGCCGGCCGCAGCGCGGCGCAGCACCGAGATCGGTCCGACGTACATCGCCACGAGCAACGTGCCCAACGCCATCGCCAGCACGCCCGACGCGAGGAAGAGCGCGATCGTGTAGCCGAAGGCCTTCAACACCACATCGATGTTGTCGAGGACGACCTGCACGCGCGCACCTCCTTCCTCGCGTCAGGGCTTGAGCCGGGGGATCAGGACGGGCAGGAGTTCAGCTGCGGGAAGTCAGGCGTCTCCACGCCCGAGGGTCCAAGCGTCGCCTCGAAAGCCTCCGCCCAGACGCCGTCGTCGTTGGCCTTGGTCAACGTGTCGACGATCCACTGGCACATCTCCGGCTTGTCCTTGGAGTAGCCGACACCGATGTTCTCCTCGGAGAACTGGTCGCCCACGACCTTCAGTTCGCCCTCGTTCTGAGCGGCGAGGCCAGCCAGGATCGAGCCGTCGGTGCTCATCGCTTCGACAGAGCCGTCGAGCACCTTCTGCGCGCAGTCGGAGTAGGTATCCAGACCGACGCCCTTCGCGCCTTCCGCCTCGATGTTC
Organism: Nocardioides sp.; assembly: GCA_037045645.1. NCBI lineage: Bacteria > Bacillati > Actinomycetota > Actinomycetes > Propionibacteriales > Nocardioidaceae > Nocardioides > Nocardioides sp. Next base: position 448,589 of record JBAOIH010000001.1, read on the forward strand.
TCCAGCGAGGTCGAGCCCGTGACCGAGCAGACCTCCTTGCCCTCGACGTCGGCGACGCTCTCGATGTCGCTGTCCGACTTCACCAGCAACTGCTGGCCGGTGATCATGTAGGGCCCGGCCTGGCCGACGACCTTCTGTCGGTCGTCGGTGATGGAGTAGGACGCGAGCACGAGGTCGACCGTGCCGTCCTGGAGGAACGGCTCGCGGTTGTCCGAGATCGTCTCGACCCACTTGACCTTGTCGCTGTCCGGGTCGATGCCCAGGCTGGCGACCAGGATCTTGGCCATCTCGACGTCGAAGCCCTCGGGCATGTCGGACGCGGCGTCCTTATACCCCAGGCCGGGCTGGTCGTACTTCACGCCGACCTTGATCGTGCCCGCATCGGCGAGCTCCTTCATCCGGGTGCCGTCGTCGAACGAGCTGGCCGCGTCGTCCTTGACGTCCACGTCCGGTCCGTCGTCACCGCTGCCGGCGTCTCCACAGGCTGCCAGCGAGAGCCCGAGTCCGGCGACGGCGAGCACCGCCTTCGTACGAGTGAATCTCATCTGTTTCTCCTTCTCTCCCGGCCCGAGAGGCCTCGTTTGATGGGGATGACGTGTGATGGCTCAGTGCTTGAGGATCTTGCTCAGGAAGTCTTTGGCGCGATCGGATTCGGGGTTGGTGAAGAACTCCTCGGGAGTGTTCTCCTCGACGATGGCGCCGTCGGCCATGAACACCACGCGATCGGCAGCCGTACGCGCGAAGCCCATCTCGTGGGTGACCACGATCATCGTCATGCCCTGCTTGGCCAGATCGACCATGACGTCGAGGACCTCTTTGATCATCTCGGGGTCGAGCGCCGAGGTGGGCTCGTCGAAGAGCATCACCTTGGGCTCCATCGCGAGAGCGCGCGCGATCGCCACGCGCTGCTGCTGGCCGCCGGAGAGTTGCGCTGGGTACTTCTCGGCCTGATGTCCGACGCCGACGCGTTCGAGCAACTCGCGAGCGCGTGAGTCGGCTTCCTTCTTCGATGCTCCGCGGACCTTGATCGGACCGAGTGTCACGTTTTCGAGGATGGTCTTGTGGGCGAACAGGTTGAAGCTCTGGAAGACCATGCCGACCTCGGCGCGTAGCGCAGCGAGTGCCTTGCCCTCCTGCGGGAGTTCCCTGCCGTCGAGGGTGATCGCGCCGTTATCGATCGTCTCCAGACGGTTGATCGTGCGGCACAGCGTCGACTTGCCGGAGCCGGACGGGCCGATCACGACGACCACTTCGCCCGCGTGGACGGTGAGATCGATCGACTTCAGGGCATGCAGTGATCCGAAGTGCTTGTTGACCCCAGTGAGGACGACCAGCGGGGCTCCGCGTGCACTCGTCCCCGGGTCATGGCCTCCCGAGTCCATGACCGCAACCTAATAGGTCGCGCCGACAAGTGGCCATGTCCGAAGTCGGATGTTCTCGGATCGTGACCCCACTTCGAACCGGCTCACCCCACGCCCTGCCCGAAGATTCGCCAGCGATCCTGCGCATCGCGGGTGAGCTGATAGCCCCACACGGTCTCGCCGTCGGGCAGCGAGACGTCCGCGCGAAACCGACGCGAGGTCAAGGTGAAACGCACCGGGACTCGCATCACCTCGTCTCCCTCGGCCTTGCCGGACCACGCCGGGTCTTCCTTCTGTGGGTCACTGATCTCGATGTCGTCGAGGCTCGCCACTCGATGGCACCAGCCGGTCGCGTCTTCGGGCTCGGTCAGCAGCGACGACGCGCGATCACAGTCGTGCTTGTTGAGCGCTTCGAGATAGGTGCGTACGACCTCCTCGGGCGGCGCGTCGTCGGCCGGCGCCGCGACGTCGCCGGTCTTGAGTGGAGGCAAGAACGCGGGGCTCGTGACGACACCGAGGACAAGGAGAACGCCTAGGGTGCTGCCGATCAACGCACTCTTCACGATTGACTGACGCTCCTTGTCCGTCTGCGGTTGCCCGTACGCTCTCACGACATGACGCCCACCGTGCTCGTCGTGCACCACACCGTGTCGCCCGCGCTGGCCGAGTTGGTGGAGGCGGTCGTCGCGGGGATCCGGCACCCTGACCTCGAAGGTGCGGTCCGAGCAAACGTACGCCCGGCGCTGTCGACGACCGGGGCAGACGTGCTGGCAGCGAGTGCGTACGCGCTGATCACGCCGGTGAACATCGGCTATATGAGCGGCGCGCTGAAGCACTTCTTCGACACCGTCTACTACCCGTGCCTGACCGCGACGGTGCGTCGGCCGTACGCGCTGGTCGTGCATGGCAACAACGACGTGGCTGGGGGCGTGCGCAGTGTCGAGAGCATCGCCGGTGGCCTGGAGTGGGCGCGAGTGATCGCCCCGGTCGAGGTGGTTGGGGACGTGAGCGCGCAGGCGCGTGAGGCCTGCGCCGAACTCGGCGGGACCCTGGCCGCGACGATCATGGAGTAGTCGGTGGGGCGCCGTACCCTTGAGCGGTTATGACTGAGACCGCCGCACGCACGTACGAAGTGAAGACGTACGGATGCCAGATGAACGTCCACGACTCCGAGCGCCTGACCGGGCTGCTGGAGGACGCGGGCTATCAGGCCGCGCCCGAGGGCGAGCAGGCAGACGTGGTCGTCTTCAACACGTGCGCGGTGCGCGAGAACGCCGACAACCGGCTCTACGGCAACCTCGGCCACCTCGCGCCGGTGAAGGCCAAGAAGCCCGGCATGCAGATCGCCGTCGGTGGCTGCATGGCGCAGAAGGATCGCGACACGATCATCAAACGCGCCCCGTGGGTCGACGTCGTGTTCGGTACGCACAACATCGGCTCGCTGCCCGCGTTGCTGGATCGCGCTCGCGCGGCCGAGGAGGCCCAGGTCGAGATCCTGGAGTCGCTGGAGGTCTTCCCGAGCACGCTGCCGACCAAGCGCGAGAGTGCGTACGCCGCCTGGGTCTCGATCAGTGTCGGTTGCAACAACACCTGCACGTTCTGCATCGTGCCCTCGCTGCGGGGCAAGGAGAAGGACCGCCGACCGGGCGAGATCCTCGCCGAGATCGAGGCGCTCGTGGCCGATGGTGTCTGCGAGGTCACGCTGCTGGGGCAGAACGTCAACGCGTACGGCGTGGAGTTCGGCGATCGGCAGGCCTTCAGCAAGTTGCTGCGCGCGTGCGGTGAGATCGAGGGCCTGGAGCGGGTGCGCTTCACCTCCCCGCACCCGGCGGAGTTCACCGACGACGTGATCGAGGCGATGGCGCAGACGCCCAACGTGATGCCGCAGCTGCACATGCCGCTGCAGTCCGGCTCCGATCGAGTCCTCAAGGCGATGAGGCGGTCATATCGGCAGGCCAAATTCCTGGGCATCTTGGATCGCGTCCGCGCCGTGATGCCCGACGCCGCCATCTCCACCGACATCATCGTCGGCTTCCCCGGAGAGACCGAGGAAGACTTCCAAGCCACGTTGGATGTCGTACGCCAGGCGCGGTTCGCGCAGGCCTACACGTTCCAATACTCCATCCGCCCGGGCACTCCGGCCGCGACGATGCCCGACCAGATCTCACCCGAGGTCGTCAAGGTCCGCTATCAGCGACTCTTCGCGCTGGTCGAAGAGATTGCGTGGGCGGAGAACCAGAAGCTGGTCGGTCGCACCATCGAGTTGCTGGTCGCCGAGGGCGAGGGACGCAAGGATGCGGCGACGCATCGGTTGAGCGGGCGGGGTCCCGACAACCGGCTCGTGCACTTCAATCCGGAGGGCGCGGACGGCGTACGCCCGGGCGACATGGTCACCGTCGAGATCACGTACGCCGCACCGCACCACTTGGTGGCCGACGGCCCGGTGCTGTCCTTGCGTCGTACGAGGTCGGGCGATGCCTGGGAGCGGCGTACGGCTGAGCCGGTGTCGACTGGCGTCGGGCTCGGCATGCCGACCGTCGGCGTACCCGTGCCGCTGCCGGACGCTCCGGCCTGTCGCTGAGCGTCAGGCCGGCTCCTCGGGGTCGCCCTCTTCGTTCTCCTGACCGGCCTCGGGGGTGTCCTCCTCGCCGGTCTCCTGATCGTCGGCCGCCCCCTCAGGCGCTTGCTGCTTGTCATCGGGCTCGGTGATCTCGGCGGGCACCATGTCGTCCACCGCGGGATTGCTGTCGGGTTCGAGATCCGGCACCGTCGGCGCGTCGGGGATCTCGCCGTACTTCTCCTCGTCGGCGATCGAGTCAGCTCCGCCGGGGAAGCGCTCGGGGGGTTCGGTGGTGGCCTCGGGGAGGTCGCCGAGTTCGTCAGCCATGGTCGTGCTCCTTGAAGCCGAAGGTCAGATAGGGCTTCACTGTGCCCTCGCGGATCGCGTCCAACACCACCCGTTCGTGGGGGACGACAGGGTCAGGAAGGTCGTCGAGGCGACACCACCGGATCTCGGCGTTCTTGCGCGGCTCCAGGATCGTGGGCTCACCCCGCCACGATGACGCCGTGAAGAAGAAGTCGACGCGCTCGTCGATCGGGTCGGCGTACATCGTGCGACTCATCGTGGTCACGAACGTCAGGTCGAGGTCGGTGACGCCGAGTTCCTCGACTGCTTCACGGCGCGCGGCGGCGTACGCATCCTCGCCACGCTCTACGTGCCCGGCGATCCCGGCGGCCCAGTAGCCGTCGCGGTAGCCGGTGTTCTGCCGCAGGCACAGCAGCACCTCGGTGTCGGCTCCCGCACTGCGCGTCAGATAGACGTACGACGCGGGCACGACTACGAATCGATCGGTCACTCGCGTGGGTCCTGCTGGGGCGCGTTGGCCGGGTCGGTCGGGGAGAGTTCCGGGTCGTTCGGCTGCGCGGGCTCGGTGGGGGCGGACTCGGTCGGCTCAGAAGGCGTCGGCTGGCCGATGTCGTCGTCTGTGCAGTCGAGCCCGTCGGCCGCATCCTTGGCCTGGTCACCGCTGAACTGTTGCTGGCTCATCAGGTCTCCTTGTTCCGAGTTGAGGTGGCCAAGGCAACCGCAGGGATCGCAAATCGGCAACGCCCTCCCCGCCAACGAGGAGGGCGCTTCGCTCAGTTGATGTCGTCGTTCTTGCCGTCGAGTGAGTCGAGGGTGTCTTTGGCCTTCTCGACCCCGAGGTCGACCTTGTCGCCCAAGCCGGTCTTCTCGCTGATGACATCGCCGGCCTTGTCGAGCCCGTCCGCGATCTTGTCGCCCTGGCTGTCCACCGCCGCGGTCAGCTTGTCCTTGGCGTCGTCGAGGAAGCCCATGTTGTCTCCTAGATGTTTCGTGGATGAGGTCGTGGCCCTCCAAAAGGGTGTGCCCACGCGTGAAACAGTAGCCCCGTGGTCGTCACACCCAGCGTCAAGCCGATCATCGCGGTCGTCGGCGCGACCGCCTCGGGCAAGACCGACCTGTCCCTCGACCTGGCCGAGCGCCTCGACGGCGAGATCGTCAATACCGATGCGATGGCGATCTATCGCGGCATGGACATCGGCATCGCCAAGATCCCGATCGAGCAACGCCGAGGGATCGCACACCATCTGCTCGATTTCGCGACCGTACGAGATGCCGACGTCAGCGTCGCCGACTTCCAGCGCCGGGCGCGGGCGGTGATCGCCGAGATCCGCGACCGCGGCAAGGTCCCGATCCTGGTGGGGGGATCGGCTCTCTACACCCGCGCGATCCTCGACGAGTTCGAGTTCCCGGGCACCGATCCGGTCGTACGCGCTCGGCTGGAGGCCGAGTTGGAAGAGTTCGGAGCAGCCGCGCTCTACCGGCGCCTCCAGGACACGGACCCCGCTGCCGCCGCGCAGATCCTGCCCGACAACGGGCGCCGGATCGTACGCGCTCTCGAGGTAGGCGAGTTGACCGGCGAATCCTTCACCGCCACGCTGCCGCGGATGACGTACGTCGATACCGCCACCGTGCAGATCGGCGTCGACATCGACCGGCCGACGCTGGACCTGCGGATCGAGCAGCGCGTGGAGCGGATGTTCGCCGAGGGGCTCGTACGCGAGGTCGAGGTGCTCCTGCGAGACGGGCTGGCCGACAGTCGTACGGCATCTCGGGCCATCGGCTATCGCGAGGTGATCGCGATGCTGGAGGGCCGACTGACGCTGGAGGGTGCGCTGGAGCGCACCGTGGCCGCGACCCGGCGCTTCGCGAGGCGCCAAGAGAGTTGGTTCCGCAAAGACCCACGGGTGCACTGGGTGACGTGGAACGACCCGGACCGGGTCGAGCAGGCGCTGACCGCGATCCACAACTGAACGCCCAGGGAGGCATGACTCGACGCCCAGGGAGGCATGACTCAACCAGCTAGGCGCTCCTCCAGAGCCGACGTCAGGATCGAGACCAGCGTCTCGACCTGGATGTCGGCCGTGGTGGTCTCCTCTTCCGTCGCACCGTCGAGCGCGCGGGCGGCGAGCCCGGCCTTGCTGTCGATGAGTTCGGCGATCCGGGCGTCCACGGTCTGCGCGGCGATGATCCGCCACGCGGTGACCGGCTCGGTCTGCCCGATGCGGTGGACGCGGTCGATCGCCTGGGTCTGCTCGGCGTTGGTCCACGACAGTTCGGCGAGTACGACGTTGGACGACACCTGCAGGTTGATCCCCACGCCGGCCGCGGTGAGGGAGCAGATGATGATCGAGACATCCTCGTCTTGGGTGAAGGAGTCGATCGCCTCCTGGCGCGCGTTCTTGGTCTGGTCGCCACGGATCTCGGTGTAGCGCAGTCCGCGCTTCTCGAAGACCACGGCCGCCTCGTCCATCACGTCGAGGTGCTTGGCGAAGAACACGACCTTGCCCGCGCTGCGCGCCAGTTGAGCGGCATAGTCGGCGGCGAGTTCGGCCTTGGCCTGCCCGATGCGACGCACCATCGCGAAGACGTTGGTGCCGTCGGCGGAGTCATCGGGACCTTCGGCGACCTCACGCTCGGCGACCCGGCGTACGAGAGCGTGGTCGATGCCGTCGAGATCGGTCACCGCGACACCTGCGCGGCGGTGCTCCAGCGCGGCCATATAACGACTGACCAGGCGGTCGGCGAGTCGACGCTCGGCCTCGGCGATGGAGCGTCCTTCCGCACCTTCGAGCTCGACCGGCATGTCCGCGATCCGGCGAGCCGGGATATCGGCCGCGACGTCGATCTTGCGGCGCCGCACGATGCCGAGGTCGACCACAGACTCGCGTGCCGCGGGATAGAACGCGTGGTCAGCGGGCGTGAAGCCGTTCTCTTCGAGTTCGGCCATCAACTCGCGACCGGGCTTGCGTTCGTCGATCCAACCGAGGAACTCCCAGATCGCGCGGAAGTCCTCGATGTCGTTGATCAACGGCGTGCCGGTCAGCGCCATCAGCAGCGGTCGGGACACGCGTTCGCGGATCTTGTGCGAGATCTCCTGGACGTGCTGGGAGCGCTGCGACTTCTTGTTCTTGATGTAGTGCGCCTCGTCGACCACCATGCCCCGGAAGCCGTGGTGGCCCATCCAGTCGACGTGTCGATCGAGGATCTCGTAGTTGATGATCACCACGTCGGCGAAGCCGTCGATCGTGTCGCCATCCCCGTGCACGACCGTCACGGTGCGCTGCGGCACCCACAGCTGAGCCTCGCGCGCCCAGTTGGTCTTCACGACGTTGGGAACGACCACAAGCAGTGGGTACGCCTTGGCGGCCTCGGCCGCGAGCAGCGCCTGAGCGGTCTTGCCCAGACCGGGCTCGTCGGCGAGCAGGAACGTACGGTGCCCCTCCGTCACCGCAGCGATCAGTCGACTCTGGTGGTCCATCAACTCGATGCCGCGAGGCAGCGGGACGGGGCGCGGCTCGGGCAGTTCCATCGCGGCGCTCGCGCCAGCCACCGGGTGCTCGAAGGCGTTGAGCAGTGGCCCGATCAACTCCCACCCGGCGAGGTATCCGGTGAGTTTGGGGGCCGTCACCGAGAAGTCGGGCACCTGGAACGGGTTGGCGAGTTGGGCGGCGATCACCGAACGCGGCAGCACCTTGCGCTCCAGCCGCGCGACCTCGGTTTCGCTTGGCTCGACGGCCTGCTCCTCGACGGGCGTGTAGCCGGCGCCACGCTGCATCTCGCGCACGATCTGGCGGGTCCGGTCCGACACTTGCGCATCGGGCTGCAAGACCACGAAGAGCGAGGGCTCCCGCGCGGCGCTTTGCGCCAGGATCGTCGCGACGCCGTCGAGCCGTTTGAGCATGCTGTCGCGCTGGGCGTCGGTGAGCGTCTCCTCTGTTCGCGCGCGTACGCGTTCCTCACGCGCCAGCAGCGCCACAGCCTGGAAACGCGCCCGAAGTTCGGGCCCGATCTGACCGCGGCCGACCGCGGTCTCGATCTCGCGGACGGCGCGCGCGAGGATGGGCATCACGCCGTCGTTGTCGCGCTTGCGGGACTGATTGCGTCCGCGGCGGTTGCTGCCCGAGCGGCGATCACGCTGAGTGGTCAACCCACACTTCTTTCGATCGTGTTACGTCGCTGCGCCTGACAACACAGCGATCCGGCCCCGGTGGGCGGGTGCGTCCAGAACTACGGACGGCCCGGCGTACGGCAAGAACTGCGGGGTCCGGAGAAGTGGCTGCCGAACTCGTACGCGCCGGGGGAGCCGATCTTCAGGCGCGATTCCGCGCGCTCGTACGACCGGCTCAAAGGCCAGTGTAGCCGCACGCCACCCAGAACACGCGTTCGCTCTCAGTGATGATGCGCGGGTGCCTGCTGCTGAGCGCACTGGCAACGCTCGGACTGCGGCACTCCGGCGAGTGCCTCCTCGATGTGCTCACCGCATCCGGTCCAGGTGGCTTTGCCGCAGACGCGACAGGTGACCGCTTGGCACATGTGTCCTCCTCCGGTGGGGTTCCACTGTTTCACAAACGCGTGTACGACAGGTCGCTATGGTCGCAATAGCGAGTCAACGCCGACGAACAAGGAGCCGTCTTATGGCGACGATCAACGCGACCGAGGCCACTTTCGAGGAACTCGTCACCGGCAACGGCATCGTGCTGGTGGACTTCTGGGCCGAGTGGTGTGGCCCGTGCCGCCAGTTCGCGCCGATCTATGAGGAGACCTCGGCCAAGCATCCCGACATCGTCTTCGCCAAGATCGACACCGAGGCCGAACAGGGGCTCGCGGCGCAGGCACAGATCACGTCCATCCCGACCCTGATGGCGTTTCGTGACCAGGTCCTGGTCTTCGCGCAACCGGGTGCCATGCCCGCGGCGGCTCTGGAGCAGGTCATCGAGGCGGTCCGCGCCCTCGATATGGACGACGTACGCCGGCAGATCGCCGAACAGCAACCGCCGCAGTGATGGCAGGATCGCGACCGTGAGTTATCGCTTCGTCAAAGGACATGGCACGGAGAACGACTTCGTGGTCGTGCCCGGCGACGTCGCACTGACTGTCGAGCGCGTACGCGCGTTGTGTGATCGGCGGGCCGGGATCGGCGGCGACGGCGTCATCGGCGCAGTCCAGCGGGATGGTCGTTGGTTCATGGACTATCGCAACGCCGACGGCTCGATCGCCGAGATGTGCGGGAACGGCATCCGTGTGTTCGCCCGTTATCTGCAGGAGTACGAGGGGGTGAGTTTCCCGCTCGAGATCGACACCCGCGATGGCATCAAAACACTCACGGCGACGCGGGACGGCTTCTCTGCCGACCTCGGTGCCCCGAAGATCGTCGGGATGACGCGGGTCGCTGCCGCCGACGGCAGTTGGCCGGCAGTTCACATCGATATGGGCAACCCGCACGCGGTCGCGTTCGTGGATTCACTCGACGACGCTGGTGGGCTGCTGGAGGCCCCGGCGTACGACGAGTCGGTCTATCCGGATGGGGTCAATGTCGAGTTCGTCCAGCGCGTCGGCCCCCGGCACGTTGCCATGCGCGTCTATGAGCGCGGTGCGGGCGAGACCCGGTCCTGCGGCACGGGCGCGGCTGCGGTCATGGTTGCCGCGGCGCGAGCCGACGACCTCGATCCCTCAGGCTCCCGGCAGGGGCTCGGGATAGACACGACCTACGTCGTAGACGTTCCCGGTGGTCGCCTCCAGGCGACCTGGACCGCGGACGACCGTGTCCTGCTCGCCGGGCCTGCGGTGCTGGTGGCGTGGGGGGAGACCGACCTCTGAGGAGACACCGGGCAGCATGTCGCTAGCCTTCGCGATATGGACATCAACGGATCCTCAGCCATCGTCACCGGTGCCGCCTCAGGCATCGGCGCCGCCGTCGCTCGCCAACTGGCGGCCAAGGGCGCGCGCGTGGTCGTCGCCGACCTGCAAGCCGACAAGGGCGAGGCGCTCGCCGAGGAGATCGGCGGCATCTTCGCCCTGGTCGACGTCACCAAGACCGAGCAGATCACCGCAGCGGTCAACGCCGCCGCCGAGATCGCTCCACTGCGCGCCTGTGTGAACTCGGCCGGCATCGGCTGGGCCCAGCGCACGATCGGTCGCGACGGCCAGCTCGAGTCGGCTCACGCCCTCGACGCCTTCCGCAAGGTCATCGAGATCAACCTGATCGGCACCTTCGACATGACTCGCCAGGCCGCCACGGTGATGTCGCGCAACGAGCCCGACGCCGACGGTCAGCGCGGCGCGATCGTCAACCTCGCCTCGGTCGCGGCCTTCGACGGCCAGATCGGCCAGGCGTCGTACTCCGCGTCCAAGGGCGGCGTCGTCGGCATGACACTGCCGGTCGCGCGCGACCTATCGGCCGCGGGCATTCGTCTCAACACCGTCGCTCCGGGCCTGATCGACACTCCGATCTATGGGGAGGGTGAGCAGTCCGAGCAGTTCAAGGCGCACCTGGGCCAGTCGGTGCTCTTCCCCAAGCGCCTTGGCGTGCCCGACGAGCTCGCCTCGATGGTCATCGAGTGCGTCACCAACTCCTACATGAACGGCGAGACGATCCGCGTCGACGGCGGCATCCGGATGCCTCCCAAGTGAGGTGACCGGCTTCGTCGAGCTGTCGTCGCCCCGAGGGCGCGCGGTCGTCCTCGCGGCGACCCTCGGGTCGGGCATGGCGATGCTCGACGGCACGGTCGTCAACGTCGCTTTGCGCGAGCTCGGCACCGACCTGGACGCCAGCCTCGCGCAGTTGCAGTGGATCACCAACGGCTACTTCCTGACGCTGGCCGGGCTGATCCTGCTCGGTGGTGCGCTCGGCGACCGCTGGGGACGGCGTCGCGTCTTCGAGCTCGGGGTCGTGCTCTTCGCGGTTTCGTCGCTGTTGTGCGGACTCGCCCCCACCGCCGAGGTGTTGATCGGTGCGCGGGTCGTACAAGGCATCGGCGGCGCACTGCTGACGCCTGGTTCCTTGGCGATCCTGCAGTCGGTCTTCGTGCCCGCGGATCGGGCTCGTGCGATCGGCACATGGTCGGGGATGGCGTCGTTCGCGACCGCCTTCGGCCCGCTGTTCGGCGGACTGCTGATCGAGGTGTCGTGGCGGTTGATCTTCCTGATCAACCTGCCTTTGGCGGTACTCACCCTGGTGGTCGCGCGGCGTGCTGTCCCCGAGACCCGAGACGAGTCCGCGACCGGGCGCTTCGACGTCGTGGGCGCTGTGTTGGCGGTCCTGGCGCTGGGCTCGACGACGTACGGACTGATCGAATGGGGGCGCTTCGCCGCGCTGTGGCTGGGCTTGGGCGGGCTGGCGTTGATGGTGTTCTTCGTGTGGTGGGAGCGGCGTACGCCTCGGCCGATGATGCCGACGTCGCTCTTCGGGTCGGTGCAGTTCAGCGCGGCCAACGCGATGACCTTCGTGGTCTATGCCGCGCTCGGCGCGATGATGTTCTTCCTGGTGCTGCAGTTGCAGACCTCGCTGGGCTGGTCGCCGCTGGCCGCCGGGCTGGCGACCCTGCCGATCAGCGTGTGCATGCTGTTGCTTGCCGGACGCGGCGGGGCGTACGGCGAACGCGTCGGCCCGCGCATCCCGATGACCGTCGGCCCGCTCGTGATGGCGTTCGGGACGGCCTGGCTGGCGCTTGTCGACGCCGGCGACGGCTATGTGTTGCACGTCCTGCCGGGCCTGGTGATCTTCGGTCTCGGGCTGGCCTTGATGGTGGCTCCGCTGACCGCGACGGTGCTGGCGGCCGTGCCCGACAACCGCGCGGGCGTGGCAAGTGGGATCAACAACGCGGTCGCCCGCGCGGGTTCACTGCTCGCTGTCGCTGCGTTGCCGGTCCTGGTGGGGTTGTCCGGCGACGACTATGCCGTGCCGGCACTGTTCAGTGACGGCTACCAGGCCGCGATGTTGCTGTGCGCGGGCCTGCTCGCGGCGGGCGGGCTGATCTCGTGGCTGCTGATCCGGACTCCTGGCCAGCCCGCGGCGCGGTGACCCCCTCAATCCTCGGCGGAGAACTGCGGCCGGGGGCGCAGTCGGGCGCCTTCTGACCCGCGCCGCGGCCGCAGTTCTTCCTCCCGAACGCCGTCAGGCGCGCACCCGCTCGCTCTTCGGGTCGTACGCCGGGCGCAGCGAGACGCTCGCCGCGAAACGTTCACCCGCCACGTCGACCTCCCACGTGCCGGAAGCCAACCAGTCGGGCGTCACAGCGTCTGGCGCCGTGACGTACGCCAACCCGACCGCCGCGCCCAGAGTCCAGCCGTAGGAGCCGGCGCGCACATAACCGACCACGACCCCGTCGCGCAGCACCGGCTCGGCGTGGAAGAGCAGTGGACCGCCTTCGCCGAGCCCCTGGTCGAGCACGATCTGTACCAGCCTGGACAGCATCGGACGGCCACGCCGCTCGGCCAACGCTGCTCGCCCGATGAACTCGTGGTCCCAGTCCACGGCGAAGCCCAGGCCGACGGCGAGGGGGCAGTCGGTGTTGTCGATGTCGTGGCCGAAGTCGCGATAGGCCTTCTCCATCCGCAACGACGACAACGCCTTGAGCCCGGTCAGCCGCACCCTCGGGTCGGCCGCGATGGCGTCCCAGACCTCGCCGGCTCGTGCCGCGGCGACATAGAGTTCATAGCCCAACTCGCCCAGATAGGTGATCCGGGCGCAGAGCGATTCCACGCCCGCCACCGTGATCACCCGCGCGGTGCGGAACGGGAACGCGGCCGTGGACAGGTCCTGGTCAGTCAGCCCGGCCAGCACGTCGCGAGACAACGGGCCTTGCAGGTTGATCTGCGCGAGTTTCGCGGTCACGTCGGTGACGGTCACCTCGCCGTGCAGGTGGCGGTTGAGCCAGTCGAGGGCTGCGCCGTGCGCGGTGTCGGAGGCCACGACCATGAACGAATCGGCGTCATGCTTGGTGACCGTCAGGTCAGCTTCGATCAGGCCACGTTCGTTGAGCCACTGGGTGTAGGTGATCGTCTCGGGCGCGCCGTCGACGTCACCGGCCGAGATCCGCGCCAGTGATGCGCCCGCATCCGGGCCTTCCACGAGGAACTTGGCCATGAACGACATGTCCATCAGCCCGGCGCCTTCGCGTACGGCCCGGTGCTCGTGCTCCCACTGCTCGAACCAGGGCGCAGCACACCACGTCGGCTCGGCCGTCGGGGTCTGCCCGGCCCCGGCATACCAGTCCGCCGACTCCCACCCCGAGACCTCGCGCAGATAGCCGCCGGCCGCGACCAGGCGGTCGTGCACCGGCGAGAGCAGCGCACCGCGTTGGGTGTGCAATTGCTTGCCCGGCGTGTGGGCGGCATAGACCGTGCCGAGGATCTCGGTCGTACGTTCGGCGCGATAGGCCGGCGCCAACTGGTAGGGCTGGAAGCGTGCGACGTCGAAGCCCGTCACGTCCACGCCGGGATCGCCCGACACGATCCATTCGGCGATGACTCGGCCCAGGCCACCGGCGGAGAGGATGCCGACCGAGTTCATCCCCGCTGCGACGAAGTAGCCCCGGATGCCGGGCACTTCGCCGACGGCGGGCGCGAGGTCCGGGGTGAAGGACTCGGGACCGCAGAAGAACGTGCGTACGCCGACCTCCTGGGTGATCGGCACCCGCGACATCGCGGTCTCCAGGAAGGGCGCCATCCGATCCCAGTCGGGCTTGAGGGTGGTGAAGGAGGCGTCGCCGGGGATGCCCTCCACGGCCCACGCCGCCGCGTGCGGTTCGAAGAGGCCGACCATCATGCCGCCACCCTCCTCGCGGTAGTAGCCGTACGAGGTGGGGTCTTCGAAGATCGGCCCATCGGGGTCGATGCCGTCGATGGAGTCGGTGATCAGGTAGTAGTGCTCAGCCGCCTGATTGGGGATGACCAGACCGCTGCGCTCGCCGAGTTCGCGAGCCCACATGCCGGTGGCGTTGACCACGTATTCACATTCGATGTCGCCGGCGCTCGTACGCACTCCGGTGACGGTGCGCAGCCCGTCTCCGGACATCAACACGTCCTCGACCGTGACGTCTTCGACGATCCGTACGCCGAGGTTCTTGGCACCGCGCGCCAACGACATGGTCAGGTCTACGGGGTTGACCCGGCCGTCGCCTGGGATGTGGAAGCCGCCGTGCAGATCGTCGGTGCGAGCCCACGGGAACAGATCGCGCATCTCGTCGTTGGAGACCTCGTGCACTTCCAGGCCGAGGTGGCGCTGGAACGCTGCGACCCGACGGTATTCGTGGAGGCGGTCCTGATCGGCGGCGGCCTCGATCAGACCGACCGGGCGGAAGCCCGTGGACATCCCGGTCTCGGCTTCCAGGCGCGCGTACAGGTCGCGTGAATAGAGACGGATCCCGGTGTTGGTCTCGCTCGTGGAGCCGAAGGTGGTCATCAGGCCTGCGGCGTGCCAGGTGGTGCCGGAGGTCAGCTTGTCGCGTTCGATGAGCACGGTGTCGGTGTAGCCGGCATGGGCGAGGTGATAGGCGATCGAGCAGCCGATGACGCCGCCACCGATGATCACGACACGTGCACGTGCAGGAAGGTTCACGCTTGTCACGCTAGTGCTCCGAGGCGCTCTTTGCCGTGCGAATCGCGTTGTCCGTGCGCGCGTCTAGGGTGGCGCCCGTGACGTTGATCGTGCATCGAGCTGAGCGGGCGGACCTGCTGGTCCCGGGCCTTGCCGCGGTGTTGCGCGAGCCGCAGGCAGATCCGTTCGCGATGGAGTTGGTGCTGGTCCCGGCGCGGGGTGTGGAGCGATGGCTCAGCCAGCAGCTCTCACACCTGCTTGGCAATGCCCCGGGGTCTGCCGACGGCGTGTGTGCGGGTGTCGAGTTCCGCTCCCCGGCCTCGCTGATCGCCGAGGTGCTGGGGACGCGCGACGAGGATCCCTGGCACCCCGACGTGCTTGCCTGGTCGGTGCTGCGCGTGCTCGACAGGTCGGTGGGGGAGCCGTGGGCGCGCGTCGTCGTCGACCATCTGGGTTATCTCTTCGAGCCCGGGTCGGACGAGTTCGTGTTGCGTCAGGGGCGGCGCTTTGCCGTGGCAAGACGCCTCGCCGGGCTGTTGGCGGCGTACGCCGGGCAGCGTCCCCACCTGCTCGTCGACTGGGAGGCGGGGGGCAACGGCGACGGGACCGGCCGAGCGCTGCCGGCCGACCTGGCCTGGCAGCCGGAGTTGTGGCGGCGAGTGCTGGCCGATGTCGGGGCACCGTCGCCGGTCGTACGGCATCGCGACGTGGTCGCGGCGCTCTCATCCGGGTCGCTCGCGTTGGACCTGCCCCCACGCCTGAGCCTGTTTGGCCACACCCGGCTCAGTCGCAGCGAGGCCGAATTGCTGGCTGCTGTCGGTGAGCGACGCGAGGTCCACGTGTGGATGCCGCATCCCAGCGATGCGCTCTGGGCCGCGCGCGCGGTGCCGTCGCTGGGCACCCGTCGACTGGACGACGAGTCTCACCTCGCGGTCGAGCATCCGCTGCTGGCGACGATGGGGCGCGACGTGCGTGAGGCGCAGGCGGTGCTCGAAGCGGTGCATGCCCGCGATGGCGGGGCAGTGCCCGGGCCGACGCGACCGCGCACCCTGCTTGGCGCGATCCAGGCCGACATCGCCGCAGCCCGAGCGCCGCGACAGGCAGTCGGCTTGGGCGAGGACACAGGCGTACGCGGGTCGGTCCAAGTGCACGCCTGTCATGGCCCGGCCCGTCAGGTCGAGGTGCTGCGTGAGGTGCTGCTCAATCTGTTGGATGCCGATCCCACTCTGGAGCCACGCGACATCGTGGTGATGTGTCCCGATATCGATGTCTTCGCCCCCCTGATCCAGGCGTCCTTCGGTCTCGGCGAAGCGGTCGCGGGCAGCCATCCTGGTCATCGGTTGCGGGTGATGCTGGCCGATCGATCTCCGACGCAGACCAACCCGTTGCTCGGCGTGCTGACCAAGATCCTCGACCTGGGCGACGGGCGTGCCGAGGCAAGCCGGGTGCTCGACCTGCTGGCGGAAGAGCCGGTGCGGCGACGCTTCGGTTTCTCGGAGTCCGACCTGGAGACGCTGACCCGCTGGGTCACCAACTCGGGGATCCGCTGGGGTTGGGACGAACGGGGGCGAGCGGCGTACGGACTCGACGCGTTCGTGCAGAACACCTGGAAGTTCGGCCTCGACCGAGTGCTCGCAGGCGTTGCCCTTTCCGACGACTCCGACGCGACCCTGAAGACCACCGCGCCCTACGACGATGTCTCGACCACCGACATCGCCCTCGCTGGGCGCTTGGCCGAGGCCATCGAACGACTGCAACGTTGCGCCGAGAGGTTCGGCGGTGCGCACGGGGCGGCCGAATGGTTCGCCTTGCTCTCATCGACCGTCGAGCGGCTCGCGGAGCCGGCATATGGCGAGGAGTGGCAACAGGCACAACTTCACCGAGAGTTGTCCGCGCTTGGCGAAGAGGCGGGCGAGAGCACGGTTCTTCGACTGGGAGACATCCGCGCCATGCTGCACCGACAACTGGGCGGCCGGCCGACGCGCGCGAACTTCCGCACCGGGACGCTGACCATCTGCACGCTTACGCCCATGCGCTCGGTGCCGCATCGCGTGGTGTGCCTGCTCGGCATCGATGACCGTGTCTTCCCCCGCGGCGGCACCCTCGACGGCGACGACGTCCTCGGTCGGATCCCACTCGTCGGCGAACGCGACCAGCGTGGCGCCGACCGACAACTCTTCCTCGATGCGGTGATGGCCGCGACCGAGCATCTGGTGATCAGTTACACCGGTTTCCACGAATCGACAGGTGCCCCACGTCCTCCAGCCGTGCCCCTGCGTGAGTTCCTCGACGTCGTGGAAGTCGCCGCACCGGGGTTCAAGATTGCCGAGCACAAGTCGCAGGCTTTTCACCCGGCCTATCTGGGTGTGCCAGAGCGCGGCGTGTTGCTCCCGCAGTCGTACGACAGCGACTCGGCGCGTGCCGCCCGGGTGGCCGCGTCACCACGACATCCGGCTCCGCGCCTGATCGATGTCCGCCTGCCACCAGCGCCGCTTGGCGACATCGCGTTGACGGACCTGCGTGAGGCGGTGTTCTCTCCGGCCAAGGCATTCGTCCGGCAACGGCTGATGACCGAAGTGCCCCGTGAGCGCGACGAGGTCTCCGACTCGATGCCGGCCGCTGTGGGCGGACTCGCGGCCTGGCAATCCGGCGACCGGATGCTGCAGGCACTCCTGCGTCGTCACGACCTGGGCGACGTCCTCCACCGCGAGTGGCAGCAGGGGGCCGCGCCACCGGGGGCGTACGGCTGGCACGGCGTCAAGGAGGCGGCGAAGACGGCGCACAAACTCGTCGAGGAGTTCAGGTCTTCGATCGGAGAGCAGGAGTCGACCGACACAGACGTCGACATCAAGCTGGCGGATGGCCGTCGAGTCGTCGGCACCGTGCCGGGGGTCTTTGGCAATCGTCTCGTCCGGGTCGGGTACTCGACGTTGGGCGCGAAATCGAGGCTGCAACTCTGGCTGGATCTGGTGGCGCTGAGTGCGGCCGATCCCGGCGCCGGCTTCGTGGGTCGTACGATCGGTCGCGGTCCCGAGGCGGGAGTGGATCCGGTCCGCGGCACCTTCCGCCCGGTGGTCGATCCGCTGGGCGTGTTGGAGTCGCTCGTGGCATTGCATGATCGGGCGCTGACCCAGGTCATTCCGCTGGAGCAGGAGACCGCTCGGGCCTGGGCGTTGGTGGTGCATCGGCGACGCAACGCCCCGGACTGGATGATCCAGCGCGACGCCCGCGAGGCATGGAACAAGAGCCGACCTCCGGAGTTGACCCATGCCTGGGGCAGACGTCCCCGCTGGGAGGAAGCGCGCGACCTCCCCGGCCCTGACGGGCAGCCGGTCTTCGGTCACGAGGCACTCGGTCTCTGGTTGCCGATCCTGCAGTCGGAGGAGGAGTGATGGAAGCCTTCGACCTCACCGCACCGTTGCCGGGCACCGGCATCACCGTCCTCGAAGCCAGTGCCGGCACCGGCAAGACCTTCACGCTGGCCGCCCTTGCGACGCGCTTCATCGCGGAGGGTGCCCGCCTCGACGAGTTGCTGCTGATCACCTTCAGCCGGGCGGCGACCCAGGAATTGCGAGATCGGGTGCGCGAGCAGTTGGTGGCGGCGGCTGCCGAACTGGCCTTGCCGGAGGCCACGACGCCGCTGGGGGGAGTGCTGCGCCGAGACGCCGATCGTCGCGAACTCGACGATGCGTCGATCGAGGTGAGGCGGCGACGTCTGCTGGACGCAGTGGCCCACTACGACGCGGCAACCATCGCCACCACCCACGAGTTCTGCCATGCGGTGCTGCGCTCGCTGGGGGTCGCGGGAAACTCCGACGCCCGCGAGACCTTGCGCGAGGACCTGAGCGGACTGACCGACGATGTGGTCACCGACCACTATCTGGCGCGCTGGTCCGGCACGGCCGAGCCTCCGGTGACGTTCAAAGAGGCGCGCATCGCGGCCGAGAACGCGCTGGCCCAGCCGCACGCCGCGCTGCGCCCTCGTGATTTTGACCAAGACAGCCGCGAGGCGGCCCTGGTGTCCTTTGCCGGGGGCGTACGTGACGAGGTCGCGCACCGCAAGCAACGTGCCGCGATCCTGACGTTCGACGACCTGCTCGATCGACTCGCCACGGCACTCGAGGGCGAGGACTCCGCGGCTGCCGAGCGGATGCGGGCACGCTGGAAGGTGATCTTGGTCGACGAGTTCCAAGACACCGACCCGGTGCAGTGGCAGGTGCTCTCGCGAGCCTTCGCGAAGTCCAGCGTGCTGGTCCTGATCGGTGATCCCAAGCAGGCGATCTATGCCTTCCGCGGTGGTGACACGCCGACCTATCTCAGCGCGGTCGACGGTGCCGAGACCCGCACGCTCGACCGCAATCACCGATCCGACCCGGCGGTCGTCGACGCCTTGCAGGCGTTGTTGCGTGGGGCTGAGTTGGGCGACGAGCAGATCGTGGTGCATCCGGTCACCGCGGCCCGGGAAGGGAGTTCGCTCTCCGGCACCCAGCGCGGCATCGACTATGAGGTCAGGGGAGGAGTGCGGCTGCGTCGCGTCTCGCGCGAGGGACTCGATCTCACCAAGTCGCAGACCATTCGTCCGGCGGACTGGAAGCCGCTAGTGGCGGCTGACGTCGCAGCCGACATCAGCCGGCAACTCAGCGCGGGCGCGTCGGTGACCGACCCCGACGGGACGATCCGTCCGTTGGACGCGGGCGACGTGGCGATTCTGCTGCACTCGATCCGGCTGGAAGGGGGACCGATCCAGGCCGAACTCACCAAGCGCGGCATCCCGTGGGTCGTCAACTCCGCCGACAGCGTGATGACCGGTCCTGCTGCAGCGGCCTGGCTGCGCCTGCTCGAGGCGATGGAGCAACCGTCGCAGCCGCGCCGCATTCATGCCGCCGCGTTGACGCCGTTCTTCGACACGACCGCTGATCAACTCGTCGCCGGCGGCACCGACCTCTCCGATCGACTCGGCGAGCGGATCCGTTCGTGGCTCGACCTGTGCCGCTCACGTGGAGTCGCCGCCGTGCTCGCGGCTGCGCACGCAGACGGGCTGGCCGCACGAGTGCTGGGCTGGGAGAGCGGTGAGCGCATCCTTACCGACCTCAACCACGTGGGCGAGTTGCTCCATTGCGCCGCCCAGGAGGACCGCCTGGGCCTGACCGGTCTGACTCGCTGGCTGCGCGACGCGATCGATGAGGGCAATCGCACCGACGCGCGCCGTCGGCGACTCGATGTCGATGCCCAGGCCGTGCAGTTCGTGACGATCCACGGTTCGAAAGGCCTCGAATACCCCCTCGTCTACCTGCCGGGTCTTTTCGACCGACGGGTCAAGGACTGGGTGACCACGCACCTCTACCACGAGAACGCACAACGATGCCTCGACGTCGCAGGCACCGAACAGGCTCGCGCGCAGGCGCGGGTGGAGGAAGCCCAAGAGGACCTGCGGTTGGCCTACGTCGCGATGACGCGTGCTCGCGCCCAGTTGGTGCTGTGGTGGGCACCCACGTGGGATGGCAAGAACGCGTCGCTCACCCGTCTGCTGTTCGGGCGCGAGCCCGACGGGGCGTACGTCTCGCCCACAGCGCCGTTCCCCGACACCGACGTGGCGTGCGACCAGGTGCTCAAACGCTGGGAGGCGGCGGGTGCGTTCAGGCTGGAGGACGCCGTCGTCCATTCCGGAGCCGTACGCGAGACCGATCCCGCGCCGCGGTTGGCGGCTCGCAGTTTCGACCGCACGCTGGACCTGGCGTGGCGCCGTACGTCGTACTCCGGACTGATCCGCGCCGAGCAGGTGTCGGTCACCTATGCCGAGCCCGAAGTCGCCGGCACCGATGACGAGGTCGAGATCGAGCCAATGCTCGACCTGACCGCGCCGGAGGCCCCCGCAGAGATTGCGCCCGAACTCGTCTCGCCCATGGACGGCCTGGCCGGTGGCGCCACCTTCGGATCTCTGGTGCATGCCGTCCTCGAACTCGCCGACCCCGAGGTGCCGGACCTTCGTGCCGAGCTGATCCGACATCTCGACGTCCAACGTCGCTGGTGGGCGGTCCCGGAGCCGACCGAGACTCTCGCCGATGCCCTCCTGCCGATGAACCACAGCCCACTCGGCCCGCTCGCCTCCGGGCTCACGCTCGCCGAGATTCCGCTACGCGATCGGTTGCGGGAACTCGACTTCGAGATCCCGCTCGCGGACGGCGACCGCGAGGGTGAGCGAGGACGGCGGTTGGCGGACTTCGCGACGGCGATCCGGGCCCACCTTCCGCCCGGCGACCCGGTGCGCGAATACGCCGACAAACTCGACAACCCGTCCCTGGGGGAGCAGGTGCTGCGCGGCTATCTCTCGGGCTCCATCGACGTGGTGTTGCGGATGCTCGACGAGACGGGCAACCCCCGTTTCGTGGTCGTCGACTACAAGACCAACACTCTTGGTGAGCCGGGCCGCTCGCTGACTGCGCTCGACTACACCCCCGACAAGGTCACCGCCGCCATGGTGCATTCGCACTATCCCCTGCAAGCGCTGCTCTACTCGGTCGTGCTGCACCGCTTCCTGCGCTGGCGGCTGCCTGCGTACGACCCGGAGACCCATCTGGGCGGTGTGCTCTACCTCTACGTGCGCGGCATGGTCGGTCCGGCCACGCCAATCATCGACGGCGTGCCGTGTGGGGTGTTCTCGTGGCGCCCACCCACCGCCTTGATCCTCGAACTCTCCAAGATCCTGGACGGGGGACGCCCATGACCATCGCCGGATCAGAACGGCACGTCGCCGATCGGCGCCTGGCGTTGGGGGCTGTCGGGGTGCTCGCCGAGTTCAACCGTGCGGGTGCGCTGGACTCCGCGGACGTGCAGGTCGCGGCTCGGCTCGCAGGTCTGGTGAACGAGTCGGACGAGTCGGTGCGGCTTGCGGTGGCACTGGCCGTACGCGCTGCTCGCGCGGGCTCGGTGTGCGTGGATCTCGCGACCGTGGCACAGCAGCCGATGGAACTCGAAGGAGAGGTGACCTGGCCCGACGCGGCGCAGTGGCCGCAGCGGGTCGCGGCCAGTGCCGTCGCCGAGGCCGGTCTCGTGCGGTTGGCCGGGTCGCTGCTCTACCTCGATCGACACTGGCGTGAAGAAGAGCAGGTCCACGCGGACGTGATGGCGCGCCTTGCCCTGACTGCGCCGAAGGTCGACGAACTCATGCTTGAGGCCGGAGCTCTGCGCCTGTTTGCAGAGGGTTGGGAGGAGCAGCGACACGCGTGCCTGGCCGCTGCGCGGCAGTGGACCACGGTGCTCACCGGAGGTCCCGGCACCGGCAAGACCGCCTCGGTGGCGCGGATGCTGCTGCTGATGGGGGAGCAGTTCGAGCACGAGGCCGGGCGGGCACCTCGCATCGGCCTCGCGGCGCCGACCGGCAAGGCCGCCACCCGACTTCAGGAATCCGTGGCAAGGGAGCGCGCCACGCTCACGGATCCGTCGGCCGGCTATCTCGATGCCTTGGGTGCCACGACGATGCAGCGGCTGTTGGGCACCCGCTTCCCGGACTCGTCCACCCGCTTCAGGCACCATCGGGAAAACCGGCTGCCCTTCGACATCATCGTGATCGACGAGGTGTCGATGCTGCCGCTGTCGATGATGGCGCGGCTGCTGGAGGCCGTACGTCCCGACACCAGACTCATCCTGGTGGGCGACCCTGATCAGCTCGCGTCGGTGGAGGCGGGCAATGTGCTCGCCGATCTGGTGCAGGGCCTGGCGCTGCTGGGGCAGGCACAGCCGGAAGGACCGGCCGCCACGGTGGTGCAGCGGCTCGTACGCACGCACCGATTCGAGGCCGGAGCCGCGCTCGACCAACTGGCAGCGGCGGTGCGCGCCGACGATGCCGATCGCGTGGTTGCTCTGCTGACCGCGGGCGATGGCGCGCTCAGCCTGGTCGACCCCGAGGATGACGAAGCCCTCAAGGCGGCTGAGCTGCGAGTCGTCGATGCCGCATTCGCCGTCACCTTGGCCGCCGATCGCGTAACCCGAGCAGAGGGGCCTTTGGCCGAAGACGACGGACGAGCCGTCACCGATCTGCTCGACGCGCACCGGCTGCTGTGCGCTCACCGCACCGGCCCCTATGGCGTCTCGAGCTGGAACCGTCAGATCCAGCGACTGCTCGCGGAGCGTACGGGGGTGACTCACTACACCGAATGGTTCCCTGGACGGCCGGTGTTGATCACGGCCAACGATCGCGGTCTGGGCCTGTCCAACGGTGACCTCGGTGTCACCGTGAGCCTGCCCGACGGTCGACTGCGCGTCCTGGTCCGGCTCGGCGAGAAGGCGGTGGCGTTCGCGACCACCCGGCTGGCGTCGGCCGAGACCGTCTATGCCATGACCGTGCACAAGAGCCAGGGGTCCGAGGCGCGTGCGGTGACCGTCGTGCTGCCGGCGGAGGACTCCCCGTTGCTCACACGCGAGCTCTTCTACACCGCGGTGACAAGGGCACAAGAGCAGGTCACGGTGATCGGCACCGAGGCTTCCCTGCGGGCGGCGTTGGCGCGACGCGTCGTACGCGCAAGTGGTCTGGCGTTGCGGCTCGCCGGTCGACTGCCGGGGCAATGAGAGAGTGACACCGTCGCCCGAAATATTCGAAAGAGCGCAGGTTCAGTGACATTGTGATCGCCGTCGCTCCACGGTGGGAGTCCCACACCCCACCTGGCCTTCAGGTGTTTCGGGACTGCGTCAGGCTGCGATGGATCGCGCCTCCCGCCCTCTCCCCGACAGCGACGTCAGTTCGCCCACGAGGTGCACCCCAGCGAGATCGCGTACGACTACTGGACCACCGTGCGCACCATGGAGGCGATCGGGCACCGCGAGGCGTTCGGCCTCAACTGGGACCCGTCGCACTTCGTGTGGCAAGACCTCGACCCGGTTGGGTTCTTGTGGGACTTCAAGGACCCGATCTATCACGTGGACTGCAAGGACGCCAAGAAGCAGTCGGCACCGGCCGCAACGGCCGAATGGGCTCGCACTGGCGTTCGACGCCCCGAGGCTGCCTTCAACGCCGCGTTCAGTACGCAGGGCTGACCCCCCAAGCCCGAAGAACTGCGGCCGCTGGGAAGGGCCAGGTCACCTGGACTCTTCCCGCGGCCGCAGTTCTTCGTGTCTTCCAGGGGTCAGTCGGGCGAAAACCCTTCGCCGCTTGTCGGTGCCGCGCCGTAGGCTTGTCGGCATATGACGAACGCACGCGATCTCGACCCGCACTTCTCGCTCTCCGACGCCTTGGCCAAGACGACCGGCTGGGATGACGACGACTTCGATGACGACTCCGTCGACGACTGGGAGTCGGGGTATGCCGATGACACCGACGACGGCACTGACGACGGGGCCGGCGAAGATCCCGAGCTGACCACTGGAGAGCAGGACCTCGCCGAGCGCCACCAACTGCGCCGCGTCGCCGGGATCCGGACCGAACTCGAAGACATCACCGAGGTCGAATATCGCCAGCTCCGTCTGGAGCGGGTGGTGCTCGTCGGCGTATGGACCGAAGGCACGGTCTCCGACGCGGAGAACTCGATGGCCGAACTCGCCCTGCTCGCCGAGACGGCCGGCTCGGAGGTGCTGGAGGCGGTCTTCCAGCGGCGTACGAAACCCGACCCGGCCACCTATATCGGCCGCGGCAAGGTCGAGGCGATCAAAGAGATCGTCCAGGCGACCGGCGCCGACACCGTGATCTGCGACGGCGAACTCGCCCCCAGCCAACTTCGCAACCTCGAAGACAAGATCAAGGTCAAGGTCGTCGACCGGACCGCCCTGATCCTCGACATCTTCGCCCAGCACGCCAAGAGCAAGGAGGGCCAGGCACAGGTCGAGCTGGCCCAGCTCAGCTACATGAAGCAGCGACTGCGCGGCTGGGGTGGCAACCTGTCGCGCCAAGCCGGTGGCCGTGTCGGCGCGGACGGCGGCGGCATCGGTGGCCGTGGCCCCGGTGAGACCAAGATCGAGACCGATCGCCGCCGGATCAACACCAAGATCGCCAAACTGCGCCGCGAGCTCAAGGAGATGAAGGGCACCCGTGACGTCAAGCGTCAGGAGCGGCGCCGCCACCACATCCCTAGCGTCGCGATCGCGGGCTACACCAACGCCGGGAAGTCCAGCCTGCTCAACCGGCTCACCAAGGCCGGAGTGCTGATCGAGGATGCGCTCTTCGCGACCCTCGACCCGACGACCAGGCGTACGACCACCAGCGACGGCCGCGGCTATGTCGTGACCGACACGGTGGGGTTCGTACGCCACCTGCCGCACCAACTCGTCGAGGCTTTCCGCTCCACCTTGGAGGAGGTCGCCGACGCCGACCTGATCCTGCATGTGGTCGACGGCTCGCACGCCGACCCCGAGGGGCAGATCGCAGCCGTACGCCAGGTGCTCGCGGACATCGAGGCGACCAAGATCCCCGAGTTGATCGTGATCAACAAGGCCGACGCCGCGGATCCCCTGGTGCTGAGCAGGCTCAAGGCGCGCGAACCGCACTCCGTCGTGGTCTCCGCCAAGACCGGCGAGGGCATCGAAGCGTTGCTGGAGGCGGTCGAGGCCGATCTGCCCAAGCCCGGCGTGGAGTTCAGTGCATTGTTGCCCTACGAACGCGGTGACCTGGTCGACCGATTGCACAAGGAGGCCGAGATCGGCTCCCTGGAGCACACCGCGGACGGCACCTTGGTGACCGGAAGGGCGCACGAGGACCTGGCTGCGGCGCTGGCG
Organism: Nocardioides sp.; assembly: GCA_037045645.1. Taxonomy (NCBI): domain Bacteria; kingdom Bacillati; phylum Actinomycetota; class Actinomycetes; order Propionibacteriales; family Nocardioidaceae; genus Nocardioides; species Nocardioides sp. The sequence continues at coordinate 474,054 of JBAOIH010000001.1, forward strand.
CCGTACGGTTCCTGATCGGGAAAGTGCCCTCCGGATTCGGCGCTGGTTGGACGGTGTTGGATCATTCTTCTCATGTCACGTGGCGTCTGGATCCGCTTTTTGCTCGTGATCGGCCTCTTGGCCGGTTGCGCGGCCCTCGCAATCAAGAAGGAACCCAGGCTCGGTCTCGACCTTCGCGGCGGCACCCAGATCACGCTGCAGACCGAGTCGACCGACCGGGTCGAGGCCAACACGGAGAATACGGACAAGGCGCTCGAGGTGCTGCGTGGCCGAGTCGACGCGCTGGGTATCGCCGAGCCGACACTGACCCGCTCGGGTTCTGACCGGATCATCGTCGAACTCCCCGACGTCCAGGACCCCCGGCGCGCGGTGGCCACGATCGGTCGGACCGCCCAACTGAGCGTGCGTCCAGTGTTGGAGGACACGCTCACGAAGGACGCGGTGAAGAAGGCCGAGAGGGCCGAGAAGAAGTCGGGCAAGGAGTCGGGTATCGCCTACCTGCTCGACAAGGACGCTCCGGAGGAAGGTCCGTACCTGAAACTCGGCCCCGCCGTGATGACCGGCACCGAGATCACCAGCGCCAAGGCGCAGATGCCCGAGAACAGCGCCCAATGGGTGGTCGCAGTCGGCTTCACCGGCAAGGGCAAGTCGGCCTGGCAGAAGGAATCCGGCGAGGCAGCCTGCGCTCAGGGGCGGACGAACCGGGTCGCGTTCGTGCTCGACAAGGAAGTCATCTCGGCGCCGACCGTGGGCCAGGAGTTCTGCCCGGCGGGCATCCCGGGCAACACCCAGATCGAGTCGTTCCCGTTCCAAGAAGCCCAAGACCTCGCCGTCCTGATCGAGGGCGGCGCGCTGCCGCTGCCGGTCAAGGTGATCGAGCAGCGGATCGTGGGCCCGACGCTTGGCAAGGCCGCCATCGAGGCGTCCTGGAAGGCCGGCGTGCTCGGTCTGATCCTGACCCTGCTCTTCATCACCATCGTCTACCGCCTCGTCGGCTTCCTGGCCACGCTGGCGCTCACGTCGTACGCCCTGCTGTCGTACGCCTTCCTCGTCGGTCTCGGCTCCACGCTGACGTTGCCCGGTCTGGCCGGTTTCGTGCTCGCCATCGGCCTGGCGATCGATGCGAACGTGCTCGTGTTTGAGAGAGCGCGCGAGGAGTACGCCGACAATCCCAGTGCGGGCATGCGTCGCGCACTGATGATCGGCTTCAACAAGGCGTGGACCGCGATCATCGACTCCAACGTCACGACCCTGCTCGCGGCGGCCCTGCTGTTCGTGCTCGGCTCCGGACCGATCAAGGGCTTCGGTGTCACGTTGTCCATCGGTGTGGTCGCCTCGATGATCTCTGCCCTGATCATCGCGCGGGTGCTCACCGAGATGGCCGTCTCGACGAAGTGGGTGCAGAAGCGTCCCAAGATCACCGGTCTGGGCGACGTGGGACGCGTACGCACCTGGCTGGAGGAGAAGGCCCCCGACATCATGTCGCGGCGCAAGCTCTGGCTCAGCCTGACCGGCATGGTCCTCGTCGCGTCGATCGCCGGCATCTTCGGTCCGGGGCTCAATCTGGGCGTGGAGTTCACCGGTGGTCGGGTGATGCAGTACTCCACCGGCAAGGTGATCAGCGCCGACACCGCCCGCGCGGCGGTGGCTGATGCCGGCTATCCCGAGGCCGTCGTACAGCGCTCCGAGAAGGAGATTTCGGTACGCGTGGGTCAGGTCTCGGATCAGGAGGCGATCGCGATCGGTGAGGCGATCGGCAAGGTGTCTGACGGCGCCAAGAAGATCCAGGACGACAAGATCGGTGCCTCCCTGGGCAAGGAGTTGCGCAACAAGGCGTTGATCGCCTTCGGGATCGCCTTCCTCGTGCAGTTGCTGTATCTGGCGTTCCGGTTCAAATGGACCTTCGGTCTGTCCGCGGTGCTGGCGATGTTCCACGATGTGCTGATCGTGACCGGCGTCTTCGCCTGGCTGCAGAAACCGATCGACGGCGTCTTCCTGGCTGCCGCGATGACGATCATCGGCCTCTCGGTCAACGACACGGTCGTGGTCTTCGACCGCATCCGAGAACGTTGGTATGCCTCGCGCGGCGAGTCGTTCGCCGCCGTCGCCAACAAGGCCTGCGTCGAGACCATGCCGCGTACGGTGAACACCGGTCTGGGCGCGATGTTCATCCTCGCAGCGTTGGCGATCTTCGGTGGCGATTCGTTGCGCGACTTCTCGATCGCGCTGTTGCTGGGTCTGATCATCGGTACGTACTCGTCCGTGTTCGTCGCCACGCCGATCCTCACCTACCTTCAGGAGAAGTGGCCGCTTTCGCGGGCGCCGAAGGTCAAGCTGGTGCGCGACACCGGTGAGAACGCCGGCGCGGTCGTCTGATCCGGTCGACGGCCTCCGCAGTTGTCGGTGGCCGCGGCTAGGGTGCTCCGGTGCCTGCTGAAGCCTCGGATACCTCGGTCGTACGCGATGTGCTCGCGGCTGCTGTCGAGGCGCTGGGTGGGCAGGAGCGGGCCGGTCAGGTCGAGATGGCCGCGGCTGTGTCTCGGGCGTTCGTGGACGACACGCACCTGCTGGTGCAGGCCGGCACCGGCACGGGCAAGTCGCTGGGATACCTGGTGCCCGCGTTGCTGCACGACTCACGGGTGGTGGTCGCGACCGCGACACTGGCATTGCAGCACCAGCTCGTCGAGCGCGACATCCCCCGGCTGGTGGAGGCGGTCGGGAAGCTGCCTGGGGTCGACGCGTCGTACGCAGTCCTCAAAGGCCGCTCCAACTACGCCTGCCTGCACCGCATCCGCGAGGGGGTGCCCGATGATCAGGGCACTCTGGTCGACGTGCCGGAGGGCTCGCTGGGTGCCGAGGTGCTCAAACTTCGAGCCTGGGCCGAGAAGGAGTCCGAGAGCGGCGGCACGGGGGAGAAGGACAACGCCCCTCGCCACCACGACCGGGTCTGGCGCCAGGTGTCGGTCAACCACCGCGAATGCCTCGGCGCGACCAAGTGCCCCTTCGCCCAGGAGTGCTTCGCCGAGCGTGCCAAGGAGAAGGCGCACCGCTCGCACCTGATCGTCACCAACCACTCCCTGCTCGCGATCGACGCGATCGAGGGGGTGCCGATGATCCCGGAGTACGACGCGGTGGTCATCGACGAGGCGCACGAGGTGGTGTCGCGGGTGACCCAGGCGGCCACCGACGAGTTGGCGGTCGCAGACGTTGAACGTGCCGCGACTCGTGCCCAGCGTTATGTCGACGGTGACGAGGCCGACCGGCTCGCCGAGGCGGCAGACGCGCTGGCCGACGCGATGGCGGCGGCACCTGCTGGCCGCTTCGACGCCGTTCCCGAGCAGCTCGCAGAGGCGCTCGGGTCGGTCCGGGACGCGGCCCGAGCACTCGTGTCCGCGTTCCCCCGCGAGGGGGCCGAGGCCGATGCCGACGCAGCGAAGACCCAAGCCCGCGGGCTGGTCCAGGAGGTCTTCGTCAACGCCGAGCGGATGGCGTCGAACGCCGACGCCGACGTGCTGTGGATGAGCGAGGCGGCCGAGATCGGCACTCGGCGCATCCCCGCGCGGCTTTATGTCGCCCCGCTGCAGGTGTGGGGACCGATGCGGGACAAGCTGTTGGCCGACAAGACGGCCGTCTTCACCTCGGCCACCCTGATGCTCGGCGGCGACTTCCGTACCGTCGCGACCTCGGTCGGCCTCAAACCCTCCGAGCAGGTCACCGCTCCGGTAGTTGAGGAGCCGCGCCAACCGGTGGTTGAGGAGCCTGCGCAGCAGGCGTCTCGAAACCACGACACCCGTCAACCGGTGGTTGAGGAGCCTGCGCAGCAGGCGTCTCGAAACCACGACACCCGGCCCTGGCGCGGTCTCGACGTCGGCTCACCGTTCGACTATCCCCAGCAGGCGATCCTGTACGTCGCGCGCCACCTGCCACAGCCCGGTCGAGACGGTCTCGGCGAGAAGCAACTCGACGAGATCGTGCGCCTCGTCGACGCCGCCGACGGTCGTACGCTCGGCCTGTTCTCCTCCCGCCGAGCCGCGGACCGCGCGGCAGAGGCCGTACGCGAGCGGCTGCCGCACCTGACGACGTTGGCTCAAGGGGATGCCCAGTTGCCCGAACTCACTCGACAGTTCGTCGAGGACCCGCACACCTGCCTGTTCGGCACGCTGTCGTTGTGGCAGGGACTCGACGTGCCGGGGGAGACCTGCCAACTGGTGATCATCGATCGCATCCCGTTCCCTCGCCCCGACGATCCGTTGATGTCGGCGCGCGCGAAGGCAGCTGACGCGGAAGGTCGCAACGGCTTCATGGAGGTCTCGGCGACCCATGCAGCCTTGCTGATCGCGCAGGGTGCGGGCCGGTTGATCCGTACGACCACCGACCGGGGCGTGGTTGCGGTGCTCGACCCCCGCTTGGTGACCGCGCGTTATGGCAACTTCATCAAAGCGTCGCTGCCGCCGATGTGGACCACCACCGACCCGGCGATCGCCGAACAGGCACTCAAGCGGCTGGCTGCCGGCTGAGCACCTGCCGGTGGCTACTAGCGGACGCGCACCTTGATCAGCTTGGCTGTGGACGCGGCGAAGGCGTCGGTGCCGAGGTAGATCGTCTTGATCTTGTACTTCCCCTTGGGCAGGGCGGGGAACTTGACCTTGACTTTGCCGTTGGTCAGCGTCTTGACGAGTCCCTTGCGAGCTTTGGTTGGGGCACCCTTGCCCTTGATCCGCACGCGGACCTTGCCGGTGGGCGTGGCGGTGTCGCTGGCGACCTTGATCTTGACGGTGAATCGCTTGCCTGCCTGCGCACGCTTGGCCTGCTGCTTGGTGAGTTTGGCGCGCGTGGCGGTGACAGCCAGCCGGCGTGCCGGGGACGCTCGACGTCGGTGTCCCGCTTGGCGGCAAGACTGTCGGTGTCCCGCTCGGCGAAGAGACGGTCGTGGTCGTGGTGGGTGTGCTCGTGGTCGGGGTCGTCGTCGGCGTCACCACCACGTGCGGCGTGGCCTTCCACGAGAAGAGATCACCCACGCCGTTGGTGTCCCCCGACACGAGATCTGACGCTCCGGAATAGAAGCCGAGAAGTTGTCCGTCCGCGCTGATCGACGTCTGGTCCGAACCCTGGTTGCCTGATGATCCGGATAGGCCTAGAGAGACGATCCGCGTGGTGCCCGCCACCAAGTCGCGATAGAAGACGTCGCTCTTGCCATTGGTGTCGCCCTCGACGAGGTTAGAGGCTCGGGAACTAAACGCCACGTACCTGCCGCCGCTGCTCACCACCGTATCGATCGAGTCGTCGTTGCCTCGCTGTCCCGCCGCGTCGACGGACACCTTGGCCACTGACCCCGCAGCGAGGTCCCACACGAACGCCTCTTGCAGGTAGTCATCGCCCCCGGGTTGCGCTCGATAGCCGACAAAGAGCCCGTCAGCGCTGATGGTGGCGTCGGTCTGGCTACCGGCCGGAGCATTGGGCTGCGGGACCTTCTGCACACTTCCGGTGGTGAGGTCGCGTACGAAGACGTTGGTGTCTGCGACGTCACCTGGGACCAGGTCCGTGGCGTTCGAGACGAAGGCCACCCGGCGGCCATCGGCACTGAGGGTGGCTCCCCATGCCTTGGTGGCGATCAGGGACGAGGTACTGGTGGTGGTGTCGTAGAGCCGCAATGTGAAGTCAGACCAGTCGCCATATGCGATCCGCGTGCCGTCCTGGCTGATCGCCAGCGGATCGTCGTCGCCGACCCCGTGCCGGATCGGCAGCGCCTTGGTGGTCCCCGCGACCGTGTCGCGTACGTAGACGTTGGCGCTGGCTGGCTTAGTGGAGTCGAGGGTCGTGGCGTCGGATTGGAAGACCACGTAGCGACCGTCTGCGCTGATGCCGGCGTTCCATGACATGCCGTTGCTAGGCGTCCCGTCAGTAGCGACTGAGGCCAGGGAGGTCTGCCCCGTGGCGAGATTGCGTACGAACACATCGAGGTTGCCGTTGGTGTCGCCGGCGATGAGGTTGGTCGAGGCTGAATAGAAGACCACCCAGTTGCCGTCCGCACTCAGGATCGGTGAGTATCCGCCTGCGTCGGAGATCCCGCCCCCCGTTGCGTCGGTGATCAGGGAGATGCCCTGAGCGGTCGGCGCTCCCGTTGCGGCGGCAGCGAGCAGGGTTGTGCCGAGCGCGCCGACGGCTAAGACGGCGAGAGCAGCATGGCGAGCAGTGGTGTGACGAATCGACACGATCAGGTGACTCCTGGGTCCTTGACGGGGCAAGACCCACTCACCTCAACACGCCGGGGCACGACCGTGTGCGGATTCGCTGATCTCCGGCCAACTCCGGACAAAGTCCGAACAAGTCCGGACGCGGCCGCGCCAACTCACACGCGACGCAGCACAGCCGTCACCACGCCCAAGATGGTGGCGTTGGTGCCGTCGATCGGGTCGTAGTTGGGGTTGTGCGGCATCAGCCAGACCTGGCCGTCACGCTTGCGCAGGGTCTTGACCGTGGCCTCGCCATCGATCATCGCCGCCACGATCTGGCCGCTCTCGGCGGTCTGCTCCTGTCGTACGACCACATAGTCGCCGTGGCAGATCGCCGCGTCGATCATCGAGTCACCGGAGACCTCGAGCAGGTAGAGGTTGCCGTCGCCGACGAGCTGCTTGGGCAGCGGGAACACGTCTTCGACGTTCTGCTCGGCAAGGATCGGGCCACCGGCCGCGATCCGACCGACGACCGGGATGTTGACCGCCGCGGGTGCCGCGTTGCCGATGTCGGTGACGTCCACCTCGTGCTCCTCGACGCCGGAGATGCTGCGGCGGGCGGCGAGCACCTCGGGGAGGAACACCTCAAGTGCCCGAGGACGGTTGGGGTCGCGGCGGAGGAATCCCTTCTCCTCCAGGGTCCGCAACTGATGCGCGACGCTGGACGAGGAGGTCAGGCCCACCGCGGCACCGATCTCGCGCATGCTGGGCGGATAGCCCTTGTTCTCCAGCGAGCGCCGGATCACGGTGAGGATCTTCTGCTGTCGCGGTGTGAGCCCGGTGGAGTCGGGAGGGCCGTCGGGGAACTCGCTCACCTTGGCGTTCTTCGCGCGCCCGGTTGCCTTCGCCATGCCTTCACTGCCTCCCAAGTGGCGGCCGGAATCCCCGGCCTCGAATCAGATGCCTCACCGTAGGCCGCCCGGGCCCCAGGATCAAACACCTGTTCGAGTGGCGTGTCGCGCGTTCACCGAAGGTGCGCGACGCCCTCTTCGAGGAGCCCCTGCGCTGCGGTGTAGGTGGCCATCACTGCCGCGTCCCAGCGCGGGTCGGTCGTCTCGAGTACGAACTGGCTCAGTCCGATGAGGCTGTCAGACAGCAAGAAGAGCAAGGCACCTGCTGAGGCGGTGCGGCGGGCGTACGCCGGCTGCCGCGGCCCGAGGTTGAGCGCCGCCGCGGACACCGCAGTGAGTGCGCCGGAGTAGCCGGCCAGCACCGGCCCCAGCGGCGGGTGTTCCATGCTGGCCTTCACCGCGACGCCCGGCGCCCCCAGCGCCCAGCCCGTGGCGAGGACCTTCGCGCTCGTCGTACGCCAACCACCGGGGGAGACCCGCGGGGCGAGCGCGCTCAACCACCCGGTTTGCCCGAGAGCGAAGGCGCCTGCTCCGGGCACGAAAGCCCGGGCGCCCGGGCGCATCAACGCGATGTCGCCGACCCAGCTCCCGGCCAGGGCAGCGTACGTCGCGCGCCGGGCGGGGGCTTGGGTGCGGGCGGCGGTCACCGCCGCAAGGGCCGGCATCAGCAGGGGCTTGGTGACCAGCCGTGCTCGCTGCCGGCCTTTGGTAGCGAACCAGGTGTCGGCGATCGAGAGGGCTGCGTAAGCGAGCTGGCGTCGCCGGTGTGGCTGCATTGGCGCAACCTACGCCGAGGGGTCACGAACTCGCACCGAGGGGTCATGAAATCGCACCGAGGGGTCACGAACCTTTCGAACACGCGTACGGTCGAATGCTTGACTCGTTCGAACATGCGCTCTAATCTCGTACGCATGTTCGATCGGAGGTCTGATCGAACCACCGAGAGTCGGGCGGGCCAGCACGAGGCCGATTCGAAATGTCGGTGGTCGCGGTTAGACATCGGATCAAGCAAGGCACCGACTTCGGTGGCCACCCGGCCGCCACTTCCCCAGGAGGTCCCGATGAGCACCATCGCCATCAACCACACCGTTCGTACGACTCCTCGCTCCGCCGGCAGGGCGCCCCATGGCCAACTGCGGCTGACCCGTCGCGGTCGCGCCGTCGTGATCGCCTTCGGGGTGATCGTGGTGTTGGCGCTCGGGATGTTCCTGGGTGCGGGTTCGGTGGCGAGTCGGTTCGCCGGGCCGACGGAGACGACCGTGATCAAGGTCGAGCCTGGCCAGACCCTGTGGGGCATCGCGGCCGAGGTGACCGACAGCGGGGATGACGTGCGCGACACGATGTACGACATCCAGCGGATGAACGCGATGACGTCCAGCACGTTGCAGGCAGGTCAGAAACTGCGCGTCCCGCTCGCCGACTGAACCCCTTTCGAGTTTCACAACTGAATACAGGCATCGTCGACTCGGCTCGACCCGGTCGACGATGTGGGGAAGACGAGGGGTGGACCGGCTTGGCGGCGGGTCTGCCCCTCGCGCCTTTCCGTTCGGCTTGTCAGTGCCGGTGCGACCTGATCGGTCGGTCGGCCGGCCCGTCGGGAGAGGTGATCCCGAGGGCTCGCAGCAAGCGCAAGCCCAGCATCAGAGCCAGGAAGAGGCACGCCATCGCGCCGACCGTGGCGACGACGAGCAGCCACCAACCGGTGCCTTCTCCCGAGCGGGCGGCCGTACCGAAGTCGATGGCGAGATAGATCAGATATCCCCAAGCGATCAGCGCCAGCGTGATAGCGGCGCATAAACCCAAGACCTGCGGGGAGAACTGCCGAGGCGGCCGTGCTCCCCGTCGTGCCCCCGCCCGTTTCCCGCCCGCCACGTGTCTCATTGTGTCGGATGGGGCAACCCCTTGCGTGGGCGGCGCACCCTGCGATCACCTAGTGGGAAGATCACTGCCACCGGGTGACAGCGATCTTCCAGCTTGTTGCCTTCGAACAACCCTGACCGGTCCTGTCTCGCGGCCGACGCACACGAACGGCCGAGTAATTCGTGGACCGACCCTCATCCCCAGCGGTTGGCGCATGTACGAATTGGAGTTCATCGCCTAACCCGGTGCGCGATCTCTTTCGCTGAAGATCGGGTTATCCCCAGGCCCGATGTGGGCATGGCTAAGGAACGGCCGGATGGATACGCTCGGTGTCGGCTTCTCGGGAAAGCAGGTGTTTGCGTTGCGGATGGTCCGTACGGTCGTGGTGCTGGTCGTGAGTCTGATTGGCCTGGCGGCGTGTGGTGGCGAAGATCCCACGGCGGATCCGACGCCGATCCAGGCGTCCTCGTCGTCCGTGTCTTCCCCGACTGCGTCGGAGTCGGAGTCGGCCGAGCCGGAGGTCGAGTTGTGGCAGCAGAAGTCGCGGGCGGGCGCGAAGGCTTTCGTGGATCACTGGCTTGAGGCCCTTGACGTGGCGCAAACGACCGGCGATCTTGGGCCGCTGCGGGCATCAAGCCACCGAAGGTGCGTTGGATGTACTGGGTATGTCAAGGCTGTGGGCCGGCTTTATGCTGCGGGTGGGCATATTAAGACTGGGCCATGGCTTGCTGCCCACAAGGCGTACGACAGACAACAGTCCCCGAGTTCGCCGCGAATCGTGGTGGATGTTCGGATACCCAAAGCGGTTCAGGTGCTGTCCTCTGGTGCGGAACCAGAGACCTTCCCCGCGGGCCGCGACACATTCGCCGCATGGCTTCGTTGGGTCAACGACCAGTGGGTGATGTGGGAGTGGGAGTTTCTGCGGTGAGGCGACTCTTTGCACTCTGCGTGTTCACCGGCGCGTTCCTGGCAGTTGTCCCCATTCCGTCGGCGGTTGCTGCATGTCCATCCGGCACTGAGCAAGTGAAGGTCGATGGTGGAGGAACGGTCGTGAGAGTCGAACGGGTTCTCTGCGTCCCCGCCATCTATCAGCAATCCGGCAACGGCGAAGACGGGTTCACGTACACCTTCATCAAGATGTGTGAGCGTTCGGGTTTCGGCTGCACTAAGTGGCAGGAGTGTCCGCGGGTCGATGGCAAGTTGGGCAACAAGTATTACGTGATGGCTTGGCCGCTGAAAGGCGGTGAGGCGATCGAGATCGGCGAGCGTTGCTACTACGACGGCGAGCAGATCACGGCTGAGATGGTGGCCAAGGAGTTCGCGAAGGAGACGCCGCCGAGTGTTGAGTTGATGGTGCAGCCGCCGGGCGGGCGGACGTTGGTCAACTTCGACACGGTCTATTCCACGCAGGCGGAGGCGTACGTGAAGCCGGTCCGTCTGCTGGGCGAGACGGTGGAATTGAAGATCAGCCCGGTCCGCTACACCTGGAATCACGGTGACGGCACGGATCAGCACACCACGCATCCGGGCCAGGAGTTCGACGGCCGCGAAGGGGTCGAGCCTTCTGAGGTGGAGGGGATGGTGACGCATCAGTACGTCGCGCTCGGGACGTACGCCGCGAGTGTCGCGGTCGAGTGGAATGCGGTCTATCGCATCCAGGGTGACACGGACTGGACTCCGGTCGACGGCACGGTGACCAGTCAGGGGCCGAGCGTGGACCTGGAGGTCCTGGAGGCCTACGCCAAGCTCGTGGCCTGACTTGTTGGTTCGCCAAGAGATCTCTCGGGAAGCAAGGTGTTTGGGTTGCGGATGGTCCGTACGGTCGTGGTGCTGGTCGTGAGTCTGATTGGCCTGGCGGCGTGTGGTGGCGAAGATCCCACGGCGGATCCGACGCCGATCCAGGCGTCCTCGTCGTCCGTGTCTTCCCCGACTGCGTCGGAGTCGGAGTCGGCCGAGCCGGAGGTCGAGTTGTGGCAGCAGAAGTCGCGCGCGGGCGCGAAGGCTTTCGTGGATCACTGGCTTGAGGCGTTGTACGTCGCCCAGTCGACCGGTGACGTGGGGCCCTTGCAACAGGTGAGCCATCGCAAGTGCTTTGGCTGCAACGGGTACATCCGCGTCACGAGAAACATCTACGGTGCCGGTGGACGATATGAATCCGGGCCTTGGAAAGCCATGCAGAAGTGGATCGATCAGAAGATCACACTGCCTCGCCCCCGCGTCTACGCGAACGTACGAGTTCCGGAATCCGTCGAGTATGCAAATCCGGACGCGGAGCCGGAACGCAATCGCGGCAATACCACGAGATATGCCGCCACCCTGTGGTGGGTCGACGACGGTTGGAAGGTGTATGAGTGGGAGTTCGTGCTGTGAAGGCGCAGCGCGGTCGCCTCGACTCCTGGCAGGTTCGCATTTGGGCCTGCGCCCTTGTGATGCTTTGTGCGGTTTTGCCGATTGATCGTCGTGTAGCGCCGAGCGCCCAAGCAGCCTGCCCAGGAGGGACGGAAGAGGTTACGATTTCCGCGGGTGGCGGCTCGTATCAAGTTGAGGAGTACGCCTGCGTCCCCGTCATCTATCAGCAATCCGGCAACGGTGAAGACGGGTTCACGTACACCTTCATCAAGATGTGTGAGCGTTCGGGTTTCGGCTGCACTAAGTGGCAGGAGTGTCCGCGGGTCGATGGCAAGTTGGGCAACAAGTATTACGTGATGGCTTGGCCGCTGAAAGGCGGTGAGGCGATCGAGATCGGCGAGCGTTGCTACTACGACGGCGAGCAGATCACGGCTGAGATGGTGGCCAAGGAGTTCGCGAAGGAGACGCCGCCGAGTGTTGAGTTGATTGTGCAGCCGCCGGGCGGGCGGACGTTGGTCAACTTCGACACGGTCTATTCCACGCAGGCGGAGGCGTACGTGAAGCCGGTCCGTCTGCTGGGCGAGACGGTGGAATTGAAGATCAGCCCGGTCCGCTACACCTGGAATCACGGTGACGGCACGGATCAGCACACCACGCATCCGGGCCAGGAGTTCGACGGCCGCGAAGGGGTCGAGCCTTCTGAGGTGGAGGGGATGGTGACGCATCAGTACGTCGCGCTCGGGACGTACGCCGCGAGTGTCGCGGTCGAGTGGAATGCGGTCTATCGCATCCAGGGTGACACGGACTGGACTCCGGTCGACGGCACGGTGACCAGTCAGGGGCCGAGCGTGGACCTGGAGGTCCTGGAGGCCTACGCCAAGCTCGTGGCCTGACTTGTTGGTTCGCCAAGAGATCTCTCGGGAAGCAAGGTGTTTGGGTTGCGGATGGTCCGTACGGTCGTGGTGCTGGTCGTGAGTCTGTTCGGCCTGGCGGCGTGTGGTGGCGAAGATCCCACTGCGGATCCGACGCCGATCCAGGCGCCCTCGTCGTCCGTGTCTTCCCCGAATGCGTCGGAGTCGGAGTCGGCCGAGCCGGAGGTCGAGTTGTGGCAGCAGAAGTCGCGGGCGGGCGCGAAGGCCTTCGTGGATCACTGGGCCGCGGTGTGGTCCGAAGCTGTGGTTACCGGTGAGCTCGATGAGTTTCGCTCGATCAGCCATCCAAAGTGTTTCGTGTGCAACTCGTATCTGGATGACGCGGAAAAGGTCTATGGCGACGGTGGCCACGTCGAGTCCGAGCCCTGGCGAGTACTTCGAAAGTGGTATGACCACCGGCAACCGTTGGAGAGTCCGCGCGTGACCGCGGACATGATCACGCCGCGCACCGTTGTGATCTGGAACGCCGAGGGGAAACGCGAAGTGATTCCGCAGGAGCGGACGCGCTACACGGCGGCACTGCGTTGGAGCGCAAGCGGTTGGCGCATGTTTGAGTTGGAGTACATCGCGTGAGGAGGTTCGCCGCCTTGGTGCTCCTTTTGCCACTGTTCCTAATTGCGAGCGCTGCTCCGTCAAACGCTGGCTGCCCCGCAGGGACGGAGTCGGGTCGATGGCAAGTTGGGCAACAAGTATTACGTGATGGCTTGGCCGCTGAAAGGCGGTGAGGCGATCGAGATCGGCGAGCGTTGCTACTACGACGGCGAGCAGATCACGGCTGAGATGGTGGCCAAGGAGTTCGCGAAGGAGACGCCGCCGAGTGTTGAGTTGATTGTGCAGCCGCCGGGCGGGCGGACGTTGGTCAACTTCGACACGGTCTATTCCACGCAGGCGGAGGCGTACGTGAAGCCGGTCCGTCTGCTGGGCGAGACGGTGGAGTTCGACGGCCGCGAAGGGACTGGACTCCGGTCGACGGCACGGTGACCAGTCAGGGGCCGAGCGAGGTCTTGGAGGCGTACGCCAAGCTCGTGGCCTGACTTAGTGGGAAGTTTGCAGTCACCCGGTGACAGCGAACTTCCAGTTAAGCCGGGCAGGATGCCGGACACGCCGCGCCGCGTGACGCGGGCCACCTGCGAATCCATGCGCTGACCTGCGCAGATGCGCCAAGCGGGCGAGCCGTACGAAATCGGGTGCCGGCGGGTCTTGCATGTCTAGTGGTCAGGGCTTACGGTTAACACAACATCTAGTACTTACACCGTTGTGGTTTGTCCACATCTAGTCCCCAGGCTGGGGATGACGATCCACAGGGGAGGGCTGGATGTCCACAAATCATCCACAGGCAGTCGGACCCCGAAAAGGGTCCTCGTTGCCGTGCCCGAAGCGAGGAAGGAGACGCCATGCACTGCCCCTATTGCCGCAATAGCGACACCCGCGTGCTCGACTCCCGCGTCGCTGAGGACGGTGCCTCGATTCGTCGTCGGCGCACCTGCGCCAGATGCGAGAAGCGCTTCACCACGGTCGAGTTGATGCAGTTGACGATCGTGAAGCGCTCGGGTGTCACGGAGCCGTTCAACCGCGACAAGGCGATCGCCGGGGCGAAGAAGGCATGCAAGGGCCGTCCGGTGACCGACGACCAGCTCGCCTGTCTGGGCCAGGAAGTCGAGGACGCGTTGCGTGGCTCCGGCTCGGCCGAGATCCCGGCCCACGAGGTCGGGCTGGCGATCCTGCGGCCGTTGAGGGAGCTGGACGAGGTGGCGTACCTGCGTTTCGCCAGCGTCTATCGCCAGTTCGACTCGGCCGAGGACTTCGAGCGCGAGATCGCGATGCTGCGCCACGAGCGTGGTTTCGAGACGGCCGCCAAGGCGGCCTCCTCAACCACCGACGAGACGGCCGCCAAGGCGGCCTCCTCAACCACCGACGAGACGCCCACCGAGACGGCGTACGAGGCCGTCGTACCCACCGGGTAACCACAGACCGCCCGGCACGTAGTGGGGAAGCTGCGTGCCGGGCTCCATCTTCCTCATCTCCCCAGGCATCCAGCCGCACCGGGCGCGATCGCCCGCACCCCAACACCGCCACCAGTTCACCGACGTACGACGCGTCACCAGGAGAGGAAACCCATGACCGAGACGGTTCGTCCCGAGGCCGAGACCGAGACCGCGAAGGGCGTGAAGATCGAGCGGGTGTTCTCCACCGAGGGCGTGCACCCGTACGACGAGATCACCTGGGAGCGCCGCGACGTCGTCCAGAAGAACTGGAAGACCCAGGCGACCGTCTTCGAGCAGCTCGGTGTCGAGTTCCCCGACTTCTGGAGCCTCAACGCCTCGACGATCGTCACGACCAAGTACTTCCGCGGCGCCGTCGGCACCCCGGAGCGCGAGTCGAGCCTCAAGGAGCTCATCGACCGCGTCGTGAAGACCTACCGCAAGGGCGGCGAGGACCACGGCTACTTCGCGAGCCCGGCCGACGCAGAACTCTTCGAGCACGAGCTCACCTGGCTGCTGGTGCACCAGTACTTCTCGTTCAACAGCCCCGTGTGGTTCAACGTCGGCACCCAGTCGCCGCAGCAGGTCAGCGCCTGCTTCATCTTGAGCGTCGACGACTCGATGGACTCGATCCTGAACTGGTACAAGGAAGAGGGCTTCATCTTCAAGGGCGGCTCCGGCGCGGGCCTCAACCTCTCGCGGATCCGCTCGTCGAAGGAACTGCTCTCCAGCGGTGGCACCGCGAGCGGCCCGGTCTCCTTCATGCGTGGTGCCGACGCGTCCGCCGGCACCATCAAGTCCGGTGGCGCCACGCGCCGCGCGGCCAAGATGGTCGTGCTCGACGTCGACCACCCCGACATCGAGGAGTTCGTCTCCACCAAGGCGCGCGAGGAGGACAAGATCCGCGCGCTGCGTGACGCCGGCTTCGACATGGACCTCGGTGGCGTCGACATCACCAGCGTGCAGTATCAGAACGCCAACAACTCCGTGCGCGTCACCGACGAGTTCATGCGTGCGGTCGAGGACGGCACCGACTTCGGTCTGCGTGGTCGCAAGACCGGCGAGGTCATCGAGACCGTCGACGCGCGCGAGCTCTTCGACAAGATCGCCACCGCCGCGTGGGAGTGCGCCGACCCGGGCCTGCAGTACGACGACACGATCAACGACTGGCACACCAACCCCGAGACCGGCCGGATCACCGCATCCAACCCGTGCTCGGAATACATGAGCCTCGACAACTCCTCATGCAACCTGGCGAGCCTCAACCTGTTGAAGTTCCTCAAGGATGACGACACCTTCGACGCGGCGCTCTTCGCCAAGGCCGTCGAAGTGGTCATCACCGCGATGGACATCTCGATCTGCTTCGCCGACTTCCCGACCGAGGCGATCGGCAAGACCACGGTTGACTACCGCCAGCTCGGCATCGGGTACGCCAACCTCGGCGCCCTGCTGATGGCGATGGGCCTGGGGTACGACTCCGAGGGCGGCCGCTCGATGGCTGCCGCCATCACCTCGCTGATGACCGGCACGTCGTACCGCCGCAGCGCCGAACTTGCCGCCGTCGTCGGGCCGTACGCCGGGTACGCCCGCAACGCCGACGCCCACAAGCGGGTGATGCGCAAGCACCAGGCGGCCAACGACGTCGTGCGTACGCTGCACACCAACGACGCCGCGACCCTCAAGCTCGCCACCCAGGCATGGGCCGACGTGATCTCGCTCGGTGAGGCCAACGGCTTCCGCAACGCGCAGGCCTCGGTGCTCGCGCCGACCGGCACCATCGGCTTCATGATGGACTGCGACACCACCGGCATCGAGCCGGACTTCTCGTTGGTGAAGTTCAAGAAGCTCGTCGGCGGCGGCTCGCTGCAGATCGTCAACCAGACGATCCCGCGGGCGCTGAAGAAGCTCGGCTACCAGGCCGAGCAGATCGAGGCGATCGTCGACTACATCGGCGAGCACGGCCACGTCATCGACGCGCCTGGTCTCAAGACCGAGCACTACGAGGTCTTCGACACCGCGATGGGCGCGCGTGCGCTCAAGCCGATGGGCCACGTACGGATGATGGCCGCCGCACAGCCGTTCCTCTCGGGCGCGATCTCCAAGACGGTCAACCTGCCGGAGTCGGCGACGGTCGAGGAGATCAAGGACGTCTACATGCAGTCCTGGAAGCTGGGGCTGAAGGCGACCGCGATCTATCGCGACAACTGCAAGGTCGGTCAGCCGCTGGCAGACGGTGGCGGCAAGGCCAAAAAGGACGCCGCCGATGCGGCAGCGGCTGCTGAGACGACCGAGGTCAAGGAGATCGAGAAGATCGTCTACCGCCCGACTCGCAAGCGGCTGCCCAAGTCGCGCGTTTCGCGGACGACGTCCTTCACCGTGGGCGGCGCCGAGGGGTACATGACCTCCGGTGCGCACGACGACGGCCAGCTCGGCGAGGTCTTCCTCAAGCTCGGCAAGCAGGGCTCGACCCTGGCCGGCGTGATGGACGCCTTCTCGATCGCGGTCTCGATCGGCCTGCAGTACGGCGTGCCGCTGGAGACGTACGTTTCCAAGTTCACCAACCTGCGCTTCGAGCCGGCCGGTCTCACCGACGACCCGGACGTACGGATGGCGCAGTCGCTGATGGACTACGTGTGGCGCCGCCTCGCGCTGGACTACCTGCCCTTCGAGAAGCGTTCGGCGCTGGGCATCTACTCCGCCGACGAGCGTCAGCGTCACCTCGAGACCGGCTCGTACGAGTTGCTGGTCGAGGAGACCGGGTCAGCCGACGAGTTGATCTCGTCGGACTCGGTGGTTGAGGAGCGGCACGCGTCTCGAAACCAGGTCGTCGAGGCCGAGGTCGTCGCGACTCCCGCGGCCAAGGAGGCGCACACCTCCGCCGAACTGCTGGAGAAGATCACCGGCACCGCGGTCGACTCCCCACTGTGCATGACGTGCGGCACCAAGATGCGCCCCGCCGGTTCGTGCTACGTGTGTGAGGGGTGTGGCAGCACCAGCGGCTGCAGCTGAGCGCGATAACGCCTGACAAGGTGGAAGATCACAGTCACCCCGTGGCTGCGATCTTCCACCTTGTGGCATTTCGCCACGTTATCCACAGGCATCTGGCTACCGAGTTTGACCGGCGTCCCACGCGAGATGCTCTTGAGCATGCTTGCTCTCGGGAGAGTCGTGTTGCCCCTGCTTGCCGTTCTGCTCGCGATGGTGGGGTGCACGACAGAGCCCTCGGTCGACCCCGCCGCGCCAAGCACGACGCATTCGAGCGCGCCAGAGCCAGAACGCGCGATCGACCAGGTGCCCGCGGGTCCCGCCACGCAGACGTGGTCACGCCAGATGGTGGCTGTCGAACAGCCCGAGATCGCGGGTGACGACGTCACCATTGCGGTGGTTCGGGCGCGCGGCGACGAGATGGACATCGTGGCGCTCGACCTGTCCTCGGGCGTAGAGCTCTGGCGCGCTCCCTATTTGCCGCCGCAGGACGTCTATGCGACGTGGCTGGGGTTCTCGGTGTTCGAATCCTCATCGGGGGATGCGTACGTCGTGTTCCAACGTGGAGTCGAGGGTGCGGAGCCCGCGACTCAAGCACCCTACGTCGCGGTTGATCCACGCACGGGCAAGGTGATCGCACGGACCCGGACAGTGACGTCGTATTGGCCGGCCGTGCGGTGCGCAGACGGCAAGGATGTATGTCTGGCCATCGGCCCTGACCGGTTTGCGCCCAAGACGCGTTGGGATCTGGATCGCTTCAAACTTGCCGCGGAGCGGCCACCACGCGCAGTGCCGGAGGGGGCGCACATCGACGACTCCGGACTCGTGACCAGTTATGACGGTGAATTCGAAGAGCGGAGGGTGGGCTGGTTTCACGAGGGGCGGCTCCAGTGGCTCAAGAGCGTGCAGAAGTTCAACCGAGCCAAGGGAGAGTGGATTATCGGTGGCAACGCAGGCCCGATCTACTACGAGTCCGCTGACACCTTGGTGTTGTCGTTCATTCGCCGGCCTACGCCCGGGATGCTGAGGCGACACGCGGAGGGGGAGGTGGTGCGTGATGACATGGTCACCGACCACCGGCAAGTCGGCGTCGATGTCAGCACCGGGAAGGTGGCGTGGACGCGTTCTGGCGTGGGAACCGATTGTGTCGCCGGTCGCAGCTACGAACTTCCCGTGAGGTGCCGGTGGACGGGCGCGAGGATGCATCGGATCGGATGGACGGAGCCCAGGCCGAAGGGTCTCACCCTGACCGTGGAGGGATACGACGCTGCTACCGGCTCGTCGATCTGGGAACGGGCCTTGCCCAACACGACGGCGAGACACCAGATTGCCTCCGAGACCTTCGTTAGCCAAGCAGACCTTGTGGAACGCGGAGAAGTTCGTCCGATCATCTCCAAAGACGGCGCCGAACTGGTCGCACTGGAGGACGGTTCAGGGCGACCCGCCGAAGATGAGGTGTTCCTATGCAGTCGTGGGTTGGAGTTCGACTACTCGACGGACAGGCAAGGACCGCAGTACATGGGACGAGATCGCGTCGTGCTTTACCCCTGTAGCCACCGCGAGAAGCCGATGAAGGCCGACCCGACTGCCGGCGGTCTCGTGACGGCGCTGGGTGTCGAGGAGTCTGGCGTCTATGTGGTCGCGTTGCGCGGGCGGCTGGTGGCGTACGAACTCAGCGACTAGTCCCAGCCCCCGCCGCGCCCTCGTTTGGTCTCACCGCGTCGCTTCTTGGCGGCGAGTCGACGCTCGACCGAGCCCCGGGTCGGCTTGGTGGCGCGACGCTTGCGGGGTGGGGCTGCGGCGGCCGTGCGTACGACCGACGCGAGCCGCTCGCGCGCAGCTCGCCGGTTCGCCAACTGCGTACGGTGCTCGCTGGCGGTGATGGTCAGCACGCCGGCGACCACGCGAGAGCCGAGCCGAGAGAGCAGTCGCGATCGGATCGTGTCGGACAAGACGCCCGACGAGGCGACATCCCAGGAGAGTTCGACTCGGCTGTCGGTGGTGTTGACGCCTTGGCCACCGGGGCCGGACGAGCGGGAGAAGCGCTCGGTGAGTTCGACGGCCGGGATCACCAACGTACGGCTCACGGGCAGGTCGGACATGTCCCTATCGTCTCGCAATGTCGGTGCTCCCGTTTACGGTCAGTGCTGGATGAGGGGAGTGGCGATGACTGAGGTCATGTTGACGGGGTACGACGCGAAGCGATGCGCGCGCCGGGTGCACAACGACTGGGATCCGACGATCGAGAAGGTGGCGTGGGACGTGCCGCCCACTTTGCAGATGAGGTTCGATGCCGGGCGGGCGTACGAGAACGAGGTGCTTGCTCAACTCGTCGCCGCACTGCCGGAGCCTCCCTTCGATTTCAGGCTCAGGCGCGACAAGCAGGAGGCCATCGACGCGACTTTGGTGGCGATGGATACCGGCGCGTCGGTGATCCTGGGAGGCTGGCTGCCCGACGACCCGGTCGGTGGTCGCACGGGACGCCCCGATCTGCTGCTGCGAGTCGATGGCGGCTATCTGCCTGGTGACGTGAAGGCACACAAACTGTTGGCCAAACGCAAGAGGGGGACGGCGTCGCTGGCCACGCTGGCCGACCCGGTCCACCCGGCCGACGTCGACGGCTGGGGTGTGAACGCGTCGGCCAGGTTCGACGACTACCTGCAACTGGCGCACTACTGGCGGATGCTGGAGGCGTTGGGGCGTACGACCGGCGCCGCGCGTGGCGTGATCATCGGGACCGACCGGGTTCAGCAGGATGCCCCCGCCGCAGTCCATCTTGATCTGGCGGCGCCGCTGTTCGAGACCTATTCGCGCTCGCGCGGCACAGCGAAGCGTTCGGCGCTGGAGCGCTATGACCACGAGCACGGCTTCCGAGTCGAGGTTGCGCGCGCGGCGGCCGAGGGGCAGGTGCTCGTGCAGCCGATCTTCACCGACGAGTGCGAGAGCTGCCCGTGGTCAGACTTCTGTCACGGCCAGGTCGAGGGCGACGTGGCCAGCGCCGCGATCACCTCGGGTCGACTCTCGGTGCGCGAGTGGCGGGCGTTGGCTGCGCAGGGTGTCGAATCACTCGAAGACCTGGCAGACCTGACAGCGGACGACGAGGCATTCCTCGGCGACTACCTGCCCGAGGTGACGCACGTCAAAGACCCACGAGGTCGCCTCGGGGCAGCCGTCCGGCGCGCACGGATGGCCCGCGATGGCCGTGAGATCGAGCGCCAGACCACCGGCCCGATCGAGGTGCCGCGTGCCGACATCGAGATCGACCTCGACCTGGAGTGGGATCTCGACGACCGCGTCTATCTCTGGGGCGTGCTGATCAAGCGGCCGGGCGAGGTGGCGAGTTATGAGCCGTTCGTCGACTTCGGCCACCTCGATCACGAAGGGGCGTACGCCTTGGCAACTCGCTTCGCGGGCTGGCTGCGCGACGAGATTGCCCGGGCCGAGGCGGCCGGGCACAGTCTGCTCGTCTACCACTACGCGCACCCCGAGCCTGCCTACCTCAAGAGGATCATGGGGGAGAGCGAGGTGGCCGATCTGACGGCACGATTCGTCGACCTGCTGCCGATCATGCGTACGCACTTCTTCGGGCTGCACGGGCTCGGCATCAAGCACGTGGCGCCCACATTCGGTGCCACGTGGGACGACGACGACCCGGGTGGGCTGCAGTCGCAACTGTGGCTACTCGACGCGAGGCATGCCGACGACGGGGGAGTCCGTGAGGCCGCGCGGGAACGGATCTTGACCTACAACCGTGACGATGTCCGGGCAACGGCGGCGATCCGTGTCGGACTGGCGATGCCTGACACCCGCTGATCTGTGAAGGCAGTCGATCCACAGGGCAGGATCTGGTCGAGTTCCACACCCGTCAGGACGTGCAGTCGACGTACGTCGTCCGAGCCGACCCTTACGCCAAACTCGGCGACCCGAGCCGCTTCCAGTTGAACCGGCGCAACTAAACCCCGGCGCTGAAGCGATCAGGCGTCGCGGATCAACGGTGGATGCAGCCGGGTCGCCGGACCGCGCCGGAACAGTTGCGCCGGGCGTCCGCCGCCGCGGCGTGTCGTTGCTCCGACGGGATCGAGGAAACCATCGGCCTTCGACACCTTGCGGTGGAAGTTGGCCGGATCGAGGCGAGTGCCCCACACCAACTCGTAGATGTGGCGCAACTCGCCGATCGTGAACTCCTCGGCGCAAAACGATGCCGCGAGTGGGTAGTACTCCAACTTCCCGCGCGCCCGCTCGATGCCGTGTTGCACGATCACGGCGTGGTCGAAGGCCAGACACGACGGATCGGCCAGCACCGCGGCAACGTCGTGCCAATCAGCAGAGGCCGCGTCGGAGCCGCCGACGGCGTCGCCAAGGTCTGGCGCGATAGCCAAATAGGAGACCGAAACCGTACGTCCGCGCGGGTCGCGACGCGGGGTGCCGTACGTCGCCAGTTGCTCGACGTGGCCGGGAGCCTGCACAGAGGTCTCCTCGGCCAACTCGCGCCGAGCGGCCGTTTCGAGTTCCTCGTCGATGCCGACGAAGCCGCCGGGCAGGGCCAGCCGCCCTCGATGTGGCTCCTCGCCACGCTCGATCAGCAGCACCTGGAAACGGTCGTTGCGCACCGTCAGGCACACGACATCGACGGTGACCGCAAAGATCGGATAGTCGCTGGTGTAGACCATGACTTTCACCGTACTCCCCATCTCGTCAGGACGACGATTAGGGGACCGCTAAGGCTACGTCCGAGCTGCGCTTGCTCGGACGGATGCTCGCTGCTGTCTGGTGCGTCAGGAGACCATGACTCGCACCGGAGACTATTTGCGATTAAGACACAAGGGGATATATTGTCGATATGACAAAAGATGTAATCAGGTTGACGGCGGCGCAGTCGGATCGCGCCATCGGGGTGCTGTTGGGCTCTGCGGTGGGTGATGCTCTGGGTGCCGGCTATGAGTTCGGAGCAGCCCCGTACGACGGCGCACCGCGCATGATCGGTGGTGGGTTGGGCGACTTCGCGCCAGGGGAGTGGACCGATGACACGGCTCAGGCAGTCGCGATCGCGCGGGTCGCCGCATCGGGTGCTGACCTGACCAGCGAAGCGGCCCATGATCTGATCGCAGCGGGCTTCCTGGAATGGTTTCGCGGTGGCCCTCCGGATGTCGGCAACCAGACTCGCCAGGTGCTGGGGGCAGTTGGCAGCGACAGCAGTGCGCGCCGGATGCGTACGCAGGCCCAACGAGTCCACGAGATCTCTGGTCGCTCCGCCGGCAACGGTTCCTTGATGCGTACGGCGCCGGTTGCGCTGGCGTTCCTGCGCCGACCTGAGTCGGAGCTGGTCGAGGCCGCGATGGCCATTTCTGCACTCACCCACCACGACCCGTTGGCGCGCGAAGGTGCGGCGTTGTGGTGCCTGATGATCCGCCACGCGGTGCTGCACGGGGAGTTCCCCGATGCCGGGTCGGTGTTGGCCCAGTTGCCCCACGCGGACTATTGGGCAGGCGTCCTGGCCGAGGCCGAGGCACAGCAGCCCGACGAATTCAGCCAGAACGGCTGGGTAGTCGGAGCGCTTCGGGCCGCCTGGTCGGCCATCAGGCACACACCGACCCCCGAAGTGCAGCCGTGCCGTCACCTTCAGGACTCGTTGGCCACCGCCATCGGGATCGGACACGACACCGACACGGTCGCGGCGATCGCGGGTGGTCTCTTGGGTGCCCGATGGGGGCAGAGCGCGATTCCGCAGGAGTGGCTGGGACAACTGCACGGCTGGGGTGCTCAAACCCAAGGAGCCGCCCACCTCGTGCGATGGGCCATCGAGACCGTGCAAGGCGGCCCGCAGGCAACGTGGCCGAGCGTCGCGCGCGTGGACTACCCGTCGGCGCCTGGCGTGGAGGCGTACGCGCCGCATCCGCTGGTGGACGGCGTGTGGATCGGCGGCGTACGCCCTCTCGATCGCCTGCCTGACCACATCGACGCCGTGGTGAGTCTGTGCCGGGTGGGAGCGCAGCAGGTGCCCGTGGAGTCGTACGTCGTACGACTGCTCGACACCGACTGCGCCGATAATCCGAACCTCGACTTCGCGGTTGATGACGCCGCCCGCACGGTGCTTCGGCTGCTTAAGCAGGGCAAGCGGGTCTTCCTGCACTGCGTGGCGGCCCACAGCCGTACGCCGACCGTCGCCGCGCGGGTCGCGATGCTGTCCGGTCATGAGTTTCGTGAGTCGCTCGACTCGGTGTGTGCGGCCCTTCCGGCAGCGAATCCGCAGGGGTTCCTGATCGAGGTGCTGGGGCGCTTGAGGCGCTCGGACGCCCGCGCAACTTGAGGCGCGAGCCGTAAGCCCGGCCGGGCGGCGGCAGGTGCCTAGGCTGCTGTCCAGTTGTGGTCGGCCTGGGAGGCGATGAGATGACCCGCGAGACCTATCAGGACGCCGATCTTCTTGCGGCGCTGCGCGCGGCGGCGGTGGGTGTGGAAGGCCCGCTGTCCGTGCAGGCGTACGCCATCTGGCAACGACGAAGCGGCGGGCCGACTTCGGCGCGGATCATCCAGCGGCTCGGCTCGTGGAGCGCCGCGCTGCGTGCGGCCGGGTTGGCGGCGCGTACGGCCGATCGCACCTATCACGCGAAGTGGGATGAGGACGCCGTGCTGGCCGCCGTGCGGGTGTTCTTGGCTGCGGGTGGTCCGAGCAGTTATGCGGCGTACGCCGATTGGTCGCGCGACCAGCCCGATGCGCCGAGCGCGCAGACCGTACGCAATCTGTGCGGCGGGTGGGCCGAAGCCAAGCGGCGCGCGGGCGACTGAGATTTTGCGCCCGATCGGCGCCTGACACGCGTGCACTTGCGCCCGGTCGGCGCCTGACACGCGTGCACTTGCGCCCGGTCAGCGCGTGGTGAGGCGATATACCCCGCGCCAGCCCACCAGACAGGCGCCGACGAACAGCGTCGCCACCACGATGAACGCCGGGTTGGTGCCTTGGTGAGATACCGCTCGCAAGACCATGCCGCCGACGACCGTGGTCAGCCATAGCACCAACCCGGACCACACCGAGGTCACCGCCCAGCCGCGCAAGGTCACGCCCAGCCAGCCCAGAGCCAGGCTGATCAGGAACGGCCACGCGGTGTGCGCGATGCCGCCCAAGCTTAGGCTCTCCTCGTGGCTGGCCCGGCCGATCGTCGCGAAGACGACGACCAGCGCCGCGTCGAGCGCGAACCAGCGTGCGCTCACGCCTGGTCAGCGCCAGTGGCCGGTGGGGACACTGCCCTGTGCTCGCTGGTGCCGCTTCCGGCGTACTTCTGCACCAGTGCCTCCAGGTCCATGCCGGTGGTCGACTTGAGCAGTTCCATGGTCTGGACGAGGTTGTTGGTGACCTGCTTGGGCAACTCGCCCGCGCCGTCGGACGAGATCACGGTCAGCTTGTCGATCGAGCCCATCGGTTTGGCCAACTCGGCCGCGACCTTGGGCAGCACCTCGATCAGCATCTGCAGCACGGCGGCCTCGTTGTATTGCGCGAATGCCGCAGCCTTCTTGTCCATCGCCTCGGCCTCGGCCTGCCCGGCAGCCAGGATCGCGGCACCTTGTGCCTCACCTTCGGCGCGCAGCGCCTCCGCTTCGGCGATACGGCGGGCCTTCTCGGCCTCACCGCGCTTGGCGCCCTCGATCGCCTCGGCCTCGGCCAGTGCCGAGCGACGCGACTTCTCACCCTCACCGGTCAGACGTGACTTCTCGGCCTCGGCTTCGGCAGCCGCGATCGAGGACGCCTTGCGGGCCTCGGCCTCCAGGATCTCGGACTGCCGGCGACCGGCGGCCTCGGTCTCGACGCGGTAGCGCTCGGCGTCGGCGGGCTTGCGGACCTCGGTGTCGAGCTGGCGCTCCTTGAGCGCGGCCTGGCGTACGGCCACCTTCTCCTGCTCGGTGAGGATCATCTGGTCACGGTCGGCCTGGGCCAACGGACCGGCGGCGGCAGCAGTCGCAGCAGCGGCGTCGGTCTCGGCCTTGATCTCCGACTCCTTCAGCGCCAGCGCGCGCTGGGTGATCGCGATCTCCTGCTCGGCTGCGATACGTGCCTGCTCGGCGGCCTGGCGGGCGTTGGCCTCCGCGATTGCCGCGAGCTGACCGAGCTTGGCGGCCTCGGGGCGACCGAGGTCGGCCAGATAGGAGCCGTCGTCGGTGATGTCTTGGATCTGGAAGGTGTCGAGTACGAGTCCCTGGCCGGTCAGCGAGGTCTCCGACTCGTCGGCGACGCGCTGGGCGAAGGCAGCGCGGTCACGGATGATCTGCTCGACCGACAGCGAACCCACGATCGACCGCAACGCTCCCGCGAGGACCTCCTGGGTGAACGTCTCGACCTCACCCTGCTGCGAGGCGAAACGCTGGGCAGCGGCCCGGATCGAGTCCTCGTTGCCGCCGACCTTGACGATCGCGACGCCGTCGAGGTTGAGCTTGATGCCCTGACCGGAGACGGCGCCGCGGATCTGCACCGGGATGCGTCGCGACGACAGGTCGATCGCGGCCAGCCGCTGCACGAAGGGCACCACGAATACACCCGAGCCCATCACGACCTTCTGGCCCGAGAGGTCCGTCGAGATCTCGCCGGTCTCCGGGTTGCGGACCTCCTTGCCCTTGCGGCCGGTGACGATGAACGCCTCGTGGGGGCCGGCCACCTTATAGCGCGTGGTGACCAGCAGGCCGATCAGGATCAGCAGGACGACTAGGCCGATCACGGCGATGACGACGGGGGACATGAGTGCTCCTTGGTGAGGCGATCAGGGGAGGAAGAGTGGCTCGACCTGGACGGAGGTGGGCGACAGGATCGAGACGATGGTGACGGTGGTGCCGGCCGGAACGGGAGCGGACGACTTGGCGTTGAGTCGGGTCACCTGACCAGCGACGCTGAGTGACACCGTGCCGAAACCGCCTTCGGGGATCTCGCTGATCACGGTGCCATTGCGTTCGAGCAGGTCATTCGTACGCACCGTGGCGTGGTCATTGCCGTGTCGCAGTTGGGCCGACACCCAGCCCGCGCCCGCGCCGAGCAGGACGCCCAGGACGAGACCGATGATGACGGACAACCCCATGGAGTCGGTGATGTCGTACGCGATCGCGCCTGCGAAGCCGAAGGCTCCGATGAAGGCCGACACGGCTTCGGTCGAGAAGAGCCCCCCGCTGACGGCGTCGAGAGCGCCGTCCAGATGATCGCCGATGATGAGCGCGATGAGCAGCAACGCGACGCCGACGCCGCCGATGATCAAGAACGCGGTCACGCGGCTCCCTCCGACTCCTGGGCCGATACTAGGCAGGTCCGTCCACCCCTGGGAGGGTCGGTCACTCGGGTTCGTCCCCCTCCGGCAAGGCGCGCAAACCGAACTTTCGTCTCGCCCACATCGTGGCGGTCGCGGTGAGGAGTACGCCGAGTGTGGCCGAGACCACCCACCAGGTCGACTCGCGACCCCAGAAGGCCTCGATCACCGCCCACCCGACCGTCGTATAGATGGTCGCCCAGGCCATCGAGCCGACCACGAGCGCGGGGACATAGCGGCGCCCGGGCATCTGCAATCCACCGGCTGCGACATTCACCGCCGTCTGCACTCCCACGGTCAGGAAGGACGCCGCCACGAGCGGGGCGCCGAAGCGTGCGACGACGCGTTCGGCACGGCGTACGGAGGGACGATCCAGCAACCCGCGCCAGCGCGAATCGACCGTGCGGGCGCCGCGCCCCATCCAATACAGCGCGGTGCCGCGCGCCAGGGAGCCACCCAAGAAGAAGACCCAGGTTGCCGCGATCGGCCAGTCGGCGAAGGGCGCGGCGACCAGAGGCATGGGCCCCAGTCTGCCCCGACCTTCAATCAGACCAGCGAGCGGTAGATCTGCGTCGTCTTGTCGGCGATCGCACCCCAGGAGAAGTGATCCATCGCACGCTGGCGGCCGGCCCGACCCATCTGGGCCGCACGCTCCGGATCAGCCAGCACCTGATTCATCGCGGCGGCGAAGTCCGCGACATACCGCTCGGGATCGAGCGGCGTGCCGGTGCCGTCTGACACCTGCTCGATCGGCACGAGCAGGCCGGTCTCACCGGAGACCACGACCTCGGGGATGCCGCCGGTCGCGGTCGCCACCACCGCGGTCTCGCACGCCATCGCCTCCAGGTTGACGATCCCCAGGGGCTCGTAGACGGACGGGCAGGCGAAGACGGTCGCGGCGGTGAGCAGCGCGGTCACGTCCGTGCGCGGCAGCATCTCGCGGATCCACACCACGCCGTCGCGAGTGGCGGCCAACCCGGCTGCGAGGTCGGAGACCTCCTTCTCGATCTCGGGGGTGTCAGGTGCTCCCGCGCACAGCACGATCTGCACCTCGGGAGCCAGTTCGGCACATGAGCGCAGGAACCACGGCAGTCCCTTCTGGCGGGTCACCCGGCCCACGAAGATCACCGACGGGCGATCCGGGTCGACGCCGAGTTCGCGTACGCGCTCGTGGTTGTGATGCGGCGACCACGAATCGGTGTCGATGCCGTTGTGTACGACGTGCACCCTCGCGGGGTCGACGGCCGGATAGGAGCGCAGGACATCGTCGCGCATGGCCGCAGAGACCGCGATGATCGCGCTCGCGGCCTCGTACGCCGTCTTCTCCACCCACGACGAGATGCGGTAGCCGCCGCCCAGTTGCTCGGCCTTCCACGGCCGCAGCGGCTCCAACGAGTGTGCCGAGATCACGTGCGGCACGTCGTAGAGGAGGGCGGCGAGGTGGCCGGCCATGTTGGCGTACCAGGTATGCGAGTGCACCAGGTCTGTGCCCGCGCAGCCGTCGGCCATCGCCAGGTCGACGCCGAGGGTCTTGAGAGCACCATTGGCGTCGGCGAGTTCGGCGAGTTCGGCGTACGACGAGGTGCCCGTCTCGTCCCGGGGAGCCCCGAACGCCCGCACGCGCGCATCGACCGCGCCGGCTGCGCGTCCGGAGTCACGAAGTGCCTTGACCAATTCGGTCACGTGGACACCGGCGCCACCGTAGATCTCGGGCGGATATTCCTTGGTCAGCACGTCGACTCGCATACCTGGAAGATAGTGCGCCCAGCACCGGCGGTCACGCTTGCGGCACGGCTGGCAAAGGGGAAGGCTGGAGCCATGAGTCCGTCGCGCAAGAAAGTGCTCGTCATCGTTCTGGCAGGCGGCGAGGGCAAGCGGCTGATGCCGCTCACCGCCGACCGCGCCAAGCCCGCGGTGCCGTTCGCGGGCATCTACCGGCTGATCGACTACGCGCTGTCCAACGTGGTCAACTCCGGCTATCTCAAGATCATCGTCCTCACCCAATACAAGTCGCACAGCCTCGACCGACACGTCACGCAGACCTGGCGGATGTCGACGATGCTGGGCAACTACGTCGCACCCGTGCCGGCCCAGCAGCGGGTCAACAAGTCCTGGTATCTCGGCAGTGCCGACGCGATCTTCCAGTCCCTCAACGCGATCAGGGACGAGAAGCCCGAAATCGTGGTGGTCGTAGGGGCCGATCACGTGTATCGGATGGACTTCTCCCAGATGGTGGCGGCGCACGTGGAGTCCGGTGCTGCGGCGACGGTCGCCGCGATCCGCCAGCCGATCAAGGACGCCAATCAGTTCGGCGTGATCGACGTGGTGCCGGAGGACCCGTGGCAGATCCGTGAGTTCCTGGAGAAGCCGCACGACCCGGTCGGGCTGCCCGACGCCCCGCACGAGGTGCTGGCCTCGATGGGCAACTACGTCTTCGACGCGGACGCGCTGGTCGAAGCCGTCACCCAGGACGCCACTCTCGCCGGCTCCAAGCACGACATGGGAGGCGACATCATCCCGGCCTTCGTGGAGAAGGGCGAGGCAGGCGTCTACGACTTCCGCGACAACGACGTACCCGGCTCGGATGACCGCGATCGCAACTACTGGCGTGACGTCGGGACGTTGCAGTCCTACTGGGAGGCGCACATGGACGTCACCGCGCCACTTCCCGTGTTCAACCTCTACAACTTCCAGTGGCCGATCTTCACGTCGTACGGTCCGCAGCCGCCCGCCAAACTCACCAGGGGAGCGCAGGGGCAGTTGTCGGTGGCCGAGAACGCCGTGCTCTCGCCCGGTGTCGTGGTCAGTGGTGGTCAGGTCCACGGGTCGGTGCTGTCACCCTCGTGCCGCGTACGGACGAATGCCCAGGTCACCGACTCGGTGCTGCTGCACGACGTACGGGTGGAGCGCAACGCCAGCGTCCACAACTGCATCATCGACAAGGGCGTCCTCATCCCCGAGGGAGTCGCGGTGGGCGTCGACAAGGAGCACGACCGGGCGCGTGGCTTCGCGGTCGAGGGTGACCTGACGATCATCGGCAAGGGTCAGATCGTGACGCCGTGAGCGATCTGCGATCTGCTCGATCCTCTCGGCGGGCGGTGGTGCTGATGCTCATACTGGCGCTGGGCCTGCTGGCGGGATGCCGGGAAGGTGACTCGGCGAGTGACCCCGCCGCGCAGACCACGACCGCAACCCCGACGAGCCCGACTGACTCCGCATCCGGGAGTCGCTTCGCGACGGTCGTACACGAGACGGCCGCCGGCGGCGAGGTCGGGCCGGTCGTACGTCTGGACTCCGCGCGAGCCGTCGACGAGTTCGTCGCCCAGTTCACCCGGGCAGGGCTGGGGGAGAAGATCAGGGCCGAGTTGGAGGTCCGCGACCTGCGACCTGGTGACGTGATGGTGGGGCGGGTCGTGGCGATCGGGTGCGACGTCCCGCAGGTGCTGATACGTGACGCGGGCGAGTTGCTCGTGGCGCAGCCGGTTCCCAAGTCCACCCACGAGTGCTTCGCGCCGATGACCTCGGTCGCGTTGGCGCCGGTCTCGCAGGACGAGGTTCCTCAGCCGACCGGTGGCGAATAGACCACCTGCAGGCCGTCGGGCACCTTCCGCTCCGAGCCGTCAGAGGGCGAGTTGAGTACGCCCAGCGTGCCGTCGGGAAGCAGGCCCGCCATCGCCGACGAGCCGCCGCCGTCCAGATTCAGCGCGTCCTCGCAGCCCCACTCCAGCATCAGGTTGGCCAGCTCCACCATCGTGTAGCCGCGCGAGAACGACTGCCGTCCGTCGATCACCGTCAAGAAGACCGTGTTGGTGTCGCGGTCGATGCCCACGGCCGTACGCGGGTGCATCTCGCGGTCGTCGACGACCGTACGCACGCCCTCATCGAGCAGTTGCTTGTTGCCCGTGATCGCCACCGGCGGACGTCCGGCGACGCGTGGACGCACCGTGATCCGGGTGCCCTTGCGCAGCGCCCGGAGCTGCTCGGCGCCCTTGCCGCGACCGATCAGCACGGCGCCGAAGATCTCGCGTCCGGTGCTGAGTCTCGTGCGGTTGCTGATCACCCGACCTCGGTCCACGACGACCTCGCGGACCCGCTTGGTCTGCCCGTCGGTGACGCGCGCGCCGACGGTATAGCCCCAGTCGGGGGAGTAGGCGCCGATGCTGCCTGGGGCGACGGTCGGGGAGTTGTAGTTGGCGAGGCGGAGTTTGGGGCGCTGCTTGATCTTGGCCTTGACGGCCAGTTCGCCGATCTGGGGTTTGCCGGCACGGTCGATCCAGAACCCGGCGTTCCAGCCTTCGACCGGGCCGTGGACGACGCCGGGACCGCGGCCGATGCCCACCCCGAGCGGCGCCTGGGTGTCGGCGATGTCGAAGAAGTCACCGTTGACTCCGAGCACCGCTCCCTCGCGCTCGACCATCGTCGAGACCGCCTCGCGGGTGCGTACGGTGTCTGCTCCCAGGTAGTCCATCGAGAGGCCCGGCTCGTCGAGGTCCACGGCCGCGACGTAGCCGCGGACGTTGCCGCGTGCGTCGATGCGGTCGAAGGACGTCACGGTCACTCCGGGCGCCACCGGCCAGACGGAGAGCACGCGGGTGGTCGGGGCCTTCGCGCGCGGGGAGAGCTTCGGGGCGATCTTGCCGATGACGCCGTCGGAGGAGTGGCGGGTACGACTTCCCTGCTGCGGCGTGTCCTCGTCGGCAGCGACCGCCACCGGGG
Source organism: Nocardioides sp. (assembly GCA_037045645.1). Taxonomy (NCBI): domain Bacteria; kingdom Bacillati; phylum Actinomycetota; class Actinomycetes; order Propionibacteriales; family Nocardioidaceae; genus Nocardioides; species Nocardioides sp. Next base: position 505,240 of record JBAOIH010000001.1, read on the forward strand.
CAAGAGCGGCTGCGAGGAGCATGACGGCGCAGGGTGTGAGGAGTCGTACGGTCCGAGAGCGCATGGCGTTCAGGGTAGGCACTGGTCACGACCCGTGGCTCTCCAGGTCGCGGCGCGTCCGGGATTGGGGTGCGGGGCGAGGTTGGTTTGATAGGGCTGTGGGCGCCACCAATCAACTCTGGGTGGGTGACAACCTGGAGGTTCTGCCCCGCCTGGCCGCAGAGTCGGTGGATTGTGTCTACATCGACCCGCCCTACAACACCGGGTCGACGTTCGCCTATCGCGATGACTTTCGCGACGGCAGCGGATTCGGCTCCCGCGCCACTCGGCATCGTGCCTGGGTCGAGATGATGCGCCCGCGCCTGGTGGCAGCGCACCGGGTGCTCGCACGGCGCGGTGCGATCTTCTGCTCGATCGACGACCACGAGGTGGCCTATCTGAGGTTGCTGCTCGACGAGGTCTTCGGCGAGGACAACTTCGTCTCGCAGATCGTGGTCAACCTCAATGCGAAGGGGCGCCAGCTCGGCCGTGGCTTCGCGACTTCCCACGAATACCTGCTGATCTATGCCAAGGCTCTGCCCGACTGCGCGCTCGACGCTTCCTCGGCCGCCCTCGTCGACCCGGCGGACTTCCCGCTGACGGCTCCGGACGGGCGCCGATTCCGGCACCTGCCGCTGCGCAACACCAACAAGAAGTTCAACCCGGCCACCGCACCCACCTTGGCGTACGCCCTGTGGGGCCACCCTGGCACCGGCCGGGTGAGCACGACGCCCTTCCCGGACGCCACCGAGGTGTGGCCGACTTTCGGCGACGGCGCCCCGGCCGTGTGGCGCTGGTCGCCGGGGCTGATCGATCAGCGACCCGATGATCTGGAATGTCGGCGCTTTCGGGGGCGTACGGGCGAACGAGTCGACATCTTCCAGCGCGATTGGCTGGAGCGTTCGCACCGGGGGAGCAGACGCAAGAAACTGCGTACGATCTGGCCGGCCGCCGAGATCGGTACCACCGACTCCGCCGTGGTCGAGTTGAAGGCGCTGATCGGTCCCGTCTTCGAATCCCCCAAGCCCACGGGGCTGTTGTTGCGGATCCTGGAAACGATGCCGTCGGACTCGGCGGTGCTGGATTTCTTCGCCGGCTCAGGTACGACCGGGCACGCCGTCGCGTTGGCCAACGCCGACGACGGCGGGACTCGGACATGCCTGAGTGTGCAGTCTCCTGAGCCGGTCCGGCCCGGCTCGAACGCCGACCTGGCCGGTTTCGCGACGGTCGCGCAGATCACCGAAGCCCGGTTGCGCCGCGTGGCCGAGATGGTGGGCGGCGGGTTCGAGATGCGGGCAGACTGACGGAGTGAGCGACGACTCGGGCCGCGACCATGTCCTTGACCGTGCCGTGCGACGCAGTCGTACGTCTGTCGGGTCGCGCGTCTCTCGCGTGCGGTCCAAGTCCTGGCAGATCGGCCAATGCGCCCTGGCCGCCGGAGTCGCCTGGTTCGTCGCGGCAGACCTGCTGGGCCACAACACGCCGTTCTTCGCGCCGATCGCTGCGGTCGTCAGCCTCGGCACGTCGTACGGCCAGCGTCTGCGTCGCGTCGTCGAGGTGACGATCGGGGTGGCGGTCGGTGTGCTGGTGGCCGATCTGCTCGTGCAACAGATCGGTTCCGGCGGCTGGCAGTTGGTGCTGATCGTGGCGCTGGCGATGTCGTCGGCCTTCCTGCTCGACGGTGGGCAACTGTTCGTGACGCAGGCGGCGGTGCAGTCGATCGTGGTGGCGACGCTGCTGCCGGATGCTGGTGCGGCGTTCATTCGCTGGTCCGATGCCTTGATCGGCGGTGCAGTGGCACTGGTGGCGGCCACGTTGGTCCCGGCGGCGCCGCTTCGGCGCCCGCGTGAGCAGGCAGCTGTCGTGGTCACCAAGATCGCGGGACTGCTGCGGGCCTCCGCCGACGTGATGCGCTCAGGGGAGACCGACGTGGCGTTGGATCTGCTCGCAGATGCTCGCGAGACCGACTACCTGATCCGGGAGTTGCGCGACGCGGCTGACGAGGGGATGGCGGTCGTGGCGTCGTCTCCCTTCCGCGTGCGCCACAAGCCGGGAATCCGGCGGATGGCCGATCTGGTCGACCCGCTCGACCGGGCGCTGCGCTCCACCCGGGTGCTGGTGCGACACACGGCTGTGTCGGCGTATCGCAGTCGCCCGGTGCCGTCGGCGTACGCCACCTTGGCCGACGACCTCGCTGCGGCCTGCGACCTGGTCGCGACCGAGTTGCACTTCGACCGGATGGCCGTGGACGCGCGCCCGGCTCTGCTCGAGGTGGCGACGGGCACCGGTCAGGTCGAGCGCAGCCAGACTCTTTCGGTGGAGGTGGTGCTGGCGCAGTTGCGCTCGGTGATCGCCGACCTGCTGCTGCTCACGGGTCTGGATCCCTTGGAGGCCTCGGACGCCCTGCCGCCGCCTCGCAGCGCGTGATTTCGCTTAGCCTTCGGTGAAGTCGGGGTGAAAACGTGGGTTATCCCCACCGACAAGATCGTTGATCAGACATCACTATGGTCTGCACAACCATGGGGGTTCGATGACAGATCTGAGCGAGGCTCTGGGAGCCGCGGCCCGACTCCAACAGCGCAGCGCGACGTTGCGCCCTGGTGCGCTGAGCGCCCTGACGCAACGGTGTGCGGACGACTCCCGCGAGGTAGCCCGGGCTCTCGTCGCGGTGGCCGTGGCGTTGCCCAGGGAGGTGTTGGCGCATGCGCCCTTCGTGGGCGTGCTCGCAGCCGAGAGCGCGCTGTCGGCCGGTGACGCCGCGCTGGCGCTGGCCGTGGCCTCGCGGGTCGCCGAGGTCGTGCCGGACTCCACGCCGGCCCACGTGGTGATCAGCGGCACCATGGCGCGTGCGTGCGCGCTGCCCATCCCGACCCCTCGGGCCGGTTGATCGAGTCACTCCAGCGGCGTGGTCAGCGGGCGGCGATCAGGTACACCGCGCCCGAGGCCATCAGGTTGGCCGGCCCGAGCGTACGCAGGCCTGTGGCCGCCGTGCCGTCTGCGGCGAGCAGTGCCCGGCGGCGCACCGTGAAGCCGGTTGCCTCGAAGAGATCCTCCAGATCCACCAGCGACGACAGGTGGATGTTGGGAGTGTCGAACCAGGCGTACGGCAACTCGCTCGACACCGGCATCCTGCCGCGCACCAGCAGCGAGGCACGGTGTCGCCACAGACCGAAGTTGGGCACCGACACGATCCCGTGCCCGGCTATCCGCGCCACCTGACGCAGCAGTTCCACCGGTTCCCTGGCTGCCTGCAGTGTCTGCGACACGACCACCACGTCATAGGAGTCGGGCGAGAACTCGTCGAGTTGGGTGTCGATGTCGAGCTCGATCACCGGGACACCGCGACGGATGGCGGCGACCACCGAGTCGGGATCCGAGTCGACACCGGTGCCGGTGCAGCCACGTTCGGTGAGAGCGGCGAGGAGTTGGCCGTCGCCGCAGCCGAGATCGAGCACTCGCGATCCGGGTGGCACCAGCCCCGCGACGACGTCGAGATCGGGTCTCATCTGATCGCCTCCGCTGCGTGGTCCAAGAACGCCGCGACGGTGCGCAGATAGTCGGGCACTTCCAGCAGGAAAGAGTCGTGTCCGTGTGGGGCCGAGATCTCCCGGAACGAGGTTGCGACCCCGACGCGTTCGAGGATTCGTACGATCCGGCGCGAGTGCTCGGTCGAGAAGCGCCAGTCGGAGTCGAACGACAAGACCAAGAAGCGAGCGCCATCACCTTGCCTGGCGGCATTGCCGAGCGCCTGGACGGCGTCCCAGTCGGCGAATGGGTCGAAGTAGTCGAGCAGTCGCGACAGATAGAGATACGACAGCGGGTCGAAACGATCCAAGAAGGACTGTCCTTGATGTTCCAGGTAGGACTCGACCGCGAAGTCGACGCCGAAGCGACGCCGCGGCTCGTCGGCGTCCTGGATGCGTCGACCGAACTTCTCGGCCATCGCGGCCTCGGACAGATAGGTGATGTGAGCCATCATCCGGGCAATCGCCAAGCCGGTGCGCGGGCCGGGTCCCCCGACCCGGCCGTCGTCGAAGTCCGGGTCCCGCATGATCGCCGAGCGCGCCACCGCGGAGAAGGCGATGTTCTGCGCAGAGAGGCGACTTGAGGCGGCCACGACGACGGCGTGGCCGATCTCCGTCGGGGCGTCGAGTGCCCACTGCAGGACCTGCATCCCGCCGAGCGAACCCCCGACGCAGGCCAGCAAACGTCCGATCCCCAAGTGCTCCATCAGGGCCCGATGCACCACCACCAGGTCACGCATGGACAAGAGGGGAAAGTCCAGGCCGTACGCCTCTCCGGTCGCCGGGTCGATCGACGAGGGGCCGGTCGTGCCGCGACAACCACCGAGCAGATTGGGGCAGATCACGAAGAAGCGATCCGTGTTGACCGGCAGCCCGGGGCCGACCATCGTGTCCCACCACCCCGTGGCGTGCGAGTCACCGGTCAGCGCATGCAGGACGAAGACGGCGTTGCTGGCGTCGGCGTTGAGTTCACCCCAGGTCTCGTACGCCACCTCGACCGGCCCTAGCGTCGCCCCGCCCTCAAGCACCAGCGGGTCATCGCGGGTGAAGAGGGTCGCGAACTGACGCGGATCGGGTCCGCTCAGATCGGGGGCGCTCGCGTCGGGCACGGACGTCAGGCTAGCGAGGCGGAGCTCAGGCGCTCGCCTTCGCAAGGGCTTGGTCGAGGTCGGCGATGATGTCGTCGACGTGCTCGATACCGATCGACAGCCGGACCATGTCCTCCGGCACGCCAGCGGCCTCCAACTCGTCTGGCGTCAACTGGCTGTGCGTGGTCGTGGCGTTGTGGATGGCCAGCGACTTCGCGTCACCGATGTTGGCCAGGTGGCTGAAGAGTTCCAGCCCCTCGACGAACTTCTTGCCGCCCTCGCGTCCGGTCTTGATCCCGAACGAGATCAGGCCGCCGTAGCCGCGGCCGGTGAGCGTCTTGTCGGCGTTGGCCTTGAACTGGTCGTCCTCCAGGCCGGGGTAGTTCACCCACGCGACAGACTCGTGGTTCTTGAGATGCTGCGCGACCTTGAGAGCGTTCTCCGAGTGCCGTTCCATGCGCAGGTGCAACGTCTCCAGCCCTTGCAGGAAGAGCCAGGAGTTCATCGGCGTGATCGCAGCACCGGTGTTGCGCAGCAGCACCGTGCGGGCCCGGATGATGTACGCCAGGTTGCCGACTGCCTCGGTCCACACCACACCGTGGTAGGCGCCGTCGGGTTTGGTCAGACCCGGGAAACGGTCGCTGTGTGCTGCCCAGTCGAAGTTGCCCGAGTCGACGATGATGCCGCCGATCGAAGTTCCGTGACCGCCGATGTACTTCGTCGCCGCGTGCACCACGACGTCGGCACCGAGCTCGAACGGCTTGCACAGGTACGGCGTGGGCGCGGTGTTGTCGATGATCAGCGGCAGACCCTGAGCGTGGGCGGCGTCAGCCCAGGCGCGGATGTCGACCACGTTGATCCGCGGGTTGCCGATGGTCTCGCCGAACACCATCCGGGTCTTGTCGTCGACGTGCTGGGCGAGTTCCTCGGGCTTGTTCGGGTCGACGAAGCGCACCTCGATGCCGAACTGGGGCAGCGTGTGCGCGAAGAGTGCGTACGTCCCGCCGTAGAGCGTGGAGAGCGCGACGATGTTGTCCCCGGCGTAGCAGAGGTTGAGCACGGCGTACGTCGTGGCTGTCGAACCCGAGGCGACGGCGAGAGCACCCACTCCGCCTTCGAGCTGGGTCATCCGCTGCTCGAAGACGTCTTGGGTCGGGTTCATGATGCGGGTGTAGATGTTGCCGGGCTCGGCGAGCGCGAAGAGATTCGCCGCGTGCTCGGTGTCGTTGAAGACGTACGACGTCGTCTGGTAGATCGGCACGGCGCGGGAGTTGGTGGCCGGGTCGGCCTGCTCCTGTCCGGCGTGGACGGCGAGGGTTTCGGGCTGTCGGGTCATGCGGGCAGTGTGGCCGCTCCACCCGAACGAAGCCTGAACATCTCGGATGGCGGGCATGAGTCTCACGATGTGTCTCGCCCGGATGCGGCTCACGACCTCTCGCTGGCCACTGACACGTACTTGGCCACAGGGGCCCACCTCACCCGGGACATTGCCGCGATGCTCACCGGAGACGCCGTCGAACTGCGCGGTACGCCTCGCCAAGCCGAGGAAGCCAGGTACGCCCCGCTGATGCGGATGCTCGCCGCGCAGGCTCGCGATCGCGGGAAGCGAGCCGACATTCGGGCGTCCTCGCGTCCGCTTACCCAGCGCGAATCCGAGGTCGCGGTGCTGCTGGTGGAAGGGTGCAGCGACGCCGTGATCGCGAGTCGGCTGGGCGTGTCGGTACGCACCGCCTCCTGGCACGTTCGCAAGGTGCTGAGTCGATTGGCGCCGCCCCGATCGTCGTCGGACGCCTGCTGAGCCGTCGGCAACGCGAAGTGTGCGTCCTGGTGGTCCGGGGGCTCAGCAACAGGGGCATCGCTGAGGTGCTGGGGTTGAGTGAGCGAACCGTGGAGCACCATATTGCGGCCGCCGCTCAGGCGTACGCAGTCCGCGGCCGCAGCCAACTGGCCGGTGCACTGCTGAAGGAATCGAGCCAGCTCGGGTCCAGCAGAAACCCCTAGTTCTTGCGCTTGGCAACGGCCCGAAGGCCCTCGCCAAAGGTGCGTGAATGACCCGTGCGGGCCATTGTCCGACTCGGGGGAATCCGACAAGGCTGGGCGAATCTCGACAGACCTGAGTCGGAGGAGAAAGCCCATGCGCCTGGCGATGCGGATCCTGGCGATCGTGGCCCTGCTGTGCGGGGTCGGCGCCGCTCTCGGCGCACCCAGCACGGCGACACCGACGACGATGAAGGCACGTGCTGGAACCACAGTGCTCCTCTCATCGGCAGGAGCCGACAATCCCGGGATCGCCGTCGAGAGCACCGGCACGGGGCACATCGCCTACTACGCCACCGACGGCGCGGGCGAGAAGACCCTGAAATACTGCCGCGTCCCGCGCGGCGCCGCAGGCTGTGACGTGAGAGCCAATCGTGGGATCTGCCCGAAACCTCGCTGTTCGGCACACCGGTCGTGGCCGTGACTGCCCCGGGGCGGATCGTGATCGCGGCGTACGCGTGCTGTGGCCCGGGCGAGGGGACGTACGCCGTCACCTCGACCGACGGCGGAGCCACCTGGGGGCAACCGATCCTGGCGGGCACCGTTCAAACGGACCGAGGAACGGGCGGTCCGGGTCCCTATTCGATGACGGTCCAAGAATCCACCACCAACGGCGTCAAGACCCAAGTGCTCTCTGCGACCGGCCCGCAGACGACCGAGGTCGCGGTGCTCGACCCCAACTATTGGTATCCCGGCGGCACCGCCATGGTGGACAGCCTGGTCCCGGCGGCGGCGATGACCGACCTCATCAATACGCAGGTGCGGGTCTTCAACCCCAGCACGGGGACGTCCTACGGCGACCCAGCCAACTGGCGGCCTCCCCAGATCCTCCCCGGCGAGGATGAACCCTCCATGGCAAGCACCGCAGCCGCTGCGTACGTCATGACGCACGCCGAGTTGAACGGTGACGCACTCCAAGACACCTATCGGGTCCGCAAGGTCAACAGCGATGGCACGCTGGGCGCTCCCGTACAGGCAAGCGACGTGGGCAACGTCATCTTCGGGCGGCTCGCGGCATCGCCGAGCGGTGGATTGAGTACGTTCTGGAGCACCGGTGGTGGCACGGAGGCAGACATCATGTCCTCGTTCAGCGCTGACGGCGTCACGTTCCAGCCGGCGCGGATGTTGGTCGAGAACGCCGACAGTTACGACCTCGCCCCAGCGATCACATCCGATGGCTCAGGATTCGTCGCGTGGGACGACAACGCCGGCAGTGTCTGGATGACCGGCATTCCTGCTGCCGTCGACGCCAACGCGTGTCGTCGTGAGTTGACGGTGCGCACCGGTGTCGTCGCCCGCGTGTCCGCGGGCTGCTGGACGAAGTCGGGCAGCAGTTACAAGACCAAGGCCGACGTCTCGATCAACGGCATCGAGTTCGTGACGGGCAGTGGGCCGGACACGGTGACGATCGACATGAGGACCCACAAGTTGACGGCGGGCAAGGGAGTCGTACAAAAGGCGGGGTTCATCGTCTTTGCGAAGGATTCCGGGACGTGGGATCTGGACAAGCTCACCACGTTCGACCATCTGACGGGCAGCCTCTTCGACTTCGGCATGGGAGGACACGCGACCGTCTCCTTCGCGGCTGGCAAAGCCACACTGAAGATCAACGTGAAGTTGCCCGATCCTTTCGACCCGGTGACCGGCGTCGCCACCTTGTTCACCACCCTCGACGGAGGACTTCAGGCCAACGAGGTGCGCGTCGAGGCCAAGCACGCCACGGTCGGTCCGATCACGATCGACAACTTGTTGATGTTCTATGACAGTGCTCAATCGACCTTCGGCGGGAATGCGACCCTCGGTCTGCCCGGCGGCGGAAGCATGTCGGTCGGCATCGGCTTCAACCATGGCGATCTGGTCGCTCTCTTCGCGGCCTACAAGGATGGCCCGCCGTTCCCGATCCCGCTGACTGCAGGCGTCTGGCTCAACGGCGTCGGCTTCGGGTACGACGGCACCGACGGCTTCCGGCTGTCAGGTGGGGCCGACCTGGGGATCCCCTCACCCAAGGGGGCCGTGGAGATCCGTGCCATCGGGGACCCGCCCGGCACCGGGGGTGGCATCAACTTCTGGGTGCCCAAGTCGCATGCGGGTTTCCAAATTGACGTCACTGCGCAGCTCTATCTGTGGGACTTCCACCTGGGTTCGGCATCCGCCGTTTATAGGTGGCCGGCCGACTTCAGCTTCAACGTCCAGGTCGGGATCGGCTGGGAATACCTGGGGATTCACGGCGGTGTCAGTGGACGAGTCAACCCGCCCAGCACCTACGAGATCGGCGGAAATGTCGAGGTCTGCGTCGTCTTCTGTGGCGGCGGTGACTTCTATCTGGGCACCAAGGGATTCGGCGCCTCGGCACACCTCAAGTTCTGGGGCAAGAAGTTCTGCATCATGGCCGGCTACATCCCCGGAGACGGCATGACCGGCGGCTTCACCTGCAACATGGGTCGCTTCACCGTCACTGGTGTCGGCGTGCCGGGCCCCGGCGGTGCGTGGATCGACTCCAGCCACACCGTGCACTTCCCGAGTTCGCAGCAGGACCAGACCTTCGCGCTCGACATCCCCGGCAATGGTGGGTTGCCCTCGGTGCGGATCAAGCAACCGGACGGGTCGGTGCTGATCGAGAGCGATCCGGCTGACCTGACCAAGGCGTTGCAGGTCGACAAGGCGCTGCTGCTGCCGCTGCCGGACCAGAACTCCGTACGCGTGATGGTTTCGATCCCGCCGACCACGGCTGGAGCGTCGTTCACCCTCGAGCCGGGGGAGGGAGGGGCTCCGATCGTGAAGGGCGCCAACCGGTCGGTCGAGTTCGCGGAGACCGGCAAGGGCGGTGGCAAGCAGTTGAAGTCGTACGCCAGGTCGAAAGGCAAGTTCACTTATCGGGCTTCTCCTGGCAAGGCAGGCAAGCGCAAACTCGTGATGCGCGTGCTCAACGCCGATGGCCTGCCGATCTCCCAGCAGGTGGTCGCCACTTACCAGGTGCCGGGCTGGACCAAGCCGAAGAAGCCGACCGCAATCAAGCTGACCTGGCGCAAGGGCAAGCTCAAGGTCACCTGGAAGGGCACAGCGCCGATGTTCCGGGTCACCGCGAAGATCGCGGACGGCCGGATCCTGGTGCTCCCGACCAAGAAGCACGCTGTAGTGATCCCGGCCGTGGACAAGAAGGAGCGAGTCGTGGTGTCCGTGCGCGGCCTGCTCAAGAACGGAGTCACGGGGAAGTCGGCGACCAAGAAGCGCCAAGTCGTGCGACGACGTCCTGATAGCGCGAGCCGGTCAGCCGGGCGAAGTGGTGCAGCGCATGGGCGTCCAGGCCGACCAGGCAGCGGGCCTGGTTCTTCAAGATCGCCCGCACGATGATCTGCGCGGCACGCTCAGGCGACATCTTGGCGAGCTTGTCGTCAAAGGTGCTGGCCACCTCGGCCTTGTCCTCCTTGTCGCTGACCCGGGCGTTGCGGGCGATCGCGGTCTTGATGCCGCCTGGGTGCACCGCCGTCACGCCGACCGGGTGGCCTGCGATCAGCATCTCCTCGCGCAGGGCTTCGGTGAGGCCGCGTACGGCGTACTTCGTCGCGTTGTAGAGCGACTGCCCCGGCATGGAGACGAGTCCGAACAACGATGACAGGTTCACCACGTGCCCGTCGCCGCTGGCGATCACGTGCGGCAGGAACTCCTTGGTGCCGTGGACGACACCCCAGAAGTTGATCGCGACGATCCACTCCATGTCGTCGTACGCCAGATCGGCGAAGTCCCCGGTGAGGGAGACGCCGGCGTTGTTGATGATCACGTTGACCCGGCCGAACTCGTCGGCGACGTCAGTCGCGTACGCGGCCATCGCTTCGCGGTCGGTCACGTCGAGGCGGTTGCGGCGTACGGTGCGTGCACCGGCGTGCTCCACGAGTCTTGCCGTCTCGGCAAGCCCGACCTCATCGACATCGCAGATCGCGACGTGCGCGCCCTTGCCCGCGGTCTCGACCGCCAGCGCCCGCCCGATCCCGGATGCTGCGCCGGTGATGACGACGACCTTGTCGTCGAGGCTCTTCATCGAGGTTCCGTGGTTTCGAGACGGGCTGCGCCCTCCTCAACCACCGGATGGCGGGCTGTGCCCTCCTCAACCACCGGTTGGCGGGCTGTGCCCTCCTCAACCACCGGTTGGCGGGCTGTGCCCTCCTCAACCACCGGTTGGCGGGCTGTGCCCTCCTCAACCACCGGTTGGCGGGCTGGGCGCTCCTCAACCACCGGGGCGGCGCTGACTTCGTACGCCTCGGGGTCCCAGTGGGCCAGGAGGGAGCGGAACTTGAAGGTTGTCCGTGGCCACAGCACGGTGTTCTTGCCGTGTTCGTCGAGGTACCACGACGAGCAGCCACCGGTGTTCCACACAGATTTCGTCAGGCGCTTCTGGACGTCGCCATTCCACGCGTCCACCGCCTGCTCGGTCGGCTCGATCGCCGCATAGCGATTGCGGCGCATCGCGCCCACACATTCGCGGATGTAGGCCACCTGCGACTCGATGATGTGCACCATCGACGAGTGTCCCAGCCCGGTGTTGGGTCCGACGATGAAGAACAGGTTCGGGAAGCCGCGCACCGTGGTGCCCTTGTAGGCCTGCATCCCCGACGCCTGCCAGGTTTGCGCGAGCGTTTGTCCCGTCCGCCCGGTGAGGCGTTCGGCGATCGGCAGATCGGTGGTGTGGAACCCGGTGGCGACGACGATCACGTCGACCGGTCGCTGCGTGCCTTCGGTCGTCGCAATCCCGGTTGCGGTGACGCGCGCGATCCGGTCGGTGACCAGGTCGACATTGGGTGCAGCGATCGCCGGGAAGTAGGTGTTGGAGATCAGGATCCGCTTGCAGCCGATGTCGTACGAAGGCGTCAACCTACGGACGAGGTCAGGGTCGCTGACGTGGTCGGTGAGGTTCTTCAGCGCCATCTTCTTCGCGGGCGCCGCCAACTTCGGGTTGATCGCGAAACCCGGCACATAACACTCGCGCCCCCAATAGATGCCCGCGCGGTAGGCCTTGCGGACGGCCGGCACATGCCGAAACAGGAAGCGCTCGGCTTTGGAGTACGCCCGGTCGTTGCGCGGCATCACATACGGCGCGCTGCGCTGATAGACGTCGAGATGGGCTGCGACCTTCTGCAGTTCCGGGACGATCTGGATCGCGCTCGCGCCGGTGCCGATCACTGCGATCCTCTTGCCGGTCAGGTCCACGCCATGATCCCAGCGAGCCGAGTGGAAGATCGCGCCCTCGAACTCGCCGAGGCCTTCGATGTCGGGAAGCCGCGGCTCGGACAGCCCGCCTGCGGCGCTGATCAGGGTGTTGGCGCGCACCGTGCCACGGGAGGTCTCGACGACCCACTCGTACGCCTGGTCGTCCCACTGCGCGCTCTCGACGAGCGTGTCGAAGACGAAGCGATCCAAGGTGCCGGACTCGTCGGCCACCCGCTTGAGGTACGCCTGGATCTCCGGCTGGGGCGAGAACGACATCGACCAATCGGGGTTGGGCGCGAAGCTCAACGAATAGAGCTGACTCGGTACGTCGCAGGCTGCACCGGGATAGGTGTTGTCGCGCCAGGTGCCGCCGACATCGGCGGCCTTCTCGATCACCAGGAAGTCGCGCTCGCCGTCCTCCTGGAGCTTGATCGCGGTACACAGCCCACCGAATCCGGCGCCGATGATGAGGTGTTCTACACGTTCCTTCACAGCGGGAGGCTAGCCGCCTGGAGACGTGATCGCCTTGGCTAGTAGGAGCGACGCCCGCCGCTGACGACCGGGTGCGGCCAGTGCTCGCCACCGACGCGACGTCCGGTCAGCGTGTCCCAGGTCAGTCGCAGGGTCAGTGAGTGGTCACCCTCGGCCCAACTCGCCACCTCCTCGTCCTCCTCCTCGCGGGTCACCGGCACGCAGCGCCCCAGCGCCAGGACGCTCCACCCGCGCTGCCGTTCGTAGTCGAGGTGATCGATCTCGAAGGCGATGGGACTGTGCACGGCGAAGGCGGCCAATTCGCTGTGCGGAGACGTACGGAACTCGACCGCCGTCACGGGGTCGCCCGGGACAAGCTCGTAGTTGACCGGGACGATGCACGGGCCGGCGGCGGTGGAGTACGCCACGCGGCCGACCAGGTCTGTGGCGAGCAGGTCGACACATTCGGCTGCGGTGAGTTCCATGGCTCTACCCCCTCGTGATCAGCGTGTCCTGTCAAGCGTGCCCCGTCAGTGGGGGAACGTCACCCGGATTGTGGTGTTTCCCGGGCTGCTGTGGAGGGTGACGTCGCCACCGTGGGCTCGGGTGATGGCGTCGACCAGTGACAATCCGAGCCCGGCGCCGCTGGCAGCCTCGTCGTCTGGCCGGGAGCGGGACTCGTCACCTCGTACGAACCTCTCGAATGCGTGTTCCGCGAGCCCCTCCTCGAAGCCCGGTCCGTCGTCGTGCACGGAGAACTCACCCGCCCGCACTCGTACCGTCACGGTGGTGCCGGGCGGTGTGTAGCGCCGGGCGTTGGTCAGCAGGTTGCTCAGCACCTGATGCAACCGCAATGCGTCGCCGGTGACCTCGACGCTCTCGTCGGGCAGATCGAGTTGCCACCGGTGACCGGGTGCGAGTACGCGTGCGTCCGCCACGCCTTCGAGGGCCAGGAGTGACAAGTCGACGGGCGCGGACTCCAACGGCCGGCCCGAATCGAGGCGAGCCAACAACAGCAGGTCCTCCACGAGACTGCTCATGCGCCCGGACGCGGTTTCGACGCGCTCGAGCGCGGTCTGTGCGGCCTGGGCATCGTCGGGCCGGCGGCGCGCGAGTTCGGCGTACCCCTTGATCGTGGCCAACGGCGTACGAAGCTCGTGCGAGGCGTCGGCGACGAACTGGCGGACCTGCTGTTCCGAACGGTGTCTCTCGCTGAGGGATTGCTCGACGTGGTCGAGCAGACTGTTGAGTGCGGCGCCGACCTGACCGATCTCGGTATGGGGATCGGTGAGTCGGGCAGGGACACGGTCGTGCAACTCGATCTCGCCGGTGGAGAGAGGCTGTTGGGCGACGCGGTGCGCGGTGCCCGCGACTTCGCGCAGTGGCGCAAGTTGGCGTCGTACGACCAACAGGCCGAGCACCCCGGCGCCCGCGACGCCGATCAGTCCGGCGAGCAGTTCGAGACGAATGAGGTTGCCGAGTGTCTCGTTGACGCGCCGCATCGGCAGGCCGGCTACGAGGATTCCGTCGCTGAGTTCCTCGCCCACGACGCGGTAGTTGCCCAGCCCTGGCACGCGCACCGTGTGCAGGTCGTCATCGTCGGGTGTGCTGTCGTCGAGGGCGCCGCGCAGCGCGGACAGTTGCTCTTGCGTGAGCGCCGTCGAGGCGGTCCAGCCTGGCCCGTCCTTCTCGGACAGGACCTGCCCTTGGGGGGTCCCGGATTCGGGGTAGATCGCGCGGAGGGCGCCGATCTGCTGGCCCGGTCCGAAGTCGTCCCGGCCCCCGTCGGTACCCCCGTCAGTACCCCCGTCCGGGTGGCCGCGTCCTCCGGCGTCGCCCAAGGTGCGCGACAGTGTGTCGCGCACCTCCGAGTCGAGTTGGCGGCTCAGGTGTTCGCGCATCGCGAGCGCGGTCGCGATGCCGATCAGCAGTGTGGTCACGGTGACCAGGAGGACCGTGATCGCGATCAGTCGCGTGGTGAGCGACCTGGGCCTGATCTTGGGCATCAGTCCGCCGGCTTCAATACATAGCCCGCGCCCCGCATGGTGTGGATCATCGGCTCCCGACCAGCATCGACCTTCTTGCGCAGGTAGGAGACATAGAGTTCGACCACGTTGGCCTGGCCACCGAAGTCGTAGTTCCAGACTCGGTCCAGGATCTGCGTCTTGCTGAGCACCCGCTTGGGGTTGCGCATCAGATAGCGCAACAGTTCGAACTCGGTGGCCGTCAGATTGATCTGATCACCCGCCCGGCGGACTTCGTGGCTGTCCTCGTCCAGCGACAGATCGCCTACTTGCAGCAGGCTCGAACTCGCAGCAGCCTGAGCACCGGCCCGGCGCATCAGCCCCCGGAGCCGGGCCACCACTTCCTCGAGCGAGAACGGCTTGGTGACGTAGTCGTCGCCACCTGCGGTCAGGCCCGCGACACGATCTTCGACGGAGTCACGTGCTGTCAGGAAGAGCACGGGAACATCGGCGTCGGCCGCGCGCATCCGCTTGAGGACCTCCAACCCGTCGAAGTCGGGGAGCATCCAGTCGAGGACGACCGCGTCGGGCCTGAACTCCTTCGCCGTCGACACGGCCTTCGACCCGGTGTGCGCCATCCGCACCTCCCAGCCCTCGTACTTCAACGCCATCGTCAGCAATTCGGCGAGGTTGACCTCGTCGTCGACGACGAGCACTCGTACGGGCGAACCATCGGCGCGGGTGAGTTCCATATCCCAATCGTGGCGGCTCAACCTGTGTGACTGCTGTGAGTCGAGTGTTGCCGATCCGGTGTGGTCGACCACAATGGTCCTGCCGTGAAGATCACCTACCCCGCCAATCTGCCCGTCTCGGCCCGCAAGGACGACATCGCCCAGGCCATTCGCGACCACCAGGTCGTGATCGTCGCGGGCGAGACAGGGTCCGGCAAGACCACCCAACTGCCCAAGATCTGCCTCGCGCTCGGTCGTGGCCAGGGCGCACGCAAGATCGGCCACACGCAGCCGCGCCGGATCGCCGCTCGCTCGGTCGCCGAAAGGATCGCCGAGGAACTCCAGACCCAGCTGGGAGACGCCGTCGGCTACCAGGTGCGATTCACCGACCGGACGAGCAAGGGCACCCGCATCAAAGTGATGACGGACGGCATCCTGCTTGCCGAACTCCAACGTGATCGACTGCTCAAGGCGTACGACACTCTCATCATCGACGAGGCGCACGAGCGTTCGCTCAACATCGACTTCCTGCTCGGCTACGTGAAACGGCTGCTGCCCAAGCGGCCCGACCTCAAGATCATCATCACCAGCGCGACGATCGACCCGGAGCGGTTCGCCGAGCACTTCAAGGACCGGCAGGGGAAGCCGGCACCGATCATCGAGGTGTCGGGCCGGACGTTCCCGGTGGAGATTCGCTACCGGCCGCTGATGGAGGTCGACCAGGACGACGAGGACGGTGAGGTCGTCGTACGCGATCAGACCGAAGCGATCCGCGAGGCCGTGACCGAACTCGGCAAAGAAGGCCCCGGCGACATCCTGGTCTTCCTGCCCGGGGAGCGAGAGATCCGAGACACCGCCGATGCGCTGGCCGACCTCACTCAGGACAAGCGTCCCGGCAAGACCTTGGAGATCACGCCGCTCTATGGCCGCCTCTCGGCCGCGGAGCAGCACCGCGTCTTCACCAGTCACCCGGATTCAGTACGCCGGGTCGTGCTCGCCACCAACGTGGCGGAGACCTCGCTGACGGTCCCCGGCATCCGGTATGTCGTGGACACAGGGGTGGCGCGGATCAGCCGGTTCTCCGCCCGTACGAAGGTGCAGCGACTCCCGATCGAACCGATCAGCCAGGCGTCGGCCAACCAGCGTTCTGGTCGGTGCGGACGCGTGGCGGACGGCATCGCGATCAGGCTCTATTCCGACGAGGACTTCGAAAGTCGACCGCGGTTCACCGACCCCGAGATCCTGCGGACCAATCTCGCGTCGGTGATCTTGCAGATGACATCCCTGCGTCTCGGGGATCTGGCCAACTTCCCGTTCCTCGACCCGCCGGACCGGCGCCACATCACCGCCGGCATGCAACTGTTGGAGGAATTGCGCGCACTCGAAACCCGCAAGACAGGGGAACGACCGCGCCTCACCCGGATCGGCCAGCGGCTGGCGCGGCTCCCGATCGATCCCCGGCTCGCCCGGATGATCCTGGAGGCCGAACGCCGCGGTTGCGTGCGCGACGTCATCGTGATCGCGGCAGCGCTGTCCCTGCAGGACCCGCGTGAGCGCCCGGAGGAGCAACGCCCCCAGGCCGACCAACAACACGCCCGCTTCACCGACCGGTCCAGCGACTTCCTGACCTGGCTGAACCTCTGGCGCTACGTGTCGACCCAGCAACAGGACCTGTCATCCAGTGCGTTCAGGCGGATGTGCAAGCGCGAGTTCCTCAACTATCTTCGCGTGCGCGAATGGCAGGAGTTCGAGTCGCAACTGCGCCAGGTTGCCCGCGAGATGGGCGTAGATCTCGGCAAACCTCACACCCCGTCACGCCGGACGCCGGAGACTGTCCCGCCGGACGCGGACAACATCCACCAGTCCCTCCTAGCGGGGCTCCTGTCCCACATCGGGGCGCTCGAAGAGCGTGAGCGCAAGACGCATTCCAAGGACAAACGTCCCGGACCGCGCGAATACCAGGGCGCTCGTGGTTCGCGGTTCGCGATCTTCCCCGGCAGCGCGCTGAAGGGCCAAAACCCCGACTTCTTGATGGCGGGGGAACTCGTCGAGACGGGGAGGCTCTGGGCGCGTCAGAACGCCTCCGTCAAGGCCGAATGGGCCGAACGCATCGGCGCTCACCTGGTGCAGCGTTCCTACTCCGAGCCGCACTGGTCCAAGAAGCGGGCGGCGGTGATGGCGCACGAGAAGGTGACGCTTTATGGCGTCCCGATCGTGGCCGACCGGTTGATCAACTACGGCAGGGTCGACCAGGAACTCGCGCGAGAGATCTTCATCCGGCACGCGCTGGTATACGGCGAGTGGCAGACCCGTCACCACTTCTTCCACACCAACCGCAGGATGCTCACCGAGGCCGAGGAACTCGAGCACCGAGCCCGGCGCCGCGACATCGTCGTCGACGAGCACACCCTGTTCGACTTCTACGACCAGCGGATCGGCCCGGAGGTCGTCAGCGGGGCGCATTTCGACACCTGGTGGAAGTCCCAACACAAGGACCTGTTGACCTTCGACCCCGACATGCTCACCCACGACGGGGCAGGCGTACGCGAGCTCGACTTCCCCGGCGTCTGGCGTTCCGATAGCAACCCGGCGTCCTCGCACCCCGAGCAGGATTCGGGCCTCACCTTCAAGATCAGCTATCACTTCGCGCCGGGCGCGGTCGACGACGGACTCACGATCGACGTCCCCGTCGCGACCCTCAACCAGGTCGATGCTGCGGACTTCTCCTGGCTGGTCCCGGGGCTGAGGGAAGAACTCGTGACCAGCCTGCTCCGCTCGCTGCCCAAGCACTTGCGGGTCAGCTTCGTTCCGGCCCCGAACACCGCACAGGCGTTCCTCAGCCACGTTCCCGCCGGGCAGGAGCCTCTCCTAGTTGCGCTGGAGCGGTATCTGCGTGGCACGACGGGCGTCCAGGTGCCGCGCGAGGCGTGGGACTGGACCAAGGTGGCACCGCACCTCCAACCGACCTTCCAGGTCGTCGACGAGAGGGGCCGGCCCGCGGCCAGGGGCAAGGACCTGGACGCCCTGAAGGCCCCGCTGCAGCCCGAGTTCGAGGCCGCCATGAGGGCGCTGGTCGACGAGGTCGGTGACCGTGCGGCGCGTCACCAGACCACCTGGACCTTCGGTGATCTCGCCGACACCTTGACCAGTCGTCGTGCCGGGCACGAGGTGCTGGGCTTCCCCGCGCTGAGCGACGAAGGTCGCAGCGTAGGTCTCAAGGTGTGCGGGAAGCTCCGAGGAGGCCGACGCATCGCACCGAGAGGGCGTACGCCGCCTGCTGCACCTTGCCTTGCGTCCCCAGGTGAAGCCCGACGAAGGGCTCGACAATCGCGACAAGCTGACGCTGGCCGGCTCGCCGTACGCCTCCGTCAGCGCCCTGCTCGACGACCTCGTCCTCGGCATCCTCACCGACGTCGTCGACGCGCGGCCCCTGCCGCGCACCAAGAAGGCGTACGACGACCTGGAACGGCTCGCCGCGCAGCAGCTCACCGCCGACCTGCCCACCGCGCGATTCGACCTGTTCCGCACCCTCACCGGCTGGCGCGAGACCGAGAAGTCCCTCTCGGGCCGAGCCGAACTCGCGACCCTGCCCGCGATGACCGACCTCCAGGCACAACTCGCCCGACTGGTGCACGACGGCTTCCTGGCAGAGGCGGGCGCCCAGAGGCTGCGCGAGTATCCGCGCTACCTCGAAGCGATCCGGCTGCGTAGATCGAAGGTGGATCAGGACCCGCTGCGGGACCGGACCATGATGGATCAGGTGCGCGACGTGCAGGACGCCTACCTCCACGAAGTCGAGGCGCTGCCACCAGGACGGGCCCACCCCGACCGACTGCGTGAGGCACGCTGGATGATCGAGGAACTGCGGGTGTCGCTGTTCGCCCAGCAACTCGGCACCAAAGGCAAGGTCAGCGATCAGCGGATCCGACGTACGCTGGCCAGATGACGCGCGAGCATCATCGCCCCTTCACCCCGGGCGCGGCCTTCTTCGAGGCGCGCGACGGCGGTGTCGGGGCGGAGCAGTTGCGCGAGGCCGCTGATCGCACCGCGACGCTGCTCGTACGCGGTGCACGCGACACCGACGACCCCGCACTGGCCCAACGCGTCCTTCATCTCGCGGACAACGAGGGTTTGGAGACGCTCGCAGAACTCTGGCGAGGCGCGCCGCCGGAATCCCTGGCCGGCGTGCTGTGGCGGCTCTATGTGCTGCGCACCTGGGTGCACGCAGCCCCCGTCCAGGCCGCTCGCGAATTCGAGGCAGGGCGTGGTCGGCACGACGTCGCCGAGGTCCTCGCGGGTGTGGCCGATCCACCCGGTCCCGACGAGGTCCGCGCCATGATCGACGACGCGTTGCGAGGCATCTGCGAGGGCGAGTTCGCCGACGTACTCCTCCGAGCGGGAGCTTTCGCGAGGGTGGTCGCTGCTGGCCGCGCAGCCGGCGCAGACCAGCCCGCTGACCAGGTCGTACGCATGCTCGCCCTGGCCGAGCACCTGGAGCGTGCCGGTCATGAAGAGTTGGCCGGGCGCCTGGCCTGAGGCGCGCGCGTGTTTTCGCGACCACGCGGGTCTACCATGTTCGGGCAGTACGCCGGGCTGAGGCAGCCCCGGGTCCCAAAATCAGCCGCCACGAGCGGCCACGCGCCGTGAGGCGCTCCCGGTCCGGCGTACTGCTCACCACATCCGGTCCACACGCGCCGACATGCCCATTTGCCGGGTCGGTAGTGTTCGCGCGTGACGTCGTGGATGCCTACGCCGAGGAGGCTTCGCCACATTTGCGCCTGTGTCGCGGCGCTGATGCTGTTGGGACTGGCGGGTTGCACCGAGAAGACCGACCCTGAACCGACGAAGTCCACTCCGACCACGACTCGGCCGGTCCAGGTGGCCGACCTCACCTTCGGTGTGTTCGGCTCGACCGAGGAGACGGTTGGCTTCCAGGCGATGGTGCGCCGATTCAACGCAGTCTCCGATACGTCGACCGTACGCATCCGGCGCTGGCAAGACAGCGAGCAGGCGGTCCGTGACATCGACCGCGGGCACGTGCCCGATGTCTTCCTCGTCTCGCGCCAGGACCTGGCCGCGCTGGTCGAGGACAAGAAGGTGCGACCGGTCGATCAACTGCTGGACGCCCGCGGCGTCGACTTCGGCGACGACTACGCGCGCGACGCGCTGCGTGCGTTCAGCGCCAACGAGGCACTGCAGTGCATGCCGTTCAGCATCTCCCCGATGGTGATCTTCTACAACACCGACTTGATCGACTTCGAGACCATGCGCGCGCAGGGGCTGGCGGCCCCGAAGTTGGACGACGAGGGCCGGCCGCCACGTTCGTGGTCCTTCGACCAGTTCATGGCGGCTGCGAAGTTCGGCACCAAACCGCGCAAGCAGATCAAGGGCCTGGCGATCGAGCCGAACCTGCGCGGACTCGCACCGTTCGTGCTCAGCGGTGGTGGCTCGCTCTTCGACGACGCCGCCACTC
Source organism: Nocardioides sp. (assembly GCA_037045645.1). Lineage (NCBI taxonomy): Bacteria > Bacillati > Actinomycetota > Actinomycetes > Propionibacteriales > Nocardioidaceae > Nocardioides > Nocardioides sp. The sequence continues at coordinate 525,769 of JBAOIH010000001.1, forward strand.
CTTCGTCGTTGGCATTGTCAGACGACGGCTCGGTCGACGCACTCGAGCGCACCCTGACGCTGCTGCGCGACGGTTCGCTCAACCTGAGCCAGACCCAACTCGACCGTGGCACGCCGATGCAGTGGTTCAAACGCGGCAAGGTGGCGATGGTGGCGGGATTTCGAGACTCCGTCCCCAGTTTGCGCCGGGTGCAGGGCCTGGAGTGGGACGTGATGCCGATGCCCAACCTCGATCGCCAGAGCACCATCGGTGACATCAGCGGGCTGTGCATCAGCGCGGATTCGCCGACCCCGGGCCTCGCCGCCGACTTCTTGACCTACGCCATCGGTTCCGACGCCGTGGGCCTGGTCGCGCGCGAAGGTTTCATGGTGCCGGCGAACCTGACGGTCGGCACCAGCGACGTGTTTCTTCAGGAGGGGCGTGCGCCCCGCAACAGCCGAGCCTTCATCCAGGCTGTGCCCAACATCTATGTGCCGCCGATGATCGACGTCTGGCCTGAGCTCGATGCCGCGACCGCACCCGGACTGCACCAACTTGTGCAGCGCACCGTCTTGGACCGCGACGGCATCCTCGACATCACCTCGCAGATCGACGAGGAGTCCGTGAGCCTGCTCGCGCCCGACTCGACGGGAAGCCCGACAGGATCTCCCACGAGCCGTTAGTCGGGTTCGTCCGCCTCGCGGATCGCCGCACACAGCGGCTCGGTGGTGAGCCCGATCTGCCACTCCCGGGCGCCCATGGCGCGCAACTGCTGGCCGACCGCCGCCTCGAGTTCCTCCGGAGCGCGGGCGGAGGGGGGCGCCCAGAGCAGGCGGCGCATCGTGTCGGGGGTCAGGAGGTTCTCCACCGGGACGTGCAGCGCTTCGGCGAGGGCTTGCACCGACGTACGGGCGGCGCTGAGCCGACGCGCCGCCACCGGATCCCGGTCGGCCCACAACCGCGCCTGCGGTGGGCCGTCGCCGCGCGGGGGTCGCCCGGGCAACTGGGCCTCCGGCATTTCGCGTGCGATCTCGAGGGCCTGGAGCCACTCGCGTGCATAGCGCCCCGCGCCGCGCCCGTGGAATCCCTTGAGGCCCAACAGTTCGCGGCGCTCGCGCGGCATCGCTCCCGCGGCGACCACGATCGCCGCGTCGGGCAACAGGCGACCAGGAGCGACGTCCTTGTCGCGCGCGATCTGGTCTCGGGCCTCCCACATCGCACGTACGGCAGCCAGCGCGCGCCGTCCGTGCACCCGGTGGGCGCCCGATGTGCGTCGCCACGGCTCCACGCGTACGGCCGGGGTGAAACCCAGCAGCGACTCGAACTCCTGCCGAGCCCACTCGGTCTTGTCCGCAACCGCAAGTTCTTCGATCAGGGCGGCTCGCAACTCGATCAGGACCTCGACGTCCAGGGCGGCGTACTCCAACCAGGAGTCCGGCAGCGGGCGCGTCGACCAGTCGGCCGCGGAGTGCTCCTTGCGCAATCGCTGTCCCAGCACCTCCTCGACCAGCGTCGCCAGGCCCACGCGAGGTTTGCCGAGCAGCCGCCCGGCCAACTCGGTGTCGAAGAGCGCCGTCGGGTGCAGGTCGATCTCCGCCAGGCAGGCCAGGTCCTGCGTGGCGGCATGCAGGATCCACTCGGTGCCGTCGAGGGCGTGGGAGATCGGCGCCATCGAGGACACGGCAGTGGGGTCGATCAGCGCGGTGCCTGCGCCGTCTCGACGCAGTTGCACCAGATAGGCCCGCTGCGAATATCGGTAGCCGGAGGCACGTTCGGCATCGATCGCCACCGGGCCGGTGCCTGCGGCGAGCAGTTCGGCGTACGCGCCCAGCGCCTGGTCGCTCTCGATCACACCGGGCAGGCCGTCACGCAACGACAGCCAGGGCAACTGCGGTGGCGCCTCCTCGTCGAGGGGATCGAGGCTTTCGTCGGTCATCGCAGGTCGGACCTGCCCGACCCTCGCTGACCACGTCGGCTCGGCATCGTGGCGACGCCCTCGGGCACAGGTTGCATCCCGGCGGCCTGACACAACAGCTCCGCCCAAGCGCGTACGTGTGCCGCGGCGTCTCGTGTTCCCACCAGGGAGGGAGTCCAGGAGGCGCGCACCTCGATCTGGCCGCTCCCGGGGTCGTCGGCCATGGTGCCGTAGCTCTCCGTGATCACCCGAGTGATCGTGCCCGAGGCGTTGTCCGCCTGAGCGCCGTGGCTGTCCAGGGCCTCTTCGAGCCAGGTCCAACCGACCTGGCCGAGCAGCGGATCGGTGACCATCTCCAACTCGAGGTCGGCGCGGGCATACGAGACGAAGCGGAAGACGCCGTCCCACGCGTCGTTGCCCGCCGGATCGTGCAGCAGGATCAGGCGACCGGTGGCGACGTCGATCCCGTCGATCGTCACGTCGGCGGACAGCGCGAACGCGTACGGCGCGATCCGCTGCGGTGCGGGCATCTCCTCGCACAGGATCTCCGAGCGCAGGGCAGTGGCGCGCATCGCCTCGACGGCGTCTGCGAACTCGTCCGGCACCATCCGCGCAGCGCGGCGGTGCGCCTCCTGCCCGGCGACCATGTGCCCACCGTAAGTCGCCGCTCCCGGGCCCGATAGCCCGCCACGCCGTCTGACCTGCCAAGATCGACCGGTGAGCACCGCTGATTCGAGACTTTCCGACAGCCCCTTCCTCAAGGCCGCCCGCGGCGAGCGTCCCGACCGTACGCCGGTCTGGTATATGCGCCAGGCGGGTCGTTCACTGCCCGAATATCTGGCCGTCCGCGAAGGCGTCGGGATGCTCGAATCGTGCATGACGCCCGATCTGGTCGTGGAGATCACCATGCAGCCGGTGCGCCGCTACGGCGTCGACGCGGCGATCTTTTTCTCCGACATCGTGCTTCCGCTCAAAGCCGTGGGGGTGGACCTCGATATCAAGGCCGGCATCGGGCCAGTGGTGGCCAACCCGGTGCGTACGCTCGACGACGTCGCCGCGATCCCCGACCTGACTGCCGAGCACGTCCCCTTCATCACCGAAGCGGTGCAGCGACTGGTTGCGCAGTTGGGCGGCACTCCGCTGATCGGCTTCGCGGGCGCGCCCTTCACCGTCGCGTCCTACCTGGTGGAAGGTGGACCCTCCAAGGAGCACGCCAAGACCAAGGCGATGATGTTCGGCGCGCCCGAGGTGTGGGACGCACTTATGCGAAAGATCGGGGCGATGGCCGCGACCTACCTGCGAGTTCAGGTCGAGGCCGGCGCCTCAGCGGTGCAACTGTTCGACTCCTGGGCAGGCGCGCTGACCCCGGCGGACTATCGCGAGCACGTGATGCCGCATTCGGCCGCCGTGCTCTCCTCAGCGGGCGACCTCGGTGTGCCGCGCATCCACTTCGGTGTCGGTACTTCGAACCTGTTGTCGCTGATGGGTGAGGCGGGCGCCGACGTGGTCGGCGTCGACTGGCGTACGCCACTGGCCGACGCCATCCCCAGGGTTGGTGGCCGCGCGGTCCAGGGCAACCTCGACCCGACACTGGTCTTCGCTCCCACCGAGGTGATGACCGCACGCGCCGCCGAGATCATCGAGGCGGGCCGGGCCGCGCCCGGTCACATCTTCAACCTTGGTCACGGGGTGATTCCGTCGACGGATCCGGGGCAGTTGGAGGAGTTGACCCGATTCGTGCAGACCTACGCCGGGTAACACGGCGCAACAGCAGCACGGGAGTCAGCAACAGCACCGTCAGGACCAGCAGCCACGGCAGCAGCCAGCCCGTCAGCGTCAACAGGCCACCGCCGAACGCCACCAGCGCCGACCAACCCGACTCCAGCCCGCCCAGGAACCCGTCTCGGTCGTCGGGTGCGTCCGCAGTCCGCGAGATCGACAGTTCGATCGTCGACATCGCGGTCTGATCCTTCAGGTACGCCTGCTGCTGGGCCAGCGAGTCCAACTCGGTCTGCCGCTTGGTGAGTTCCTCCTCGATGCGGATCACGTCTTGCATTGATTCGGCTCGATCCAGCAGGACCTCGATCCGGCGGATGCTGCGGCGCTGGGCGCGCACGCGTACGTCGTTGTCGATCACCTGGGTGGTCACGTCCTCGGCGCTCGACGAGACCGAGACCAGTTCCCCGACAGCCTTCAGTGCGGAGATCGCCTCGACGAAACTCTCCTCTGGCACCCGCACCGTGAGCGTCGCGTCCGTGACGTCGCCGTCCTCGTCGGTGTAGGCGTCCTCGGACCCGATCGTGCCGCCGAACTTGGCGATCACGTCGGCCGCATCGTCGCGTGTGGCTGCGACGTCGTCGCTGCGCAGTCGCACCGAGCCCGTACGGATGATGGCCCGCTCAGTCGGTTTCGACTCACGCTCGGCGGGCGGAGCGTCGGCTTGCAGACTGTCGCCCCCCGCCTCGTCGGCGCTCGACATCGGGTTCCCCGAGCCCGAACATCCGGTGAGGAAGAGCAGGGCCAGGAGGGCGGCGGCCAGCACGGTACGAAGTCGGTTCATGGCCATGCGACGTAGCGTGCCCGCGATCCGTTCCGTGGGGCCAGCGCCCACCGGTGGTTGAGGAGGGCGGAGCCCGTCTCGAAACCATGTCCGTCGTTCGCTCCTCGACCACGGAGGTGGCCCGCCGGTGGTTTCGAGACGCTCACTTCGTTCGCTCCTCGACCACCGAGGTGGTCCGCCGGTGGTTTCGAGACGCTCACTTCGTTCGCTCCTCGACCACGGAGGTGGTCCGCCGGTGGTTGAGGAGGGCGGAGCCCGTCTCGAAACCATGCCCGTCGTTCGCTCCTCGACCACCGAGACGGCCCGCCGGTGGTTTCGAGACGCTCACTTCGTTCGCTCCTCAACCACCGAGGTGGCCCGCCGGTGGTTGAGGAGGGCGGAGCCCGTCTCGAAACCACGCCCTTCGTTCGCTCCTCAACCACCGAGGTGGCCCGCCGGTGGTTGAGGAGGGCGGAGCCCGTCTCGAAACCACACCGCGCGCCAACCCCGCCTGCGATCGCCGCGCCGCCCGGTGCGACAGTGGAGCCATGGCTCGTGTCGCGATCGTCGGAGGGGGGATCGCCGGTCTCGCCGCCGCACACGCGCTGGCCGACGATCACGAGGTGCTGGTGCTCGAAAGCAGCGACCGGGTGGGCGGCAAACTGCGCTCCGAGACGATCGCCGGAGTCCGGGTCGACGTCGGTGCCGAGGCGATGCTCAACCGGCGACCGGAGGGTGTCGAGCTGGCCCGAACCCTCGGTCTCGCCATCGTCCACCCGACGACCGCCACGTCGCGGATCTGGGCGCGCGGCGCACTCAGGCCGCTCCCGCGCAGCCTGATGGGCGTACCCCTCGACGGCGACGACCTGGCCCGCAGTCACACGCTCTCGCCCGAGGGTCTGGCCACGGCGCTGGCCGAGAAGGACCTGCCGCCGAGCCAGTTCGACGACGACCGCACGATCGGTGACCTTGTCGCCGAACGCTTCGGCCCCGAGGTCGTCGACCGGCTCGTGGAGCCACTGCTCGGAGGCGTGTACGCCGGCCACGCTCGCGAGATCTCTTGTCACGCCGCGCTGCCGCAACTGGCTTCGCTGGCCTCGAAGGGGTCGATCCTGGCTCAGTCGCAGCACATCACGGGCAGTTATGCCGCCGAACACTCGCCGGTCTTCGCCGCGATCGACGGCGGGATGGGCCGCTTCCCCGAGGCACTCGCGGCCGACCCGCGGATCGCGGTGCGCACCCGCGCGGTCGTACGCCGACTCACCCGGTCCGGCCACGGTTTCACGCTCACGTTGGGCGCGACCAACGCCGAGGAGACCCTGACCGCCGATGCGGTCATCGTGGCCGCCCCGGCGTCTGCCGCGGCTCGGCTGCTCGGCGACCTGGCACCCGCCGCGTCCGCGGAACTCGTCACCTTCGAGTCAGCGTCCGTCGCGGTCGTGACCTTCGCGTTCCGTGCCGACGACCTGCCAGACGGTCTGGATGAGATCAGCGGCGTCCTGGTCCCGCCGATCGAGGAGCGTGACATCAAGGCCAGCACGCTGTCCTTCGCCAAGTGGGACTGGGTCCGAGCCGCGGGTGGAGACCTGCGATTCCTGCGTACGTCCCTGGGCCGCCACCGAGAGGAGGCGTCGCTGCAGCACCCCGACGAGGAACTCGTACGCCGCTCGCGCGCAGATCTCGCCGACCTCCTCACGCTCTCCGCCGAGCCCGTGGAGGTCCATGTCCAGCGCTGGGGCGGTGGGTTGCCGCAGTATGCGCTGGGTCATCTCGACCGGGTCGCGCGCATCCGCGAGTCCGTCGCCCAGGTGCCCGGCCTGGCGATCTGCGGGGCGGCGTACGACGGCGTCGGCATCCCCGCGGTGATCGCGTCCGCGCAGGCGGCTGCGACCCGGATCCGGGGCTGAACCGCGACCAGGGACAATGGACTCATGAGCAAGGTCAAGAAGGCACGGGAGATCAACGACACCCAGCGTTACACGATGTGGTCGGTCTTCCGGCTGCGCGACCTGCTGGGCGACGCGGACCGCGCGGCCGAGGCCGCCGAAGTGGACGACCTGCTCGACAAGCTCGCGGCCGACGACGTGGTCACCCGCGGTGTCTACGACGTCTCCGGACTCCGCGGTGACGCGGACGTGATGTTCTGGTGGCACGCCACCGAGGTCGAGCAGGTCCAGGAGGCCTACAACCGGCTCCGGCGCACCGCCTTCGGTCGCCGCCTCGACCCCGTGTGGAGCCAGGTGGCCCTGCACCGACCGGCCGAGTTCAACAAGTCCCACGTGCCCGCGTTCATGGCCGATGAGCGCGCACATGGCTACGTCTGCGTCTACCCGTTCGTACGCTCGTACGACTGGTATCTCCTGCCTGACGACGAGCGCCGTGCGCTGCTGGTCGAGCACGGCCAGATGGGCCGGGAGTACGCCGATGTGCGCGCCAACACCGTCTCGTCGTTCGCGCTTGGTGACTACGAGTGGATCCTGGCTTTCGAGGCCGACGACCTGGGCCGAATTGTCGACCTGATGCGCCATCTGCGCGGGTCCGAGGCGCGTCGTCACGTGCGTGAGGAGATCCCGTTCTACACCGGACCGCGTGCCGAGCCCGCGGACCTGATCGCGCGCCTGCCCTGACCTCCTGTCGGCACGCGACAGTTTCTCGGACGCAGGGGTGCACCCACCCCAACGGGTGAGAGGATTCGAGTGCGGGTGCTGCCGGAGCACCTCGAATCTGTGAGGTGACCCCCCATGTCGCGAGCGACTTCGACCACGCACCGCCGCCGGGCGGCTACCGGTGCCCTTGCCGCTGGTGCTCTGCTGGCCAGCACGCTCGTGGCGGCGACCGGATCGGCCCTCAGCGCGCCGGTGGAGTCGAATGCCCCGGCTTCGCAGCCGTCTGGTGACACCCCCCGATACCGTGGAGCCCCGGTCAACCCCGAGCCCTACACGATCACCCAGCCGGACGGGACGCAGATCCGGGCGGTCAACTTCGGCGACGCCCTCACCCAGGGGGTGGCGACGGCCAAGGGGCGCAACACCCTCGTCCGCGGCAACGACGGCGTGTGGCGCTACGCCAAGGGCCTGGACGCCGACGGCGACCTGGTGGCCTCCAGCGTGGTCGCGGGTCAGGGCAAGGCACCCAAGGCCGCGCACGGTCTGGCGCCTGCTCCCGCGGGGGCCGTGGACGACTCACAGACACCGAAGGCCGGCACCGGCACAGACAACCAGTTGGTGATCTTGGTGCGCTTCACCGACCGGGCTCCTGTGGGCACGACCGAGGCCGACTGGGCGGCGCAGTATTTCGGCGCCGCCAACAGCGTCGGCTCGTACTACAAGCAGGCCAGCAAGAACCAGTTCACCCTGGCACCCGCTGCTGAGACCTTCGGCACGGCCAACAACGGTGTCGTGGGCTGGCTGAGCCTGCCGTACGCCCACCCCAACACCGGCATCGACACCACCGCCAAGGAGACCTATGTCGCCGACGCCATCAAGGCGGCCAACCCGTACGTGAACTTCAAGTCGTTCGACACCAACAACAACGGTTCGCTCGACACCGACGAACTCCACATCACCGTGATCGGCGCCGGGTACGAAACCTCGTACTCCGGCACCACCGGCACCTGTGGTTCGAGCATCTGGGGACACCGGTGGAACCTGGCTTCGGCGGGCGTGCCCGTCCCCAACGTCGACGCGGTCAACGTGGGCGGCTTGGGCTATACGACCTTCGGTGAATGGCACTGCCGCTCCACCGACAATCCCGGCCACAAGGCAACCATCGGGATCATGGCCCACGAGTTCGGCCACGACATCAACTGGCCAGACCTCTACGACACCGACGGCTCGTCTGAGGGGATCGGCAACTGGAGCCTGATGGCCGGTGGCTCCTGGGGCCGACTCGCGGGTCAGCAGGCGGGCACATCGCCGACTCTTCCCGACGCGTGGTCGCGGATGTATCAGGGCTGGGCGTCACCACAGGTGGTTACCGCCACGACCAACAACATCTCGGTGCCGACCGGAGGCATCGTGCAGATGTCGCCGAACCCCGGTGGGATCGACTGGATCTTTCACCAGCAGATCGGCACGGGCCAATACTTCCTGGTGGAGAACCGTCAACTGACGGGGTACGACGCCTCGCTGCCTGGCTGTGGCCTGGTGGCGTACCGGATCAACGAAGGCGTCGAGATCAACAAGCCCAACCGGGACGAGACGAATCCGCTGGTCAAGGTGCTGGAGGCCGACGGTGACAACGCACTGGCACTCGGGGGCAATCGTGGCACGGCGGGTGATCCCTACCCGGGCACGAGCAACAACCGCGATCTCAACAACACCACCAACCCCAACACGAAGCTGAACAACGGCACCGCCACGAACGTCGCGATGCATGTGGACTCGACCACGTGTGGTGCCACCATGCAGATCGACGTCACGCCGCCCGCAGTTGTCCCGGTCGTACGCCCGGCCAACGACAATTTCGCCGCCGCCAAGGTGATTTCGGGGACCTCGGGCAACCAGAGCCAGACCACGACCAACGCCACCGTCGAGGTGGGCGAGCCCACCTCGACCACCTCGATGTCGGCCTCGGTGTGGTTCCGATGGACCGCGCCCGCGAGTGGCACCCTGACCCTGACGACGGCTGGCAGTTCGTACGACACCGGCCTCGGCGTGTACACCGGCACGGCGGTGAATGCGTTGATGCTGCGGGCGAGCAACGACGACGAGAACCTGGATGCCGGCATCCTGACGAGCAGACTGTCGATGTCCGTGGTCGCGGGCACGACGTACGCGATCCAGGTCAGTGGCTACAACGACGCGACCGGCAATCTGACTCTCGCGCACTCGTTCGCGCCGACCGCGACCCCGACGATCACCCCGACGGTCATTCCTACGGTGGTCCCCACGATTACGCCCACGGTCGCCCCGACCATCACGCCCACGGTCGCCCCGACCATCGCGCCCACAGTGGTCCCGACCGTGGTGGTCGACACGACCGCGCCCGACACCAAGATCGTGCGCAAGCCCAAGAAGCGCACCTACAAGCGCAAGTTCCGCTTCCGGTTCACCTCAACCGAGGCCGGCTCACACTTCGTGTGCAAGATCGACAAGCGTCGGGTCAAGCCGTGTACCTCACCGCTGCGCGGGAAGGTCAAGGCGGGCCGCAAGCACGTGCTTCGGGTCTGGGCGATCGACGCGGCGGGCAACAAGGACGCCACCCCGGCGAAGTATCGGTGGAAGGTCAAGCGCCGCTGATCGCGGGTTTGTCCTGCAGGCTCAATGAGATCGAGTTGATGCAGTAGCGATCCCCGGTGGGCGTGCCGTACCCATCGGGGAAGACGTGCCCCAGATGTGAGCCGCAGTTGGCGCAGCGCACTTCGACGCGCTTCATGCCGTGTGAGTTGTCTTCGAGGTATTCCACCGTGTCGGTGATGGGCTGATAGAAGGACGGCCAACCGCAGCCGGAGTGGAACTTGGTGTCCGATTCGAAGAGTTCGCTGCCGCAGGCCTTGCAGGCGTAGATCCCGGTCGTCTCGGTGTCGGTGTATTCACCGGTGAAAGGCCTCTCAGTGCCTGCCTGACGCAAGACCGCGTACTCCTCCGGCGACAGGGCGGCACGCCACTCGTCGTCTGACTTCTGCACGGTGTAAGCCATGTCGCCAGCCTACGTCGAGGTGAAAGCCACCCCCGGTGGTTGAGAAGCGCCCCACCTCCGGTGGTTGAGGAGCGCCCGCAGGGCGCGTCTCGAATCCACGCCCGCCCCACCCCCGGTGGTTGAGGAGCGCCCGCAGGGCGCGTCTCGAAACCACATCGCCCGACACTAACGTGGTGACCATGGCGAAGGCAGCGGCCGCCGTGGTGCGGGCGGGGGAGCGCGACGTACGCGTCTCGAGTCCCGATCGGGTGATCTACGAAGCGACCTCGCGGACGCCCGAGATCACCAAGTTGAGGGTGGCCCAGTACTTCGCCGACGTGGGTGACGGCCTGATGCGGGCGCTGCGTGATCGCCCCACCGCGCTGGAGCGCTGGACCTCGGGCGTACGCCCCGGCATGCGACTCGCCACCGGCCCCTTCGACAAGGGCGCCGACGCGTTCTATCAAAAGCGGGTGCCTAAGGGGGCGCCCGACTATCTGGAGTCCGTCGAGATCACCTTTCCGAGTGGCCGCAACGCCGACGAGGTGTGTCCCACCGAGATCGCGGTACCGGTCTGGTGCGCGCAGATGGGCACGCTGACCTTCCACCCGTGGCCGGTGCGCAGCAGTGACGTGGATCGTCCAGACGAACTCCGGATCGACCTCGATCCTCAGCCCGGGACGACGTTCACCGACGCCGTCCGTGTCGCCGCCGTCGCGCGGGATTTGTTGGAGGAGAAGGGGATCCGCGGCTTCGTGAAGACCAGCGGCAACCGGGGTGTGCACGTGTTCGTACGCATCCAGCCACGCTGGGAGTTCCTGGACGTACGCCATGCGGCAATCGGGTTCGGCAAGGAACTCGAACGCCGTGACGAGCGCGTCACCACGGCCTGGTGGAAGGAAGAACGCGGCCAGCGGATTTTCGTGGACTACAACCAGAACTGTCGGGACCGGACGATCGCCTCGGCGTACTCCTTGCGACCGCTGCCTGGTGCTCCGGTTTCGATGCCCTTGTCCTGGGAGAGATTGGCCAGTGTGACCGACCCCGGCGAGTTCAATCTCGTGACCGTGCCGCAGGTGCTCGCCGAACACGGCGACGCCTGGGCCGAGATCGACGACGTCGCGCACGACCTGACTCCACTGCTTGACCTCTTCGACGGAGTGGAGATGTCGTTTCCACCCGACTACCCCAAGATGCCGGGGGAGCCGCCGCGCGTCCAGCCGAGCAAGAAGGTGGCATCTCATTGGGATGACGCCGGGAACAGGATCGAGTCATGAGCGGACAGCAGCCAGATCCCGCCAGCGGACTGCCGCACGGCGCGAATCGTCCGCAGCACATCTACGGGGGCTCCGGTCCCGCGGGCGGCCCCTACATTCCGGCACCGCGCAAGAGCAATGCCGCAGCCGTGCTGCTGGGCGTCTTCTTCGTGATCTTCCTGCTCTGCGGCGGCTGCGTGGCGCTCGGGGTGGTCGCCTCCATGGTCACCAGCGGGGACGGCGACACGGTTGTTGTCGAATCCTCCTGGTCCGACACCGAGTGGCAGGACGACGAGACCGAGGAGCCGGCGCCGGTCATGGCGCTGCGTAAGGTTCGTCCGGGCCAGGCCTTCAAGATCAAGGGGTACGCCGTGCAGCCAGGCTGGGCGGCCCACCTCGACGGCACCATCAGCAAACTTCGCGTCAAGAGCCTCGACGGCGCGCAGGAGGGCCAGGAGTTGATCTTCCGGATCGCCGACGGTCAAGGCGCCCGCGCTGAGGCGTTCTGCCCCCTCGACCTGACCCGCAAGCCCAAGCCCGTCTTCTGCGCCACTGTCAACCCACCGGTTCTCGACCAGATCAGCACCATCAAGGCCGGCCTGCGGTAGCCGGCCTGCAACACCCGAGAAATCAGGAGAAATCCCATGTCCAGCAACCCTCCCGAGAACCCCTACGGTTCCAGCGATCCGACCGGTGGCCAGCCGCCGAGCGAGCCGAACGGCGCTAGCTCACAGCCGCCCAGCGATCCGTACGGCGCTAGCTCACCGCCGCCGAGTGATCCGTACGGTGCCCAGGCAAACAACCCCTATGGTGGCCAGCAGCCGAGTGCGCCATACGGTCAGCCGGGACAGCCCTACGGTCAGCCCGGGCAGCCGTACGGCGCCAGTGGCCCGTACGTTCCGCCGCAGAAGTCGAACAACAAGACCATCTGGATCGTACTCGGCGTGATCGGCGCCGCCATCGTGCTTTTCTGTGGAGGCTGCCTCGCCCTGGGCGCAATTGGCTTCAACGAGGCCAAGAAGGAGGTCGAGAAGCAGACCCAGCCCTACGACGGTGAGGGCGGCAGCGGCAACCCGATGACAGTGTCCGAGGGCGCCGAGTTCACCATCGATGACGTCACCTTCCTCTCCGGCTGGAGCGTCGACTCGATGGGCAACATCGTGGGCCTGAAGGCGACCCCGTCCGGTGGTGGCTTCTTGTCCTCGTCGACAGTGGAGTTCCGGATGCTCAAGGGCGGTTCGCCGATCGCCTCGGCCTCGTGCTTCGCGGTGGTCGCCGAAGACGAGACCGAAGACGTGAGCTGCATCTCCGATCAGTTCGAAGAGATCGGCGCGTGGGACGAGATCGAGGTCGAGGAGACCAACTGAGTCGAGCGCACGGGGGAGAGGTCGCCACCGGTAGCCTCTCCCTCGTGCCCGACGAATCCGCTGCCCCATCGAGCGCAGCCCGTGAGCGTCCGCTCTGGCTGCTGATCACCGGGTCGGGCCGCAGCGGCACCTCCTCGGTGGGTGGCGCTCTCAAGCGTCTGGGACTGCACGTCCCGCAGCCCGAGGTCGAGGCCGATCACAAGAATCCGCGCGGCTACTACGAGCCGGCCTGGCTCGCCGCGCTGCTCAAAGACTTCCTGGAGCCGATCCCGGTCCGCACCATCGACAGCCGACCGCGCACCGCCGAGATCGCGATGGCGGCGCTGGCCGACAGTGACGTCGAGTCGCAACTACGCGAGTGGTTGCGCGACCTGTTGGCCTACGACCAGGTCGCGATCAAGGACACCCGCGCCTACTGGGTCTATGACCTGTTCACTCGACTCTCTGCCGAGTTGGGTGCCGACCTGGCGTCGTTGACCATGCTGCGGCACCCGACGGAGGTCGTACGTTCGCGCGACACTGCTTATCTCTCGGGGCAGTCCGAAGAATTCCGTCGCGAACGCGAGACCACCAACGTCGCGGCCTGGATGAACTCCATCTTCGAGACCGAGCGCGCGACCCGCGCCAACCCGCGCGCGTTCGTGCGCTACACCGACTTGCGCGAGGACTGGCGTACGGCCCTGGCGCGGGCGGGAGACCAACTCGGTCTCAGTTATAACGCCGACCTGGCGCCACTCGACCAGGGTGGCGCCCACCACGACGTCGACGACTTCATCGACTCCGGGCTGTTCCGCTCCCAGGTCACCTGGGACGACATCCAGGTCGCGCCGGTGCTGCAGGAGATGGCCGAGGCCACCTGGCGGGCTGTCAACGCACTTGTCGACGACCCGCAGGACCAGGCCGCGATCGCCGAACTGCAGCGCCTGCGCGGCGAGTACGACGATCTCTATGCCTTCGCCTCGGCGATGACCATGGACGAACGCACCGCGCAGGTCGCTGCTGCCAAGCGGGACCTGAAGGAACGGCTGGCCAAACGCCGCCAGCGGATCACTCGGCTGGAGGAGCAGTTGGCGCAGGCGCGCGCTGAGGGCGCTGGCGGGCGTACGACACTCGAACCCGCCTTCCGACGGATGCTCAGTCGGCTGCGCCGCCGCTGACGATCGCCTCGAACAGGCGCTCCCAGCGCAGCGCGAGGGTGGCCGGATCCCACTCGGCCGACCGGACGAGCGCCGCCGCGCCAAGGTCGTGACGCAAGCGGTCGTCGAGTGCGACCCGTTGCAGCCCGGCGGCCAGCGCGGGCACGTCGTCGGCCGGTGTGAGCAGTCCGTCAGTGCCGTCGGTGATGATCTCGCGCGGGCCGGACGGGCAGTCGTACGACACGCAAGGCACTCCGGCCGCCATCGCCTCCTGCAGCACCAACGGGTAGCCCTCCGCGCGCGACGAGAGGGCCGCGATCGACGCCCGTGACCACTCGGTCGCGATGTCGTCGGTGCTGCCGGGCAGGTCGACCCGGTCCTGGATGCCCCGCGTGGCCGCAAGGTCTTCCAGTCGCTCGCGTTGGGGGCCGTCGCCGAAGATCCGCAGTCGCCAGCCGGGCAGGTCGTCTGCCACACGGGCAAAGGCCCGGATCAGGTGGCCGTACTGCTTCTCGGCGACCAATCGGCCTGCCGTCATGATCACCCGCGAGTCCAGCGTCGAACGGTCGAACGCCACCGGCGGCAACGGGTTGGGGATGACCTCCAGGCGCGCGGTGTCACCGAGACGATCACACAGCCAGTCTCTTTCGGCCGCGGTGAGCAGCACGACGGCCGCCGCCTCGGGAGCCGTACGCAACAGTGGCTCCAGGCCGCCTTTGCGTTGCGAGGTCGCACGGTGCTCCTGGTGTACGACCGGCGTGTGCGGCAGGAACCGCCGGGCCAGCGTCAGCAGCGCCGGGGTGACCGTGACGATCACGTCCGCGTCGATCTTCGGCAGTCCCGCCGCGATCCCGGCGTCCATCGCGGCGTCGAACTGCGCGTCCCACTCCTCCGGCACCAACCGCGACGGTTGAGTTGGGCCTCCCTGGGCGTTGAGTTGGGGATCCCTGACCGTTGAGTTGAGCCAGGTCAGCCGGATCGTCGGGTCGACCTCATACAGCGGCTCATCTGCTTGGCGTACGACACTGACCAACTCGACTTCATGCCCGTGGTCGAGGCCGACCAACGCGTTGGCCTGACTGATCACCGAGCGGGTCGTACCTCCGGGACCGGTGAGGTTGAAGACGAGGTACGCGACCTTCACAGGCCGGTAACGCCCTCGCCGTGCCCCGCCTGCTCGTCGAAGTTCTCACGCTCGAGCAGATGCAGAACGGGTACGCCCAGGCGCCGCCGCGCCCGCGAGGTCCAGTCGACGTGGAAGAACTCCGAGACCACATGGGAGCGAGTCAAGATAATGGCCTCACGGCCGTCGACCTGCTTGACCTTCGTCGCAAGTGCGTCGATCGGGTCATCGTGCACGATCTCGCCGTTGACGGTCGCGCCCGTGGAGCGCAGCGCGTTGAGCGTCGTGTCGCGCTCCTGCTCCGCCTGTTCCTCGGAGTCGTGCCGGATGGCCTCGAGGTCCTCCGGGTCCATCATCATCGCCGGGCTGGCCATGATCTCGCCTGCGGCCAACGAGCCCATCGAGGCCTCGATCCGGCTGGCGGCGTCGTCGTAGGGGATGAGCACGTGATAGACGACCTCGTCGGCGATCTCCTCGTGCAACGAGTGCACCTGGCGAGCATCCGCGGCCGTCAGCTCGTTCTCGATGAGCAACACCACGTCGTACGTGCCGATGCCATCGGCGATGGATTCGTTGGTGCCCTCGGTCATGTCGTCCTCCTGCGGCGCGTCACTCGACACTAAGAATCCTAGACAGGTCGTATTTCACGGGCTGTTCGAGTTGGTCATAGCCGCAAGATTCGGGGTCCCGATCGGGACGCCAGCGCTTGAAGTGGGCTGTGTGCCGGAAGCGCCGGCCCTCCATGTTGTCGTACTTCACTTCCAGCACCCGCTCGGGGCGCAGGGGCGTGAACGACAGGTCCTTGCCCTGACTCCAGCGACTGCCCGTGCCCGGAACCCGGTCGGGGTTGGCGATCATGAACTCCGCCCACTTGCCCCACGGATGTTCCTCGATGGGTACGACGAGCGCCTGGAGTTCCTCGATCAGCTCCGCGCGGCGTACGGCGGTGAAGTTGGCGCTCACCCCGACGTGCTGCAACTCGCCGTCGTCGTTGTAGAGCCCGAGCAGCAGGCTGCCCAGCAACGGCTGCTCGGGCGTGGAGTTCTTGTGCTCGCGATAGCCCGCGACCACCACGTCGGCGGTGCGCTCGTGCTTGATCTTGAGCATGGTGCGTTTGTTGGGTTCGTACGTCGCCCCGAGCGGCTTGGCGATCACGCCGTCGAGACCGGCCCCTTCGAACTCGTGGAACCACTGCTCTGCAAGCCGGGTGTCGGTGGTCGTACGCGTGAGGTAGCACGGACCGGTCAGGCCGCCGAGTGCCTGCTCCAATCGCATGCGCCGCGTATGGAATGTTTGCGCCCTCAGGTCCTCGTCACCCAGGGCCAGCACGTCGAACGCGACGTACGACGCGGGCGTCTTCTCGCTGAGCATGGTGATCCGCGAGACCGCCGGGTGGATGCGCTCTTGCAAGACCTCGAACTCCAAGCGCTTGCCGATCGCCACGAAGATCTCCCCGTCCAGCACACACCGATCGGGCAACTGCTCACGCATCGCCTCGACCAGTTCGGGGAAATAGCGAGTCAGCGGCTTGGTGTTGCGACTGGCGAGCTCGACCTCGTCGCCGTCCTTGAAGACCAGGCAACGGAAGCCGTCCCATTTGGGTTCGAAACTCAAGCCGCCGTACTTCGCGGGGTCAGGGACCCCCGACACCGCCTTGGCCAGCATCGGCAGCACGGGCGGCAGTACGGGAAGGTCCACTGCGCGAGCGTAGTTGAGACTGGCCGGTTCGCAGCGCTGCCAACGTGCTAGTTGACTGCGAAGGCGCTGATCTCGAACGCCGACCCGCAATCGTCGGTTCCGGGCCCGCAGTGGTTGTAGGCGCGCACGGGGAACCCCCAGCGTTTGTCGTAGCTGACGCCGAACTCGCGGGCACGTCGGTAGTAGCTCAACTTGTCGAAGAGGTCCTCGATCGTGAAGGCCTGCTCGACCGGCATCTTGCAACGTCTCTGGTTGCTGGTCACTTCCACGGCGCGGCCGTCCTTCACACTCACCCGCCACGGGCAGGGCGAGCACATCCCCTCGCAGGTCTCATAGGTGAATGCGTACGACTCCGGTTCGCGCGACTCCCACAACTGCCTGGCTGCATCCTGCTCGCGCCCGTCTGCCCCGGCGCGCCAGATGAAGACGACCACCAGGCCGACGAAGCCGAGGAGTGCCAGAATGAGAGCCGCGCGTCGCATCATGACGAGTGGACGTGCCGGACCGGGCCCAGGTTCCGGCTTTGAAGGTTCACTCCGGCGAGGAGTCGCGGACACCCACTCCGCCGGCAAGAACTGCGGCCTCGGACGGCCGCGGATCGCCGCCAAGTCCTCCCGCGGCCGCAGTTCTGTGGTCTCGTCGTCCGTGCGGATGCCGAAGGTGCACGTTAAAGGTGATGAAAGCCACATTGCTGCGCAAGTCGGGCATTTGTCCCTGTTTAGATCATGACCGCACACTCTTTACCAACGACGAGTGTCGGTCTCGGGAGCAGACGATCGAGGACATCATGACCCCACTCAGCCGCCGCAACGTCCTGCGGGGCGCGGCCTGGACCGTACCTGCGGTGACTGTCGTCACCGCTGCCCCCGCGTTCGCTGCAAGCCCGGAAGCCTCGGGCACCCCTATTTCCTGGTACGCCGAGTCGCTCACGCAGACTTCTCTGGCTGACTACTCCAATAATGGGTACGTCGAGATCTACGTCCATCACGACGATCCGTCGCAACCGGGTTATCTCAAGGTGATGCACTGGGCGTACAACAACACGCTGTACTGGCGCCCGGCGTTCGGCGCTGGCTTCGCCATGACCGGCGCCGTCATCACGTTCACGCTGCCTAACGATCAGGTGCTGAATGCGGTGAGCCCGACCGGCAACCAGTTCGGGGTGGCCCAGTTCAATGCGTTCACCTCGAGCCCAGCCGGCAAGTACATCTACGAGCAGAACCAATGGTCTGTCGCGCAGTCGGGCAACACCGTCACGCTGACCTACAGCGGTGACGTGCCGGCCCAATCTGCGGCGGGTTGGGTGTTCACGAGCAAGCCCGTGTCGGGCACTGTGGACCCGAACTACGCCTACCACGCCTCGGCCACGTTGGCCGCCTCCGCGCTCTGAGCATCGATAGCTCAGTTCGGTCGCTCGCGCCGGACGGCGCTCGACTCCGTCGCTCCCCGGCCTGAATGGGGGAGCTCGGTCGCTCGCGCCGGACGGCGCTCGACTCCGTCGCTCCCCGGCCTGAACTGGCGAGCTCGGTCGCTCGCGCCTGACGGCGCTCGACTCCGTCGCTCCCCGGGTAGGAGTCGAACCTACGTCGCTAATCCTGATTCAAAGTCAGGCGGGCCCTGCCGGCAGACCAACCGGGGATAGACCGCTAACCCTAGATGTCGACACCACAAGCGAGCACATCGGTGGGGGCGAAACTCGCTCGCCGCGCTGCTCCGGCCGAACGATCTCGCCGATCTCGTGATCTCCACGGCAGGAACCAGTGGGCACTTGGAGACGCCCGACGCCTGCTTCGGTGACTCCGACTGCCCACTCGACGAAGCGTTCGTTCTACCCTGACCACATGGCTCATGACGTGACCGTGATCGTCCTCGCCGCCGGTGGCGGCACCCGGATGAAGTCCAAGACCATGAAGGTCCTCCACCCAGTCGCCGGGCGCAGCATGGTCGGTCACGTGCTTACCGCAGTCAGGGCGGTGCAACCGACCCAACTCGTCGCGGTCGTCGGCCACCAACGCGACCAGGTCGGCCCGCACATCCAGCAGCTCGCACCCGATGCGGTGCTCGCGGTCCAGGAGGTGCTCGACGGAACGGGTGGTGCCGTACGGATCGCCACTCAGGCGCTCAAACCCAAGGGCACGGTGCTGGTGCTGACCGGCGATACCCCACTGCTCGAAGGCGCGTCGCTCAAGGCGTTCGCCGAGGAGCACGAGGCAGCCCAGCGTGCCGTCAGCATCCTGACCGGAGTCGTCGAACGCCCCACCGGCTATGGCCGGATCGTGCGCAACGACGAGGGTGATGTCGAGGCGATCGTCGAGGAGAAGGACGCCAGCCCCGAGCAGCGCGGCATCCACGAGATCAACTCCGGCATTCTCGCGTTCGAGGCGGAGTTCCTGCTCAGCGCACTGCCGCGGCTGAGCAACGACAACGCCAACGGCGAGTTCTATCTGACCGACACCGTCGGCATCGCGCGCGAGGACGGGCTGACGGTCGGCGCGTATCAGATCCACGACGTACGCCAGACCGAGGGCGCCAACGACCGTGCTCAACTCGCCGAGCTCGGCCGCGAACTCAATCAGCGCATCGTCAACCGCTGGATGAAGGACGGCGTGACGATCATGGATCCGGCCACTACCTGGATCGAGACCGACGTCGTACTCGAACCCGACGTCACGATCCTGCCGGGCACCCAACTCCTCGGCGCCACCCTGATCAGGGAGGACGCTGTCGTCGGCCCGGACACCACTCTCAAGGACTGCGAGGTCGGCGTCGGTGCACGCGTCAGTCGTACGCACGGCGAACTCGCCGTGATCGGTGACGGCGCCAACGTCGGACCCTTCACCCACCTGCGCCCGGGCACCCAACTCGGCGCCGGCGGCAAGATCGGTTCCTTCGCCGAGACCAAGAACGCGGTCATCGGGGAGAACGGCAAGGTGCCCCACCTGATCTACGTCGGCGACGCCGAGATCGGAGCTGACGCCAACATCGGCGCAGGCACGATCTTCGCCAACTACGACGGGTCCAAGAAGCACCGGACCACCGTCGGCGCGCGGGCTCGGGTCGGGTCCAACAACACTCTCGTGGCGCCGGTCAGCGTCGGAGAAGGTGCGGTCACCGGTGGCGGCGCGGTCATCCGAGAGGACGTACCCGCGGGTGCGCTCGCCGTCTCGGCCGGCAAGCAACGCAACATCGAGGGCCACGTCGAACGCAAGCGATCGGGTGCGGCAGAATCCTGACGTAATGCCCCACCCAGCCTCGACGCCGAAGTGAGCATGTTGTGACCCACGCGAAGACCCGGAAGACCACCAAGAAACAGCTCATGGTCTTCACCGGACGCGCACATCCCGGCCTGGCCGAGGATGTCGTCGAGGAACTCGGCACAGACCTGGTCCCCACCATCGCGTACGGCTTCGCCAACTCCGAGCTCTACGTCCGATATGAGCAGTCGGTCCGCGGTTGCGACGCCTTCGTGATCCAGAGCCACACCGCGCCGGTCAACGAGTGGATCATGGAGCACCTGATCATGGTCGACGCGCTCAAGCGCGCGAGTGCCAAGCGGGTCACGGTGGTGCTGCCGTTCTACGGGTACGCCCGCCAGGACAAGAAGCACCGTGGCCGCGAGCCGATCAGTGCCCGGCTGATCGCCGACCTCTTCAAGACCGCAGGTGCCGACCGGCTGATCTGCGTGGACCTGCACTCCGACCAGATCCAGGGCTTCTTCGACGGCCCCGTCGACCACCTGTTCGCGCTGCCGATCCTGGCGGACTATGTCCGCGAGAAGTACGCCGAGCAGTCGCTTGCCGTCGTCTCACCAGACGCCGGCCGGATCAAGGTCGCCGAGCGTTGGTCGGCTCGCCTGGGTGGCGCACCCTTGGCGTTCATTCACAAGACCCGTCGTACGGACCGGCCCAACGAGACCGTCGCCAACCGCGTCGTGGGTGAGGTCAAGGGCCGGGTGTGCGTGCTGGTCGACGACATGATCGACACCGGTGGCACGATCGTGCAGGCCGCCGAAGCCTTGGTGAAGGACGGTGCCGCCGGAGTGATCGTCGCCGCGACCCACCCGATCCTGTCCGGCCCGGCGGTCGAGAGACTCGTTGCCAGCCCGATCACCGAGGTCGTCGTGACCAACACGCTGCCCTTGACCGAGGAGCAGCGCTTCGACAAGCTCACTGTGCTGTCGATCGCTCCGCTGCTGTCTCAGGCGATCAAGGAAGTCTTCGAGGACGGCTCCGTGACCAAGATGTTCGACGGCCAGGCCTGACCGCCAACTACGCGAGAGGGGCCGCGATGTCGTCCAGCGCGTCCTCCCACCGCCTCCGCAAGACGGTCGGGATGTCATCGCCGGCCAGTCGCGCCTCGAAGAGTGCGAGTTGGTCAGCCGTGAGCGGCAGCGCGGGGAACGCCTGACCCAGGGTCGCGGCCAGCGCTGGGGTCGTCGTCGCCAGCCTCGGTGCCTCGTCGACATAGCGCGCGACGAGTGGCGCGAGTTCGACCGCGCGAGCCGGGTCCCACAACCCGACCACGATCGCCTTGGCCTCCCGGTTGGAGGTGTCGACGTCCAGCAGGCGTACGAATGCTCGCTCCTTCTCCGCCGGTGCATCCAACGCGGCCAGCGCCGACGCCGCGCCCAGCACAGCCTCGAGGTCTCCGTCAGCCAGTCGCGCGTGCTCGATCTCGGCAGGGCCGACGGCACCCAATCGCGCAAGGCGGATCAGACACGTCCAACGCAGCGTCCTGTCGAGTCGGACCCGGCCGGCGGTGCCGTCCACGAAGCCATCTGCGACCCATCGCTGCAGCAATCCGACATCTCGCGTCGTTTGCGCCAGGGTCTGGGCGAAGGCCGTCCAGGTCTGCGGATTCGAGGACTGGTCCATCCCACGCGTGCAGGTGGAGGCGAGCAGTTCCTCGGCCGCGAGGTGTGAGTCGACGGGGGTCCACCAGTGCAATGGCGCCCCGGTCGCCCAGGTCAGCATCTCGGTCACGGTCGTCGTCGAGGTCTCGGCGGGCAGCGCCTCGGCCAGCATCGCGAAGGCCTCACGTGCGTCGAGGCGCCCGCATCGCACCTGCTGAGTCAGGTGCACCCACAAGACTGCCCGCACCTGCCGGTCCTGAAGCAGACGCAGCCCGTCGACCAATGCCGCCGTTGTCACGGGATCGAGGTCCAGCGCCGCGAACGTCTCCCCGCCCGCATTGGGTACGACGTACGCCCCCTCGGGGAGGGCGACCGGCTCGTCTGCGAGATCCACCTGCACCCGTTGGACCAGAGACCAGTCCTCATCGAAGATCGCCACCGAGCAGTGATGGGGCCGGGTCCCGATGCGCTGCACGCGAGAGCCAGATTCCGCCCGCGTCACTTGCAACGTGTCGAAGCCGGTCGTGGTCAGCCATGCGTCGACCCAGGTGCGGACGTCTCGTTCGGTCACCGAGTCCAGGCATTCCACGAAGTCGGTGAGCGACGCGTTGGACCACGCGAAGGCACTCAGGTAGGCGTTCGACCCTGCCAGGAATGCCTCATCCCCGAGCCAGTGCACCAGTTGCCGCAAGGCCGCACCGCCCTTGGCGTAGGTGAGGGCGTCGAAGTTGCCGCGCGTGGTGTCGACGTCCGGCACGTCCTGCGTCGGTACGGCGACCGGGTGTGCTGAACGTCGCGAGTCCGCGGCGTACGACTCGGGGAGCGCCTGGACGGTGAAGTCGACCAGGAGGTCCGCGACCCCCGACGCCTCCTGTGCCATCCGATAGCCCATGTAGTCCGCGAACGACTCGATGAGCCAGGCGTCCTCCCACCACCGCATGGTGGCCATGTCTCCGAACCACATGTGCGCCATCTCGTGGGCGATGATCATCGCCCGGCGTCGCCGCAGCGGCAGTCGCAGTTCCTGGGGCGGCAACAGTTCGTCGCGATAGACCACACAACCGGGGAACTCCATGGCACCCCAGTTCAGCCCCGGCGCCATCACCTGGTCGTAGGAGTCGAAGCCGAAGGGTTCGTCGAAGAGCTCGCGATAGCGGTCGAAACAGGCTTCGGTGAACGTACGCAGTTCCTCGAGGTCGCGATCGAGTGCCTGCGACAACGAAGCGCGGGCGTGCCAGCCCATCGGAACCCCGGCGTACTCCCACTCCCGCGAGACCCATGGCCCGGCGCACATCGTGAACAGATACACCGGGATCGGCTTGGTCGGCACAAAGCTCCAGCGTTGCCCCCTGTCGCTCTCCCAGGCGCCGCCCAGCGCGGCGTTCGCGAGGACCGTCCATTCCCGCGGAGCCACGACGCTCAGCGTGAGAGGCGCCTTCAGGTCCGGTTGGTCGAAGCACGCGAACACGCGTTGCGCCACATCGAGGGAGGTGTACGCCGACACGTACGTCTCGCCGTCGACCGGGTCGGTGAAGGTGTGCAGCCCTTCGCCGTCGGTGACATAGGGGACCCGGGCGAGGACGGTGACGACGTTGTGGGCGGCCAGGTCGCGCAGCAACACGCGACCGGACGAGGCGTCGTACGAGCCCGACGCGCCCTCGATCTGCACGGCCTCGGCACCGGCCAGCTCCAGAAAGGTCGCGTGGTGGGGACGGCTGAAGTCGAAGGTCACCGTCACCCGCGACATCGCGTACGCCCGATCGGTCACATCGAGTTCGATCTCGTAGGAGTGCACGCGCACTTGCTCGGCGCGATCTCGCGCCTCCACCAGGGTCAGTGACACAACCGGCGAGCCTACGCCGAATTGGACGACACGCAGGCTGCTTCTAGACTTTCCCGGTTGCCTCGGCGAGGGACGCCACCAGTGGGTGCGAGTCCGTGATCGACAGGGCCGGCTCAAGATCAGCCGCGCTGTCGCGCGGCTTTCTTCGTCTCGGGGCAGTCCCAGACCACGAAGTTAGAGGAGAGTCATGTCCACCGAGAAGATCGCCGCCGACCTGCGCACCGAGTTCGGCAAGGGCGCCGCGCGGCGCATCCGCCGCGAAGACAAGATCCCCGTCGTCGTCTACGGCCACGGTGCCGACCCCGTTCACCTGATCCTGCCCGGGCACGTCACGATGATGGCGCTCAAGCACGGCGGCGCCAACGCCGTCGTCGAGCTCGAGTTCGACGGCACCAGCCAGCTTGCGCTGACCAAGGACGTCCAGGTCGACCCGATCCGCCGCGTCATCGAGCACATCGACTTCGTCGCGGTGAAGAAGGGTGAGAAGGTCGTCGTCGAGGTGCCCGTGCACGTCATGGGCGAGGCCGGCCCGGAGACGCTGGTCGTCACCGAGAACGCCACGTTGCGTGTCGAGGTCGAGGCCACGCACATTCCCGAGTCGTTCGAGGTCTCGGTCGAGGGCGCCGAGGTCGGCACCCAGATCCTGGCCAAGGACATCGCGCTGCCCGGCGGCGCGGTCCTGGTGGACGACGAGGAGCTGCTGATCGTCAACGTCACCCAGCAGATCTCCGCTGAAGCCCTCGAGGCCGAGCTGGAGGAGGCCGAGGCCGGGGCTGGCATCGAGCGCGACGAGGAGGCTGCCCCGGTCGCACGCGCCGACGAGGCAACCGAGGCTGAGGGCTCCGACTCGGAGTGACTCCCACCGATGTCTGGCTGATCGTCGGGCTCGGCAACCCGGGCCCGGCGTACGCCGGTCACCGCCACAACATCGGCTACCTGGTCAACGACGAGTTGGCCGACCGGCTCGGTGCACCATTCCGTGCGCACAAGACCGGACGTGCCGACGTGGTGGAGGGGCGGTTGGGTCCGATCGGACCTGACTCACCCCGGGTCGTGCTCGCCCGGCCTCGTTCCTACATGAACGAGGTCGGCGGGCCGGTCAAGGGGCTGGCCACCTTCTACAAGGTGGCACCCGAGCGCATCGTCGCGATCCACGACGAACTCGATATCGCCTTCGGCACGCTGCGACTCAAGCTGGGTGGCGGCGACAACGGCCACAACGGTCTGCGTTCGATGCGATCCGCGCTCGGCACCGGCGACTTCCACCGGGTGCGCTGCGGCATCGGTCGCCCACCCGGCCGTCAGGATGTTGCCGACTTCGTGCTCTCCAACTACTCCTCGACCGAGCGGCGTGAGTTGCCCTTCCAGGTCGGCGACGCCGCGGATGCCGTGGAGACGCTGATCCAGCAGGGGTTGGAACGCGCCCAACAGCAGTTCAATTCGTGAAAGGGTCCTCCTCGTGACCGACTTCGTCCCCACCACCGTCCTGCCGACCGACGCCGACGACCACGTGCTTGCCCCCTGGCTCGCCGACGCCGCGGGTGAGCGGCTCCTGCAGGTCCGTGCGGAGGGACTCGAAGGTCGCGAACTCAAAGACGCCGGAGACCAGGCCGCACAGGCGGTGTTGGCGGCCTTGCTCGCCGAGCACCGACCCGACGACGCGGTGCTCAGTGAGGAAGCCCGCGACGACCTGGCCCGACTCGACGCGTCTCGGGTGTGGATCATCGATCCGCTCGACGGCACCCGTGAGTTCAGCGAACCGCCGCGCGACGACTGGGCCGTGCACGTGGCGTTGTGGCAGGACGGCGACCTGGTGGCTGGCGCGGTCGCGCAGCCGGCGTTGGGGGAGACGTTCAGCACCGCACAGGCACCGACCGTGCCGGCGCGTACGAGCACCCGCCCGCGCATCGCCGTCAGCCGGACCCGTCCGCCTGCGTTCGTCGAGGCGCTGGCCGCGGAGATCGACGCCGAGCTCGTCCCGATGGGCTCCGCGGGGGTCAAGGTGATCTCGGTCGTACGCGACCTCACCGACGCGTACGTCCACGCCGGTGGGCAGTACGAATGGGACAACGCTGCTCCCGTGGCCGTCGCCCGGGCGGCCGGCCTGTTCTGCAGCCGGGTCGACGGCTCGGAGTTGGCCTACAACCAGCGCGACGTGTCACTGCCCGACCTGATCGTGTGCCGTCCCGAACTGGCCGAGCAGATCGTGGATTTCGTACGCCGGCACGGCACCGACTGACGAGGGGTCACGAAATCCGGCCGAGGAGTCACGAAACGCAGGTCTCGGCCCAATCCGACGCCAGACCGTCCGAGATCGCCTGCACCTGCAAGCACACCTGCTCCTTGGGCTTGGCAGTCACGAGCAGCGACCGGTCCGCCGTACGCTGCGAGTCGCCGGTCTCCGGGCGTCGCCACAGATAGGAATCCACGCCACCCTCGGGTTCGGTCCAGGAGAACTTCACGCCCTTGGGCGTGCGCGCGGCCGTGACCTCGGGCGGTCCCGAGGGGCCGTCTCCCAGGGGAGCCGGCGTCGAGGACGTCTGGGGGACCTCGATCGGGTCCTTGGGACGCTCACCACCTCGGATGATCAGCCAACCCACGAGCACACTCACCACGAGCGCGCCACCCGCGAGCGCCACCAGAGCTGAGCGTCGCTTGGGCTCGACCGGCAGATCCTCCGCGGGACGAGGCCGCGAGGCAGACGCCACGCCCGGATCAGGGCCGACCACACGTGGGCTCGAGGTCGAGCTCACCGACACGGGCTTGGCCCGCGTGTAGTCGTCATCCTCGCGCGGCGACGCCTGCGCCGCAGACGGGGCGAAGCTCGGCATGCCACCCTCGACCGCGATGGTCGTACGCGCGAAGCCGAGGGCGGACTCGATCCGCTGCAACGCCAACGCCAGGTCCATCGCCGACTCGGGTCGGTGCGTCGGCTGCTTGGCCAGCGTCTGCTGGAGCAGCCGATCCAGTGCGGGTGGCACGTCCGCCCGCTGAGTCGCCGGAGGCGCGGCATGCAGGATCCGGGCGCTGAGCGCCCGCGTCGAGTTGTCGCCGCCGGGGATCGCGTACGGCGAACGCCCCACGAGCAGGTGCCAGATCGTGGCGCCGAGCGAATAGACGTCGGAGGCCACCGAGCCGTTGGAGCGCCCGTCGAGCATCTCCGGCGGCGACCACGGGTACGAGATGCGTACCTCGTCGTCCGCCGCGACCTCCTGCATCTTTCCCGCGATGCCGAAGTCGGTGAGCGCCGGCTCGTTGTAGGTCGTCACCAGCACGTTGCTGGGCTTGATGTCACGGTGCACCATGCCGACTCGGTGGGCGGTCTCGATCGCGCTGGCCAGTTTGATGCCGGTACTGATCGCCTCCTGGACCGTGAGCGGGGTGGACCGCACGCGTACGCCCAGATCCGGCGGCGGGCAGTAGCGCATCACCAGGAACGGGCGTCCGTCCGGCGCGGTGCCGGCCGTCAGCACCGGGACGATGAACGGGTGATCGCCCAACCGACCCATCGCGTTGGCCTCGGACGTGAACATCGTCCGTTCGCGTTCGTTGAGGGTGACGTCCTCGCGGACCACCTTGATGGCGACGCGCTGTTGTGGCCACTCCTGCTCATAGGCGAAGACGTCGGCGAAGCCGCCACTGCCGAGGTGTTCCAGGAACCGGTAGCCGGGAAGGACCGGTGGTCTCACTGCATGGTCTCCTGGGTCACTTCGAAGGTCACTGCATAGACGTCGGCCAGATCGAGCACCCAGCCGTGCTCCAGGACGTACGGCTCGTGCGGACGGATCAGCTCGGGCTCCCGGCCCGGCACGTGCAGCCTGGTGCCACCTTGGGAGCCGAGGTCGCGCGCCAGCACCAGCCAGCCGTCCAGTTCGATCTGGAGATGCATCCGGGACAGGTACGTCGACTCGGTCGGCAGGTGCACCAGGTGCGGCCAGCGTTCGCCACCGGGGACGGCAGCCGGGCGGCGCCCGAACACGATGCCGCGGTCGACCGGCACCATCTCGCCACTCGGCAGGCGCAGCACTCCGAGTTGCGGTCGCGGGATGCGGACGGGCTCCTGCTGGCCCACCGGCTGGTGGCACACGCGGCAGGACACCGCGAATGCCGGGGTGGGGTGTCCCAGTCCGCAGCGCATCGCCAGCACGGTCTCGCCGTCCTCGTGGCGAAACACGGTGTGCTCGACCGCCTCGTCGTTCTCTCCGGCTGCGGTTTCGAACTCACCAGAGAGCACCCGCATCATCGTGTGACCGTCGTGGTCGCCGGTGTCGCGTGGTTCCTCGGTCGGAGCGGGGACCACTTCGCGCGGGGGAGTCGCGACCTGGGGTGCGAAATGGTCCGCGACGGGCACGGGCGTCGGGCGTACGGCCGGCCGCGACGGTGGACTGCTGGCTCGGGCGGCCAGGATGTGTTCGGGTACGCCCGCGATCAGGGGTGCGCCAGACAGGGCGGCCGCACCTGAGTTCGCAGCCGCGGTGTGCACCAGCGAGACAGCGCAAGCGGACACGACGCCACCGATCAAGGGCAGTCGCGGGTCGGCCATCGCGCCCAGCGACAGGGTGCGCTCGGAGCCGTCGGTGCTCAACCTGCCCTCACCCCGAGTCGCGGACTCGGCGCCGCCAGGTGTCAGGTCGGCCACGACCATCGACGGCAGTTCGACGGGGAAGTCCTTCTCGATGCGCAAGACGACATCCTCCACGACGCTTCCGGGTCGCTGCAGGAGCCGCCAGATGTCGTCGAGGGTGCGCTGGCTCAACTCGGCCGACACCAGAACCCAGCGCGCGTCCATGCCGATCAGGGTGCCCTGGCCGGGCGCGTACGTCGCCGCGATGGCCATACGCATCTCCTCCCGAGTCCCCGTCAACCGATGTCAAGGCTATGCTCCCCGCCCTGCACCCCTGACATTCTCGTCGGAGGTCAAGGTTTCGTCACGCTCGTCTCGGGGCAGGTTCGCGCGCGAGCCAAGGCCTCCGCTCGGGCGCGGTGTCAACTCACGGTATTAACTAAGACGGGCGCGGCAGTTGTCGTGTCGCCAGCCACAAGTTTCGGGGAGAGCATGCGTCAGGGTGGATTCATACAGCGCCACCGTGTCGCGATCGCTTCCTACGCTGCGACTCTGTTGGCGGTCGGTGTGGTCGCGGGGTACGCGATCTCGGCCGACGGCTACGAGTCGCACAAGACGCGACTCAACGACGGCGGCATCTGGGTCACCGGCAACGCCGACGGAGTCTTCGGACGCTTCAACAAGCCCGTGGACCAGGTCGACGGATTCTGGTTCACCGAGCCCGACCAGGATCTCGACGTCGTCCAGCAGGGAGCCGCGGTCGTCGGGATCGATCGCACCTCGGCGCAGTTGATCGCCTTCGACCCGACCACCGTACGGGCGGCCGAGGGCGGGGAGGGCGCGCTGCCCGCAGGGGCCGACATCTTGATGGCCGGCGGCACGCTGGCCACCCTGGTGCCGAACAGCGGCGAATTGCGAGCCGTACGCGTGGACACCGCCGCCGGGAAGCCGCTCGTCAGTTCCGTGGCCGAGGGCGCCGAGCCGATCAAGGTCGGCAAGGGCGCCGCTATGACGATCACCAGCGCGGGTGAGGTCGTGGCCGTGTCGGCTGACAACGACCAGGTGACCCGACTCACTCCGGCGACCGGCGCGATGACCGGGTTCGCCAAGCCCAGCAAGGCCGAGGCCGGCTTCGACGTCGGGGCTTTGACGACCATGACCTCCGTCGGCAAACGCCTCGTGTTCCTCAATGGTGAGACCGGTCAGCTCAACGTCCTCGGTGGTGGTGCCGCGACGCTCGACGAGTCCGCCGTACTGCAACAACCCGGTCCGTCCGCGGACACCGTGCTCGTCAGCAGCGGCGGCGAACTTCTCGAGGTCGATCTGGACACCGGCGACATGACCGGGGTCGCGGAGGGATTCTCCGGGGACGCCACCCAGCCCGTACGCCTGGGGGCGTGCGTGTTCGGCGCCTGGTCGGGTGGCCAGGGTGAGGTCGTCGGCGCCTGCGGCTCCGACGAACCGCAACGCGAGTCGATCGCCGATGACGCCAGCGACCTCGTGTTCCGCGTGAACCGCGGCGAGATCCTGCTCAACGACCGCGCCAGTGGCGCGGTGTGGAACATCGACGACATCGTGCTGCGCCGCCTCGACAACTGGGATGCCCTGCGCGCGGACGACTCCAAGGACGAGGACAAGGACGACAACACCAAGAACCGAGAGGGCGAGGAGCAGCCTCCGCGTGCCAACCCCGACGAGATGGGCGCGCGCCCAGGGCGCCTCAGCGTGCAGCACCCCCTCGACAACGACACCGCAGGGGAGGGCCGGATCCTGGCCATCCGCGGCATCAACGCCAAGACGGGCCCGGGCGAGATCTCGATCGGTCCCGATCGCCAGACCGTCCAGATTCTGCTGCCCGCCGGCGCCACCGGCACCACGAACTTCACCTACGTCATCGACGACGGCCGCAAGGACATGGTCGCCCAAGCCACGGTCTCGGTCGCCGCGCGCGGGCGTGGCAGCAACGAGGACCCCGAATTGCGTACGGGCTACAAGCCGCGCCAGTGGACGGTGCCGGCCAGCGGCACCATCGACGTCCCCGTGTTGGGTGACTGGCGCGACCCGGCCGACAGCGACCTGGTGACGCTGGCCGGCGCGACGGCCGTAGGCGGGGAGCGATCGGGTGCGATGGCGCGTACGACCGGCGACGGCCGGATCCGATTCACCGCGCCCGCCGAGGGCGGGTCGGTGACGGTCAAGTACGACGTGTCGGACGGGTTCGGTCGCCCGGTGCAGAGCGAGTTGACCTTCGCGGTGCAGTCGCCGACCGCGACCGACTCGATCCCCGCCGTCGCCGAGCCCGACATCGTGGCGGGCGAGGTCGGGCAGCCGATCGTGATCCGCCCGCTGGGCAATGACCTGCCCGGTGCCGACCCCCTGGCCCCCGACGCCGTACTCGAACTTGCGGGGAAGGTGGCGGCCAAGGGTGGCCTGGAGGTCAAGACGGACCTGGCCGAGGGCACGATCACCGTACGGTCGCGCGTCGCCAAGACCTTCTTCTTGTCCTATGCCGCCGCGTTCGGCTCTGCGAAGAACTCCGAGGGCCAGATCCGTGTCGATGTGGTGGAGCCCAAGGGGGACGTCCCCCCGGTAGCGATGCCGGACCAGGCGACGGTCTTCGGCACTGCGCCCACGATGGTCGACGTGCTGGCCAACGACGTGGATCTGCGCGGTGCCGTGCTGGTCACCACGAGTGCCTCGGCCGAGACCGAGAACCAACTCGACCTCGCCGTGATCCAGGGACGCTGGATCAGCATCCGACCTCGACAGGCGGTGATGGAGCCCCAGGTGCAGGTGGTGCGCTACCGGA
The DNA here is from genome assembly GCA_037045645.1 of Nocardioides sp. Classification (NCBI taxonomy): domain Bacteria; kingdom Bacillati; phylum Actinomycetota; class Actinomycetes; order Propionibacteriales; family Nocardioidaceae; genus Nocardioides; species Nocardioides sp. Next base: position 556,469 of record JBAOIH010000001.1, read on the forward strand.
TGACCAACGGCACCAGCCGCCCGGTCGAGGGCGAAGTCACCGTCATCCAGCGCGATGCGGTGGCGGACAACACCCCGGTGACCACGAACGACCGCGCCAAGGTGCGGGCGGGATCCGGCATCAGCGTGGCCGCGCTGGACAACGACTTCAGTCTGTCCGGCGAGCAGTTGAGCCTGGTGAGCGATGCCGGTGGCAAGTCGGCGGGAGAATTGCGCGTCACGGGTGGCGGGAAGGATGCCGAGCGAGGCTTCGCGTACGTCTCGGGGCGTCTGGTGCGCTACGTCGCTCCCGTGGCCACCGAACCGCAGTCCTTCCAGATCCACTACGTCGCGACCAATTCCGAGGGGCTGACGGCGCCCGGCACCATCACCGTCGACGTCGTGCCGACCAAGGCGCGCAATCAGCAACCGCAGCCGCCGACCCTTGAGGGCCGGGTCGTGTCGGGTGACACCGTGAAGCTGCGACTCCCAGGTGCCGATGTCGACCCCGACGGCGACGGTGTCACGATGACCGGCATCGCGTCCGCGCCGAAGTTCGGTCGGATCGTGCGGATCGGCGCCAACTCGATCGAATACCGGGCGTTCCCCGATCAGGGCGGCACCGACGAGTTCGGCTATTCGGTGATCGACGCCAACGGTGCGATCGCCGAGGGCGTCGCGCGCGTCGCCGTCGTCCCGGCCGGGATCCCGCAACCTCCCCTGGCGGTCAACGACACGGTGGTTGCGGCGCCCGATCGACAAGTCCGCGCCGACGTGATGGCCAACGACCTGATCGCCAGTGGTGACTACGCCACCGTGGAGCTCATCGAGCCCGTCCCCGACGGAGTGGAACTCGACGGCCCTCTCGGTCCCATCCTGGTGGACGCTCCAGCCGACGGCGGCAAGAACATCCAGGTGCGTTATCGACTCACCAACGGCATCGACGAGTCACCGGCCACCCTCACGGTGCGCACGGTCAAGGGGCACAACAACCCGCCCGTCGCCTTCGACGCATTCGGCAGCAGCAGGGACGGCGATGCCGTCAGCGTCGACGTGCTGAAGACGGCGTACGACCCGGACGGCGCGAAGGCCGACCTCTCGGTCGAGGTCTTCGGTCCCACCGAGAGCGCGCCGACCGTCGAGGGTGCCGAGGTCACGGTGACGCGCCGGGAGTTCCCCCAGGTCGTTCCCTTCCGCATCGTCGATGCCGACGGTGGCGCCGCGACCGCCTCCATCTTCGTGCCCGCCAAGGCGCACAACGCGCCTTACCTTCGTGAGGGTGCCCAGATCACGCTCGACCCGGGGACGCGACGGACCGTTCCGCTCGAAGACCTGATCGTCGACCCGGCGGGCGGCAGGGTGAGGCTGACCAGGACGGGCGCCGTGAGCGCGGCGCCGGGTTCCCTTGCGGCACGCGCGACGAACCGCACCTCCCTGGAGGTCATCGCTGCCAAGCAGCCGGGCCCGGGCGTGGCGATCGTGGAGGTCGTCTCGTCGAAGGAACCGGCCAAGGGCGAGCAGCAGGCCGAAGCCACCTTGAGCATCCCCGTCCAGGTCGGCAAGACCCGCCCTATCCTCAACTGCCCCCAAGAGCCGATCCGGATCGACGCAGGCGACACGTTGGACGTCCAGATCGCCGCCCGCTGCCATGTCTGGCTGGCCGATGAGGCAGCAGGGCAGGTTCCCGCTTTCGAGGCGAACTGGCGCAGTCAGGCCGAAGGTCTGTCGATCGCGTCCCAGGATGGTTCGCAGGTAAGTGTTCAGGCAGCGCCGGATGCTCGTGACGGCGCCGAGGGCGTGCTGGCCGTACGCGCAGACGGGTCGGCGCCCGGCCTCATCCGCTTCGTCGTGCGAGGCCGCGACGATGCCCCACAGCCTACCCTGACCACGGCGACGATCGACGACATGGAGCCGGGCGAGTCCAGGACCCTCGACCTGGCGCAATATTTCACTCCCGGTGTCACCGATCCCGAACCGACCATTCTCGAGACCACTCAGCGCACCAGACTCGACGCCGACATCTCGTCCAGCGGGACCGAGGTCACGATCCGGATGGGGCAGGGCGCGAACGGGCGTGCGGAGTTCCTGGTCCGGATGAGTGACGTGCCGCGCGCGCAGACCAGGCCGCGTCGCCAGGCGCAGGGTCTGATCGTGGTCAACGTGCTCGGTGCGCCCGAAGCTCCCTCGGCTCCGGTCGCGTCCGTGGGCAAGGTGAGCCAGACCGCCACGGTGTCGTGGCGCGCGGCCGTCGCCAACGGCTCGCCCGTGAGTGGCTATGAGGTCCAGCCTTCCGGGATGCGCGTGCGACCGTGCCGGACCACCTCGTGCGAGATCGACGGCCTGCAGAACGGGCAGGCGTACCGCTTCCGGGTGCGTGCACTCAGCGCTGCGGGGACCTCGCCTTGGAGCGGCTGGTCCAACTCAGTGCGTCCGGACGCCCGTCCGGGCCAGGTCGGCGCCCTCCAGCAGCGCAAGGCCGACGACGGGGTCATCGTGCTCAGTTGGTCGCGGCCCAAGGACGACACCTCGGTCGACGGCTACCTGGTCCGCTGGGACGGCCGGGAGAAGTCCGTCACCGACCCGGGCGTGCTGCTCAACGGGCTCAACAACAACCGTCGCTACAAGGTGCGGGTCTATGCCAGGAACTCGGTCGGGCTGGGTCCCGTACGTGAGGGCACGTTCCAGTCCCAGGGGCCGACGAAGCCCCCTGCGCCGCCGGCTGTGCTGCCCGAGGACGCGGGCGGTGAGCAGGCGACGCTGCGGATTCGGTGGGACGCGGTGCCGCCGAATGGTGAGGGAGACATCTACTACCGGGTGCTGCACAACGAACGCCCGGTGGGTCACTGCACCGACATCTTGGGCACCGAGTGCGTGATCACCAACGTCGTCTACGACGGCAGCGATCACTCCTTCCGCATCGGTGCCTACGTGCCCGGATACGAGTTGCCCCGCTACGGCACTCCCGCGACCTGGAAGGCGGTCACCTCGCCGGCACCCTTCGATCCCTCCTGGAGTGTGTCTCCGACCGGCGTCGACAACCAGGCGGTGTTGCGTTTCAGCGTGCCGAACCTGCACGCGTCCGGTGGCACCATCTCGGTCCTGGTGGATGGGGTGGAGCGATTGTCGCGAGATGCGCTCGCGACCAACGGCCGCGAGGTGATCACCGTGCCCGACAACGCCGGGCCGCACGCGGTGGCGCTGCGCGCATGCAACGACCATGGCCTGTGCAACCAGACGTCGGCACCCAAGAACGTGCAGACCTTCGGGCCTTTGCAGGAGCGCCACTTCATCGCCGTCAACAGTGCGGTGATCGATGGCAACAAGATCCAGTGGACGATCAACATCGACTCCAACGGCGATCCTGCCCAGTTGCGCGTACGCCGCGAGAACGGCACCGTCGAGGGCCCGTTCGTCGCCACCACGCCGGGGCAGCAGGTCTTCACCACGAGTGCGGTCGAGATCGGGTTCTCCGCGACCGAGGACATCGTGGTGTATCTGGAGGATCCCTCGACGGGTCGTGGCCCGGTGCAGATGGGCCGCACCTCGGTGCTGACAGCCAAGCCACCGGCCCCGACAATCGCGATCTCGAAGGGCACAGCCTGCAAGGACGGCACCACCAACCCGTGCAGCTTCTATCCGAACGGCTGCACAGAGGACTCCTGCGCCAAGATCCGGGTCGTGTGGTCCAACTTCCCCAGTGGGGTTCGTTGCAGTCTGCACGACCAGGCCGGCTACCAGATGGGCTTCGACGTGGACGCCGGCAGCGGCAACGCCGACTCGGGTGCCTACTACGCGACGGTCGGCGGCCAGATCTATGCCCGGTGTGACTTCGGCAGGGATGCGGCGGGCGATCCGGTGGTCGCGACCTCCAACACCCTCACCTGGCCCGGGTAGCCGGACCCTACGCAGCCTTCCCACGCCCTCCTAGAAAGCACCCGACATGGCACTCTCCACCGAACAGGCCGACTGGTTCAAGCAGACCTTCGACGCCCTCACCGACAACATGGCCAAGGCCGTGCTTGGCAAGCGGCACGTCGTACGCCTCGCGCTGACCTGTCTGCTCTCGGAGGGTCATATCCTCCTCGAGGACGTCCCTGGCACCGGCAAGACGATGCTGGCGCGCGCGCTGGCCAATACGGTCCAGGGCAGCAACGCCCGGATCCAGTTCACCCCGGACCTGCTCCCCTCAGACGTGACCGGCGTGACCGTCTACGACCAGCACAAGGGGACCTTCGAGTTCCACCCGGGGCCGATCTTCCACACCATCGTCTTGGCCGATGAGATCAACCGCGCCTCGCCCAAGACCCAGAGCGCCCTGCTCGAAGTGATGGAGGAGGGTCACGTGACCGTGGAGGGCACCCGGCATTCGGTCGGCCGTCCCTTCATGGTGATCGCGACGCAGAACCCCATCGAGCAGGCCGGGACCTATCGGCTCCCCGAGGCGCAACTCGACCGGTTCCTGATGAAGACCTCTGTCGGCTACCCAGACCGCGCCGCAACGGTCGAGCTCCTCGACAACGCCCGCGTGCGTGACCGCGCCGGCCTCGTCGCGCCGGTGATCACCGCGGAGACGATCGCGCAGATGAGCGAGTTGGCCGATGACGTGTACGTCGACCCGGCCGTCGTCGGCTACGTCGCCGAGATCGCCGAGGAGTCTCGTCGGCAACCCCACGTGAAGTTGGGACTGTCGCCGCGCGGCTGCCTGGCCTTCATCCGCGTAGCCAAGACGTGGGCGGCGGCGGACGGGCGCCAGATGGTCGTGCCCGACGACATCAAGCAACTGGCCGAGCCGGTGCTGTGCCACCGCCTGCTGCTGGATGCCGAGGCCCAGTTCAGCGGTGTCACCGTCGACGGCGTGATCGCGAACCTGCTCGACTCCGTGGCCCCACCGACCGACCGCGTCCACTGACCGCGACCCTGCTAGGCACTCGACCATGACCAGAATCCGCAGCCTCATCGCGCTGATCAACCCCTTGGGTTGGGCCGTCGCGGTCCTGGGGGGGTGCGCCGGGCTGGCCGCGTGGCTGCTGCACTGGCGTGAGTTGGCAATCTTGGCGGTCGCCTGCGGACTGCTCCTGGCCTTCGCGATCCCCTTCCTGATCGGCAGCACCAAGGTGGCTGTCCGGTTGGTGTTGGAGCCCGAGCGCGTGGTCGCAGGCGAGTCCGTGGCAGCAGGCGTCGACGTGGCGAACGTGTCGTCTCGCCGCATGCTGCCGACGCTGCTCGACCTGCCGGTCGGCACCGCGTCGCACCGCTACGGGCTGCCCAGCCTGCCTGCCGGCGCGCACCACGAGGAGGCATTCACGATCCGCACCGAGCGTCGTGGCGTGATCCCCGTAGGTCCCGCGACCACCAGGCGCGGTGACCCGGTGGGCCTGTTCTCCCGCGACGTCACCTGGACCGACCAGCGCGAGGTGCTCGTACGCCCACCGCTGGTGCCGCTGGATTCGTTGGGCGCCGGACTGCTGCGCGACCTCGAAGGCGTCTCGACCGATGCGGTGTCGCAAAGTGATCTCGCCTTCCACGCGCTGCGCGAGTACGTGCCCGGTGACGACCTGCGACACATCCACTGGCGCTCCTCGGCCAAGGTGATGGCAGCGGCAGGGGAGAGTCAACTGCTCGTGCGCCAATACCTCGACACCCGCCGCAGCCATGCCACGGTGGTGGTGGATGACTCTGAGGCCTCGTGGGGCGACGAGAACGACTTCGAGATCGCGATGTCGGTCGCCGCTTCGTTGGCGGTACGTGCCGTACTCGACGAGTTCGAGACCTCCTTCGTCTGCGGTACGCACGCCGCCACCGGGGCTGACGGCAATCGCGCCCTCGACGCGGTGTGCCGGGCCGAGTTGGGTGCTGACGGCGCCGGAATAGGCCTGGTCGGCGCTGCTCGGCGGGCCGCCGTGCTGGCTCCCGACACGAGCCTGCTGTTTCTCGTCGGAGGCGCCGAGACAACGTTCGAGACCTTCGAACGCGCAGGCGTGACCTTCCCGCCCGAGGTGCGCAAGGTGGCGCTGATGGTGACGCCCGGGGAGACCAGCCGCGGCATCGAGTCCGGTGGACTGCAGGTGCTGCGACTTGCCGTCAAGGAAGACCTGGGCGCCTTGTTGCGATGGAGTGTGCGATGAGCCGCCGACGTGCCGAGCGGTCGGTGCTGCCGACGCGCGACCAATGGTGGGACGCCGCCTTCCTGGTCGTGGGCTCCGCCACGGCCTTGCTCGGCCTCGGCTCGACCTACCCGGGATGGAGTTTCCTCGTGGTCGGGATGGCCGGCCTCCTGCTGGCGATGGTGATCGCTCATCTCACGCACGTGTCCCGGCTCCCCGGCGTGGCCGCTGTGGCGGGGGCGATCGTGGCGTTCTTCCTGCTCGGGCCGGTGTTGTGCCTGCGTGCCGAGGGCTACGTGCTGCCCGGTCCTGGAGCGTGGAGCGCCTTGACCGATCAGGTGGTCTTCGGCTGGAAGGACCTGCTGACGACGCTGCCGCCGATCGACGGACGCGGGCCGTTGCTGGTTCTGCCCTTCGTCCTCGGACTGTCGACCGGGTTGTTGGGCACGTTGGGTGCGCGAGTGCAGGCCGGGCCCGCCTGGCTGCGCGTCGTGCTTCCGGTCTTCGCGCCGCTGCTTCTGCTCGCCGCCGTGATCCTGCTCGGCCTGCGCCAGCCCCACCATCTGATGCTGTCTGGTGGGTTGACGGCGGCTGCGGCGTTGGGGTGGCTGATCCTGCGCTCGCACCGCACCCAGACCCAGGTGCGTGGTGGCGCGGGTCGTCTGAGCAGGCTTGCCGCCGGTGGCGCGATCTTGGCGCTGGCCGCAGGCGCCGCCAGCCCGGTGGCCACCTGGGCCACCGGGGGCGACGACAAGGGCCGGGTCGTGCTCAGGACGTACGTCGAACCCCCCTTCGACGTCGGGCAGTACCCGTCGCCGTTGGCCGGCTTCCGGACCTACGTCAAGTACCCGAGCAACCCACCCAAGAGCAACGTGTACGACCGCGAACTCCTCACGGTGCAGGGAATGCCGGCGGGACGACGACTGCGCTTCGCGGTGCTCGACAACTACGACGGCGTCGTGTGGGGTGCCTCCAATCAGGCGCTCCCCGGAGTCGACAACGACACCTATCAACGTGTCGGTCCCAGTCTCGACAACGACACCGACGGCGAGGAGATCGAGGCGAAGGTGGTGCTGGGCGAGGCGTACAAGGGCGTCTGGTTGCCGTTGGCCGGCAACTTGCAAGACATCGACTTCGAGACCCAGGCGGACCTGCACTCCCAGGAGTTCCGCTACAACCTCGAGGCCGCCGGCGGCGTGATGCCCACGGGCTTGCGTCCGGGCGACGCGTACACCTTCACGTCCGTGATCCCGGCCGACGACGTGACCGAGAAGGAGCAGCCGTCGGCCGTGCTGAGCAGTGCCGGGATGGACCAGCCGTGGCTGGTCGAGGCCGCTGACAAGCTGTCCGATCCCGCGGCGCCACCGATGCAGCGGGTCTTCCAGATCGCCAACAAACTGCACAGCCAGGGCAAGTACTCCGACGGAGTGGCGGGCCGCGAGGTCATCTACACGCCCGGTCACTACGTCGAGCGGCTGGGGCGCGGCTTCCTCAACGCGACTCAGATCGTCGGCAACGCCGAGCAGTACTCCGCGGCGATGGCACTGCTGGCCAACAGTGTCGGCGTGCCGGCTCGCGTCGTGCTGGGCGCCGTGGTGCCCGAAGGCGGCCAGGTCAAGGGTGCGGACGTGACCGCCTGGGTGGAACTTCGGGTCGCCGACGGATCCTGGCGCACGCTGTCGACCGAGACCTACATGTCGCGCCAGAAACCGGCTGACGAACAGACCAAGAAGAAGCAGCAACAGTCCGGCGTGGTCATCCCGCCCCCCGCGCAGGTGCCCCCGCCCTCCACGATGGGGGAGCAGACCGACACCGAGATCACCCCTCGCGTCATCAAGCAGGCGGAGAAGAAGAAGGCGATCGCCACGATGCCTTCGTGGCTGCGCGCGATCCTGCTGTACGCGGGTGGCCCGCTGCTCGGCATCGCGCTGCTGTTGGCGATGATCGTCGGGCTCAAAGTACTGCGTCGGCGCCGTCGTCGTACGGCTGGTGCGACCTCGTCGCGGATCGTCAGTGGCTGGCGGGAGTTGACCGACCATGCCCGCGACCTGGGCGTGGCCGTACCCACCCGCGGCGTCACCCGTAGCGAACAGGCGGCGCTGTTGCCGTCGGGGGGTGCGTCGGCGTTGGCCCGGCGTACGGATCTCGTGGTGTTCGCGCCGACGGCTCCCGACTCCGATGCGGTGACGGCGTACTGGGCCGAGGTGGCCGCCGAACGCCGCGCGCTCTCCGAGGGAGCATCACGGCTGCGACGCTGGCGCGCGGTCGTGGACCCGCGTACTCTGTTCCGGCGTTGACCCGGGGTGGTGGGGTGTTCGGCCGCGGTCCCCGGGAATTGGGGAAAGTCTCGGCCCCCTACTAGACTTCATCGGTCGGCCCAACGTGGGCTGCATTTCGCGGTGCCTCGCGGCTGCCCGGATCTCACGCTGACCAGCGTCCTAGTTGGTTCGTCGTGCGCCTGGGATTGAGGTGCCCGGACAGTTGCACGAGGTCCACCACGCACGCGTGGAGGTTCCCGGGTCGGCAGACGTTGATCGTCAAGAAACAAATGGTCATCTCACAGATTGCGGAGGACATGCCGAAGAAAGAAGGCGTGATCGAGATCGAGGGCACCGTCGTGGAGGCCCTCCCCAACGCCATGTTCCGAGTCGAACTCTCGAACGGACACAAGGTGCTCGCCCACATCAGCGGCAAGATGCGCCAGCACTACATCCGGATCCTCCCCGAGGACCGCGTGGTGGTGGAACTTTCTCCGTACGACCTCACGCGGGGTCGCATCGTCTACCGGTACAAGTAACCAGCCACCAGAAAGGCCTCCGTCATGAAGGTCAACCCCTCCGTCAAGCCCATGTGCGACAAGTGCAAGGTGATTCGTCGCCACGGTCGTGTCATGGTGATCTGCGAGAACCCGCGCCACAAGCAGCGTCAGGGCTGAGGAGTGAGCCCGGAGGTAGCGACGAAGTCGCTGCCGTAGGGCGAGCCCCGCAAAGCCCTGACAATTCAAGAACGGCAAGGCTGAAGCGCCGCGCTCGAAGAGCGCGGGGCGTGTCAGCCGCAGATTGAGCACGCCCTCCGGCCGAGCATGCGAGGCCGGAACGGGCGCGTCGGAAATCCCGCAACGGACAAGACGGCCCGACCAACTGAATAACACCACACATCGTGATCGCTAGGCCGTACGCCCGTACGGACCGAAGCCACCTCCGGAGCGTTGGCCGGAGCTTCGCCCAGGCAGGCGAAGACGCGACACGACCGAAACCACCGCAGATTCAAGAAAGGCCACCACATGGCTCGCCTCGTTGGTGTGGACCTGCCGCGCGACAAGCGCATCGAGGTCGCACTCACCTACATCTACGGCATTGGCCGTACCACCGCCCAGAAGCTCCTGGAGACCACCGGCGTCAGCCCGGACCTCCGTGTGCACCAGCTGGGTGACGAGGAGCTGGTCAAGCTCCGCGACGCGATCGAAGCCGAGTACAAGATCGAAGGTGACCTCCGTCGTGAGGTCCAGGCGGACATCCGCCGCAAGATCGAGATCGGCAGCTACCAGGGTCGCCGCCACCGCATGGGCCTTCCGGTCCGCGGTCAGCGCACCAAGACCAACGCCCGCACCCGCAAGGGTCCCAAGCGCACGGTTGCCGGCAAGAAGAAGGCCAAGTGACCGATTCCGCTGGTTGAGGAGCCCGCCAGCGGGCGCCCTCGTTGCCATCGGAGTCGTCGCGAGTCCTCTCGTACGAAGCTTCCAGACCAGAACCTCAGGAGTAATACATGCCTCCCAAGAGCCGACAGGCTGCGGCAAAGACCAAGGTCCGCCGCAAGGAGAAGAAGAACATCGCTCAGGGCGAAGCCCACATCAAGAGCACCTTCAACAACACCATCGTCACGATCACCGACCCGACCGGTGCGGTGATCTCGTGGGCGTCCGCCGGCACCGTCGGCTTCAAGGGCTCCCGCAAGTCCACCCCGTTCGCCGCGCAGATGGCTGCCGAGGCCGCCGGACGCCGGGCGATGGATCACGGCATGAAGAAGATCGACGTCTTCGTCAAGGGTCCGGGCTCGGGCCGCGAGACGGCGATCCGTTCGCTGGGTGCGATCGGCCTTGAGGTCGGCACCATCCAGGACGTGACCCCCACGCCGCACAACGGCTGCCGGCCCCCGAAGCGGAGGCGTGTGTGACCGGTGGTTTCGAGACGCCTGCTTTGCAGGCTCCTCAACCACCGGGCGTACGCCCTCTCATCCAGGACTTGAAGGAGAACTAGAACAATGGCCCGTTACACCGGTCCCTTGACCAAGAAGTCGCGTCGTCTCGGCGTCGACCTGGTCGGCGGCGACGCCGCATTCGACAAGCGCCCCTACCCTCCCGGCCAGCACGGCCGCGGTCGGATCAAGGAGAGCGAATACCTGCTCCAGCTTCGTGAGAAGCAGAAGGCCCGCTACACCTACGGCATTCTGGAGCGCCAGTTCCACAACTACTACACCGAGGCGAGCCGCCGTCAGGGCAAGACCGGTGACAACCTGCTCCAGCTGCTCGAGTGCCGTCTGGACAACGTCGTCTACCGTGCCGGCTTCGCGCGTACGCGTCGCCACGCCCGCCAGCTCGTCACGCACGGTCACTTCCTGGTCAACGGCCGCAAGGTCAACGTGCCGTCGTTCCAGGTCACGCAGTACGACATCATCGACGTGCGCGAGAAGTCGCTGGAGATGACCCCGTTCATCGTGGCTCGTGAGACCCACGGTGAGCGCATCGTTCCGGCGTGGATGGAGGCGCACCCCAACCGGATGCGCATCCTGGTGCACCAGGTGCCGACTCGCGACCAGATCGAGATGCCCATCCAGGAGCAGTTGATCGTGGAGTTCTACTCCAAGAAGTGATCCGGTGGCTCCCCGGCCCTCCGGGGAGCCCTCCCAAACTCCATCTCCGCCAACCTCGCAGATTCGGGCCCGTCAAATAGCGGTCGAGCCCGGAAAGGAAGAAATCAGTGCTTATCGCACAGCGCCCCACCCTGTCGGAGGAGACCGTCGACGAGTTCCGCTCGCGGTTCGTCATCGAGCCTCTGGAGCCCGGCTTCGGCTACACCCTCGGCAACTCGCTTCGCCGTACGCTCCTCTCCTCGATCCCCGGTGCCTCGGTCACCAGCATCAAGGTCGACACCGTCCTGCACGAGTTCTCGACCATCGAGGGCGTCAAGGAAGACGTCACCGAGATCATCCTCAACCTCAAGGGCCTGGTCGTCTCCTCCGAGCACGACGAGCCCGTCACCATGTACCTGCGCAAGCAGGGTGCCGGTGACGTGACCGCCGCCGACATCGCGCCGCCGGCCGGTGTCGAGGTGCACAACCCCGACCTCAAGATCGCGACCTTGTCCGACAACGGCAAGCTCGAGATGGAGCTGGTCGTCGAGCGTGGCCGCGGCTACGTGTCTGCGGTGCAGAACAAGGGTGCCGACAACGAGATCGGCCGAATGCCGGTCGACTCGATCTACAGCCCCGTGCTGAAGGTCACCTACAAGGTCGAGGCCACCCGTGTCGAGCAGCGTACGGACTTCGACAAGCTCGTCATCGACGTCGAGACCAAGCCCTCGATCCGTCCCCGCGACGCGATCGCGTCGGCCGGCAAGACGCTGGTCGAGCTCTTCGGTCTTGCCCGTGAGCTCAACGTCGAGGCCGAAGGCATCGACATCGGCCCGTCGCCCGTCGACGAGCAGCTTGCTGCCGACCTGGCACTGCCGGTCGAGGACCTGCAGCTCACCGTGCGTTCCTACAACTGCCTCAAGCGCGAGGGCATCCACACCGTGGGTGAGCTCATCGGTCGCTCGGAGCAGGACCTCCTCGACATCCGCAACTTCGGTGCGAAGTCGATCGACGAGGTCAAGGCCAAGCTCGTCGAGATGGGTCTGTCCCTGAAGGACAGCGCCCCCGGCTTCGACCCGCACGCTGCGCTCGCGGCGTACGGCGACGATGACGACTACGGCGACGAGGCCTACATCGAGGACGAGCAGCTCTAAATCCCCAACCCTCTACTCCGGTACCTGACACGGCCGGGGAGAAACGAGAAACATCATGCCTACCCCCAAGAAGGGTCCCCGCCTCGGCGGCAGCCCCGCGCACCAGCGCCTGATGGTCGCGAACCTGGCCACCCAGCTCTTCGAGCACGGCCGGATCACCACCACCGAGGCTCGGGCGCGGTTCCTGCGCCCGGTCGCGGAGAAGCTGATCACCAAGGCCAAGAAGGGTGACCTGCACAACCGTCGCGAGGTCCTCAAGACCATCCGCGACAAGTCGGTCGTGCACGTGCTGTTCACCGAGATCGCCCCGCAGATGGCGCAGCGGCCCGGCGGCTACACCCGCATCACCAAGCTCGGTCCGCGCAAGGGCGACAACGCCCCCATGGCGGTCATCGAGTTGGTGACGGAGGCCTACGACCCCAAGCCGTCGGCGTCGAAGAAGAAGGCCGAGCCGGTTGCGGCTGCACCTGACGCCACCGACCCGGTCGAGGCCAAGGCCGAGGACGCGGACATCGCGACCTTCGCCGAGGTCGCGGGCGACGGTGACGCCGAGGTCGGCGCGGAGACCGAGGGTGGCGTGTCCGGCAAGTACGCCGGATCGCACGCGCCGCTGGAGAACGCCGACGAGGCTCCCGAGGGCTTCCCGATCAAGGGCAACGAAGACTCGATGAAGTTCCACGAGCCCGACGGCCAGTGGTTCGACCAGACGGTCGCCGAGGTGTGGTTCGACTCCGTCGAGTCCGCCGAGGCCGCTGGCTTCACCCGCGCCGGCGAGTGATCTGATCTAGCGACAAGTGGCCCGTCCCCGATGGGGGGCGGGCCACTTGGCATTTCATGCGGTACGAATTGCCCATGACGCATGCGTTGGTGATCGGCGAGGCCCTGGTCGACGTGGTGCGCCGCGAAGGTGAGCCCGAGGTCGCGTACGCGGGAGGTTCGGCGGCCAATGTCGCCGTCGCACTGGCCCGCCTGGAGCGAGACGTACGCTTCGCCACCTGTTTCGCCGAGGACGACTACGGCGCACTCATCGCGGCGCAGTTGTCCGATTCACGGGTGCGGCTGGCCGTCGACCCGCACACGATCGGGCGTACGTCTTCGGCAATCGCCAGCATCCAGCCCGACGGCTCGGCGGAGTATGTCTTCGACCTCGACTGGCGTCCGGCGGATCCTGGTGAGGACGTCCCGCTGGTGATTCATACGAGTTCGATCGGAGCCGTCCTGGAGCCGGGGGCGGATACCGTGCTGGAGGTGTTGGAGCGCTTCGCCGCCCGCGCGAGCATCTCGTACGACATCAATGCGCGACCGAGCATCACCGGAACCGGCCCCGAGGTGATCGAACGCGTCGAGCGACTCGTGTCCATCGCGGATGTGGTGAAGGCCTCCGACGAGGACTTCGAGGCGCTGTGGCCGGAGCGTTCCATGTCGGAGTCGTTGTGGGCGTTGTCCGAACTCGGCCCCGCGGCGGTGATCGCGACGCGAGGTCCCCAGGGGGTTCGTTTCGTCGCCGGTGGACAGGAGGAGACCGCGCCTGCGGTGCCGACCTCGGTGGCGGACACCATCGGCGCAGGCGACACGTTCGGCGCCGGACTCATCGACGCACTATGGCAGCGTGACCTGCTCGGCGCGGCCCGACGAGACGCCTTGGCCGAGCTGACCGCGCAGGAGTGGGTCGATCCGTTGCACTGGGCGGCGCGCTGCGCCGCGATCACGGTGTCCAGGCCGGGGGCTGACCCGCCGCGAAGGGCTGACCTGGCATAGCCGGTGTCGGTTTGGTGGTGAGCACGTCCAGGCCCCAGCACAAGGCGCCGATGAAGACCGGTTGGGCGAAGCCCAAAATCATCGAGATCAGCCCCAGCAGCCAGGTCGGCACGTTGCCCACAAGGGTCGGGAACCAGGCGAAGTAGCCGGCCAAGATCACGAATCCGGTGACCAAGCCCACTGGCCACACCCGTCCGTGGCGACGCGCCAGTCCCCACGCCAGCACAACGCCCAACGTGGAGATGATCCCCAGCACTGCGAAGGCAATCCGGAAACGGTCATATACCTCGAAGGAATAGCCCGTACCCCAGATCAGTGAGGGGATGAGGCTGGCCGTCGCAGCGGCGGCGACGGCCAGCAGGGCGTACGAACGCCGCTGTGCCGTGCGTGCACGCCAGCCCACGATCAGGGCCGCCAACCCGAAATAGAGCAGGGTTGACAACACGACCGCGGCAGTGAACCACCCGCCGACGATGGACAGGGCCCACGAGGTGATGGCGTTGACCACGATCGAGATGAGGAACGCGCCGCCTAGGACCGCAGCGGAGATCAGGGTCTCGCTCGGCGGGTCGGCCGTACGCCGGGTGTCGAGCCCAGCCGCGCCATGGGAAACGGTCATGTCGCGGATTGTTGCCCTCGGTGAGCATCGGGGACAGGTAGTTCACCAGGGCGGTCGGCTCGCGCGCGCTGAGCCGGAGGGCTTCTCACTCACGCATTGCGCGCGGCCTGGATAGCGGCCAGATCGAGGCGACGCATCCCGAGCATCGCCTGGGTCGCGCGCTGGTTCTCCTCGGGTGTTCCCCCTGACAATGCCTCCACGAGACCGTCGGGGATGACCTGCCACGACAGTCCGTACTTGTCCTTGAGCCAGCCGCACTGGCTCTCCTCGCCTTCGGCGACCAGCGTGTCCCAGAGCAGGTCGGCGGTTGCCTGATCGGGCAGGGTCACCTGGAGCGAGACGGCTTCGTTGAGGGTGAAGTGCGGCCCGCCGTTGAGGCCGGTGTACGGCACTCCGGCCAACGTGAACTCCACGACGAGTGGCTCCCCGTCGGGACCGCCGGGTGACGACCCGGTGATCAGCGAATCGGGCAGCAACGAGGTGTAGAACTCGGCGGCGTGGCGGGCCTGGTCGTCGAACCACAGGCACGTGGCCAGGCCGGTCACGGCGGTGATGGTGGACACCGGTGAACCGTACCGCCAACTCAACCCAGGTAGGTGTGGACCAGCGACACCACGCTCGCCCCCTCGCCGCTGGCAGCGGCGACGCGTTTCATCGACCCCGCGCGGATGTCCCCGGCCGCGAAGATCCCCGGCACCGTGGTGGCCAGATCGGCGGGCGGTATTCCGTCGGACCAGGCCCGCTGGGGCACGTCACGCCCGGTGAGCACGAAACCACGCTCGTCGCGGGCGACTTCGGGTGACAGCCAGTCGCAGCGGGGTTCGGCGCCGAGCAGCAGGAAGAGCCCGCGGACGTCTCGCCGGACGCGCTCGCGAGTGTGCAGGTTCTCGATCTCGACCCACTCCAACGCCGCCTCGCCGCCGCCGTTCACGATGTGGGAGTCGCCCACAACCTGGATCCTCGGGCTGAACTCGATCTCGTGGATCAGGTACGCACTCATCGTGGCGGTGAGGTCGGGGCGGCGTACGAGGATCGTCACCGATCTGGCGAACCGGGCCAGGTGGACGGCGGCCTGGCCGGCGGAGTTGCCGCCGCCGACCACGATCACATCCGCCCCCTGCATCTCCCGGGCCGCCGCCATCGCCGCGCCGTAGTGCACCCCGCGCCCGACAAGCTCCTCCAGCTCGGCAATGTCGAGGCGCCGGTAGGCGACACCGGTCGCGATCACGACGGCACGGGCGCGCACGTCGCCACCGTCCGTGCGTACGACGTGCGGCTCACCGTCACGTCCTACCGATAGCGATTCCACCGGCCAGCCGGTGAAGAAGCGCGTGCCGAAGCGCAAGGCCTGCGTCCGCGCGCGCTGGGCCAGTCGCATCCCGGAGATGCCACGTGGGAATCCGAGATAGTTGCGGATCATCGAACTCGTCCCGGCCTGACCGCCGATCACGTCACTCTCGATGGTCACCGTCGACAACCCCTCCGAGGAGCCGTACACGCTCGCGGCCAGACCGGCCGGTCCCGCGCCGACCACGCACAGGTCGACGACCTCGGTGACGTCGATGTCGTCGGGGCGGCCGTAGAGGCGGGTGGAGATGTCGCGTACCGAGGTGATGTGGGTGGCTTCGAGTCCGAACGCGTCCACGACCGGCCAGTGGTCGGCGGGTCCGGTGAAGCGCGCCACCACTTCGCGTCCCACGTCGCTGTCGGGATGGTGGATCTGGCAGGGCGCGCCGACGCGGTCAGCGAATTCCTTGAGGGCGTACGCCAACCCGTCACGCGTGGGCGAGATGATCTTCATCGAATCGACGACGGGCGCGGCCACCGTCGCTCCCCAGTCGTTGAGCAACTCGACGATCGCGGAGTGGAACTCCTCGTCGCGCACTCCACGAGGCAACAACAAGAACGCGTCGAAATCGCCGGCTGCCTGGCCCGGACGAAACGCCGGGCCTTCCTCGCGGAACCTCGACCACGGCGACAACACGACGCGCTTGGCGGTCGGGAGGTATCTGCGCATCTTGCCGATCGCCTCCAACACCGCAGCGTCGGGCAGCACGGTCTCGGTGACGAACAACGCGACCGGCACGTCCGCTTGGCCGAGTTCGTACGCACACCGGTACGCCTCGGCGGCACTGCGGCAGACCCGGACGTCGTACTCGCGCGCATAGCGGGCGAACTGTGCCTCAAGGACATCGGCGTGGTCGGCGCTGATCAAGACGATCGCGGGGTTGGCGGCCATGGCGCTCACTCTAGGGAGGCCCGGCTCTAGGGTGGGCGCGTGCGGATGCGGATCGACCTCGCCTACGACGGGACCGGCTTCCATGGCTGGGCGGCGCAGCCGGGTCTGCGTACGGTCCAGGGTGAGTTCGAGGCGGCGTTGTCGACGGTGCTGCGGGTGCCCGAACTTGCCGCGGTGGTGGCAGGTCGTACGGACACGGGCGTGCACGCGCGGGGACAGGTCGTCCACGTGGACGTGCCCAGCGGAGTCGTCGAGGAGTCGGCGGGCCGGGCACTCGGAGATCCGTACGACGCGCTGGTCCGTCGGTTGAACGGCGTGCTGCCGGTCGACGTCCGGGTGAGCCGCGCCCTGCCCGCCGCCCCCGGATTCGACGCGAGATTCGGCGCGACCTGGCGCCGCTATGTCTACCGCGTGACCGATGGCGTACCCGACCCGCTGACGCGTGGATTCGTGCTGTCCTGGCCCAAAGCCCTCGACGTGGACGCGATGAACGAGGCGTCGGCGCAGTTGCTCGGGCTTCGCGACTTCGCGGCCTTCTGCAAGCGCCGCGAGGGGGCGACGACGATCCGTACGCTGCTCGACTTCAGGTGGGCACGCGACGGCGCCGCCCTCACGGCACACGTTCGCGCCGACGCGTTCTGTCACTCCATGGTGCGCTCTTTGGTGGGATGTGTGCTCGCGGTGGGGGACGGACGACGCGGCGTGCGCTGGGCCGCGCAGGTCGCGGCGGCAGCCGTACGCGACTCCGCCGTCGCCGTGGCCCCGGCGCACGGCCTGACCTTGGAGGAGGTCGGCTACCCGGTCGATGCCGAACTCGAGGCCCAAGCAATCCGCGCCCGATCCAGGAGAGATGCATGAGCGACGACCACTACTTCGCCGCCGATCCCGGCGTCCCCTTCGAGCGCGAATCCTTCAGCTGCGAGGTGTGGGGACGTGAGTTGACGCTGACCTCCGGCGCGGGCGTCTTCAGCCGGGGTCACCTCGACCATGCGACCGGCGTGCTGTTTCGCGAGGTCGAGGCTCCGGTGCAGGGACGGTTCCTCGATCTGGGTTGTGGCTATGGCGTGATCGGGCTGGCGATCGCACAGGCGGTGCCGTTGGCCAACGTGATCGGCGTCGACGTCAACGAACGCGCGGTGGCGCTGGCCAACGAGAACGCCCGCGC
Source organism: Nocardioides sp. (assembly GCA_037045645.1). Lineage (NCBI taxonomy): Bacteria > Bacillati > Actinomycetota > Actinomycetes > Propionibacteriales > Nocardioidaceae > Nocardioides > Nocardioides sp. The sequence continues at coordinate 574,334 of JBAOIH010000001.1, forward strand.
GTTGGGGCTCTCGGGTCGTTTCGTCGCCACGCTTCCGGCGCAGGTGCCCAGCGACTGGTCCTTCGACGAGATCTGGTCCAACCCGCCGATCCGGATCGGCAAGGCGGCGCTGCACGACCTGCTGTTGACCTGGCTGCCCCGGCTGGAGCCAGGGGGACGGATGGTGATGGTGGTCGGCAAGAACCTCGGCGCCGACTCGCTCCAACGTTGGCTCGGCGAGCAGGGCTGGCCGACCACCAGGCTGGCGTCGGCGAAGGGCTTCCGGGTGCTGGAGTCGCGGCGCTGACCGCTCGGCTGGACCGACCTGGGAGGCTGGTCGGATGCAGCGCATCGTGGTGATCGGGGCCGACGCGACCGGAATGAGCGCAGCGCACCAGGCGTTGCGGCGGGCGAAGTCGCGTGGTCAGGACGTCGACATCGTCGTGCTGGAGCAGACGCAGCACACCTCCTACTCCGCCTGCGGGATCCCGTACTGGATCGCCGGCGACGTCGACTCCGGAGCCGACCTGGTCGCCCGGACGGCGCAGGAGCATCGCGACGCCGGACTGGACCTGCGACTGGGCGCGAAGGTGACCGCGGTCGACCTGGCCGCCCGCACCGTCACCGTAGGCGGTGAGCGGCTGTCGTACGACGACCTCGTCTTCACCACGGGTGCGCACCCGATCGTGCCCGACTGGGCTCGAGTGGATCAGGTCGAGGGGGTCGCACCGGTCAAGACGCTCGACGACGGCGCGGCCTGGCTCGATCGGCTGTCCGGAATGGGCCGGCGGGTGGTGATCGCGGGGGGCGGCTATATCGGCGTCGAGATGGCGGAGACGGCGCTGCGGCGCGGTCACGTGGTCAGCCTGATCACGCGCTCGCGGGTGATGAGCGCGCTCGATCCCGACATGGGCGAGTTGGTGGCGCAGCGACTGCGCGACGCCGGCGTGGAGGTCCTGGAGAACGCGGAGGTCAGAGGGCTGGTCGATGTCGACGGCCGCGTGAGCACCGTGGACACCACCCGAGGCAGCCACGACGCCGACCTGGTGGTTCTCGCCATGGGGGTGCGCCCCAACACCGAGTTGCTTGCCGGGCAGGTGGACCTGGCCGACTCCGGTGCGCTGCGCCCCGACGGACACGGGCGCGTCACCGAGCACCTGTGGGCCGCCGGCGACAACAGCGAGGTGCGCCACCGGGTCACCGGCGAATGGGCCTATCTCCCGTTAGGTACGCATGCCAACAAGCACGGCCGGGCGCTGGGGGACAGCGTCGCCGGGGGTGACCTGACGTTCGACGGGGCGCTGGGGACCGCGATCACCCGGTTCGCGTACGAGGGCGCGTACGCCGAGATCTCGTGCACCGGCCTGAGCGAAGCCCAGTCGGCCGACCTCGACACCGTCGCGGTCGTCACCGAGGGCACGACCGCGAGCGGCTATCTGCCCGACGCCGAACCGATCACGATCAAGATGCGCGCCGAACGCGGCTCGCGGCGACTGCTTGGCGTGCAGATCGTCGGGGGCCACGGCGCTGGCAAACGCATCGACACCGCCGCGGCCGTGCTCTGGCACCGTGAGACGGTCGACGACCTGGCGTGGATGGACCTGTCGTACGCCCCACCGTTCGCCACGGCCTGGGAGATCCTCCAGATCGCCGCGCGCCGGGTCGCCGAGCGTCTCTGAGGGGTAGTCCAGTGCGAAATGGTGGTGAATTCACCCCGCAACACGACCATTTCGCACTGGACTACGTCAGTTGGGGTCAGGCCGTCCGGCGGATCCGCCCCTCGTACTTGGCCTCCAACGCCTGGTTGTGCTCGTCGCCCTCGGGCACGTTGGCCGAGAGGTAGACCGGCGGGCGCGTGCCCGCGTCGGCAATCCGGCGTACGACCTCGGCCGTCACCATCTGAGCCAGCAGCGCGGCGGTGATCGACGAGACCGCGCAGGCCGAACCGCCCTGGGGCATCTCCAAGACGGCGTCCCCGTAGGGCGCGCCGTTGTCGAGCACCACGTCGGCATAGTCGATCAACTTCTTGCCGTCGGGGTGACGCGACTCCACGCCGCTCGTGTGTTGCATCGAGGTGATCGCGATCAGCGGGTGGCCGTGCTCCTTGACGATCCTGGACATCTCCACGATCGATCCGTTGACACCGGAGTTCGAGGCGATCACGAAGACGTCGCTGGGACGCGGTGCTGCGAGGTCATAGAGCCTCTGGGCGATATCCGGGTCGCGTTCCAAGATGCCACGCCCGAGCACCTCGGGGGATTCCCCGCCGTGCACCACCACGTCGCGCAACGAGATCCGATTGCTGGGCACCAGCCCACCGGCACGGCCCGCGAGCTCCATCGCCAGGCCCTCGGAGTGCCCGGAGCCGAAGGTCTGCAGTACGCCGTCGGCCAGCACGCTGCGCGCGATCAGGTCGGCGGCCTCCTGGACCGGACCGTCAGCCTGCTGGGCGACCTGGGCCATGATCGGGGTCAAGACGTCCAGGTAGCCCTGGGCGCTGAGTGTGGTCATGTTCGACACCTTCCTTGTGGAGTTGCTAGGAGTTGCGGATGGAATCTTGCGAAGAGCCCGACGCGCTGGTGCTGGGCGGTGACATCGGAGGAACGTCGACTCGCATTGCCGTCGCCGACCTCGATGGTCGCATCCTCGGTCGAGCCGAGGGCGTCGGCGGCAACCCGGTCGCGCACCCGGAGGCAGCGCTTCGCGTGTTCACCACCACGTTGCGCTCGGCGCTGCAGGGGCTCGATCCGGTACGTGTCCGGGTCGGCGTGATCGGCATGGCCGGGGGCGGGGCGCTCGCGGATCCTCAGGTGCGCGCGCCGTACGACGCTGCCTGGCGCGAGGCGGGTCTCAGCGGCGTGCCCGAGGTCCGCGGTGACGTGGAAGTGGCCTTCGCGGCCGGCACCGAGCACCCCCACGGCGGGGTGCTGGTCGGGGGCACCGGCTCGGTCGCCGGCAGGGTCGTCGCGCACCGGCTCGTCGCTACGGTGGGGGGCCACGGTTGGCTGCTCGGCGATGACGGCTCCGGTTTCTGGCTGGGGCGAGAGGCCGTACGCCTGGCGCTGCGCCACCTCGACGGGCTCGCCGTGCGCGGCCCGCTGGTCGACCAGGTCATGGCGTCGTTGGACGCCACCGAACGCCACTCGATCATCAACCGAGCCCACGCGCGCAGTCCCGTCGCGTTGGCCGGTCTCGCGCGGCTGGTGACCCAGGCCCACGAGGCGGGCGACCGGGACGCCACCGCCATCCTCGACGGCGCGATCGCTCACCTGGAGGGTTTGGCCACCGATCTGCTTGCCGGAGGTGAACTGCGCGGCCCGCTCGTGTTGGCGGGCGCCCTCGCGGGCGGGCAGTCGTACGTCGGCATCGGCTTGACGCGGCGCCTTCAGGCGCGGGGGCTGACGACCGGGATCGCGGCAGATCCGGTGCTCGGTGCGGTGCGGCTCGCGCAAATTCGGGCCAGCCGCGACCGAATTTGATCGATTTAGGGGTTGCTCGCTCATACTCGAACATCTTAGGCTGTGGAAAGGTCGTCAAACCAGCGGCTTCATCAGGGAAGGACCCCACCACATCATGGCCAACATTCACCCGTCCCGCCGATCACTGCTCCAAGGTGCCGGACTCGCCGCGCTCGCCGTGGCAGGGCTCTCTGCCTGTGCCTCCTCGGGCAGCGAGAACGAAGAGACGAACACGGCGGAGAAGACCGACGACAACCCGTTCGGTGTCGACAAGGCAGCCGCGCTTTCCGTTGTGATCTTCAACGGTGGGTACGGCGACGACTACGCGAAGTTCCACGAGAAGCTCTACAACAAGGTCTTCCCCGACGCCAAGATCACCCACAAGGCGATCACCGACGTCAAGCAGCAGATGCAGCCGCTGTTCAACGCCGGCAACCCGCCCGACGTCCTCGACAACGCCGGTGCCGAGGCGATGCCGATCTCGACGCTGGCCGACACGGGCCAGCTCTCGGACCTGTCCGACCTTTTCGCGGCTCCGGCGATCGGCTTCGACGACATGACGGTCGAGGACACCCTCAACGCCGTGGCGATCGAGTCGGGTCAGTACGACGGCAAGCCGCTGGTGCTCAACTACGCCCTGCAGGTCTACGGCCTGTGGTACGACAAGGCTCTGTTCGACGAGAAGGGCTGGACCCCCGCGGAGACGTGGGAGGACTTCATGGCCCTGTGTGAGGAGATCAAGGGCGCTGGCATGGCGCCGGTCGCCTACCAGGGCAAGTACCCCTACTACATCGAGCAGGTCCTGTGGGACATGGCCGTCAAGCACGGCGGCCCCGAGGTCGCGTACGCCATCGACTCCCTGGAGCCCGGTGCTTGGGAGAACGAGTCCGTGAAGGCCGCGGCCGGCGCGATCGCGGAGATGGTCGAGAAGGGCTACTTCCTCGACGGCACCGAGGGCCTGGACCACATCCAGTCCCAGACCGCGTGGAACGAGCACAAGGCCGCCTTCATCCCCTGTGGCTCCTGGTTGGAGAACGAGCAGAAGGAGGTCGCGCCTGAGGGCTTCGAGACCACGCTGGCTCCGACTCCGCTCCTCGACGGCGCCAAGCTGCCGTTCGAGACCGGTCGCGTGGAGGCCGCCGAGGCGTTCATCGTGCCGGCAAAGGCTGCCAACGTGCCCGGCGGACTGGAGTTCATGCGCCAGATGCTGTCGAAGGAGGGCGCGGCCGAGTTCACCAAGCTCACCGCTGCTCCGACCGTGGTCAACGGCGCCACCGAGGGCGTGGACCTGACGCCGGGCGCCACGTCGGCCATCGCACTGATCGACGCGGGCGGCGACCAGAACTGGAACTACTACTACAACAAGTGGTACTCCCCGATGGAGCCCAAGATCGGTTCGGCCGTCGCCGAACTCGCCGCGGGTCGCATCGACGCCGACGAGTTCTGCAAGCGGGCCCAGAAGGCCGCGGACGAGACGGCCAGCGACCCGGCCACGGTCAAGCGCACCCGCTCGGCCTGATCGAACGTACGAAGAGAGGACGGGCGCGTGAAGCATGGGCGGATCCCCTTCATCGTGGGCTTCCTGGCTCCGGGGCTCCTGCTCTATGCCGTGTTCGTCCTCTCTCCGTTCGTCCAGGCATTTCATTACTCCCTGACCAACTGGACCGGCATCACGCCGGAGTTCGAGTACGTCGGTTTCCAGAACTTCCGCCGCCTGGCCCACAACTCGGTGTTCTTGGCGGCCTTGAAGAACAACGCGCTGTTGCTGCTCGTCGTCCCGGCCCTCACGGTGTTTCTCGCGTTGGTGTACGCCTTCCTGCTCAACGTCGGGGGCTCGGCCAGTGCCGGGATCCGGGGCATCAAGGGCAGCGGCTTCTACAAACTGATCTTCTTCATGCCCCAGGTGCTGTCGATCCCGGTCATCGCGGTGATCTGGTCGGTGATCCTCGAGCCCACCAAGACCGGTCTGGCCAACTCGGCGCTGGGCTTCCTCGGGCTCGATACCAAGAGGTTCCTGGCCGACCCCGATCTGGCGCTGTGGTCGGTGATCTGGGTGGTCGTGTGGGGCAGCGTCGGCTTCTATCTCGTGCTCTTCAACGCGGCGATCAGTTCGGTGCCGCGTGAACTCTTCGAGTCCGCCGCCATCGACGGTGCGGGCAGGTTCCAGAGCTTCGCGCGCGTGACACTCCCGCTGCTGTGGGACACGGTCCAGACCTCATGGGTGTACCTGGCGATCCTGGCGCTCGACCTCTATGCCCTGGTGGCCGTGATGACGGTCGGCCCCGGCGGTCCTGACAACGCCACCCAGGTGATGTCGCTGCAGATCGCCCAGAACGGCTTCCAGTTCGGGCGCGCCGGCTACGCCTCGGCGATGGGCGTCGTGCTCTTCTTCATCACCCTCGTGATCGCCGCGATCATGCTGCGCATCACCCGACGCGATCGCGTGGAGTTCTGATGAGTGACGTACGCCAGTCCGAGCGCGGCGACCGGATGGCGGTCGCGACCAGCCATGCCGTGCTGATGTTGTGGTCGCTGCTGGTGATGGTGCCCTTCTTCTGGGCGCTCCTCGGCTCGGTCAAGACCTCGCGGGAGATCTTCGGTCACCCGTGGTCGCTGCCCGAGCAGTGGAAGTGGTCCAACTTCGCCGAGGCCTGGGGCCGCGGCCGGGTCGGCGAATATCTGCTCAACAGCGTCGTCGTCGTTACCGGCGGCGTGCTGCTCACGATGCTGCTCGGCTCGATGGTGGCCTATGTCCTGGCGCGCTATGAGTTCCGCGGCAACCGCATCATCTACTACCTCTTCGCCGCTGGGATGATGTTCCCGGTCTTCTTGGCGATCGTCCCGCTCTTCTTCGTCGTGCAGGGCTTCGGGTTGCTGTCGACCTACACCGGCCTGATCCTGGTCTACGTCGCGTACTCCCTGCCGTTCACCGTCTTCTTCATGTACGCGTTCTTCCGCACGTTGCCGACCAGCATCGCGGAGGCGGCGATCCTCGACGGCTGCTCGCACAGCCAGGCCTTCTTCAAGGTGATGCTGCCGATGGCCAAGCCCGGCCTGCTCAGCATCGGCATCTTCAACGTGCTCGGCCAGTGGAACCAGTTCATCCTGCCGGCGTTCCTCTCGCCGGAGAAGCCGGTGCTCGCCCAGGGCATCGCGACCTTGCTGGCTCAACAACGCTATGAAGGCAACTGGGGTGTGATGTTCGCAGCCCTGGCGATCGCGATGGTGCCGGTCGTGATCGTCTATGTGATCTTCTATCGCCAGATCCAGGGCGGATTGACCAGCGGCAGCCTGAAGTAGGTCAACCCCGCAACAACACCAGCAATCGGGTCACCTCGGCGGCGACGGCGTCGCGTCCTGGGCCCAGATACTTGCGGGGGTCCACCAACTGCTCGTTCGCAGCGAGCGCCGTGCGTACGGCCGAGGTCATCTCCTTGTTGAGATGGGTGGCGATGTTCACCTTGCGCATCCCCGCGCCGACGGCGCTGGCCAGTCCGGCGTCGGGGACGCCGGAGGAGCCGTGCAGCACGAGCGGTACGGGCACGACGGCCGCCAGTGCGGCGATCAGTGCGTCGTCGAGCACCGCGTCGCGCGTGAGCATCGCGTGACTCGAACCGACGGCGACGGCGAGAGCATCCACACCGGTTGCCGCGACGTACGCAGCAGCCTCGTCGGGATCCGTACGCACACCCGGCGCATGCACGCCGTCCTTGCCGCCGACCTCGCCGAGCTCGGATTCGACCCAGACGCCGGTCTCGTGCGCCGACGCGACAACGGCCGCGGTCTGCTCCAGGTTGGTGGCGTGATCCAGGTGCGAGGCGTCGAACATCACCGACCCGATCCCGAGGTCGATCGCCTCGGCGATCAGGTCGGTCCGGGTCGCGTGGTCGAGGTGCACCACGACCGGGACGGCAGCGGCTTCGGCCAGTGCGAGGCTGGCGCGCGCGATCGGAGCGAGCGAGCCGTGATAGGCCACGGTGTTCTCCGAGATCTGCACGATCACCGGCAGCCCGGCGGCCTCGGCCCCGGCGACGATGGCCTCGGCGTGTTCGAGTTGGATCACGTTGAACGCACCGACGGCGCCCACGTGGGCGGTCATCACGTCGGCCATGCGGGCCAGGGTCATCGGGTTCCTTCCAGATGGGTCACCAGGATGCGGGGTTTGAGGCAGTCGTACGTCGCGCGGTCGAAGTCGCCGGCCACCGGTGCCGCGACCGCCGCTGCCGAGAGCGCCACGGCGTCGGCGACAACCTCGGCGGGAGGACGGCCGGCGGCGAGTCCGCGCGCGATCGCCGCCGCGGCGGCGTCACCGGCGCCGGTCGCGTTCCCGGTGACGGTCTCGGGGGAGCGGGCGTGCCACTGCCCGTCGGTCGAGGTCAGCACCATGCCGTCCGCACCGAGGGTGGCGATGACCGTACCCACGCCCTCGGCCACCAGACGGCGGCTGTGCGAGGCGACATCGTCCAGGCTTTCGACGGGACCGACAAGTTCGCGCAACTCCTCGGAGTTGGGCATCAAGACGACGCCCGGCACCTGCGCGGCTGCCATGAGCGCTGCCCCGGAGGTGTCGGTGATGACGGGCTTGCCGGCGGCCAGCGCGCCGCGGGCCAACCGCGCGACCAGATCGTCGGACGCCCCGGGCGGAAGGCTCCCGGAGACGACCAGGCAGTTGATTTCGGGCAGCAGATCGTGGACGCGTACGACCAGATCGTCCAGAGCGGTCGCAGGGACCGCCGCACCGGCCTCCCAGAAGCCGGTCGTGTCCCCTTGGGCCACCACCGCGATCGTGCGCCGGACCGACGGGAGGGACGTCACGAAGTCGGAGGTGATGCCCCGCGCGGCCACCGCTGCCGCGAAATCCTCGGCCGCCAGACCCGTGGCACACGCCGGCTCGTGCAGGGCGTGCAGCACCGCCGCGACGTTTATGCCTTTGCCCCCGGGACGGATCACGACGTCGGTGACCCGATGGGCCTGGCCGACGTGCAACGCGGGCAGCGTGTAGGTCACGTCCCAGGCCGGGTTCGCCGTCACGGTCAGGATCATCGGATCTGTTCCCCCGCACGCCAGACCTCGACCACGTGCCACTGGTCGTCGAAGACGGCCAGGTCGGCGCGCAGACCCGTCGCCAGGCGACCTCGGTCGGTCAGGCCGAGCGAGGCGGCCGGGTTCGTCGTGGCGGCGCGCAGCACCGCGACCGGGTCGAGTCCGGCCGAGACGATGCACCGGCGTACGACATCGCTCAAGTGCGCGGTCGAGCCGGCGATCGAGGGCTTGTCGCCGCGGGTCCAGGCCACGGCATCGCGCACGTCCACCCGAAGCGGGCCGAGGTCGTACTCTCCGTCGGGCATGCCCGCAGCCGCCATCGCGTCGCTGATCAGCAGCACCCCGTCGTCCGGTGCCAGAGCGAACACCAGCGCCACCGTCTCGTCGGCAAGGTGGGTGCCGTCGGCGATGAGTTCCACGCGTGCGGTCCCAGCAGACACCGCCGCCAGGCCCGCGGCGACCGGTCCGGGCTCGCGGTGGTGCATCGGCGCCATCCCGTTGAAGAGATGGGTAACCGTGTCGGCCGGTCCGGCCAGAGCGGCGGCGAATGCTGCTGCGGACGCGTCGGTGTGCCCTACGGCCGCGATCGCCCCCTGCGAGACGAGCAGGTCCATCACCGCCTGCGCTCCGGGGAGTTCGGGTGCCAGTGTCATCATTCGCAGGGTGCCGTCGCCCGTACGCAGCCAGCGGCCGGTCAGCTCGGGATCGGGATCGAGCAGCACGGCCGGGTCGTGCGCCCCACAGTGTCCGACTCCGAGGAACGGCCCCTCCAGATGGCTGCCGACGATCGGCCCGTCTTCGCGCGCCACGTCACGGATCGCGGCGACCGCGGCATCAATGGTGTCCGGGTCGGCGCTGACCAGCGACGCCAGCATGGTGGTGGTGCCATGGGCCAGGTGATGCATCGCGACCGCGCGTACGTCTTCGAGCAGGCCGGTCGTCACACTGTGCCCGCCGCCGCCGTGGCAATGGCTGTCCAGGAGTCCGGGGGAGATGAGTGGGACCCGACGCGGGGCGGCGCCGGTCCACGAGCCGGCGGGACCGACATAGGAGAGCGTGTCATCGTCGAAGGCGACGACGCCGTCTTCGACGATCTCGTCGGGAAGGACGACCCGGCCTCGCAGGGCGGTCGCCTGCCCCGTGCTCGTGGCTGTCATGTCGGCCATCCTCCTCGCGCCAGCAGGCCCGCGCCGACCACGCCCGCTCTGGCACCGAACGACGCGGTGATCAATTGCTGGCACCGGGTGGATCCGTGCCCGCGACTCCAACGCGTCAGCCAGCGGGGCGACCAGGACCGCCCCGGCCTGCGCGAGGCCGCCGCCGAGCACGACCACGGACGGCGCCAGCAGCAGCGACACGATGCCGATCGCCTCGGCAAGCGCCGTCACAGCGCTGTCCCAGACATCGGCTGCGTCTGGATCGGTGGCGACCAACCGCGCGACCTCGTCGGCCCCGACCCCGGCACGACCCGAGACCTCGGCATAACGCTTCGCGATCGCTGCCGCCGAGCCGACCGGTTCCAGGCACGAGCGACCACCGCACGGGCAGGGCGCTCCGCCGGGGATGTCGATGTGACCCAACTCGGCGATCTGGCCGCCAGCACCGGTGAGGATCCGGCCACCCGACACGGCCACCGCCGCGACACCCGTACCCAAGATCACGAAGAGTGCCTCCGCGTGGCCGCGACCGGCGCCGAGGCTGATCTCGGCGACCGCCCCCGACATCACGTCATGGCCCAGCCGCACGTCGAGGCCCCACTCGTGGGACAGGGGGTCGGTCAGGGCCAGGTCGCGCCAACCGATATTGGCGCTGTAGCGGGCGACGCCCGCGACCGGATCCACCAGGCCGGGGACGACGATCCCCGCCGCGCTCACGCCAGGAACAACCGGGAGCAACTCTCGCCCCAGGCCTGCCACGGCTGGCACCACCGCGGCGCCGCGTGGTGTCGGTGCCGTGGAGCGTGCCAGCACCGCGCCGTCAGCCGCCTGGATCTCGGCCTTCATCGTCGTACCGCCGACATCGACGGCCAGCACGGGGCCGAGGGCCGAGGCCGGGTCGGACTCCTCAGCTGGCCGCTGGGTCATGAGGACAAGATGATCGAGCGCGTCAGGTTGCGCGGTTGGCCGGGGTCGAGGCCCTTGTCGCCCGCGCGCAAGACGCACAGGCGGTGCACCAGCACGAGTTCGGCGAGCGGGTCGCGGTCATGGGCCAGCAGAGCAGCACCCGTACGCTCGACATCCGCGGCGAAGTCGGGGATCAAGGAATCCAACGCCCACACGGCTCGCCCCGGTGCGGAGTTGGCGATCGGGCCATGGCGGAACTCGGTCTGGTGATAGGACTCCGTCCAGGACTGGGTCGCCTCCTTGAGCTTCAAGGAGGCCTCCTCGGCCAGTCCGAAAGCCCAGCCCATCCCGACGAAGGCGATCTGCTCGGCGGAGCGGACCGGCGCGAGAACCTCGGCGATCTCGTCGTCCGACAGCGCGAGGACGGCCTCGGCCTGGTCGGCGGCGACGCTGACGTCATCACCCAGGTGCCAACGGAACATCGCGATCGCGGTGGTGGCCGTACGCGTCTGCACCACGGCCTCCTCGTCGTAGTCGGCCAGTGAGATCACCTCACCCAGGTCGGCGATGGGGGTGCTGAGGTCCGCTGTGATCACGGTGACAGGGACCCGGTCGCGCAGTCCCTCGAGAGCCTGGAGCACCTCGGTCGTCGTGCCGGAGCGACTGATCGCGATTACCCGGTCGTACGGTCGATCCAGCACCGGATCACCGGCCGGCCACGCGTCGGTCTCACCCTGGCCCCGGCTCTCGCGCATCGCCGCGACGGTGCGCGCGACATAGAGCGACGTGCCGCAGCCGAGGATCGCGACCCGCTCGCCCGGCGCGGGCAGCAGGTCCGCGTACTTCTTGGCCAGCCCCTGGGCATCGCGCCAGTTCTGCGGCTGAGTCGACATCTCGGTCACCATCGCGCTCTGATTCACCCTTCTATCCTTGGGAGGATGATTGGTATTGTCAATCCTCCTTGACAGACGAGCAGAAACAATCACGATGCCTGACTCCACAAAAGTACGCGTGACCACCCTGCGGATCCCCGCCGCCGAACTCGGCGCGCCCGACCGGCTGGCCCACCTCCAGCCCATCCGCGCGCTGGCCGCACCAGGCACCGAATTGCCGTACGCGCGCTTCAGTGACTACGGCCGCGACCTGACCGAGCGCGAGATTCCGGCCCTCGAACTCACCAACGGCCAGGTGACCGCGCTGGTGCTGCCCACGCTCGGCGGCCGGGTCTGGTCACTTTTCGACCACACGCTCGGGCGAGAGTTGCTGCACCGCAACTCGGTGCTGCGATTCGCCAACTTCGGCCTGAGCGACGCGTGGTTCGCCGGCGGCATCGAGTGGAACCTCGGCTCCACGGGTCACTCGCCGTTGTCCACGCGACCTCTCCACGCAGCTGTCCTCGAACTCGAGGGCGGCGACGTGCTGCGCCTGTGGGAGTGGGAGCGCGGCCACGACCTCGTCCTGCAGATCGACCTGACCCTTGACGGACGTCGCCTGCTCGCCTCGACTCGCATCCTCAACCCCGATCAGGAGGAGAAGCCGCTCTATTACTGGACCAACATCGCGGCTCCCGAGACGTCGCTGAGTCGCGTGGTCGCGCCCGCACGGTCGGCCTGGATGTCGGCGTACGACGGGGGGCTCGCCAAGGTCGACCTCGACGAGGACACGACGCGGCCCGCGCAGTCGGACCACTCGGCGGACTACTTCTTCGACCCGGCCGAGTTGGAGCCCGACGGAGTACGTTTCGTCGCCGCGCTGGAGCCGGACGGTTCCGGCTTCGCGCAACGCTCCACGTCCGGACTCGTCGGCCGCAAGCTCTTCTGTTGGGGCCGCGGCGCCGGCGGCGAGCGGTGGCAGGAATGGCTCAGCGGCCCGGGGGAGCGCTATCTGGAGATCCAGGCGGGAGCCTGCCCCACCCAACTCGACTACGGCGTCATCCCGGCTGGAGGTCAGCGTTCCTGGACCGAGTCCTTCGGCGCGGTCGAGGTGAGCAGCCAGGGGCCGTACGACGACGTGGTCGCCGCCGTGAGTGCCTGCCTGGCCGAGCAGGAGTCGGTGGCCGACCTCGAAGCCCGCCACACGGCCTGGCTGCGTGCCGTCGCCGACCGCGCTCCCGATGCGCGCGTCTGGGGTGGCAGCGGCTGGGGACACGTCGAGTCGACCCTGCGCGAACAACCGCCCAACCCGGCCCTGCCCTTCGACGTGGTCGCCGACGACAGCGCGGTGGCGCTGGCCGCCCTCCACGGCACCGATCCCGAAGGCGCCGAGCCGCTGCCGCCGGTCTCCGATCTCTGGTGGCAGCGACTGGAGGGCGCGACGGGTTGGTGGCCACTGGCCGCGCTCGGCTTCAACCTCCAGTGCCGCGATGAAGTAGCCGCGGCCAAAGATGCGTACGAGCGCTCGCGCGCGATCCGGCCCAACCTCACCGCCGAGCGCGGTCTGGCTCAACTCTCGCAGGATCCCGACCAGGCCCTGATCCACTATCGCCGCGCGCTCGACCTCGCACCGGACTGCCGCTCGCTGGCCACGGAGGCGCTCGATCTGCTCGTGCATCAGGCCCGGGCCGATGACGTGCTCGACTGGGCCGAGGCGCTGCCCGAGGGCATCCGTCGACACGGCAGCACTCGGCTCCGATGCGCACAGGCCCACGCGATGCGTGGCGACTCGGCATCGGCACGCGCGATGTTGGATGATCTGATCGTGCCTGACCTCCCGGAAGGCTCTCGGGAGTTGGACCGGCTCTGGGCTCAGGTCTGTCCCGGTGAGCCGTTGCCTGCGCACCTGGACTTCCGGATGGTGACCGAGGAGACCGACCCGTGAGTACGCAACCCGATCAGGCGGCCAGGTGGCACCTGCTGCTCGACGCGCTGGCCGAACGCTCGGCGCTGTCGGTAGCCGAGGCGGCCGATCTGCTCGGGGTCAGTGCAGCGACCGTACGCCGCGACTTCGGCGAGCTGGCGCGCCGACAGTTGGCCTCGCGTACGCATGGCGGCATCGTGGCCACCTCGGTGGCCTACAACCTGCCGGCGAAGTACCGCACGTCCACCGACGATCCTCGCGAACGCATCGCCATCGCGGCCTCCGCGCGGATCGCGCCGGGATCGATCGTCGCCTTCAACGGTGGCACCACGACCACGGCGATCGCACGTCGCTTCGCCGCCCGTACGGATCTGGCCGAGGCCAGCGAGTTCACCACCGTCGTCACCAACGCCCTCAACATCGCCAGCGACCTGGTGCTCCGACCGAGTGTGCGCACGGTCGTGATCGGCGGCGTCGCGCGCCCACAGTCGTACGAGTTGCACGGTCCGTTCGCCAGCCGCGTCCTCAAGGACCTGCTCGTCGAGGACCTCTTCCTCGGCGTCGACGCGTTGGGTCCCGACGGGGCGAGCTGTCGACACCTCGGTGAGGCCGGGATCAATTCGGAGATGACCGAGCACGCTCAACGCGTCACGGTCGTGGCGACCGCCGAGAAGATCGGCCGAGTGTCGCTCGCGCGCATCTGCGGCCTCGACCGTGTCGACGCGTTGATCACCGACACGACCGCCCCGACCGACCTGGTCGAGGGCTTGCGCGAAGCCGGTGTCGACGTCACGACTGTCTGAGCCCTGAGCTATCCGCCGGTGATCAGTTTGCGTAGTTCGTTGACCGCGAGCGTGATGAAGGCGATCGCACAGATCCCCATCAGCACGTTCGACACCCACTTGTTGCGCCACTCGCGAGGCACCCGATCGCTGTTGAGCAGCCACAGCAAGGTGATGGCCAGGAACGGCATGAAGAACGAGCCGAGCACGCCGTACGCCAAGATCAGCCATACCGGCCTGCCCAGGAACATCATGATCATCGGCGGGAAGGTCAGCCACAGGATGTAGGCGCGATACCACTTGCCCCCGGCCCGGGAGTCTTCGTGGTCACTGGACTTCCCGGTGATGTTGCCCATGAAGTCGGCGAACATCATGCTCACGCCGTTCCAGACCCCGACCAGCGACGACATGGCGGCTGCCCAGAAGCCGATCAGGAACACCTTGCCGGCCCAACGGCCATAGCGATCGGCGAGCACTTCGGACAGGTCGAGCAGGCCCTTGTCCTTGGTGTCGATCGCGATGCCCGTCGAATAGAGCAGTTCGGCCCCGACGATCAGCGTGGCGAGCACGAAGATCCCCGTCACGACGTAGGCGACCGTGTTGTCGATGCGCATGACCTTCATGAAGGCCGGCGTTGACCAACCCTTCTCGCGCAGCCAATAGCCGTACGCCGCCAACGTGATGGTGCCGCCCACGCCGCCGGCCAGTGCCAGCACGTTGATCAGCCCGCCGTCGGGGATGCGGGGGACCAGGCCGTTGAGCAGTTGCGGCAGGTTCGGCAGCGTGATCAGCGCGGCGCCCACCATGGTCACGAACATCAATCCGATCAGTGCCCCGAGGAACTTCTCGAACAGCGCATACTTGCCGCCCCAGACCAGGGCGAGTCCGATCAGCCCGGAGAGGATGCCCCACCAGGTGACGGACAGCCCGCCGAGCAACGAATACAGCGGCAGCCCGGTGCCGGCCATCGCGGCCGCTCCGTAGACGAAGCCCCAGATCACGATGTACGGCGCGAAGTACCACGTCGTCCACGCGCCCAACGAGCGCCAGCCTTCGAAGATGGTCTGGCCGGTCGCGAGGCTGAAGCGGCCTGCACCCTCGACCAGGATGATCTTCATCAGGCAGCCGACGACGACGCACCAGAGCAGCAAGTATTCGAACTTCTGGCCCGCGATCAACGTGGCGACCAGGTCGATCGCTCCCACGCCGGTGGCCGCCACCACCAGGCCCGGTCCGATCAACTTCCAACGTGCGGCAGGCACCTGCCCGGCTTCCGAGTCAGCAGACATCTTCCGACCCAATCACAAACCGAGGTGCGACCGCACGACCCGATGCCGGACAATCGTCCCTCGTGGGTCACGTGGAGGTCTCTGCTGTCAGGTTCGATCTGCCCGACGGGCGGGTGCTTCTCGACGACGTCAGTTTTCGCGTGGGCGACGGCGCGAAGGTGGCGCTCGTGGGGGCCAACGGGGCCGGCAAGACCACGCTGCTGCGGATCATCACCGGTGATCTGACACCGAGCGCAGGAGCAGTCGTACGCTCCGGGGGCCTGGGCGTGATGCGTCAGTTCGTCGGTCACGGCGGCGCGGACGAGACGGTCGCGGACCTGTTGCTGAGCGTCGCGTCGGCACGCATCCGGCAGGCGGCCGCCGAGGTGGACCGGCTCGAACTGCGGTTGATGGAGGTCGAGGACGAGAAGACCCAGATGGCGTACGCCACGGCGCTCGCGGAGTACGCCGAGGCTGGTGGCTACGACCTCGAGGTCACCTGGGACGTGGTCACGACCGCGGCGATGGGGTTGTCGTACGACCGGGCCAAGCACCGCTCGCTGGCCACGCTCAGCGGTGGTGAGCAGAAGCGACTGGTGCTGGAGTACCTGCTCGCCGGCCCCGAGGAGGTGCTGCTGCTCGACGAGCCGGACAACTATCTCGACGTGCCGGGCAAGATCTGGCTCGAAGACAAGATCAACGCCTCGCCGAAGACGATCCTGTTCATCAGCCATGACCGCGAGTTGCTCAACAACACCGCGACCCGGGTCGTCACGGTCGAGTTGGGCCACGCAGGCCCTTCGAGAAGGTCGCCTGGCGGCGCCCCCCTGGGGACAGGCAACCTGGTCTGGACGCACCCCGGCGGGTTCGCGAGTTATCACGAGGCCCGCACGGATCGCTTCGCGCGCTTCGAGGAGTTGCGCCGTCGCTGGGACGAGGAGCACGCCAAGATCAAGGCGCTGGTGCTGCGGCTGAAGATCAAATCCGAATACAACGACGGCATGTCGTCGCAATATCGCGCCGCCCAGACTCGTTTGAAGAAGTTCGAGGAGGCGGGACCGCCGATCGAGCAACCCCGCGAGCAGCAGGTCAAGATGCGCCTCAAGGGCGGCCGTACGGGCAAACGCGCGGTGGTCTGCGAGGACCTCGAACTCACCGGTCTGATGAAGCCGTTCGATCTGGAGGTCTGGTACGGCGAACGGGTCGCGGTGCTCGGCTCCAACGGCTCGGGCAAGAGCCACTTCCTGCGCCTGCTCGCCGCGGGTGGCTCGGACCCTGACAAGGAACACCTGCCGGTCGGTGCCGAGACCATCAAGCCGGTCGATCACACGGGCAAGGCGCGCCTGGGCGCGCGCGTACGCCCCGGTTGGTTCGTCCAGACCCACGACCACCCAGAACTCGTCGGTCGCACCCTGCTCGACATCCTGCATCGAGGCGACGAGCATCGAGCCGGACTGATCCGCGAGCAGGCAGCCCGGGTCCTGGATCGCTATGAACTAGCCCATGCGGGGGAGCAGCGTTTCGAGTCGCTCTCCGGCGGCCAGCAGGCGCGCTTCCAGATCCTGCTGCTCGAACTCTCCGGCGCGACCTTGCTGTTGCTCGACGAACCGACCGACAACCTCGATGTGCAGAGCGCCGAAGCCCTGGAGGCCGGACTCGAATCGTTCGAGGGCACGGTGCTCGCGGTGACCCACAACCGCTGGTTCGCTCGCGGCTTCGACCGCTTCCTGGTCTACGGCGCCGACGGCGCGGTGTACGAATCCGACGGCCCGGTGTGGGACGAGGGCCGCGTGACAAGGGCACGCTGACGCACGGGTTTCCCTACCCCGCTGCCAGGGCAGAAGGCTCGCCGACAGATCCGCTATCCGGGAGTGGGGCACGTGGGCGAGACGATCACCTTCGAGTGGGAGAACCTGCCGATGTTCTTCGAGGACGTCGAAGAGGTCGGTGTGCAGGTGACCGAGTTGGAGACCTACTTCAACGACCAGGTCTGCAACAAGAGCGGATTCGCGTACGACACCTGTGCTCTGAAGCCACTCGCCGACATGATGGACACGATGGTCGGGCACTTCTCGACAGTGGTGACCACGTTTGAACAGCGGTACGTCGACTTCGCTCAAGCGGTCGCGGTGAGCGCCAAGAGGTTCGACCTGATGGATGGCGCCGCGCAGTACAACTTCCAGAAGATGATCAAGGACAACGACCTCACGGTCGACGGCATCGGCGAAGCCGTCGACTGGGGCCAGAAGGGCCCGGGGTTGAACGTCCGCGGCATCTCGGTCAAAGACGTCGCCGCCCACCTGGACGAACCCGAGGGGATGAAGAAGCAGTTCCCCAAGGAACACAACAAGAAGTTCCAGGATGTGTCAGCGGGCTGGGACGCGTTGCGCGACGACATCAACGTGTGCATCGACTGGTGCCGCGACAAGGGGATCGACTTTGTCGAGCGCCTCCCGAACACCAGCCTGGAGGAGTACATCGTCTTCCCCCTGTCCGGCAACTACTACCGGATCCAGGCCAATGGCATCGCCGCCCAGAAGCTTCTCCAAGGCGTTGGAGACCTGGGCCGGCAACTTCGCGCTGCTGGCAGCCAAGGGCACCGCGGTGATGCGGGGCGCGGCCGGCACCGCGCTGTATCAGCACACGATGCTCTACAGCTCGGTAACACTGCTGATCTCCGGCGTGATGAAGGGCCTGGCCAAGGTCTTCGCCTCGATCGCCAAGTTGTCGGAAAAGCTCGCCATCCGGGTGGAGAAGATGATCCGGGTGCTGGGCGAGAAGTTGCTGAAACTCTCGAAGTTCATCCTCAAGCGGATCAACGCCGCCGTGCTGATCTTCACCACGCTCAAGGACCTGGCCGAAAAGGGCACCGACTTCTTCAAAGAAGTGATCGACGATGTCAAGACGACCGTCAAGATCATCGCATTGGCCTTCGATCTGGCCGACGATGTCAAGACATGGGCGCAGACTGAGGCTGACCGGCTGGCCACGATCAGCCAGATCTCCGACATGATCAAGCAGTTGCCTCAGGCGCGCGGTTCGGTGAGTTTCGACAAGTTGATGCAGACCGACACCGCTGACATCAAGAAGCAACTGAACTCGCTGAAGGAGGACTTCGGTGATCCCGACGGCGAGGCCTGGAACGACTTGGAGAAGAAGTTGGACTCCGCGGTCGAGGAGTCCGGAGCCAATGACAAGAACTTCTGGGAACACGTCATGGACCACTTCCATGCTGACGTGAACCAGGCGATGCAGGATGCGGCCTTGGCCAACGGCACGCCAGCCAACGCCAATATCGCGGGGCCGAAGCTGCCCAAGAGGCACGACCGCGAGAGTGGAGCACAGTGATGGAGATCTTCGATGCCTCAACCCCGCCTGCGGACGACAAATCGACCGCGGAGGTCCTCGACGAACTGGAGTCCCACGACAGCACGACCCGGTTGCTGAACCGCCTGGACGAGATCGACGAACTTGTGGAGCGGATCCTCGAAGAGGACGCCGGGCAACCACTGGATCCCGACATCGTTGCGGCGCTTGAACAGGTCACCGGTGCACCGGATGCACCTGCCGTGTTCCGGCGATTGTTCGATCGCGTCCGAGACGGCAAGACGACCTGGGAGCAGTTCTGGGCCGATCCAGGTCCAGAACCTGGCGGAATGTCGATCCTGCAAGCAGCCATCCAGCAGAGCTCGCGCGACATCGGCAAGCGGATGGCCGAGTTGGCCGATTGGGGCACCAAGAAGTGATGAGTCTGCGTACGACCGTGGCATCGCTCGCTGCCACTGCGCTGATGCTGAGCGCCTGCGGCGGGGAATCCTCCGACCCCGACAAGTCGCCGAGCTCGGCATCGAGCGCGCTCTCGACCGAAACTGCGGCTGGTGCCGCCGAATGCGCGTCGGCAGATCTGACCAGGACCGCAAGCGAACTCGGTGTCGACAAGTTGGAGCCTGACATTGTCGGAGAAGCGGGCGCGGACGAGTCCTGCACCTTCATGTCGCCCGGTGTCGAGGTTGTCATCTCGGCCGACTATCTGAGCGCCGAGACCGATGTGGCCCACGAGGTCGACAACGAGATCGGCGGTCGCGAGGTGTCGTCGAGCGAGCCGGAGTTCGGTGGTCAGCCGGGTCACCTGATCGTCAACGCGGACGAGCAGGCCCAGATGTTGCTCGTGACGACCTTCGTCGAACTCGCCGATGGGCGAGTGCTGCGCGTACGCGGTCAGAACTCAGCAGGACCCGCTGGTGACGCGACCGCCAAGCTCGAAGCCGCGATCACGAACCTCACCGCCGACCTGGCGGGAGCCGGCTAGTCGGCGTCGGACTCCAGCGTCACGGAGACGTCACCGGCCTTGCCGCCACGGGTGTACGCGATCTGTACCTCATCGCCCGGACGATGTGCTCGAATGGTGGCGACCAGCGAGTCGGCGCCGGTGATCTGGGTGTCGTCGATGCTCGTGATCACGTCGCCCGCACGCAGACCCGCGTCCTGGGCTGCGCCGCCGGGCGAGACCGAGCGGAGCACCGCGCCGGACACTCCGGCATCTGAGGCAGCATCGCCGACCGTGATGCCGAGTCGTGCGTGGGTCGGCGTCTCGCCGGCCTGCATCTGCTCGACGATCGGCAGCACCTCGCCGATCGGGATGGCGAAGCCGAGGCCGATGGAACCCGCCTGACCGCCCGACATGGAACTGGCCGTACGGATCGAGGAGTTGATCCCGACCACGTCGCCGTTCATGTCCACGAGCGGGCCACCGCTGTTGCCGGGATTGATCGCGGCGTCGGTCTGGATCGCGGGGTAAGTCGTGGCGTTCCCGGCCTCGTCGGTGCTCACGTTGACCGGGCGGTCGAGGGCGCTGACGATGCCGCTGGTCACGGTGGCGTCCAGGCCGAAGGGGGAGCCGACCGCGACGACCGGCTGCCCGACGAGCAGGGCGTCGGACGAACCGATCTGTGCAGGAGTCAGGCCACTGACGCCGTCGGCCTTGATGACGGCCGTGTCGGTAAGCGGGTCGGTGCCGACGACGGTGGCGCTGGCGGTCGTACCGTCGTTGAACGACACCGTGAGTCGACCGCCCTGGTCCGCACCTTCGACGACGTGGTGGTTGGTCAGGATCTGTCCGTCCTGGGTCAAGATGATGCCGGAGCCGGAGCCCGCACCCTGGGACGTGACCAACTTGATCTGCACCACCGAGGGCAGCACCTTCGCGGCGACCTCCTCGATGGAACCGGTCTGCACCTTGGCCGGAGCCGCGGGTGACACCTCGTTGGCCGCCCGCTGGCTGGTGGTCGCGGCGTCGTCGTGGGTGGCATCCCACAGCGCCGCGCCGCCGACCCCTGCGCTGCCGCCCACGAGCAGCGACGCGGTGATCACGCCTGCCGCGAAGGCCGTACGCCTCGGCCGACGTGCAGGCGCGGGCTGCTGGGGGAACGGGGGATAGAAGGCTTGGGTGTCGTTCATACCTACGAACATCTCGCGACGTCCTGTGAGTCGGCTGAGACTGCGCTGCGGATTCGTCAAGAGAGCAAGCGCGCACGTGTGACGTACGCCCATGGACGAAGATCTTGCAACAGTCTGTTACGCCAACCTAGTGTTCGCTCATGCTGCGCAGACTCGCGACCGTTGTTGGTGTTGCCCTCCTCGCGACGGTGTTGACCGCGCCCGCCAATGCGGTGGTCGAGCCGCCGCGACCAACCTTCTATGAGGCGCCGTCCGTGCTGCCCAGCACCAACGGTGCCGTCATCCGTTCCGAGCAGATGACCTACAAACTCGACCCGTTGAAGGCCAACACGGTCGCGATGAACTCGTGGCGCATCCTGTATCGCAGCACCAACCGTGTCGGAAAGCCGATCGCGGTCTCCGGCACGGTGTTGGTACCCAAGGCTGCCTGGTTCGGCTTCGGCCGGCGCCCGGTCATCGGGTATGCCGCGGGCACCCAGGGGATGGCCGACAAGTGCGCCCCCTCGCGGCAGTTCAGCGAGGGTCTGGAGTACGAAGGGGCGTTCATCTCGGGGCTGCTGGCTCGTGGCTACGCCGTGGTGATGACCGACTACGAGGGCCTGGGCACTGCCGGGGTACACACCTACATGGATCGGGTCTCCCAGGGCCGCGCTGTGCTCGACTCCGTACGCGCTGCGCAGCGGCTCTCCGGCACCGGCTTGAGCAGCCTCAACCCGGTCGGTCTTCAGGGCTATTCGCAAGGTGGTGGCGCCGCGGCGTCGGCCGCGGAACTCGCTGCGTCGTACGCCCCCGAACTCTCGATCAAGGGAGCCTCGGTCGGCGCCGTCCCCGCCGACCTCAAGAAGGTGGCGCAGAAGATCGACGGCACCATGTGGGCGGAGTTCCTCCTCTACGCAGCCCGCGGCCTCTCGCAGTCGTACGGCATCGACCCCCACTCGGTCACCAACGACCTGGGTGACAAGAAGATGGACGAGATCGAGGGGCACTGCGTCTTCGACCTGTTCAGCAACTCCTTCGTGAAGTCGTCGACCCTGACCGACTCCGGCCAGTCGCTGGTGCAGATCATGGACTCCGAGCCGTGGCGCACCATGGTGGAGCAGCAGCGGATCGGCACCCTCAAGCCGGCCTTCCCGGTCTTGGTGACCCACTCGGCGCTCGACGACACGATCCCCTACGACCAGGGCAAGGCGATGGCCAAGTCGTGGTGTGCCAAGGGTGCGAACGTGCGCTTCTCCACCAACCTCAACCCTGGTCACCTGGGCGGGATGCTGGCCACCTCGACCGAGATGTACGGCTTCTTCGAGGCGCGCTTCGCCGGCCTGCCGCAGTGGAGCAACTGCTGGATCCTGTGAGGGGCTAGCCGAGCAGCCGCTCGCCCAACCAGCCGCCGCGCTCGAATCCGGGCAGGATGGCGAACTCGGCACTGCCGATCGCGGTCGTCCACTCGTTGAGCGCGTCACCCTCGTCCAGGCGTTGCTGCAAGGGCACGAACTGGGTGGCGATGTCGGCCTGGAAACTGCAGAAGATCAGCCCGGCGTGACTGCGCCCGGACGCGGCGTCGAACTCCGTGTAGTTGAGACCTCGGCGCAGGATCCTCGCGCCGCCGTTCTGGCTCGGGTGTGACCGGCGTACGTGCGAGTCGGCAGGCACGATGAGACGGCCACCGCTGTCGCGTGCGGAGAGGTCCGGCTGGTCGCGCTCCGACCCGCCGGTCAGCGGCGCCCCGGTATCAAGGTCGCGCCCGACGGAGCGCTCCATCTCGTCTCGGGTGAGCGACTCCCACACGTCGAGGTCCATCTCGATGCGGCGTACGACCAGCGTGGTGCCCCCGGCGAACCAGTCGGGTGTCTTGGCCCACACGGTGGAGTCGAAGAGCGGGTCCTCGGGCCGCAGATTCCCGGTGCCGTCGACCTGTCCGAAAAGGTTGCGCCCGGTCGTCGGGGCCTGGTCGGCGTCCAGGCCCCGCCACGATCCCACCTGCTCCCAGCGGGGTCGGGCGAACGGCTCGGCATCAAGCATCAGCCGGCGTACGAGATGCACCACGCTGGTGTCGTCGGCCGCGCCCACCATCACCAGCAGGTCGCCACCGTTCCAGCGTTCCAGGAGCTTGTCGTGGCGGAAGGCCGGCACGGGGGAGAGACCGCCAGGAGCAGCCAGACCGAGACGACGAAAGAGTCGCGGTCCCCAGCCCACCACCACGGACAGGTCGACGTTGTCTTGGGCGAGGTCGCGGATCGTGTCGCCAGGCGGCGCATGCCCCTGGGTGGCCGCTTCGATCGTCCCGGTCCACTGCCGCATCAGCCGGCCCAACGCTTCGGCGTCGACATCTCGCCTGAGGTCCAAGGCGAGCAGTCGGTTGGCACGCGGGGTGCGCGACGTGACGCCCGGCTGGTGCAGGCCGTACGGGCTGATCCGACCGGGCACGGTGGGGGAGACGGTGGCGACTGCCTCGTCTTGGCCGGAGAGCGCCAGTGCACCTCCCACGCCGGCGAGCAGGCCCGCTCCGCCCGCTCCGGCGTAGCCGAGCAGACCGCGACGAGACGGACGAGACGAGGTCACCGCGAACGCCTCAACTCGAGTGCGAGGGTGACGGTGAATGGGTGTGATAGTGGCCGTCCTCCTCGGTGAACTCCTTCACCGGGAGGGTCACGTCCAACTTGTCGCCGTTGCCGAACTCCAAGGTGAGGTCCACCTCGTCACCGGGTTTGAGCTCCTGGTTCAGATCCATCAACATCACGTGCCAGCCGCCCGGCTTGAGTTCGTCCAGGTGGCCCGCCGCGATGGTCAGTCCCGTCTCGGACTTCTGCATCACCATGGCGCCGTCCTCGCCCATCACCATCTCGTGGATCTCGGCCATGCCGGCGACGGGAGAGGAGGCTCCCACCAGCGTGACGTCCTCGTCGGTCTGGTTGTCGATGACCATGAAAGCCGCTGACATCGACGGGTCTTGAGTGCCGGTCGTCGCTCGGACCCAGCCATAACTGGTTTCGACCTTTCCCGCCGAGTTGTCCTTGCCGGTCGGCGTCTCTGCCGAGCCGCAGGCGGCCAAGGCTGAGATCAACATGACGAAAAGGACGCTGATCCCGATTCTGTTCCGCATGCCCTCACCGTAGCCGGATACCGCTGGGGGTATTGCGAGATGTCGATCACAGCCGGCTCGCATCAGATAGCTCGCCCGCGCGAGTCGGCCCGGGTGAAGCCGACGGCACAGACCGCTACCGCGCACCCGGCGGCCATCACCGCCAGGGCGACCGGGAAACCGTACGTCGCGGCGATCACCCCCGCGACGACCGAACCCACCGCGGTGCCGGCGTCGAAGCCGATATTCCATCCGGCCGACGCCGCGGGCACCTGATGGGCAGCTACGGAGGCGAAGGCGACGACCAGTGTCAGGTTCTGCAACGCGCCGTACGACAACCCGAGCGTGGTGGCCGCAGCGACCAGGGCGACCGCATGCTCGGCGTGGATGGCCCAGGCGCAGGCAGCCGTCGCGACCGCGGCCAGGCCCAGCAGCGGAGCCAGGAACTGCCGCGCCCCGAGTCGATCGGCCACGGAGCCGATCAGCCAACGCGAGAGCGCCGATGTCGCGCCCAGCAGAAGCAGTGCCAGCGCCGCGGTCCCGGGGCTGGTGAACTGCGGTGCGAACGAGATGATCGCCCCGCCGGCCATCGTGACCGCGAACAGCACGAGGGTAGGTGCCACGATCGCCAGCAAGGCGCGCCGGCCCGGGGTCGCTTCGTCCGGATCGGGCCGGTCGTGGCCCCCCTCGAGCAGTGCTCGTCCCAGGCGCAAGGCGGCCGGGACGCCGAGCACCGGCAGCGCGGCGGTGAGGAACACCGGCGTGAAGCCCCACCGCTCGACCAGGGGCACCGAGGCGGGCAACAGCGCCAGGTTGGGGATCGCGACGCAGAGTCCGAACGCCCCGATCGCGGCGCCGCGACGTGCCGGCGGCACCAGATGCGCCGTTGCCGCCGAGCCGGTGACCGTCAAGATGCCGAAGCCCGCACCGCGTACGCCCGAGATCAGCAGGTTGAGGGCCAGGCCCTCGTCGAGGAGGTACGCCGGCGCGGGCGCTCCGAGAAGAAGCAGCCCGACACAGAGCACAGGCCCGGTTCCCCAACGGCGCAGCGCCCGCGGCACCAGCAGCTGC
This sequence comes from Nocardioides sp., assembly GCA_037045645.1. Classification (NCBI taxonomy): domain Bacteria; kingdom Bacillati; phylum Actinomycetota; class Actinomycetes; order Propionibacteriales; family Nocardioidaceae; genus Nocardioides; species Nocardioides sp. Next base: position 599,330 of record JBAOIH010000001.1, read on the forward strand.
GCCAGCACCGTCGCGCTGAGCAGGACGCCGTTGACCAGCCCAGCGCCCGCCTCGCTGGCGCCTCCGTGCACGGCCCACAGTGGAGCGGTCGTGAGCAGCACGGCGTACCCACTGAAGCCGGTCACCGCGACCACGCCCAGGTCGGGCATACCGCGGTAGCCCCAGACGCTGCGGCTCAAGGTCTGGGCACTAGCTCCAGCGCTCGCTGGAGGGTGTGAAGTCGAGTGTCCGGTCCCCGGTGTAGATCTGCTTGGGCCGGGCGATCTTCTGCTCCTTGTCGGTGACCAGCTCTTGCCACTGCGCGAGCCAGCCCGGCGTACGCCCGATCGCGAATAGCACGGTGAACATCTCCGGCGGGAACTGGAACGCCTCGTAAATCAGGCCGGAGTAGAAGTCCACGTTGGGGTAGAGCTTGCGGGAGACGAAGTACTCGTCTTCCAACGCGATCTTCTCCAGCTCGAGCGCGATGTCGAGCAGCGGGTTGGTGCCGGTGACCTCGAAGACCTCTTCGGCCGACTTCTTGATGATCTTGGCGCGCGGGTCGTAGTTCTTGTAGACGCGGTGGCCGAAGCCCATCAGACGTTCGTTGCCGTCCTTCACGCCCTGCATGAAGTCGGAGATGTTGTCCTTGCTGCCGATGCGACGCAGCATCTTCAGAACCGCTTCGTTGG